>NZ_RHOT01000016.1 GCF_003946675.1 Lapidilactobacillus gannanensis | reverse complement strand
TACCGGAATCATGCCGTAAAAGAAATTGCATAGAAACTTTAATTATTTGAACTGTCTACTTGACGCGGACCAGCGCCAGCCCTATTTCTTCAGCCGATTACTGTTACTGGTTAATTCATCAAGGAAAACTTTGCTCTTCAGCTTCAACCCGACTTGATCAGTATAAATATGATCAAGGATTCGCTGTAATTCACGACGAGTTAAATCACTTAGTTGGACTTGGCCAATTTGTTGCGGTTGCCAAACGGCCAAGCGCTGCAATAACGCCACCGCTTTTGGGCGCGCATGCAATCGATAAGGATCGCGATCCCAATGATTTTGACACAAAAGGCCACCCAATGCTTCCGAATAATCCAGAGGCAAATCATTCCGCTGACAAATCACGCAGCCTTGTAAATACGGCGCCACGCCAAATTCACCTAATAATTTTACCTCAACCAAGTTAGTTAACAATTGCGCATCAGCTTGATCATCCATCCGTTCCAAGGCCGTTTGAATCAAATCATAAGCGCGCCCAACAGGATTACCTTCTGGAAAGGCCGCTGCCGTTAAGGTCAGCAAATATGAAGCATAAGCTTGTAAGACCAAATCACTACTGATATGGCGCCACATCTTCGTACTTTTGGTCGTGGTTAAATAAGACAAGCCATCAGAATTGATCCGCCCAATATATTCAGCTTCAGTAAAAGGTAAAATAGCACTGGTCATTTTAAAGCCGCGCTTCTTAGCACCGCGGACCAAAAACATCTTCGGACCAAAACGATCAGTTAAAATCTGGACGAGTAAATCCCGCTCCGAATAATCACGCCGATACATGACCATACCGCGAAATTCAACATCACGCAGCCAACTCAATTTTTAAAATCGCGTTGGTCGTAGCCAGCCCGCTTCAAGAAAAGTGGGTTGTCACGCCAATTACGTTGCACTTTAACTTGTAGTTTCAGGTTAACTTTCTCGCCTAAAAGTGGTTCGATTTCGCGCCGAGCACCAATACCAACATGTTTGATCATCGACGCCCCCTTACCGATAACAATGCCCTTTTGACTTTCACGGTCAACGAAAACAGTGGCGTTGATCACTAATTTGCCATTCTCATGTGTATTCATGTCTTCAACGACAACTGCAACAGAATGAGGAATTTCATCACGAGTTTGTAATAATAATTGTTCGCGAATCAGTTCAGCCACAACGAAATATTCTGGATGATCCGTCAATTGATCATCAGGATAGTACTTTGGTCCAGCTGGTAAATAGTGTTTGATTTCTTTAACTAATTCATCAACGTTATTACCTTGAGTGGCTGACAAGGGAATGATTTCCGCAAAGTCAGCCAAAGTCCGATACTCATTGATCAACGTCAATAAATCGTCGGGATGAACCAAATCAATTTTATTTATAACTAGAAATAGTGGTGTTTTAATATTGGCTAGTTTTTCAAGAATAAAACGATCTCCAGGGCCAATCTTATCCATCGCCCCAGTCATATAAATCGCAATATCCACTTCGCTTAATGTTGAAAAAGCTGCTTGATCCATATAATTATCTAAATCATTTTTGGGTTTATGAATCCCTGGTGTGTCCAGAAAAACAATTTGTGCTTCATCATCAGTAATCACACCTTGAATCTTATTGCGCGTAGTCTGAGCTTTAGGCGACATAATCGCAACTTTCTCACCAATAACACGATTCATTAACGTTGATTTACCCACATTAGGTCGGCCCAACAAAGCCACAAAACCGGATTTAAATTCTGCCATTTCTGTTCATCCTTTATGAATGCTAGTAGTGATTAGACACTACTTTTAGTACCACTTTGATACCGCATATTCGTTATTTAAGTTCTCTTTTGATTATAACACTTGCCTGGCAAAGATAACTACAGCGTGTGCAAAAGGCATTAAGTAGCAGAAGTTACCTTTGGCGAACACGTTTCAACTGCTTTATTTAATTTTAGCGCAGCACTTGTGGCACCGCCTTACCTAGGATGGCACGATTACTGCTGAGTTATCCAGATGAATCACCTTAGTAAACTGCGCTTGTACGCTGAGCGGTACTTTATGAGAAACCTGAATTAAGGTTTCCGCCTGTGTTAATAGCGTTTGCTGAATAATTGCGGCACTTTCTTCATCTAAGGCCGAAGTAGGTTCATCAGCTAGAACAATTGGGCGCTGCCGCAGAATTGCCCGAGCAATTTCTAAACGCTGAATTTGACCGCCTGATAATTGTCGGGAATCTGAGCCAACTTGATAATCAAGTCCCTTCTCCTTTGATAATTCAGTTAGATCGCTCGCAGCAAGTGCGGCAGTTATTTGCTGATTGTTAAAGTCACTACCGAGCGTTAGATTATTCGTCAAACTATCAACAAATAAGAAAGGCTGTTGCGTAATGTAAGCAAAATTTGGCAACAGGGTTTGTGTTGTGGCTGGAATAACCGGTTGCTGATTAAATTGATAGCTGCCTTGATTGAAGGTCAACTCACCAAGTAGTGCCTTCAATAAACTGGATTTACCAAAGCCTGATGGGGCCATAATTAAGACTTTATCCCCAGCCTGTACCCGGAGGTTAAAATGAGTAAATAATTGCTTGCCAGCTCGTTTTAGGCCAACGTCGGTTAACGTCAGCTTAACAAAATCATTGGCTGGTTCTGCCACGGTTTGCTGGCCTCGTTGAAGGGCAATTTTGATTTTTGCTTGAATTGGCTTAGTTGTTTTCAATTCATTTATTTTAGTAAAAATATTTAACATCGGATTAATTACTGAGTTACTAACTTGCATCACACCCATGAAAATTGCTAAAGTAGTTGCACCTTGAATTACACGATAAATCCCAAAACTAAATGGTAATAGCATTAGTGCGATGTAAGCAATCCCGGTTAATAGTTGCTCGACCTGGCCGACCAGAATGTTCATTTTGCGAAGTGCTTTCTCTAACCGTCGGGATTCTCTTAATCCTTTAGCAGTAAAAAATGCAAATGATTGATAAAGTTGAATAATCGCTAAACCCTCAAATAGATTCTTAAGCTGTCCAGTATAAGCTGAGTTACTTTTACTCCACGCAGTAGATGCTGCCTCAATTCGCCCGCCCAGTTTTGCCGAAAGCAATGCTGGGACGACGCCAGCAAGAATAAAGGCCAATGTCACTAGCCAATCCAAAGTTAAGGCCACCACAAAGGCAATGACAAATTCAAAAATGAGGCCTAAAATATTAATCTCGTTTTCAATGCCTTTCGTCTCTAATAATTTCAAATCATTCGTCATAAATGATAATTCATCGCCCGAATCAATTTGACTTTTTTTCGCGATCGACTCTAGTACAATTGCTTTAATTCTCAGATTAACTTCCATAATTAGTTTATTCTTAACTCGAACCATCATTAAGTTGATCAAAGTTACAAGAATTAAGCACGCAGTACCTAAGAATGCAGTTTGCCAAAAAAGAACCATGTTTTTATTAGTCGCTGCGGTAATGAAGCAACTAGTCATCAAACCTGTAATCACGCTAATTGAATTACCAATTATCATTAACGGCATTAATAAAAATAATGTTCGCTTATTGCCATATTTCCAAATCATTATGATCACACTTTCCAGCTGGTCTAAGCGATCAGGTAAGTTTTTAATACCGTTATTATGAGAGTAATATGATAATATGTATATCGGTCATTAGTACCAAATGATATTATTACCTTTAAAATTAGAAATTTACTAATTTTGTTTTGAAGAGCAACAATATTTGGCTATTCAGAAATCATTTTATCAAAGACCAAACGCGCTTTGACCATTTGAACTCCGTTATCAAAAAAGGTACTTATTCTGCTTATCAGCAAGAGAGAGTGTGTGCAAAAAGCAGTCAGTCGGTGAGCATTAACGAAAAATGCCGAACAATTCGTTAGAATTGCTCGACATTTTTGCGTTAAGCAGAACCGGTTACCTTTGAGAACACATTTCAGCAACGAAAGTTCGGATTATTTTTTGGAATATAGACTTTATGTCTCAGACTCTTCCTCACGCTGGCAAATCACTGCCAACAATTTTTGTCACACGCTAATTTTTATTTTTTAGTGGTGCTGATTAATCGACCCGATCATCATTTAAGAAGAAGGCAAATGGTAACACTTCTTTTAACGGCAGTGTTTCTGACTTACCTTGTAAATTCGACAAAGTCACACTGGCATCGGCTGGCATAAATTCGGTCATCACTTGACGGCAGGCTCCGCATGGTGAAACTGGCCCTTTTGTATCACCGACAACAGCAATCGCCTTTAAATGGCGATGACCAGCGGAAACGGCTTTAAACATGGCAACTCGTTCCGCACATAAACTCATCCCATACGACGAGTTCTCAATATTACAGCCAGTGTAAATTTGACCATCAGCGGTCATAACCGCCGCGCCAACGGCAAAGTGTGAATATGGCACGTAAGCTTGTTCGCGAGCTTGGCGTGCACGCTCAGTTAGTTCATCCATCCTAATCAGGCTCCTCTTTATGCTAATATTTGTAAAACATAAGGCACAAAAATTATTAAACCAACAATGACGGCTAACAAACTCGCAACCAAGACAATCGCCGCCGAAACATCTTTAATGTGCTTGGCCATTGTATCGTACTGCTTTGCGACCAGTAAATCAACTAGGTATTCAACAACTGTATTCCACAGTTCCGCAATTAAAACGATAAAAATCACACTAACTAGCCACAGCCATTCAGTTTTGGCCACTTGTAAAATTGCACTGAGCACAATCACAATCGTGGCAATAGCGAGATGACGTTTAAAATTACCTTCGTGCTGAAAAGTAAAACTCAAGCCCTGGGCAGCATGACGTAAAGATTGCCAGAACGAATGATTTTTACTGGTCTGCGGTTTCTTAGCGTTTAAGCCCATAATTATCCAAAATCTTCTCTTGCAGGCTGATCATCACTTTTTCATCTTCAGGTTCAATATGATCGTAGCCATTTAAATGCAAGAAACCATGAACAAGGGTATAACCAAATTCCCGATCAAAACTATGACCATAGTTTTTAGCTTGTTCAGCAA
Organism: Lapidilactobacillus gannanensis; assembly: GCF_003946675.1. GTDB lineage: Bacteria > Bacillota > Bacilli > Lactobacillales > Lactobacillaceae > Lapidilactobacillus > Lapidilactobacillus gannanensis. Next base: position 43,191 of record NZ_RHOT01000016.1, on the reverse strand, counting down.
CATAATGGGGCGCAATAATCAAATCACCAATATTACGCGGAATATCAAATTCACTTGCCAACTCTTCAAAATTCGGCAAATCAGACTCATCATCTTCAATCGCAAAACTGATGACATCAGTCGCCCGATCTTTCTGGCGGTATTCCCGATTAACGCGTTGAATCTCATCATCGCTAACCAAGCTGATTGACATTTCTGTGTCGGGTGCTTCATTCAATTCTTTTGCAGCGAATTCAATTAAGTCACGCATCCACTGTTCTCGCCCTGCAGGAACTAACTGCTCTTCGTTAATAATCTCTAAGTTCATGCTTTTCTTTGCTCCTGATCATATTTTTGATAAGCGTCAATAATTTGGGCCACAACTGGGTGGCGAACCACATCGGCTGAAGAAAAATCAATAAAGCCAATATGTTTAACTGACCGTAGAATTTCACCGGCCTGTTTCAGCCCACTTTTTTGATTATGTGGTAAATCCACTTGGGTCAAGTCACCATTAACAATCATTCGTGAATTTAAACCTAAACGGGTCAGAAACATCTTCATCTGTGCGGTTGTCGTGTTTTGGGCCTCATCCAAAATCACAAAAGCATTCTCTAAAGTCCGCCCACGCATATAGGCTAATGGCGCAATTTCAATAATGCCACGCTCTAACATCCGATTTGTTTGATCTTGACCCAAAACAGTGTACAAAGCATCATAAATCGGCCGCAAATATGGATCGATTTTTTCCTTCAAGTCACCTGGAAGAAAGCCTAAGCTCTCACCTGCTTCAACTGCCGGCCGAGTTAAAATAATTCGTTCAACTTCATGGGCCTTCAACGCAGCTACTGCCAAAACGACTGCTAAGAAAGTTTTCCCGGTTCCGGCTGGGCCAATACCAAATGTAATGTCATTATGACGCACTAATTGTACATACTCGCGTTGGCCTAAATTTTTGACTCGAATGGCACGATGTTGACTATCTTTAATTAGAACTTCATTGTACATATCACTGAAACGGCTAATCGTGCCCTTCTGAGCCATCTTAATGGCACTGCGAACATCTGAAGCAGTAATTGTAATATGATGTGTGCTGACTTCACTAAGCTGGTTAAAAATGGCTAGAACTTGTTGATCAACTTCCGCTGGTCCAGTTACAATGATGCGATCAGCAAACGCACGTAATGATACCGATAACTCATCTTCAATAATGTGTAAGAACTCATCATTAACGCCTAACAGGTTGACCGCCTGTTCTGGCTCTTGTAGCACAAACGTCTTTTCTTCGACGGCTTGATTAGTTGCTTCGGTCAAGAAATTCGCTCCTATCGTAAAGTCACTGCTAACAGTGATTGAATACTTAAATTTTAGCACATAATGTCTCAAGTTGCGAAGGTTGGCGGGTTTTTGACGTAGTACAATTTCGAATATTTGCAGGAGCGACCTTGTCGATCATGTGAATATTCAAATTGTACCTAGTCATTTGCCAAGCGTAGCACGATTAGCTCAAGTTGCGATGACTAGCGGGACTTTGGTTTAACACAAGATTCATAAAAAGTTTTAAAACAGAATGGCGTCTGACTCTGTTCCGGGCTGCTTGGCGTGGAACGCGGCCGACGTTGATCTGAGCCAATTCCAAACCAAATTGTCTCAGATACAAGTCTTGTTCTAAATGGCACAGCCATTAAGAACAATTTGGCGGCTGACGCCAAGATCCCTCCACGCCGTCTGGAGCTGAGTTAGTGCACTTTATCTTTGCCAGCACATAAGGCAAGTATATCAGGATAGATCAACTTAGCTTCGATTGTTGTCCTAACTGAACATTATTACAAAAAAACTGTTTGACAGTTTCTGGTTAATTCCAGAAAGATTGTCAAACAGACTTAGTAGTTTACATCAATCTATTTTTCTAAATAGTGGTGATCAATTCAGTTAGTTTTATCAGGTGGTTGCTGGGCGATTGGCGTCAGCTGTGAAATTTGTCTTGCTGCTTTAGCAGCTAGTCAAAGCCTCGTATTTGAGATTGTTGCGTTAGCAATAAGCTCAAATCGACGGCCACAGCGTTCCACGCCCGTTCAATCGCCCAGCAAACAACTTTCTAATTGGGGAAGACTTGGCACAATTCTATTAACAGGTTTTAATAATTAATAGACATTACTATTATTTCGATAACGCTGCTTTAACAAGTTGGTTGACTTTGGCACCGTCAGCACGTCCCTTGACTTTAGGCATCAGTGCTTTCATGACGTTACCCATATCTTTCATTGAGCTAGCGCCAACTTCACTGATGGTGTCATCAACGATTTTAGCTAAATCCTCATCGGATAATGCTGCTGGTAAGTATTCTTTAACGATTGCAATTTCGGCTTTTAATTGATCAGCTAAATCTTGACGGCCGGCATTTTCGAACTCAACTAATGAGTCTTGGCGTTGTTTCAATTCAGAAGCAACCACTGCTAGTTCATCATCGGGTGTTAATGCTTCGTTCTTCTTAATTTTAGCATTCATCAATGCAGATTTGATGCTACGAATAACAGCCAGACGGGTCTTATCCTTAGCCTTCATTGCTGCCTTAAGATCTTCCATGATTTTTGCGTTGAAATCCATTGTAGTACCTCCTGATTAGTGTATGTGGGTTTGTGTGGAAACGTGCAAAAACAGACAGCCAACTCCGCTTAAAATCATTTTCCCAATCAGCCAAATTCAGCTAATTGGGAAAATAACTTTAATGCTCATTGGCTAACCGTCTATTTTTGCACTCTAAAAAAAGAAATACCCCCGTAGTCGTAAGATCACAATGTGTAATCCCAAAACTAAGGGGGTAAAATCATTATCTAAACTTCTTACGCTTCCGAGCAGCTTCGGATTTTAATTTACGTTTAACGCTTGGTTTCTCGTAAAATTCTCGTTTCCGGTATTCTTGAAGTGTACCGCTTTTAGAAACAGAACGTTTAAAACGTCGAAGAGCATCATCAAGTGACTCGTTGTCGCGAACAATTGTCTTAGCCATGTTGATTTCCCTCCTTCCAGTTTCCATGTAACTACCCAAGTTCTGTGCCGTTTTTTAGCGCATCCCATAAGCGTTCTTGTTTATTATAGCGAAACATTAAAATACGGTCAACAATCTTTCGCAAATTTACAGCAAAAATCGTGATGAAAGCGCTGAATATGCTATGATAGAGACAAATAAAATAAAAAATATTTTTTTAAGGATGAGGTCATATGGCAAAACCAAAGACACTTTACGTTTGTTTAATCTCTGATTCGGTTGGCGAAACGGCTTTTAAGTTGGCCCAAGCAGTCATGGTACAATTTCCAGATATTAAACCAATGTATGAACGTTTCCCCTTCGTTACTAATAAGCAAAAAGTTGATGACTTGATCAAAACTGCAGTCGAACGTCAGGCAATTGTGGCCCATACTGTGGTAACCAAAGATTTGAGCGACTATATTCAAGCGCAAGCAGCAGCTAATGGATTAGTGGCGATTGATTTAATCTCGCCAATGATCACCGCTATCAGTCAACGCTTTGATTTAACCCCTACTCACGAAGCCGGTGCTGTGCATCACTTAACGGAGCATTATTTTGATCGCATCTCGGCAATGGAATTCGCGGTACTTTACGACGATGGCAAGGATCCTCGAGGATTTTTGGAAGCTGATGTTGTTTTACTGGGGATTTCACGAACTTCAAAAACACCACTATCACTTTTCTTGGCCAATCGTAATATTAAAGTGGCCAACTTACCAATTGTGCCACAAGCACACATTCCTGATGAAATCTATCAAGTTGATCCTCACAAGATCATTGGCTTAACGAATGATCCCAAGGTATTAAATAATATTCGCCGCGAACGAATGATTGCTTACGGCTTAAATCCTGATACGACTTATTCCGATTTAGACGCGATCAAGAAGGAATTAAGTTTTGCTCAAGACCTTTATCAAAAACTTGGTTGTTATGTCATCAATGTGGCTAACCGTTCCATTGAAGAAACTGCCACTTTAATTTTAGAAAAACTCGGCTTAGATTCTTACTAGTTGATTTAAGTACTGCTGAAAGTACTAAAGGAGCGAATAATGTTACCAAAACTAATTGCTGTGGATATGGACGGGACTTTCCTAAATCGCCAGCGTCAGTATGACCGCCCTAGATTTGAACGTCTCTTTAAAATTATGCACCAGCTTGATATTAAATTTGTCATTGCCAGTGGTGATTCGTATGTGCTGCTACAACAATATTTCCCCGATTTATATCCGCAAATGAATTTTGTGGCCGAGAATGGGGCCAATATTTATTTAGGGGTAACTAAACTTTATCAAAGCAAAATTGCGCCGGAATTGATTCAGCAAGTAATGAACGTTTTACAGAATTTTGAACCCGACCCACTTATTATGTGCGGTCCTGTAAATGCCTATGTATTGGCCGATACACCGGAACCCACTTATCAAATGGTCAACTCTTTTTATCCGAATTTGAAAAGGGTCAACGATTTTGCTGATATTTCAGAACCGATTTTAAAAATTGCCATGTCGCTCCCCTTTAAAGAACGTGATCAAGCCGTCGTTGATTTAAGACAACAATTGGCCGGTGCCTTGATCCCAATTCCCAGTGGTTTCGGTGATATCGACATTAACCTTCCCGGGGTGAATAAAGCTACTGGGTTGTTAAAAATGGCTAAGTTTTGGCAAATCGAACCCAAGGACATGGTTGCTTTTGGTGATGGTGGCAACGATTTGGAAATGTTGAAATTAGTTGGTCGCAGTTATGCGATGGCTAATGCTGACCAAGCTGTTAAAGATATCGCCCAACAAATAATCGGTGACAATAATACCAGTACTGTACTGGATAAGATTGCGAAGTTAATCTCACCAAAGAATTAAACACTGCCACCCGGTAATTAATTATGGTTAAAATTGTGCTCGCAATGAGTCCCGCTGATAAGCAATGCTACAAAACAACGAGTAATTCTGATGATTCGTCAGAATTACTCGTTGTTTTCGCATGAACCGGAAATCGCTATTTTTTGAGAACAAATTTTGCTAAATAGTTTTCAAAAAACTTATTCCGTAATTTTTTAGTTGTTAAAAATTCAGGGTGCAACCAACCTGAGGAAGATCAACGTTATTTTGTTGCAGTCGCGCGTAATTTTGTAATCATCTCTGGGTCAAACTGTTGTGCCCTTAACATAGCGATTTCAGCGGCATATGGCGCAATTGTGCCTTTATCATCATCGGTCAGACCAACGTAAGGCGTTTCCATGATTTTAGGAATCTGTGTCAGTTGCGGGTGATGAGCCACGTGGTTAAGTGCTGCAAATCCAATCGTGCCAAAGCCGATATTGGTATGACGGTCTTTATGACTACCTTGAGGATTTTTAGAATCATTTAAGTGAATTACGCTTAAACGATCCAGACCAATAATGTGATCAAATTCATTGAGCACACCATCAAAATCGTCTTTGATAGGATAACCAGCATCACTTGTATGACAAGTATCGAATGTAATAGACAGTTTGTCATTGTTTTGCGTTCGGTCAATAATCTGAGCTAACTCTTCAAAGGTTCGCCCTACTTCTGTACCTTTGCCAGCCATAGTTTCTAATGCAATCGTCGCCTGCTGATCTGCACTCAGAATCTGATCCATTGCCTGTGCAATTTGGGTGATAGCGGCATCGGCCCCGGCACCAACGTGAGCTCCAGGGTGAAAACTAATGGCCACAGCTCCTAAAGCATCAGCACGTCGAATTTCTTCTTGCATGAAACCAATCGCAAATTCAAGCGCTTCGGGCTTTTTAGTATTGCCTAAATTAATAATGTATGGTGCATGGACCACCGTACTTTTAATGCCAACTTTGGTCGCTAAAGCCTGACCAGCAGGTATATTTAGGTCGGCAATTGGTTTGCGCCGCGTATTTTGAGGCGCGCCAGTAAACACCATCATCGCATTAGCTTGATAAGAAGCAGCTTCCTCGACAGCGCCAACTAACATTTTTTTGCCACTAAGACTCACATGGGAGCCAATTAAAAGTTCATCTGACATTTGCAACCTCCATTAATCGATAATTATTCAACTTTCGGTTCATAAAAATGGCCAAGAATCTTGAAGGACTCAGTAATGCTAACGAATGCATAGGGGTCGGAAGCACGCATGGCTTCTTCCAAATCATGCATTTCATAGCGTGAAATAATCGTGAACAGAATCGTCTTCTCTTCATGCTTGAATGCCCCTTCAGCATCGTGAACAATCGTGATCCCACGCCGCATCGAACGCTGAATCTCGTTAACCACCAACTTCGGCTGATTGGTCACAATCATCACTTGCAACTTCTGATGACTAGTATAAACCATATCAATTACTTGGCCATTAATGAAAATACCAATCGCACTATATAACGCATGAACCCATCCGAAAACGAAGCCGGCAGCCGCAATAATAATCAAGTTAAAGAAAATATTAATGGTGCCCATGCTCCGACCAGTTTTCTTACGGAGGACAATCCCAATAATATCTAGGCCACCGGTGGAAATATCATTTTTTAACGCCATTCCCGTACCAAAGCCGTTGATCAAACCACCAAAAATTGCACAAATAATTGGATCAAAGGTAATATGGATCGATGGCATCAAGTGCATCATAATGGTCGACAATAAAACCGCTACGAAAGTGAAAAAAGTAAAATGATGACCAATTTTGAACCAGGCCAAAATAAATAACGGAATGTTTAAACCAAAGTACAAAATTGGGGTTGTAATCGGAATTGGCGATTTTGCTGTAATGCTAGCAATCACCTGAGCCGCACCAGTAATCCCTGAAGAATAAATTTTCCCAGGTGTCCAGAAGAAATTCAAGGCAACGGACACCGCAATCGCATAAAAAAACGCCATCGTTAACTTGGACAAGTTAGAATGTCGTCTCATCATTCTGTCAATATCTGTAAACATTAATGATTGGGTCCTCTCTAAGGTTCTTAATGTGCCATTATTGTAACACAATTTGCAAAAAAATAGTCAACCCTTAGCAGTTTTTTTAAGTTCGTTTTCAACAAGCAGAAAATGGCCCGATTCCTTAAAGATTTGTTGGCTTAACTTAAGGCCACATCTAAAATCATCATAATAATAAAACCAGTCATCACACCGAGAATTGCCATATGGCTATGACTAGCTGCTGATTCTTTTGCTTCAGGAATCAGTTCCTCGACGACAACATAAATCATTGCCCCAGCAGCAAAAGCTAACGCATAAGGTAAAATTTTGGTCATGGAGCTCACCAACAACGCACCAACAACCCCAGCAAAGGGCTCAACTAATCCAGAAGCCTGCCCATAGAAAAATGCCCGCGCGCGACTGGTCCCACCTTGCCGCATGGGAATTGAAACCGCCGCACCTTCAGGGAAGTTTTGAATCCCGATGCCAATCGCAACGGACACTGCTGCGGCCAGTGCAATTTTAGGATTGGTTGCTTGACTGACCGCACCAAATGCGACCCCGACGGCTAATCCTTCAGGGATATTATGCAACGTAATCGAGAATACTAAGAGAATCGTCCGGCGTAAATAATCAGGAAATCCTTTTTTACTGTCAGCCGCTTGCGTGATAACCAGTTTAGGTAGTAATAAATCTGCTGCGTATAAGAATAAGCCCCCTGCTGCAAAGCCAATTGCAACCACTAACCAGGCAATATCACCATTATCCTCGGCCTGCGCAATAGCTGGATCCAGTAACGACCAAAAACTGGCCGCAATCATCACACCAGAAGCAAAACCCAACATTAAGTTCATCACATTTTGATTAATACTCTTAAAGAAAAATACTAGGGCAGCACCTAATGCAGTCATTAAATACGTAAAAAGCGTTCCTAACAAAGCTTGTTGCCATGGTTGCAACGCTACGAAAAAATCGAACATTAATTCCACTCTCCTTCACTTCAACTTTATCATATTCAATGATGAATTAACAAAGAAATTAGCTACAAAAAATGATTTAATTAGGTCTAGCTAAATATTTTTGCCACTTCCGACTAGCCAAAGAATCAGTCGTAGTCATTCTAATCAAAGGCACAAAAAAATTGTTAGCCAACAAAATTAATTGCTGCTAACAATTCCAAAAATCAGTTACCTCACACTAGCTGAATACGTAAATTCACTATTTTTTAGACCAGTACCTCTTAATAAAGGCTTCGCGGCCACCAGCTTCTTCCATCTGCATCCGTGAGGGGTCCTTACGATAGAAGTCCTGATGATATTCTTCCGCTGGATAGAATGGTTGGACTGGTTCAACCTTAGTCACGATCGGATCCTTAAATCGCCCTGAAGCCGCTAAAGCATCCCGGGAAGCACTTGCTTGTTGGCGCTGCTGGTCATTAGCGACAAAAATAACCGGTCGATAATTATCGCCACGATCCTGAAATTGCCCCATCGCATCAGTTGGATCAGTCACTTGCCAATATATTTGTAATAACTCAGGGTAACTAATCACTTCGGCATCAAAGTCAATTTGAACAGCTTCAGTATGGCCAGTCGTTCCGGAACTAACTTGCTCATAAGTTGGATTGACCACGTGACCACCAGTATAACCGGAAATCACTTTAATGATGCCGGGATACTGATCGAAAGGATGAACCATACACCAGAAACAACCACCCGCAAAAATTGCACGTTCTTTCTTCATCAAAATAACCTCCGTTTAGCATATAATATGCTTTTATTAAAGGCGCCTTCGCTCGAAAAGTCAACCAATTAGATTTTGCACAATTAATAGTACCTACAGTTTAGTATTACTGGTCAAGTAATCATTTTTAAATACGGTTTAGTGACTAACCAGCAATTTAAAATCAAACGTAACTGATTATGTCTACTTAAAGCGACACAATTTAACCTGATTGTTTTGAACTGGTTGTTTAAAGGTATCATAACGATCAATAATCGACCGATACCGTAAAACAGGCACAATACCGCTGTCGCTAGTATGACCATCAAGATAGAAATGACTGTGTCCATCCCAATAAACTCGTCCGAAGTCATGCTGATCGTTCGTAATCTTTTCAGTGTGAATGTGACCAGCAATAATCGTCTTACTGAAATCCCCAATTGTGGCAGGATATTTCTTTGTAAATAAATCGGTGCTGTCATATTGCCAGTATTCTCCTAGATTTTCAGCAATACCCGCATGAACAAAAATTTGATTTTCAGTTTCAAAATAACGTTTTTCTTCAAACTTAGCCGTCCACCAAGCCATCAATTCTGGATAATTTGTCAGAATCCGCCGCCGCAATTCATCCTCACAAACATGATTCAACGCATAACCAGTTTGCGGTGTTCCTGTTTGGGCAGTCGCCATCAGAACAGTTTGCAACTCAACCGGTCCGAAAAAACTACAAATTGTTGACCAGCCAATTTGTGACGCATAAGCCGTCGGTGCTAGTTCTGGCGTATGCAACCACTGATAAAACCATTCATCATGATTACCAAACAGAAAAATGGTACTCAAAGTTGGATCAAAGTCCAATTGAAATAACTTCTCCAAAACTTGTCTAGAAGACGGCCCACCATCAACATAGTCACCCAACAGCACTAATGTTGCGTGACTTTCTACAAAACGAAGGGCCCGATCAAACGCATCATAATTACCATGGATATCACTCATCGCATAAAAACTAAATGTTTTGAAGACCATTTTTACTATCTACCCCCTATTAAGATTTGTCGCTACGGTCAAAAATAATCATGCTGAATATCGCCGTCGATATTGCCATGCTATGGGCTAAGAATGGCTCCGGTCAACGCATGGTCTGATAAAAACAACTGACTGTTTGGGTCCATTAAAGCATGATCAAATACTAAGCGTTGACTGGGCACTTCAGCCTCCGGGATGAAAACAAAATCTAATTTACTGTGAAATAAAGAAGTAACAGACACTGGCTTTAATAAATCGTCATATAACTTAATTGCCGACTTAGCCCCCCGCACCGGATTAAAATCACCAACTATTAACTTAGGCTTTAGTTTTCGTATACTATCTTTAAATTTCTGATCAAAATCTCGAACCTGAGCTGGTTGCGGATAATGAACGCCTATGAACCAGTCATCAGCAATTTGAAGGCCTAATATTTTCGCTGTCTGATTAATTTTAAAATAATGACCATCTAACTGAGCTTGCAGCTTGATTGACGACTTAACTGCAGCGACTACCCCAGCAAAAGCGCGAACGCTAGGCTGAAAGTCTTGCGGATAAATAAAATAATATTGGCCGCGTAATTGCGTAGCAATCTCTGCAAACAATGGGCCATATTCTTCAATGAAAAAAATAATGTCTGGATTTTGATCACTAATTGCAGTGATTGCCCGTTGTGACCGGGTTTGGTCAGTTAAACCACTACTTCCCAACTGAAAATGTGACTTGTCAAGTGGTGGTAAATTAAGCGTGATAACTTTTAATTGGTTACTTGATTTCATTTTTTAATGATTCACTAGTATTTTCCGCTCATTAACTAGTGCGCTCCTTTCTGTAATTGCATAATTTCTCTCCTGAGCTAACACCTGCTAGCTGGTGCCACTGCTTAAATTTAGTGTTGAAAAATCTCGTGCCGCAAATAAGTTTGAACTTGCGGTGAAGTTGCCCAATTTGTGGGAATCACTTTAGGCACACCTTGGTCCAGCAGCAGTAAACTACCATCACCAAATAAATTATTCAAATGATTACCGTTAATACTGAATGTGTCAATAGCAATTAATGAATCAGGTCGCCCCGGCTCATTAATAATGCTGGTCACAGTTGTGTGACCGACAATTTGTTGCAGATATTTTGGATTAGGTGCGTCCCGTAATTCTTGCCAATAATCAGCCCACAAAGGACTGCCGTTCCAATAACGACCACCACGCGCTGTTCCGACACGGTCCTCTAACGCTTTGACCAGTAGCAGATCTTCCTCAGTAAGCACCTGAAAATAGCGTTCATCAAGATCATTGCCCCAGCATAGACCAGCATGACTGATTAGAAAACCGGCACTTTTCACTGCCACTTGTAAACCTAGTTGTAACAGTTGGCTGCGAACAAACTCAAAATCAGTATGCTTTTGTAGCGAATATAAACGTGGCGTTCTAGTCAAGTATGAGCCGTCGTGATTACCTAATAAGGTTGTCACCGCAAATCCTGCGGCCATCATCGTCTGTTTCCAATTCAGTAAAAATGATAGTTCCTGTCGATATAGCTGACTATTTTGTTCTTGATGCCATTCATCAACATAATCTCCCATGAGAATCAATTGTTGACAATTTAGTTGCTGCGCCTTTTCTTGAACAATAGGTAAAATGACGCGATTTTTTAAATGAGTGTCCCCAACCAATAATGTGCGCATAGCTAGCCTCCTAACGCCTATTTGAACTATTAATTTTAGCCAGCGACAACATTGCCCTTTGCAGCAAGCCTCTAATCAATTTATTTTATTGTCCTAAAATGCTTTTTAATCAGTCTTACTTTATTCATTGGGAACCAGTTGACTAACTGCTAAACAATATTTGGACTGAAGAATAACCATGGCGCGACGATTTTCCTGCAAACGGTGCACCGTTTCGGCAGTTGTTGGCATGGCCAGTATGTCATGTTGCTGTTGATCAAGCTCAGCTAATTTAACAATTGTTGCTAAATCATTCCTCCGAATCCGAATGAGCTGATCGCGCTTACTAACCACCTTTGATTGCGTCAATATAGTTACGATGACGATCACCGATTCTGGAATCCCCTGCGCTCGTAAATCAGCCACTGTGTAAGCTGAAATTTGTAAGATATCATGAAGATAAGTTGAAGCAATCAGCGTATGCGTTAACTGTTGGCGAATTTTGTCTTCAACAATCGATCGCACAATATCAACCGGACCCGATGTTGTGTATAGATCAACGGCTGGGCTTTCAGCTTCAGTGAGACTAATCCCCGATTTGCTAAAATGTGCCTCAATATAAGCTGGATTATTACTCCGATATTGAACGCTCGCGGTGAGCAGCCATTGGAAGAAAAAGTCTTTTTCAATCAGCGCGATCATTGCCTGGGCCTGTTCAATTGCTGGTCGACCAGCTTGGTCCACTTGCTTTAGATGTGCCTGCGATGCAATTTGCCGAGCAACTTTCCAGAATGCGTCTTTTTTCATTTTGGCCACTCCTGATTTGCTTTTTCATCAAGCGCGATGCTATTAATTATGGTAGTCCGGCGAAATGTGACATCATAGGCCGTGTTTAGTGGTTCTAAAACAAACAATGCTGGTTGCCCAAGTTTTAAACGTTCAATCTTTAAAACTCGAATAATTTCGCGATCTTTTCGTAGCGCATGCCTGTTATTCAAGCGGCACAAATAACGCTCGTCGGGCCTGATCCGAATTAAATAAGTACTACCACTATCAGTGGTGAAAATATAATCACCTGGCATATCATTGGTCAGCTCTGTTAAGACCATCAGTTTTATCCTCCCAATATAATTATTTATTATCATTAATTTTTACGAAGTCCCATTGTCCCGACAAAGGTTAGCATAGCATGTCCTTGAAGTCACAACAACTGGAAATATCAGATAATAAAAGCTATGATAGTAGGCATTAAATGTCTATTTTTACGACATCACTTTATAATCAATCTGACAAATTAAATTAAATATTTAGGAGCAACGCTAATGAATAAATATCAGGCTTCAGAAGCAGCAATCAGTCGTAAGCTGCAGCAATTAAGAAAAGACAGCGGGCTGAAACAAGCCGCAGTTGCCCAGAAAATTCATCTTGGCAATGGTATCAGCCGCAGTTCAATCTCTGACTGGGAGAATGCTACAGAACATCCAGGGCGATTACCCAGCATCTCCCAGCTAATCGATCTTTGCAATCTTTACGAAGTTGATTTTGATTATGTTTTAGGCGCCAGTGATATCAAATCAAAAGACAAGCAGATCATGAGTCAAACCTTACACTTAAGTGAACGCAGCCTTAATCTCTTAACCAAGCAACAAACTGGCAATTTTATTGACTACCTCTTAACCGACCCATTGCTCCAGGAAGTCGCCCAGGTAGCCAGGCAGATAAGTATGAATAACTTGATTGCAGATGTGCTGACCACTTCTTTTACAGCTAAGTTTGCCAAAAAAGTGCAGCATTTATTTGAAGATTACTATTTCAGTGTCTTTCCAATGGATATGAGTGCAGCGACATTTCAGGACTATTTGGCCAAGAAAATTCCGGCTGCCAAAATCAAAGAACCGACCAAGTTTCTACAGGATAATTTCTTAGTAGATGGACAATTATTTGTTGCGAACCGCTACGATCACTTTAAGCAACTCCCAAAGTCAACACAATATGCCGCAATTATTGCTAGCATTACGGCCATTTCCTATGATTATTGTGTTAGTGCCGAGGCTGTGAAACGAATTAAGCAGCGACTCTCCGCTGACCTCAATCAAATTTTAGAAAACATCATCAATCAGCTAACCACTGAGGCTCAAGAAAGAATCCGGCGAAACTTACCGCAAGCTACCAAGTAAGCTCTCGGTAAAAGTTTTCGCTAATTTAAGCGCTGCTTCCCACAATAAAACAGCAGCTGATAAAAGGCAGTTAGTGAGCAGTAACGCCAAAAAGGCAAGCAATTCAAATGAATTGCTTGCCTTTTTTGTGTTAGGCGAAACCGACTGCCCGCTGAAAATACGTTGCAGCAATGAAAGTTTACTTTATTTGATCAAAGAAGTGACGTTATAGCTGTTTTTCTAATGACCATTATTTAAACAAAATATTAACTAAGTTAGCAGATACTCTCTACTTATTTTGCGTAGTATCTTCAGCTGCTTTTTCTACACTAGCATCGACGTCCAAGCCTAGTTCTTCCAACTGGCTGGCCGCTACTCGGGCAGGTGCTGCAGTCATTGGTTCCGTCGCCTTCGAATTCTTAGGGAAGGCAATCACGTCACGAATATTGTCGCGACCAGCTAACAACATCGCAAAACGATCCAAGCCAATCGCTAAACCACCAAGTGGTGGGAAACCATAATTCATCGCATCCAATAAGAAACCGAATTGTGCTTGCGCCCGTTCTGGCGTGAAGTCTAAGGCCTTCAGCATTTTTTCCTGGATTTCCCGATCGTGAATACGAATTGAACCGCCACCCAACTCATAGCCATTCAAAACGATGTCATAACTTTGCGCATGAGCTGAATGTGGGTCGGTATCCAATAAGTGAATGTCTTCTTCATTAGGCATTGTAAATGGATGGTGGGCAGCAATCCAGTGTTGATCACCTTCATCATATTCAAACAATGGCCAATCAACGACCCAAGTGAAGGCAAATTGATTATCAGGAATCAAATCTAATTCTTTAGCCAAGAAAGTTCGTAAGTAACCTAAACTATCAGCAACTACCTTCTTGCTAGCGGCCACAAAGAGGATTAAGTCACCATCCTTAGCAGCTAGTTTTTCTAGTAGGGTCGCACTGTCATCCTTTAAGAACTTTGCGACTGGGCCAGCAACGGTGCCAGCTTCCACCTTAACCCAAGCTAAGCCCTTAGCACCAAAACGTTTGATGTAGTCTTGCATGGCTTCAATCTTCTTACGAGAATATTTAGCAGCTGCTTGTGGCGCGACAATCGCCTTCACTTGGCCGCCGTCAGCAATTGCCTGTTCAAAGACCTTGAAGCTGCTATCTTTAAAATAGTCGCTTAAATCTTGAAGTTCCATGCCAAAACGTAAATCTGGTTTATCCGAGCCGAAACGAGCTTGCGCATCATCCCAAGTGATCCGCGGAAATGGTAGCTTGACGTCAATGCCTTTTTCATCATGCATGACCTGTGCAATCAAACCTTCAGTTAAAGTTTGAATTTGAGTAGCATCCAAGAAGCTAGTTTCAAGATCGATTTGGGTAAATTCTGGTTGGCGGTCACCACGTAAATCTTCGTCACGGAAACAACGCGCAATTTGATAATAACGATCGAAACCAGAACTCATTAATAACTCTTTAAATAGCTGAGGTGACTGTGGTAAAGCATAAAAACTACCAGGATAAACTCGTGATGGCACCAAATAATCCCGTGCACCTTCAGGGGTTGATTTTGTTAAATCGGGTGTTTCAATTTCAATAAAGTCATTATCGTCTAAGAAATGATGGGCAGATTTCATAATTTGTGCTCGCGTCCGAATGGCCTTCATCATTTCTGGCCGCCGTAAATCTAAATAACGATACTTTAATTTAGTATCTTCAGAGGCATTAACGTTATCTTCAATATCAAAAGGTGGTGTCTTGGCTTTGTTCAAAATCTTAATTTCAGTGACTTCAACTTCAACTTTACCAGTCTTCATGTTGGGGTTAATGGCCTTTTCACCACGGGCAGCAACTTTACCATGAACACTAATGACATATTCATTGCGTAAATCTTCAGCAACTGCTAACGCTTCACCATTAATCGCTTGACTGAACACTAATTGAACAATACCCTCACGATCACGTAAGTCAACGAAAATCAAATTACCTAAATCGCGGCGTTTTTGAACCCAACCAGCGAGGTCGATTTCTTGGCCTAAATATTTTTCATCTACTAAACCACTATAAGTTGTGCGTTTGATCATGCTATTTGCCCCCAAATTGCTGCATTAATTGTTGATATACTGCTTGAAAATCATTCTCTAAATCGCTTAACTTCACTTGAACTTGTTCACCAGTGGCTAGATCTTTAACAGGCACTTCGCCACTTGCTAATTCACTTTCACCCACGGTAATCACGAATCGCGCGTCTAAACGGGTCGCTGATTTAAATTGGCCCTTGATTTTGCGATCTAAATAATCCTGATCAGCGCTAAAGCCACAACGGCGAATTTCTTGTAAAATCCGCAAAGCTGGTACTTGCACATCATCGCCAACTTTAGCCAAGTAAAAGTCTAATTTTGGTTGGACCGGCATTTGGTCTTGGTCTAAAAGTAGTAATAAACGTTCAACGCCAATCCCAAAACCAATCCCTGGCTCAGCTGGGCCACCGAATTCTTCAACCAAACCATCGTAGCGCCCACCAGCAATAACCGTCATTTCTGAATTATTAAAAGCTGGCGACTTGACCATGATTTCAAAAATCGTATCGGTGTAATAATCTAAGCCACGAACCATCGTCGAATCAACTTCATAATCAATTCCTAGTCCTGACAAACCGGCCTTAACGGCAGCAAAGTGTGCCTGTGATTCTGGTGTTAAATAATCAATGATACTTGGTGCATTAGCAACTAATTCTTGGTCATGAGCATCTTTACTATCTAAAATCCGCAACGGATTTGTTTGTAACCGACGCTGTGAATCCTCACTTAATTGGTCTGCTAATGGTGTCAAATAATCGACTAAAGCTTGATGATATTTCTCACGAGTAGCACTATCACCTAAACTATTAATTTCCAATTTTAATCCAGATAATTTTAAGCTCCGCAGAAATTCTAAGGCCATGCTGATCACTTCAACATCTAAAGCTGGCGAACTGGCACCAAAGGCTTCAACCCCAATCTGGTGGAATTGACGCAACCGACCTGACTGTGGCCGCTCGTAGCGAAACATTGGTCCATGATAATAAACTTTGTAAGGCTTGACTTGTTCTGGACCAAATAATTTGTTTTCAACATAAGCGCGAACCACACCAGCTGTGCCTTCGGGACGAAGGGCAATGTGGCGGCCACCTTTATCATCGAAATCATACATTTCTTTGGAAACCACATCAGAGCTTTCACCTGATGAACGTTCAAACACATCATAAGATTCGAAAATTGGTGTGCGAATTTCATGAAAATCATAAGTTGAGAAAATCTCTTGGGCTTTGTTTTCAACATACTGCCATTGATGCGAGTCTGCTGGCAGAATATCGGCAGTTCCTTTTGGCTTTTGATAACGCATGTAAGCACTTCCTTCTATTAAAATAAAAAACACCCCTATCGTTGTTTTCGATAAGGGTGCTATTGGCACGGTACCACCTTAATTAATACTCATTGGATAACGTCTTGTGGACGGAGCTACTGCTAGCTCAACCTCAAAATGGTCTTTTCACTTGTTCTAACCTCTCAGCTTTGGTCAGTCTCTGTAATAAGCTACTTTTCATTTATCATCGGTTTTGTATTCTTCTTAAATGTACACGGCAGTTTTCTGAAAGTCAAGAGAAAATCGTTGCTAACAACGAATTGCCGTGACTGACGACGGTATTTTGGATTTTCAAATTCAATACTAAAACGGGATTTGGAGACGAACTAGATTTGACTCCATTGCAGGCCTGCTGGTTGTGGAACGCGGCCGACGTCGATTTGAGCTTTTCTGCGAAAATCTCAAATACGAGTCTTATTCTAAGCAATAAATTACCGAGTCTTATTCTAAGCAATAAATTACTAAGAATAATTTGGCTGCTACTCGCAGGCTCGGGCGCAAATAAAGGCCATTGGCTGACAACCACGCCCTCCATTCCGTCTGGAGTTGAGGTGGTGCACTTCACGGTTGTTAGTGGTTAAGGCAATTATTGTGGAGTTAATCAACCCTGTTAGACTGATATTCAATTCGAATAGTAAGACCGAGATATTCTAATTGATAATCGATTTCAGTTCTGTAACACGCTGATTTCGTCAACTCCATAAAACTTGTCAATCAAACTATTAGTTCACCCCAATCTGTTTTTCCAAATAGAGGTAATCAGTTCTGTTAATTTCATCAGGTGGTGGCTGGGCGATTGGCGTTAATGGGGAAATTATTCTTGCCGCTTCAGCGGTTAGAATAAGGCTTGTATTTGAGATTGTTGCGAAGCAATAAGCTCAATCAATGCCCACCATGTTCCACGCCCTCTTAATCGTCCAGCCACCACCGCCCCCTAATTGGGGAAGTCTTGGCACTATTTTAGTTTCAGTCCGTCAAATCGCTGGGCCCCTGCCATCACTCGACTAGAGCACGACTTAATCAAATTCAGGTTTTAAAAACCAATTACTTAAAAAATTCAACAATTTCGATTCTGCAAAAGAATAATTATTAAAAGTTACCAGTTTTACCGACCTATTTACCCTATTCTGCTAAGTTCCGTGGTAAAATTAATTCAGTTATTGACCATTTTAAGCGTCAAGTTAATTAAGAATTTAAAGGACTGAATACAATGAAACCATTTTTACATAAAGTCTGGCGTTGGCGCATTTTAATTATTGTGGTCCTGGCAATTGTGACTTCAATTGGGACCACCTTCGTTTTAGCAAATAGCAATCAAGTTGTTGTCCAAGCCAATGTGCTCAACATTCGTAAGGGACCAGGACTTGCCTACGATGTCACGGCACAAGTGAACAAGGGCCAGCGCCTAACCGTGATTGGCGAACGTAACGAGTGGTATGAGGTCCGCCTCAGTAATACTGAAGTTGGTTGGGTCGCAAGTTGGCTGATCAAGAACACTGAAGTCAGTGCCACCAGCAATCAAATCGGGTTAGTCAATGCCGGTGCCACCCCAATTTATGCCAGCAAAGGCCAAAAGACTGATCCCCTCGCACAATTAAACGCTGGTGATAAAGTAGCTGTTTTATACCAAGAGGATGGTTGGTATCAAATCAAGCATGCTGATTCTGTCGCTTGGATTGCCCAAAGTAAAGTTAAATTAACAGACCAAGTTGAAAGTGATGCCAAAACAACTAACACTGGCAACTCAAGT
Source organism: Lapidilactobacillus gannanensis (assembly GCF_003946675.1). Lineage (GTDB taxonomy): Bacteria > Bacillota > Bacilli > Lactobacillales > Lactobacillaceae > Lapidilactobacillus > Lapidilactobacillus gannanensis. The sequence goes on along the minus strand of NZ_RHOT01000016.1, from coordinate 24,561 downwards.
ACTACTAACAGTGCTGATCAAGTTGTTGTCGTTGATTCCGACGGGACACCGCTTCGGTCTGAGCCTAGTGCTTCGGCTAGCGTGGTCACAACTTTAAACGCCAAGGATACGCTGACTTACGTCAAAACTGTGAATCAATGGTACCAGGTCAAAACTAGTCAGGGCCAAACTGGTTATTTAGCTAGTTGGTTAGTTGCCCTCGCTGATAAAAAGACCCAAGACGACACGATGCCAAAAATTGCTTCTAATTTAGCTGAAGCCACAATTGTGCTTGATCCTGGTCACGGTGGCAGTGATACTGGTGCGCTTTCTGGCAGTAATCAATACGAAAAGACTTACACCTTAGCTGTCGCTCAAAAAGTGGCCACTAAACTTCGGGCGGCTGGGGCCAATGTGGTCCTGACGCGGAGTAATGATTCCTTTGTAGACTTAGCACCGCGAGCTCAGGCCTCAAACAAATTAAAAGCCGACGCCTTCATCAGTTTACATTTTGATTCCAGTGAAAATGCTAATGAAGCGTCTGGCGTGACAACTTACTACTATCACAATAATCGCGATAAGAAGTTAGCGGATCTAATCAGTCAGCAATTAAGTAATTTGCCGCTAGATAATCGTGGTGTCGAATTTGGTAACTTCCAAGTCCTCCGGGACAACGAACGCCCTGCTGTCCTACTAGAACTTGGATACATTAACACTAAAAAAGATTTCAGTTACATCCAACAAAATGATTATCAGAACAAAGTAGCCAGTGACGTGGTTAATGCACTGACGGCGTATTTTAAATGATCATTTAAAGCCCGTTTGACAGTTTCTCCAATTTCAGAGACTGGCAGACGGGCTTTATTTGTTTTATTATTCAGTTTTAAATGACGTTGACATATGCTGACGACCATGTCAGCGATGACGGTTATTCCTTAGTATGATGCCGATACCAAATCAAACTGGCAATTCCTACTAAAGCACTAACCGTTACCCAGCTAGGAATATCTACATTGATCCGCAAACCTTGAAAGTCATTATTCGGATCATGACTAATTTCAAAATGTTTCGCCATTGCCACAAACCTCCTTTATTTTATGCAGCCACTTAGTTTATTCTTTGTAGCCAAGTTAATAATTGTCCTGCGACCCATTTTTGTTGGGCCTGGTCACTAATCGTTGCCGGCCGGTCACCCTTTTGCGCGCCATAATCACCAAAACCAGCATGATTGCCACCCTTAAATTTTGCAAAGGTAGTGGTTGCCGGCGGTAAATATTTTTTTGCCGCCAGCCACTTTTGCGAATTGAGGACCCCATCACGACTGGCCGTTAACGACAGCACAGGTAATTTTGTTTGATCAAGGCGCCCTTTTGCATCAGGATAACTTGCTAAAAAGAAAACACCCTTTAAGCGCGAACTGGTTTGTTGCTTGGCAAAACGACTCGCCATGACGCCACCTAAAGAATGGCCGCCAATCACATAACTGCTAGCAGTATCTTGTTGCAAATAACTTTGGGCCCGATTACCTGATAAAACTGCTAGATCCAATGGAAAACGAGCAATATAAACGGTATGCCCGCCAGCTGCCACTTGTTGTGCCCACTTGCTATAACTAGCTGGTTCGACGAAGGCACCAGGATAAAAAATCACCATTGGTTGCTGCGGCTGTTTGGCTTCAAACAATAATCCTTGCTTAACCGACTTTTTAGCACTAACCTGAGCCACTTGCTGAGCTTGAATTGTTGGTTGATAAATTTGGGTCCGGATAGCTAACCAGCCACCAACAATGATTAGCACCAGGCCTAGCAAAATTGCTAGGCTAACTTTTGACCGCTTATTTAAGGACTTAGGCATCAGATCACCTCCTATTTATTTTTATTAAAAAAGTTCAGCTAATCCGCTAAAACTCTGAATTATCTGAACCTCTCATTTAATTAGTTTCTGACAAAATATACCGAATATCGGTTAGCCGATTAATAGACCAGGTCGCTTGTGGGGCATCATAAAGATGATCAACATTGAAATAAATAGTCGCAATTTTCGCATTGACCCCTGCTAGAATATCTAAGCGACGATCGCCAACCATCGCTGTTTCCTCAGGATTCAGTTGATAACGTTGCAGCAAAGCCAAAATGGCACTTGGGTCTGGTTTACGAGGGAAATCATCACTAGCAGTAATGCCGCCGATAAAATATTGCGCTAGATTATCATGCTGTAAAAACTCTTGTGCCTGTTGATCACGATGAGTATCTAGCAAATTTAACCCACCGCGTTGAACAATCAACGTCAAAATTTCCGCCGCACCTGGGTATGGTCGGGGCTGAATTTGTCGGGCATGTTCATAACGGTGGTAAGTTGTACTGAAAGCAGTTTGATCAACCCCATAAATCCGTTGCACATAATCGGTGACAAACCGCACTGACTTTAATTTCATCATCCGATATAAGTCCACATTAGTTAGCTCAGTAATCCCAAAATCTTGGGCTGTCTGTTGCAGCGCATCCAACATCACAGCGTAAGTATCATAAAGTGTGCCATCAAAATCCCAAATTAGGTTTTTAATCATGAGGCAACTCCAAATTAATCGTCACCGGACCGTCATTAACTGCCGTAATCAACATGTCAGCCCCAAATTCACCAGTTGCAATCGGTTGTCCCAATTCATGTGTCAGGGCCTGATTGAATACTTGGTACAACTGTTTTGCCAAAGTCGGTTGCGCTGCGCCTTGAAAGCTTGGTCGATTACCCTTACGCGTATCTGCATATAAGGTAAATTGCGAAATAGACAAGATATTACCTTGCACTTGCGGTAAACTCAAATTCATTTTGCCAGCTTGATCTTCAAAAATGCGCATTTTTACAATTTTCGCCGCCATTTGATTAATTGTCGCCAGCCCATCAGTTGGTGCAATGCCAACAAACAAGAGTAATCCCTGTTGAATTGCACCAAGCTCTTCTCCAGCAACAGTTACTTGGGCTGACTTTACTCGTTGTAATGTTACTCGCATATGAATCCTCTCTTGATCAGTATTTTAACCTTGGGCCCGCTTCACTTCATAAACATCAGGAATATTCTTGAGACTATCGATAATCTTATCCAAATGTTGGGCGTTGCGGACACCAACTGTGACATAAATATTTGCCATTTTATTATGATCGACGCGACCATTCACATTATTCAAATTCTTGCTGCCCGCATTGAGCGTCTGCAAGACATCATTTAATAAGCCACTTCGATTGTAGCCAAAAATTTCTAGATTAGCCAAGTAGGATTGAGAAGTGTCCTCTACCTCATCCCATTCTACTTCAATCAACCGCGCTGACTCCTGTTCATTAGCTATATTAGGGCAATCAGCCCGATGAATCGTCACACCACGACCCTTGGTAACATAGCCGACAATCGGATCACCAGGAACTGGATTACAGCATTTGGCAAGACGAATCAAGAGGTTATCAACCCCTTGAATCACCACGCCACCTTCATGCTGAATTTTCAATTTCTCGGTCGTCTCTTTATTAGGCTTGGCCGGTGATTTAGTTGTCGTTGAAAGAATCTCTTCAGCCCGCTGTTTCTGCTCTGCTTCTTCCTTTTCCTTACGTTCACGTTCAGTAATTCGATTAGCGACAACTTGGCTGGATATTTCACCATAACCAATCGCCCCTAATAATTCGTCTTCAGTATTGAAATTAAAACGTGCTAAGGCAACAGTCATATGATCCTTATCCATGTACTGTTTAGGACTATAGCCAGCATCGAGCAATTGCTTCTCAAGCTGTGCCTGACCACGTTCAATATTAATATCTTTTTCTTTTTGCTTATAAAAGCGGCGAATCTTATTGCGCGCCCGACTGGTATAAGCAATCGCCGTCCAATCTTTACTTGGTGAAGCCGAACTAGAGGTCATCATTTCGACAATATCGCCGTTTTTCAGTTGATAGTTTAACGGCACGATTTTACCATTAACTTTGGCACCAACCGTATGATTACCAACTTCAGTGTGCACTAAATAAGCAAAGTCGATTGGGACTGAGCCCTTTGGCAATTCATAAACATCACCACGTGGTGTGAACACATAAACACGGTCACTGAAAATATCGCCCTTGACACTCTCCATGAAGTCCTTGGCATCAACTGATTCGTCCTGAATTTCGAGAATCTCGCGGAAAATATCTAATTTTTGGCCAGAAGCGTCCAAATGCACCTGATCATGGACGCCTTCTTTATAAGCCCAGTGTGCTGCCACACCATATTCTGCAACTTCATGCATTTCCTGCGTCCGAATTTGAACTTCAAGCGGTTTGCCCTGTGGCCCAATCACAGTCGTATGCAAGGATTGATAGCCATTAGCCTTAGGCATGGCAATATAGTCTTTGAAACGACCAGGAAGTGGTTTCCATTTAGTATGGATTGCGCCTAAGACCGCATAACAATCTTTAATGGAGTCCACCACGACTCGAATCGCCAGCAGATCATACAATTCGCTAAATTGCTTGTGCTGATCGCGCATCTTTTTATAAATCGAATAAATATGTTTAGGGCGACCATAAATTTCATAATTTAAGTGCAAATCAGCAATTGAAGCCTTGATTTCAACAATTGCTTCAGAGATATAACTTTCGCGTTCGCCACGTTTAGAATTCATCAGATGAACGATTCGATAATATTGTTGTGGATTCAAATAATGAAGCGAAATATCTTCTAGTTCCCATTTAATCCGACTGATACCTAAACGATCGGCCAAGGGCGCATAAATTTCCAAGGTCTCGTCAGCAATGCGGCGTTGTTTATCAGGACGTAAATGCTGCAACGTCCGCATATTATTCAGCCGATCGGCCAACTTGACCATGATCACCCGTAAATCCTTCGCCATTGCTAATAGCATCTTACGATGATTTTCAGCCAGTTGTTCCTGATGAGATTTATACTTGATTTTTCCAAGTTTTGTCACACCATCAACGATAATCGCGACGTCCTTGCCAAAAAGCTCCTCAACATCACCTAAAGTCACGTTAGTATCTTCTACAACATCATGTAAATAACCAGAGGCTACTGTCTCTGGATCCATATGTAACTCAGCTAAAATTCCGGCGACTTGAATTGGGTGAACAATGTAAGGTTCACCCGACTGCCGCTTTTGATCACGATGAACATAGGCCGCAAAATCATAAGCCTTTTGAATAAAGGCTAAATGTTCTGCATTCATGTATTCATGGCAAATTTGCCAAACTTCTTCTTGCGTTAAAATTCGTTCTTTTGACATGACTTCATCCCTAACTTCAAGCAATTATCAAGATTCTAATAGCAATTATTATGCTTCAAATGAATGTTCCTTAGGTGCAACCTGAGCTTGTTTTGCTGGCACAATTAAATAGATAATTAAACTCAGCATCAGCAAAACGCCAGCCAACCAGTAGTTATATTTTGCGAAGCGCCACCAAATACTGGCTGTAAAAACGACTGGAAATAAAAAAATCCACCAAATTGGTAAGGCCTGGCGCTTGATAATTGCCGCAATGGCCATCGTTAAAAGTGGATCAATAATCAGAAAGAGCCATAAAATACGCATGGCTTTGGAAACACCGATCAAGGTTGATAACAGTGGTAGCCCAAAACAAGCAACCAGCGTTGTTACTAAAATAATAATAATTACTTTTGGAAAAAATTTACCCAATTTTGTCATGATTCACACCTATTCTTACGATTATAAACTACCTTAAGACAAGTCCTGCCAGCGGTTACTTTGCAAATGATTCAACCTCAATAGCATAACTTAAACTACTGAGAAAATAAAGCGGCGCTGTCTCTGTTCTCAGGATTCGTGGCCCTAAGCCAATACAATTGACTGCCAGCGCTTGCAAGGACGCAACCTCAGCTGGTGCCAAGCCACCCTCAGGACCAAATATCACACGGACAGTTGGTTTAACAGTTGGCCGCTGACTTAGCTCCAGCTGCAACTGTCGTAATTGCCGACCCAATTCAGTATCATGCTGGCCTTTAACTACTTCTTCATAGGCCACTAAATTATGAGGCCCGGTTGGTAAAGCCTTCAATAAATTGGGCCAATACGCCACCACGGGAATCTGACGACGATGAGATTGCTCGGCAGCACTGGCCGCAATTTGTTGCAAACGAGCTAACTTCTTCGCTACTTGCTCAGGACGCCAGCGCATAATCGAGCGCTGACCAGCAAAAAAGACGATTTGACTGGCCCCTAATTCAGTTGCTTTCTGCACGATCCATTCTGTTTTTTCCCGCTTAGGCAAACCACAAATTATTTCAGCATTAACTGGCAACTCAGTATCAGCAAGTGCTTCAGCTGCTAATTGGACAGAGAATGATTTCTGTTCCTGATCAATTGTTTTGATTTCACCACGATAGGCTTGCTGGTCAGCACCAACAACTTCTAGCTGCGCACCAACTGGTTGACGCAATACCTGAATAACGTGCTGATAATGAGCACTGGTTAATTGAACCAACTGATTGGCTTGTAAATTTTGCGCTGTAAAAACTAACTGCATTAGTCAGCCACCTCACTTTGCCGTTGGGCGCGGAAACAATACCAATGATTTTGACTAAGTGTCAACGTAACTGCAAAACCAGCTGCAATAAGTGCCTGCGTCATTTTCTCAGCTTGCTCAGCAATAATGCCCGTATAAATCACTTGACCTTGTGGTAATAAATGATCAGCCAACTGGGGAATCAAGGGTAGTAACGCCTCAGGCAACATATTGGCAACGATCAAATCAGCTTGTCCCTGAACTGGTGTCAACAGACTGCCCTGATAAAGCGCAATAGCTGCGGTTGCCTGATTAAAAGCAAGATTATCACGGGTATAAGTTAATGATGGTTGATCAATTTCAGTCGCAATAATCGGACCAGCACCTAATTTCCATGCGAGCAAACTTAGAATACCTGAACCAGTTCCCACATCAAAAACAGTCATCCCAGGTCGCAACGTTAACTCAAGCGCTGCTGCAGCCAATTGCGTCGTCGTATGAGCACCAGTGCCAAAAGACTTACCAGGATTCAAATAAACCACTTGCTCGGCCGTTGAAGCTGCTTGATACTGCTGCCATTGTGGCACAATCGTCAAATAGCGACTCAAATGAATCGGGCGATAAAAATCTTGCCAACTTGTTTGCCAATCTTGCTCGTTGATTCCTTTTGTCGCCACTGGTAAATTAGCCGCAATTAAATGAGCCGCAACTAATCGGGCCAGACGCTGGCGCAAATTTTCTAAAAACTCAGTTAAATCCCGACTAGCCGGTAAATAAGCCACGACAACTTGCCACCCGGGGCTTAATTTAAAGTCGGTCGTCTCCTGATCGGCAATTTGCACCCCACCAGTTGCTAAATCCTCAAATACATTCGCAATAATTTCAACTTGGTCATTTGGGCAATCGACCCGTACTTGCCACCAATCCATTTGCTAAACTCCCTAAATTAATATTTCGGATAACTAAAGAAACCTGCTGCACCAGCTAACTTTGCTTCTTGAACAGCTTGTTGATAATCTGCCTGTGACCAATTAATCTGAAAAGTAGCCACACTCATTTCAGGATCAAGAAAATCCAAGAAATCATTCATACTGTCATCTAATAAAGTCTCCAAATAATTAAATAAACCCGTCAAAGTTGCTTGTTCAATACCTTGGCGGCCATTAAAAGGAATTGTTTTTAAATAATTATCGGCATATTTGTCACCGGCAACCTTTTGCTGATCATAAATCAGCAAAGCATCATCATAAGTAACTTCTTGGTCTGCAGTGCCACCTTCTTGATTTTCAATTTCTAAATCATTGGTTTGGCCGACCATCGTAATTTCCAATTCAAACGAACGAATATCGCCATCCCAATTAATATTCAAGTCGCCAGCGAAATCCATTTGATCAATTCGATTTTCCATAAACGTTAACATATCCATTAATTGTTACCTCCTATTGTTACCTTCAGTTTATTTTTAGTTATGCCATTAAAATTAAAGATAGTTTTATTATGACACAGAACACAGTACCGTGCCACTGACACCTTAACCTGCAAATAGAAAAAATATCACTCACAGTAACTGCCGATCAATCAGCAGTCAGTACTAACCAGCAGCTAATGTCCGGACCTATTGACAAAATGTAACGACTTAATTACACTATAAAAAGTAATCAAGTCATTACATTCGTTAGGAGTGACTTTAGATGATCAAAAACCGACTTAAAGTTCTTCGCGCTAGCCACAGCTGGACACAAGCAGATTTGGCCGCCCAAGTTGGTATTTCGCGCCAAGCTGTTATCTCAATTGAGAAGTATAAATACACCCCCTCATTGGCACTAGCCTTTCGAATTGCCCGGGTCTTTAACTGCTCAATCGAACAAGTTTTTATTTTTGAGGAAGGAGTCTCAAATCATGATTAGTCCCATTTTATTATCTAGTTTAGGCATCATTTTCGTCTTGATCTGGTGGTTAACTTTTCGCTATGAAACACGCTGGCGCCAAGCTTACCATAATGACGAACGCTGGCAATTAATTGTCAGCCAAGCAGAGCGCCAGACCTTATTCATCATCATGTTATTATCGGCGGTAATTTTAGTTTTAGCTTTACTGTGGGGCACTGATTTTGGCGCTGTTTTCCACCAGACTCGGCTACAATTGCAACCGATTCTCTTCACAGTGCTATTTTTCTGGGCGTTAAGTTTACCTTATTTAATTGTTATTCTTAAATGGCTCTTTCTGCGCCACTATAATCAAAAATACTAATTCAAAAAGGAGCCCCAATATTGACACAGTTTAAAATTGGTGATGTCGTTCAATTACCACAAAAAACTTGGCAACAGATAACGGCAGTCGTTATCTACTATGACACCAAAGCAGACCGCTATCTGGTTAGAGTTGGGGCTAGTCAACAAATTTATTTTCGGCCCAATGAATTAACTCGCTATTCAGCGAAAATTAATTAAAACAGGCGCGTTGCTATTCGTAAATGAATAACGACACGCCTGTTTTATTAGTCCTAAATAACAATGTACCAACGATCTGGTCAATAACCCAATTAATGAGATTTTAAAACGGAACAGGTTTTGACGCCATTTTCGGGTTTGCTGGTATAGAACGCTACCGTCCCTGAACTAGGGAGCGAGTAAAATCAATTTCAGTTCACATTTTTGAAAAGCTTTATTCTAGTCGTTCATGACCAACTGCTACAGTCTGGGGCCACTTGATGGACACCCAAATACTCAGAAAGATTAGGGCCGTCCCCACGACAAAGCCCCAGCTAATTGCTTCGCCCAAGAATAACCAACCTAATAAAGTACCAACGATTGGTTGAAACAAGAAAAACAGTCCGGCAGTATTGCTATCCATTAATTGTAGCCCCTTATTCCAAAAGGCAAAACCCAAGGAAGTCGAAATTGCCCCAAGATACAAAATGCTCAAGAACACATGTGGTTGGGTGAAATGAATTGCCATAATCACGCTCTGATCCTTGATCAGCACCCAAGGTGTTAAACAGATAACGGCCACCACGGCGGCTAAAAAAGTAATTTGTAGCACATCGTACTTTTGGTCGACCATTTGAATAATCACTGACATCAAAGCCCAAGTCAGTGCAGCAATGACCAATAATAAAGTACCGGTCAAAATATGTTTGCCCTTGAATTGCACCCCGACAATCACTAACACGCCAATTCCTGAAAGAACTAAGCCAATCAGGTCGCCATGAGAGGGCCGTTTTTTCAAAAGCCACCAGCTAAACAACACCATAAAGGTTGGCGTGGCCGCCGTAATAACCGACCCCAATTGTGCTGATGATAACCAAGTACCGGTTTCCTGGGTCACGATTGAAATTGTACTGCCAATTAACCCAATTAGAAAAATCAAAAATAAATTGTGCCGATCCCAATGCCATTTGATGCGGCTGGCCAAACAGATAATCAATAAGACAATCACACCGCTTAAATAACGCAGCCACACTAACTCCACTGGCGGAATTTCCGTCACAATCGATTTCACCACTACAAACATGCCACCCCAAACACTGGCGGCCACACTTAACAACACTGCCCCTAAAACTTTACGCTTATCCATAATCGTACCTCCACTAATTTAATTTTTGCCGCTACTTAAATTAAATTAGACTCAGGTACATCGCATTCGAATAATGGTGCCAACATCATTTCGCCCTGCCTCCTAGCTATTGATAAAAAACTAAACTAGAAATAAGTCTAGCATTTTCAATGAAAAATTAAAGGGGTTAAATAAAAAAACAGATCTCAAAATAATGAGATCTGAATTGAAACGTGACTTTCTTCAAATAATAACTGATACCCGTTATTGATTTAAGCTAAGCTGAAACTAACATTGACAGCTGATTAACCCTTATTTAGGTGTTTCTTATACGGAAACTTCACCAATCATTCCTAGCGATAAGACAATTAATGACAATAGTAACCCAAATTTAACTAGTACCGTGCTGGTAAAAATCATTTTAAGGTTCAGCAACAATCACTAGTTCACACCAAAAAAAAGTTAGATTTGTAAAAAGAAGCATTAATTTAATTTTCATCGTTTAGCCCACTTTTTTGTGAAATCAAAACACTTACCTGAGTTCAGGTTAACCGAGACACTACCAGGCAGTCAAGCTAGCATTGGGCATCTTTGCTTACATTGTTGGGCCACATTATTTAAAAAAGTAGCCAAAAAAGTAACGCAAACAAAAGCCGCAAACGCTATTAAATTAGCATTTGCGGTCTTTAACCAGCATCATTAAATTAAGGAGAGTACAGGATTTGAACCTGCGCGCCGGTATTAGCCGGTTCGCCGGATTTCGAGTCCGGTGCATTACCACTCTGCCAACTCTCCAAATGGTACTTAAATAGTATAGCACATCTGGACTGTTAGACAAGGGTTGCTTAACGTGAAAATTCAGCTTCTCAGCAAATTAAACATTGTTTTAAATGTTGAGTAGTTTCCCATTGAGTGGCGCTGGATTTCAACCTGCAATCAAAAACTGTTGTTCAAATTTACTGCGATCGTCGGAAGCAACAACTTGAATATCGTGTTGTTTCAAATTATCCACTAATTCTAACTGTTTCTCGCTAACGGTTGGCACTAAAATATTGAAAGATATTCTATTCCCCAGATATTCCGTAGTCCGATAACTTTCTGTATCCGCCCAAATACCTAATGACATTTCAACAATTTGCCGAGATAACTGCGTGTATAACTTTGTCCATTGGGATTCTCTTAACGAACGGTGAAAAACAAAGTCCAAATCATAAATTAATTTTGTTTTTCCAGTAACATTAAAACCTGTATCGAAGCTATAATTAGCCGCATTGGCTCTTAAAAAATTAAAAACATCATCACGAAAATCGCTACGCGTATTTTGCCGACTACTAAACGCTAAATCAGAAATTTTCATCACCGCATCAAGTACATCATTAATTGTTTGTGCGATTTCTTGCCGACCAACTTCTTTAAAGATCTGGCCACTATTGCCAAGCTGAATGTTATCACGAGCTAAAATAGACGCCAAAATTTTCCGCCGTGTTGACTTCTCTTGCAAAACGGGTACATTGCGCACTTCGAGATTCCAAGTTGTATAGCCTTGATCCGTTATCAAGTATTTGCCAGCTGACTGTTCTTGAATCAGGAGTGAAATTTGGTCATCAAAAGGATCAGTGAATGGTGAGTTAAAGCGAATACTGTCTCCAGAAACTGGTATAAAATTTGATTCATTCTTAATTAAATTGAGCCATTCAGTAGCCACATCAAATTCCGAACCTAATTCAGGCATTCTTTCTCAACTCCCATCTAATAACTTAATCCATAAATTTCAAACTAGTATCAATTCTCAATGAAATAGAATCATGATTGATAAGATTAGTATACTTAAATAATTCCTGCAATGCTACAATGAAATCTTCAGTATCAGCAATCCCATCATAAGGCAATTTATACGCACGATAATAGGTATGGCCATCGTCTTTTAGTTGAAATTCTGCCACATCATAAATTTCAACACGATTTCCCCTAACGTATTCACGATTAGCATTTTTATGAAATTTACTGTCTAAGTTAATTCGCACCAATGTCAGTTTGGTTTCAAAATCTGTAAAATTTAAATGAATATTATCCAAAGCATAAAAATAATACAAGATAAATTGGTGGGACGTTGTCTCTGAGATTTCTCCAATCTTAATCTGGCCATGATCTCCATCAACCAATGTTCTTGTGACAGAAGTAATTGTTTTTTCAAGTAATTTAATTAAGTTGTTCGCCTGTTCATTAGTTAATGATAAGTCCATTTCAAATCCCTCTCACTTACCAATATAAGTTATCAGATTCTAACAACATTATATCGTAACTTAATGAGCAATATCAACCAACTTAATAGGTTATTGTTATCTTCCGTTGCACATTTTGGGTATTTTAATGTTGGTTACAACTCCAAATCAATTATTTGGTCAGCCACTGGTTCTGTGTTCACTAACAACGCCACTAAATGCTTCCCAGCATACAGTTTTCTTGTGGTTAATTGTTGCCATTTGATCTTAAATTGACCTTCAAAAGGCTGGCCTGGTTTCAAATTAATCCGTTTAATAAAGAAATCCTTGGCGGAAGTTTGACCATTTTGTCGGACATAATGCACGCGATACCCTAAATAAAGCGGCAATGCTTTTTTAATGTCCGTTGCTTGCAATCGGTAACTTAATTCACTGACCGTTTCTAATTGGGCCGCTGCTTGTAACACCGTTAATTTAGCCGTGGTCAATTGGGTGGCTGCAGCTGGCTGGTAACCTAATAGTTGTAACACTGCTGTTTGACCCTGCTTAAACAGCGTCCGTAATCCTCTTTGGATCACCCAATCACCAGTTTTGCTTTCGTGCCAATGTTGCTGACAAAAGTCAATCACTAATTGCGAATGATCTTTACTAATATCATTTAAGTTGTTAGCGACACTTTTCTGGACATAAACTTCATGGTCATTAAATAATTGCGCGAGGATCGGCATGACCGGCTGTGGATCGGCCACAAATTGTTGCAAGCGAATGCCCCAAGGGAGTCGTGGTCGCATTCCCTAACTGGCTAAACGCCGCAAATCAACCTGTTCACTTCGCGACCAAGTCAACATCTGGGCAATGGTTGCTTCTGGATACTTAACTAAAAAGGGCCGAATTGCAAATTCAGCACTGGAATACTGGGTCAGCAATGCTAAAGTGGCCATTGATGTTTCCCAATCATCTAGACCATAAGTGGCCACATAATTAGGCAAGCAAATTGCCGCGAATCCCCGAAATTGCGGGCCAATTTGTCATAAAATCGTCGCCGCCTGAGTGAAATCTGCTGGCAGCTGCTGGTGCAAGCCAGTAGTGATTTGATCACTTCGTTCCATTAATTTCAAATCAGGCCAAGTTGCTATCAAGCAATCATCTAAAAATTGTTGCTGCTCGAAAGTCGGATAAACTGCCGTAATTGCTTGGGCCAGCTCGTTCAAATAGTCAGGTGAATACAAATCTTTTAAAAGTGTGGTCATAAATAACTCCTATTACTTAAAATTATTTTGCTAATAAATAACTGTCAGCCAGACGCTGTTTTATCTCTGCTAAAGGAACACTGCCATCCAAACAAATCGTTGCCCAATGCTGTTTGTTCATATGATAGCCAGGATAATAATTAGGTTGCTCAATGACTGTTGCTAACTTATTGGTAGCCACCCGAAAATCGAGAATCTCAATTATTTCTTGACTATCACGACCGAGTTTATCGGCCGAAATCACTAAAATTGCCGCATACCATTTGTGGGTATCTTGGCGGCGGAAAATGGCATTATTGGGAAACTTCTTCCAGAGAAATTCAGGCTGATCCTGATGTTGCTCTTTTAGCAAAGTCAACACTGCTTGGGCTTGTTTACTATGGAAAACATCCGCCACAAAACATTGCTGATTAATTGTTGCTAAAACTTCCTGACAAGCATTCAAGACCTTCTGAGCATAGGCACCAGGCTGGGCCGCCGTATGCAAGACATAAGGCAGTTTCGTTTCTTGGTCAATTACAGTCGTGCTCACCTGACCTTTTTGAGAAATAATCACCGTGAACTCGAATTGACCAGCCATAATCATGGTGCGATAAAGGTAAGCTTGGTCACGTTTTTGAAAGCCAAAAGCTGGTAAACTTTCAAGAACGACTTGACGATTCTGAAAAATATCCGTTAATTGCATTATTTAAACTTCTTTCTAATGACACCCTCAATCATACCAAACAAAAACTTAAGTAGCGGTTAGAAATTGCAAAATTTACGAGCTGGCGCTATGCTTTTGATAAATAACGAATGAAAGAGGTTTTAAAATTGATTAGTAAATCAAGAGTGATGTTGTACGTGCATGATGTGGATCAAATGGCCACTTTTTGGACCGAAGAGCTACAAACGACGATTGTCGAAACGATGGCCTTACCAGCAGGCTATCATGGTCAAGTCATCAAAATTTCTGACGAATTTGAATTGGTACTGTTCCCGAAAGAATTTGCCCAAAAATATTCCCCAGAAGTACCAACAACGACGCCTTCGCTCATGTTCTACAGCAATCGTTTTGAACAAATGCACAAAATAATTAGTACTGCCGGCGAAATCACTGATAATAATGGCACCGCTACTTTTAATTTTCACGATCCTGAAGGCAATTATTTTGTGATGGCTAAAGCCTAATACAGTGTACTTCAACCTTGAATTAAGCCGCTCCCTAATTCGCGGACGGAATGGAGGGCGTGGTTGTCAGCCGCCAAATTCTCGTTGGTGCTTTAGCACTTACGAGAAGACCTGTATTGGAGACTTTCGTCAGAAAGGCTCCAATCAGTGTCGGCAGCGTTCCACAACCAGCAAGCCCGTAATGGCGTCAGAACCAATTCTGTTTAATCATCGATACCAATCTACTAGCTTGAATTGCTGGCAAGACTATGCTAAATTCGACTGGATTTATGAAATTGTTGCCGATATTGACGTGGCGTCATCCCAACTTGTTGGCGGAAGATCTTAATAAAGTAAGCTGGATTAGCCCAGCCGACTTGGCGACCGATCATGGCAATGCTTGCCGTGGTGGTCGTCAATAATAATTGCGCTTGTTCAATTCGAATTTGGGTTAATCTTTGTTGTGGCGTTTGACCAGTCAATTGTTGATAGACGTGGCGTAAATATGATTCAGAACCATGAACTTGCTTAGCTAATTCATTCAAATCCAACTTTTCGGCGTATTGCTGCTGCAGAACCTGCTCGATTTCTAAAACCCAGGTTTGATTAGAAACTAATTCAGCAGTTGGTCGACACCGTTTGCATGGTCGGAACCCTGCCGCCAACGCCATATCAGGATTAGCAAAAATACAAATATGTTCCCGCTTAGGTAAACGCGAGGCACAGGATGGCCGACAAAAAATCTGGGTACTCGTCACCCCATACCAAAACTGATCATCGGCCTGATGGTCATTGGCAACAATTGCTTGCCATTGTTGGTCCGTCGGCGCAATAAACTTATTAGTTGATGCGGCCATGATTTAACACTTCCTGATCAAAACCTTCGTGAGCCAGTAAGGCAATTTTACGGTCCAAACCGCCAGCATAACCAGTTAAGCTACCATCACTACCGACGACTCGATGACAGGGAATAATAATCGAGATAGGATTGTGCCCCACTGCCCCACCAACTGCTCGTGGTGACGTTGGCTGTTGATTGCCGGTGTTCATTTTTTTCGCGATTTCACCGTAAGTTAGCACCTGCCCCTGGGGAATTTGCGTTAGTACTGCTAGAACTCGTTGGCGAAATGGCGTCACTTCAGGAGCCAAGTTCAATTGATCAATTGCTGGCTTTTGACCGGCAAAGTAAGCGTCCAACCAAATCTGACTTTGTCGTAAAATTTGATTTTCCGCAGTGCTAATTTGGCTGAGATCATATTGACTCCCCTGATATTTCTGACCGGCAAACCAGAGACCAACCAATTGCTCATCGCGGGCTAAGAGGATGATTGGGCCTAATGGCGATTGATAAGTTGTTTGTAATAACATAACGACACCTCCGCTAATGTATCGTTATCATAGCACTAATTAAGCTAGATAAGTATCACTATCTGGCTTTTTAATTTACCGAGTGTGACAAGAGACTGTCAGCCGGTGCGCATCACCGTCACTATGTTAGTAAAAAGATACTCGCCCGCTGATTACTTTCAGTTTATAATATAGTTATTAATATCGTGAAGAAAATGAGGTTTTGCTAATGGACAAGGGTAAAGGATGCGGCGGTTGCGTAGGAATTTTTATGATGCTATTAGTATTAGGGATGCTGATCAAATATTGGTATATTATTTTGGCAGTAGCGCTAATCGTCGTGGCGGTGGTAATCTATCAAGCCCAGCAGAAGAAGCAAACAGCCGATGAACAGGCTGCTGCCGTAGCGGAACGAACTGCCGATGATCGGCGAATTGCTAAACTGAAAACTTTCAAAAAAATGCTGGATCAGACTTTGATTTCCACAGTAGAATATGATCATTATAAAGCGCTGATTCTTAATGCCGATGTGGCTTTGATTAATCAAGATCATGTTTTAGGAACACCTACAGAACCAAACGGTCTAACTGATACAGAACGAATTAAACGGCTTTACAAATTTAAACAATTACTGGACGACCGCGCCATTACCGTTGCTGAGTATCAACACTACAAAGAAAAGTTGCTCAATAGTGATGACCAGCTAAATGATTGGTCTGATTCGCAAGATCCGCTTGAATTTTAAGTTTTTTACACAAAATTATCCCCCATCATCAAGCTTAACTTGACGCTGGGGGATTTCTTTATTCTTGGTTAAGTTGTTTAGCCGACTTGACTAAGGCTGATTCAACAACGCCGATTTCTTTAAGCGCTAACCGTAATTGCAGGATTAATTGAATCAGGCTGGCCAGAATTAAGACTAAGCTCGCAATGAAAATCACCGGTTGTTCTGGTCGTATGCTCCCTAACAATGTACCAATACCGGTAAACGTAGTTGCTAATAATAAGCAGGCGCGCGCCAGTTGTCGTTTTTTATTTTTCGCCAAAATACCGGCAATAATCATGGCACTAACCGCAAATAAAAGTAGTATAACCATGGTCACGGTGATTAAGTTAGTCATCCAGCCTCACTCCTATTTTTCTCGAAATAAACAATCGTCATCCCCGGTTGTAACTCGGCATGTTGGCTCGTTGCTTGAAAGCCGGCGCGCCGATAAAACTGCATTAATTTTGACTCTTGCGCAATCGTATCTACCTGCCAACAAGTCGCTCCAGAATATTGCACCTGAACGGCCTGCAACATTGTTAAGGCATAACCGTTGCCTTGAAAGCTTGGCAGAATCAACAACGGTGAAATTCGTTTTGTTGTAGCCTGCTGAGAATCATCATGAACACAAATCATTCCCACTCGCTGCTGATCGACCACATAAAAATAATAATGACGATCAGGTTGTTGCCATTTCCAGGTCAACGTCGCCAACGTCTCATAATATGGATCCGTTTGGTCATCATGATACCGTTGATACAGGTCGGCAAAAGCAAGGCGATACATTTGCTGAACTGCTGGTAAATCAGTTGCTAAAACTGCTTGTAAATTTGCCATTAATGCCATCTCCAAACGAATCATATCACGTTTAGCCTTAAAAGGCATTATTCAAACAAAGCACTTATTAATGTCAAAATCAATGTAATGGCGAGAAGGAGCGGCAAGCCAACGTATAAAATCTTTGACTGTAAAGATACGTTACTAAAAACATAATCAAATTTATTGGGTCGAACTACGTGGTCACTTATTTGAACGTGGGCCATCGCGGGAATCGTCAATAAATTCCGTTTGAATAACTGCCCATTTTCATTCGTTAAAAACTCGGTAAAGACATGTTTATCATCAGTCTCAAAATCCAGAGAATAATAGGTAAAATAGTCCCGCTGCCAGAAATGTTCATTGCCAGGTACACTTATCTTCCGTTCAGCCAATTTAACTGCTTGTAATTGGTCATAATTATACGAGAAAAATTGTTTAGGATTATCAAGAAATTCAATTACGATAAAGAAAATGATTCGCTGATTGGTGAAAACCATTAACCGATTGCCCCGCAAACTGGTTTGGTCGTGAATATACTGTTTTGTTTCTTCACTTTGGGGTGCATACATGCCCATAATGCCGCCGGTGGCCATTTGACTATTTTCTTCGTTGGTCATTGGCAACAAATTAATAATTTTCTCGTCAGGTTGCAGCAGTTTTTGGACTTCATCAAGAATATGGCGCATAGTCAGATACATGGCCACAGTTCGTTGTTGCTTACGCTTCTGCATTTCCGTCGATAAGTGACTATTCGTTGGCTTGTTTGGTAAACCATTGAAAGAATTGACAACTTCAATAAAGGGATTGGTAAAGATTGCCATGTTCCAGCGCCTCCTTTTGAATTTTCAACCGGCCTCGGGACAGATTCTTATAAACCGTGGCTGGCTTAATGTGTAATTGTTTGGCAATTTCAGCCGGAAATTGACCCTCAACAAAATACAACTGAAAAATTGTTCGTTCTTGATCGTTCAGTGGCTTAAATAAAGTCGCCCAGTCGGTTTCCGTTGGCATCTCCTCAGTGGCACTAGTCATCGTCGTCGGCATCGCCACATCCTGTTTAATGCCAGCCAAGCCCTTATGTAGTCTAGCGTCTGATTTTTAACGACAGTACCCAACCAGCTTTTAAAAGCGCCTTTGCTAGGATTATACAAAGCAATTTTCTGCCAAATCTGATAATAGGAACGATTCTCAATATCCAACGTGTAGCCCCGCATATATTCGCCCTGCAAATAGTGCCAAACCACTTGCCGGATGAAGTCACCATATTGATCGATCAACGCGGTCAGGGCCGCTTCTTGATGCTGCGCCAAGGCCGCCACTAATTCGTCATCAGTCACTTCAGCCACCTCCCAAGTTTTTATGCTCAAGTCCTTACAACCTATCATACGACTTTTAAAAAGATTTTCTGACCGAAAATGAAAAATAGTTATTTTAAATTAAAGCCTGAATAAAATATTAGATGTGATTTAATTTAAGTCCCTGCCGAGTTAAGATCAGTATTACTATTTGGAAAGCCCAATTATGAGAAATTAAAAAGTCTATTTGAAAATTCTCCAGAAGAACCGGGAACTGTCAAACAGACTATTTTTATTGAACTATTCAATTTTAACTTCAATCTTAATGGCTGTGATTTGCCCCACTACTCTGTCACAATCATTACATACAATAATGAGATCTAACTCAACTCCAGACGAAATGGAGGGATCTTGTCGTCAGCCGCGAAATTATTGTTAGAGTGTGAGGAACAGCGATTTTTCGGCGTAGAGTAACTGCAAATGATTGCTTGAGCTGGTGCAACCAGATCGAGTGATTATTTCAGTTGATCATAGCCGTTTGCTGCTCTGAACACGTTTAGTGCTTTAGCACTTACAATAAGCCTCGAATTGAAGACTTTTGAAAAAAGGCTGCAATCGATGGCCGCAGCGTTCCACGACAAGCAGCCCGGAATGGAGTCAGAACCAATTCTGTTTAACGGATTGACCATAGATTTAGTTTAGTCAGTGTAGCAGAGTCATGATCCAGGTGGCAACTGCAGCAATAAAACACCAAGCCGTAATCCCAAAACCAACCCACAGGAAGACTTTGAATGAGAACGAGAAATTACTAAAAATATAATCTAAGCGATTAACTCGGCTAGCCTTATTACCTACTTCAATGTGTTGCATCCCTGGAATCGTCAACAAGTTTTGCTTGAATAATTCCCCGTTTTCTTTGGTCAAAAACTCAGTAAAAATGTGACGGTCAGTGGTTTCAAAGTCCAAAGTATAAGACCCATAAGTGTGCGTCTTGCCAATATGTTCTAAATCAGCCGAACGAAAATATTTGCTCTTAAGTTTAATACTTTTGATACTTTCATATGAATATGAAAAATACTGTTTAGGATCATCCATAAACTCAATCACGATAAAGAAAATAATCCGGCGATTGGTAAAGATCATCAGGCGGTTACCGCGCAAACTTGATTGGGCGTCACGATATTGCTTTGTTGCTTCACTATCGGGGGCATACATGCCCATAATGCCATCGGTCGCGTAACCACTATTCGCTTCGTCGGTCATTGGCAACATATTTATGATTTTCTCGTCATCGGCCAATAGTTGCGTCACTTGATCCAATACTTGGCGCATCGAAATGTAGAGCGCAACTTCTCGTTTGCGAAACAATTGTTTTAATTCATCAGAAAGATAGGCTGGCGCCGGTTTTTCTGGTAGACCATTATATGAATTAATCATGTTGATAAAAGGATTCGTTAGGATTGCCATGCTTGTTGACCACCTTTCTGGATTTTCTGTCGGGCGAGGGACAAATTTTTATAAACCGCCGTTGGTTTCATTTTTAATTGCTGAGCGATTTCCATTGGATACAGCCCCTCTACGAAAAAAAATTTAAAGACAGTCAGCTGTTGGCCAGTCAATTGTTGCAAATACGGCTGCCAATCAATTTCCGGTTCTGGCTCGTCAGCGGCTAGGTAATCGGCAGCTAAATCCAAATCTTGAAAGGTTCCCTTTAAACCTTTCTTATAATCTAGGGCCTGATTTTTAGCGATGGTACCTATCCACGCCTCAAAATTCCCCTTGTTTGAATCATAAGTGTCAATTTTTGCCCAGATTTTATAATAGCAACGATTTTCAATATCCTGTGTGTAACCGCGCTCGTAACCACCACGAAGATAACGCCAAATTACTTGTCGAATTAAATCACCATACTGGTCAATTAATGCATCAAGCCCCGCCTCATCATGGGCGCGTAATTGTGCGAGCAACTCTTCATTATCCACTTGATCACCCCTTTATTGCTCTTACATAACATACTACGCCAGCAATTAATAAAACTTGACTCTTTTTGCTAAAAGAATTGTCAATAAACATGGCAATGCCCGCCAAAATAGCCTGTATGACCTTCGCGCATGATTAGCGCGATAGCCACACAGGCAGTTAGAAGACTCAATTTAGTTTTCAAAATTATCGCACTTAGCTTTTTAGTTGCCAGCGATGGTCACTTAGCCATTAGCAATCATTGACTTTATTCCACGTCAGAAGGCAACAGAATTGTTTGGCTGCGGCCGTCATCATAGGCCAGCACCGTGGTAGGGTAACTGTCATCATATGGAATCGGCGTATCAAAGCTAATTTTGGTTGCTAACTTTTCCATGCTAAATGTGATTTCAACCATTCCCGCATCATTAGGATCTAAATCAAAAGTCAACACATTCTCCAATGGAAAGACACCTTGTAAATTTTGGTCAATGATCGACCAAAAACGGTCAATCAAAGCGTCAGGTAGTTTTGAGGCCACAGCAATCGTAGCAAAACGTTGATCTGAATTTTTTAACATGGTTAACACCCTTTCTTTATGGGTCAACTACTAAGTCAGCAACCTGACCGTCAACAAATTTAATTAATGCTGTTGGCTCAACTTTGATAGAGCGCCCTAATTTCCCAGCCGAAACAGCAATATCAGCTTCCTGTGTTGCCTGTTGGTCGAAATAAATCGGAAAATCATGACGTTCGTGAATACCTACTGGCGTATTCGCCCCATGGACGTAGCCGGTAGTTTTTTCAAGTTCTTTGAGTGGCAGCATCCGCACTCGCTTATTACCAGAAGCTTGAGCTAATTTACGCTCGTCTAAATGCTGATCAATTGGAATAACACCAACTAAAGGTCCCGTCTTGTCACCGTGAAGAACCAGTGTCTTGTAAACCCGATGATACTCCGCATCAGTTCCCTGTTGTTCACCTAATTTAAAAACTAATGATTCGTAAGGAATCTTTGCTTGATCAAGTATTTTTTCCACCAAAGTTTTATTTAATTTAGTTTTACGTTTTGACATTTTAGCACCTTAATTCTAGCATTTTTTGTAACTGCTCACTATAATAATGAACAAGAGGTGAGCAACTTGTTTTCATTTAAACGAAAAAAACCAACCACAGCACAAGATTTTGACTTTGCCAAGATGATGGCCCATGTCCGTGAAAATCCTCAACACCTTGAGCAGGTCCAAGCTCACTATAAGGCATATTATCACCAATATCCGAAAAAATCGAATGCCACGATTGCACCAACGACAAAGCCAGCGCAACATTCAAATGATAGTTCTAGTGTAAACAGTTCGACAAACTAAAATCAACTCGAAAGTAATTTTCGAGTTGATTTTTTAATGTTTTCTAATAAAATAAGTCTTGTTCAAGATGAATTAACTCATTATTATCATTCAACAGCTGGCTGACTAGCTACTTTTACAGATTGTCGCAGGTTGATACTGATTTGTCAGTCAGCCGTTGTTAGTTTTTTTAGTTAAATTAATTCAGTTATTTAATGCCATAATTCCTTACTGTAATCTTTGTAAACCATCATGAACCATACTAGCGGGACAGGCAATATTCATGCGTAAGAAATGATCGCCATTGCCACCATAAATACTCCCTGCTGACAGAATCAGCCCGGTTTCTGCGCGTAGCTGACTGGCCAGTTCATTAGCTGGTAACTTCAATGCCGAACAGTCCAACCAAACCAAATAGGTAGCCTGGCTTGCTACTAATTTGATTTCCGGCAAATTAGTGGCAATAAAGCTAGCGACTTGTTGATAATTTTGTCGTAATTGGTCTTCCAAAGCTGCTAGCCAAGCACGGCCTTGCGTATAAGCGGCAATGGTACCCGGAATTGCTAATAAATTAGGCTCAGCTACTTCATCAGTATTTAAGCCGCGCCTAACTTGGGCACGTAAAGCTGTATTAGGAACAACCGCCGTTGCAGCATGTAAGGCGGCCACATTGAAAGTTTTACTTGGCGACACTAAAGAAACAGTTTGGTAAGCCTCAGCATCAGGTAAAGCAAACATCGGCCGATAGTCAGCCCCAGTTAGCACTAAATCTCCATGAATCTCATCACTGATCAAAATTACCTGATACTGCGCACATAAGGCTCGAATTTTCAATAGTTCAGCTTCCGTCCAAACTTTTCCAATCGGATTGTGGGGATTACATAAAATCATCAAAGTCGTTAAAGGGTCAGCTAATTTTGCTGCTAAATCTGTAAAATCAATCTGATAATGGCCCTCACAATACCTCAAATCACTAGACAAGATATGGCGACCATTATTAATAATAGAATTGTAAAAAATATTATAAACTGGTGCTTGAACCAAGACATTATCACCAACATGACTAAGCCGCCGGACACTCGCCGATAAAGCCGGCACTACCCCCGTCGCAAAAATCAACCATTCTGGTTGGGCCGTTGCTTGATGTTCTTGCTGATACCAATCAATCACTGCTTGATCATAGTCATCATGCGGTTCCTCATAACCAAAGATTCCCGTTTGGACTTTGGCTGCCAGCGCCGCCTTAATTTCTGGTGCGGTCTGAAAGTCCATATCAGCAATCCACATCGGCAATTCATTTGGTTGAACATGCCACTTGATTGAGTCAGTTTGCCGCCGGTGTGGCATGGTTGTGAAATCATATTCGGTTTTGATCATGACGCTCTTACCTCCGTAGTTTGACCAGCTGTTAAAATAATTTTAGTTTGCTTCGGATCAATTTTTTCCGGGTCAAGGATTAAATTGCCAATTTTTTCAGCGCGAATGACCCCACTAATCGGATTCTTAACACTAGTAATTTCCGAACAAATCTCAGCATCAATTGCTGAACAATACTCGAAAGCTAAGTCAGTTTGCAGCAGGCGACAATGCTTCATTACTAAATGGTCGATATAACATAAACCTTGATTACTTTCAATTGTACAGTTGATCAAAGTAAGATTCTTGGTATTCCAACCTAAGTATTCACCATTGATTGTGGAATCATAAATAGTCACATTCTCACAATTCCAGAAAGCGTCCTTTGCCAGAAAAGTTGAATGATGCACTTCAACATTTTTGGCACCATCAAATACATAATTGCCAACGACCGTTAAATGGTCAGCGACAATATTCTGACTATCCATGCCAAAGTAATCACCGTGAACTTGAACATCAGTTAACTTGATTTGCTGACAATGCCACATCGTTTTCTCAGCATCAGCAAAATAAACATGATTTAAATCAAGCGCAGAACTACGACGAAATTGTTTGGGCGCCTGAATTGTACTATTTGTCATCGTCAAATCGTGCGTATACTAAATACCCGAGCGCGCCATTGTCTCAAAGATTGTTTGATCAACCCGGACATGTTGACTATACCAAAGTGGGTATTTCCACTTAAAAATCGATTGTTTCAAATCAATTTGACGACTTTCTTTTAATGGTGATTCACCTGAACCAAAAGTTGTCCGACTAATCTGAGCATCATGAACGCCAAACAGGGACCGTTCACCTTCAAATAATTGATCTTGATAAATTGTTGTCATTTCTTCATCTCTTATCTAAAAAAATACTTTGCTTGAGCAAGAACAGTTCGTAACCTGATTTATTCACAAAGATATGCAAAATACCCATCAAACACATGCATCACGCGTTTGATGGGTATTTTGTATTTTC
>NZ_RHOT01000015.1 GCF_003946675.1 Lapidilactobacillus gannanensis | reverse complement strand
CTCGCTCATGTTTATCTGGCTACGGTCTACATTGCCTCAATTTGCATCTTACTTAAGTAGTTTTCAGACGGACCCTAATTAAAAGAACTTTTAAGGGGCTGTGTGCAATAATTCCTTTATGGTTGTCAGATGAAATACAATAATTCTTTGTTAAAAATAGCGTTATTTCAGGAGTTGATGGTATGTTAATTTTTAAATTTGGAAAAAAGTCGAAACTGATCAACTATTTATTTTGGACAGCTTTAGATAGTCTGCAAAGTGTGTTCATGGCGTTCATTCTCGGGCGGTTTATTGCCGCCGCGACCAAAGTGAATATGGCGCTTTTCTTGCAGAACAGTTTGATTGCGATTGTGGGGTTTCTGATTTTTTGTGGGATTAGTTTGTTGCAGGTTAATGCTGAGACGCGCTATGTTGCTGCGGCTAATCTGGAAATAAAACAGATTATGATCAAAGAGTTATTAACCACCGCGCCGCAGAACAAGGCAATTTCCGATAATATTTCTTTCATGACCAACGATTTAAAGTTATTAGAAACTAATGGTATTAAAGCGGAAATGGATATGGTCACGAATGTACTGACCTTTGTTTTTGCGCTGGTTGCTTCTTTGACTTACGATATTTGGACGACGTTAGCGTTTTTTGTCGGTTCGTTAGTGCCGCTGTTGATTTCTAATTTCACTCAAGGTCGAATCAGTCAACGAGGAAAAGAATGGTCTCAGGCTAACGCTAGTTTTACTAATCGTTTAAAGGATGTTTTAACGGGCAAACGAACGATTCGGACTTACCATGCTGAGGCAACGCTGGGGAAGAAGTTGTTGGGACTAGGTGGCCAGTTAGAGAATAGTTTGCGGCGGATGAATTTAACCATTGGTGTGGCTAATTCGCTGGCGTATACTGTGGCCATGCTGACGGCAATGACCATTCCTTTTGGCGTCGGGGTTTATCGGATTATTTTAGGGGCGCTGACTTTGGCCAGTTTCGTGTCAGTAATGCAATTATCCAATAGTATTGCCAATCCTTTAATGGCAATTGTTGGTGCTAATAATCAGCGGCAAACGATTACTGAAATTCAACAACGGGTGTTAACGGCCAAGCAGAATCAATTTGCTAAGGCCAAGAATCAATCGACATCAGGTCAGAGTCAAACAATCAGCGAATTTTCTGATCTACAGTTACATAATTTGGCGGTCACCGTTGATCAACGGGACTTATTCAAGCAGTTGAACTTAAAAATTTCAGCTGGTGAGAAGGTCTTGATCACGGCACCTTCTGGGTTTGGCAAGTCGACGTTATTGGCAGTTTTGCAGGATGAATTGGTGCCCAGTGCCGGCGATTATACGTTTAATGTGCAACCAATGACGCAGTTTTCACCAGCCAGTATTGAGGAACAATTTGCTTGGATCAGTCAGCAACCTTTTGCTTTTGATGACACGATTCAATTTAATCTTACTTTAGGTCGAACTTTTAGTGACCAACAAATTCAGCAGGCCTTGAAAAACGCTGGATTACCACAGTTTAGTACTGCTGAAGGATTGAAATATCAAGTTGGTGAAAATGGCCAGAATCTTTCTGGTGGTGAATTACAGCGTTTGGAAATTGCCCGGGCTCAGCTTTATGACCGACCAATTATCCTCGCTGATGAAGCAACTTCTTCATTAGATCAGACCACAGCCGAACAAATCCATCAATTATTTATCGCTAGTCAGCAGACCTTGATTGAGGTGGCGCATCAGGTGCCTGAAGACCAACTAAAAGACTATGATCAAGTTATTCGCTTGGATCAAGTGACGGTACATGGATAAACAGAATAAAGCTGTGTAAAAACGGCGCAAAATACCCCCCAGTTTGGACGATTATTTCAAACTGGGGGGTTTATAGATGCTGAATAATAAACAAAAATATAAAAATATTAGTGATAATTTGCGTATTTAAAAGTTGAATCTACTATCGTGAAACAGAAGTATGTTTGATTTTCAGACCGATTTTTAAAAGTAATAATTTGCTATAATGAATTAACGGATCAGCCATCAAAAATACGAATCAAGAAGCAAGCGAGGTACGTTGTCATGAATCATGAGCAAGTAAAATTTCTATTATATAAAACTGAAGACAGTGATGTTGGTGTTGATGTCATTATTAGTGATGATACGATTTGGACGACGCAAAAGTCCATGGCCGAATTATTTGGCGTCGATAAATCGACAATTTCAAGACATCTAAGAAATATATTTGAAATTAACGAACTTAGCGAGTCTACGACAGTTGCAAAAATTGCAACTGTCGTAAACAACGGGGTTTTTGGCAATATGGATAAAGATATTAACTACTATAATTTAGATGTAATTATCTCAGTTGGCTATCGAGTTAATTCGACTCAGGCGACTCGTTTCCGACAGTGGGCGACAAAAACTTTAAATGAATACATGATTAAGGGCTTTGTGCTTGATGATGATCGCTTAAAACAGGGATCAAATTTATTGAACAAAGATTATTTTGACGAATTACTTGAACGAGTTCGCTCAATTAGAGCAAGTGAACGGCGAGTCTGGCAGAAAATAACTGATATTTTCGCCGAAATTAGTTCAGATTATGATAAAGATAGTCCGATAACTAAAAAGTTTTATGCCAATGTTCAAAATAAGTTTCACTACGCAATAACTGGACAAACGGGTGCTGAAATTATCTACACCCATGCTGATCAGAATCAGCCGCACGTGGGTTTGACCACCTGGAAGAATTCTCCAGATGGCCGAGTTTTAAAAAGTGATACTCAAGTTGCCAATAACTATCTAAATGAAAAACAAGTTAAACAATTGGAACGTAATGTTTCAAGTTATTTTGATTATATCGAAGATTTGATTGAACGCAGGAATACTTTTACAATGAAAGAATTCTCTGATAGTATTGACCGCTTTTTGTCTTTCAGAGAGTACGAAATATTGCCTAATCATGGTTCTATCTCAATGAAAACCGCTAAAGATAAAGCAGCATAAGAGTATGATGAATTTAATAAGACCCAAAGAATAACTTCAGATTTTGATAAACAAGTTAAAAAAATGATTACTGATAATCATCGTTGAGTTAACGTTCAGGTGATGACGATAATCTTTATTGCAATCAGAGTGTGACAAAAGGCGTTAAGCGGAACCGGCTGCCTTCTGAGAACACGTTTCAGTAGATAAAGTTCGTTTTATTTTTGGAAAATAGACTTATGTCACAGCCTCAAATATAAAAAGAGCTAGGGGGGTAAAATCCTCCTAGCTCATTTTTATATGACGTAATAATTTTTGCGTTTATTCAGTCCTTAATCAGGATAATCTTCGCCATAAATATAGCGGTGTAATTTGAAATATTGTTCGCCTAATTTACGTTCATTTTGATTATCTTTAGGCTGGTAGTATTGCCGGCCAGCAAGACCCTTTGGCATGTAATTCTGTTGGGTGATTTGATGAGGGCTGGCAAAAGGACTGTCAATCAAGCCACCGCCAGTGATTTCCTCAGAGTGTTTATAGTGCATGTCACGTAATCCTCGTGGCATGGGGTGCTCATTGGGATGCTCAGTGTCAGCGTCTAACTTGGCCCAAGTTTCATCAAAGGAACCAGACTTGGGCGAGATGCACATTAACGTAGTGGCAAACATCAGTGGGTATTTGGCCTTGGGCATGCCGACTTTTTCAGCTTGGTTGGCGGCGATCACAATCTGAGTGGCTTATTCGGGATTTGCTAGGCCGATATAGGTATAGGGAATTTCTCGTAAGCGCCGAACTACGGAAGGTAAATCATTGTTCTTTAGTAAAATAGCTAAGTAGTAAAGGGCTGCATCAGTGTCAGAACCGGCCATTGAATCTGAGTAGGCTGATAAATAATCATAATGTTTCGTTGCTTTGCGGTCATAGCTAAAATGCTGCTGTTGGGCAAAATTCTGGACTGCTGCCACGGTAATTTGTGCCGCATCAATGGCGTGGATCGTTTCCAAAATATTTAAGGCCACGCGTAAATCACCATCGGCAGAAACAGCAATCAGTTCGAGGGCATTTGCTTCGACCTGGTCGTCAGTTAGATGGTAAATATCGGTCACTGCGCGCTGCAAAGTAGTTTGAATATCGGCCTCGTCCAGTGCCTGAAATTCAAAGATTTGGCAGCGTGAACGGATTGCCGGCACAATCGACATGATTGGATTTTCAGTAGTGGCGCCAATCAGCATGACATGACCGTTTTCCAAATATGGCAACAAGAAATCTTGGAGCGTTTTGGTCAGTCGGTGAATTTCATCGACCAATAACACGAAGGACTGATTGGGGTAGAGGGCAATTGCCTAAGTGAGCTGGGCTTTATTGTCGGTTGAGGCGTTGAAGGTCACGAAAGGATAATGATTTTGCCGGGCAATAATTTGAGCCAAACTGGTTTTGCCGGTGCCTGGTGGTCCCCAAAGAATCAGCGGAATATTAACATGGCAATCAATAATTTGGCGCAGCGGTTGGCCGGGAGCTAATAATTGCTGCTGACCAACCATTTGCGCTAATTCTTGAGGCCGCATTTGATCGGCCAACGGTGTTTTAAATGCCAAAATCAGGTTCCTTTCTGGGATTAAGTTGTTCACGCAGTTTATTTATGATTAAATGACTGGTATTATCATAACACGAGCTTTTCGAGTTAAGGGATTGTGGGTTTGTTGACTGACGGATAGCGAAGAATTCGCCGACATGATTACTGAGTTCTTCATGAGCAATCAATTATTGATGCTTGCCGACTTTTTGAATTCGATTTTGAATCAGAACACGTCAATTTTCAAGTAATATTGGCAATGCTATCCTAATTAAGGACACAAAAAAACCAGCAACCACGGCGTTTTATCGCTGCGTGATCACTGGTTAATATCGATTATGGGTGGTCAGGGGATCGAACCCTGGACCCACGGATTAAGAGTCCGTTGCTCTGCCAGCTGAGCTAACCACCCAAATATCTGACGACTTAACTATATTAGCATATGGAATATAGTCTCGCAACCCTTCCACGGCTTTTTTTGGCCAAAAAATTTAAAAAAGTTTATTTTTTTGATGTAAAAACCATTTACTTACTATAACGAAGAGTTAAAATAAGCCTCTCCTTCAAAATTTCTACTTATTTAGGCGTAATTAATAAAGAAGGCCGCTGATAGTAGTTTTTTGTGCTGAAATCTTGTTCAAGCCGCTTCCTAGTTAAGTAACGGCAGGAGCCGAACGATAAACAGGTGTGAAACGGAATAGGGTCTGACTCTGTTCCGGGCTGCTTGGCGTGGAACACGGCCGACGTTGATCTGAGCCAATTACAACTCGAATTGTCTCAGATACAAGTCTTGTTCTAAATGGCAAATCCATTAAGAACAATTTGGCTGCTTCTCGCAGGCTCTTACGCAAATACAAACCAATTGGCTGACGCCAAGGTCCCTCCACGCCGTCTGGAGTTAAGGTGGTTGACTTCATCTTTACTAGTATTCAGAGGCAGTGATTGGGAGATTGTGCCAATCATCTACTTATGTCGTAGACTAAATTTCGCAGCTGACGCCAATCGCTCGGTCCCTACCGGTGTTAACTAGTAGAACTCAACACCACTATTTGCCAATCTTTCTGGATAAGATCAGAGATTGTTGAGTGGGTTTGCTTTTTGTAATCTGGTCAACTGTCACGACAAGTTGAATCAAGTTGATTAGCCTCACCGAAATTGTCTTAACATCTAACAACGATGAAATGCACTAACTCAACTTCAGACGCAATGGAGGGATCTTGTCGTCAGCCGCCAAATTCTCGTTGGTGCTTTAGCACTTGAGAAGACCTGTATTGGAGAACTTTGTGCAACAAAGACTTCAATCAGCGTCGGCCGCGTTCCACGACAAGCAGCCCGCAATGGAGTCTGGAACTAGTTCTGTTCTTATTAACCATACACGATTTTTTGAAGTAGTTCACTGGTATTTGGGGAGTGTAATTAATGGCAAAACTGCATTAAAAATGGGTATTTCTGTGTAAAAGAGAAGAACCTTTGTGCTTTTTTCTGAAAGTTAGTATAATAGATTGGGAACGCTCTAAGGAGGAACCATAAATATGGCGAAAAAAATCTTAGTTGTTGATGATGAGAAACCTATTTCGGATATCGTCAAGTTCTCTTTAACTAAAGAGGGCTACGATGTGTACGTCGCTTATGATGGCGAAGAAGCACTAAAAAAAGTTGAAGAAGTTAATCCAGATTTAATTCTGTTAGATTTAATGTTACCTAAGGTTGATGGTTTGGAAGTGGCTCGTGAAGTTCGCAAGACACACGACATGCCAATTATTATGGTCACGGCCAAAGATTCAGAAATCGATAAAGTCATCGGTTTGGAATTAGGCGCCGATGATTATGTTACGAAACCATTTTCTAACCGAGAGCTAGTGGCCCGTGTTAAGGCTAATTTACGGCGGCAAGCGACAGCTTCAGCTGACAGTGAGGAAGATGATCATCATGAAATCGATGTTGGTGATTTAACGATTTTCCCAGAAGCTTACGATGTTGCTAAACGCGGTGAAAAAATTGAGCTGACCCATCGTGAATTTGAATTATTACATTATTTGGCTAAGCATCTCGGCCAAGTGATGACTCGGGAACATTTGCTACAAACAGTTTGGGGTTATGACTACTTTGGTGATGTCCGGACTGTTGATGTGACTGTTCGGCGTTTGCGGGAGAAAATCGAAGATAATCCTAGCCATCCTGACTGGATCATGACTCGCCGTGGAGTTGGCTACTATTTGAAGAATCCTGATAACGATTAAGAAATGTAAAATGATTTTAGTTCGTGTTGACTATTGTGAATACGCGTGAGAAAGTGAGACATAAGTTATCTTCGCGTTTGCCTAACATTTGTTTGGCAAAGCGTAACTTCTGTCTCATTTTATTTATAGCGTGTGACAAAAGGCGGTTAACCGGCGAGCATTGATGTAAATACCGAAGAATTCGCAGGAATTGCTCGGTATTTTGTCATTAAGCGGAATCGTTTGCCTTTAGGTCATACAATTAAACTGCTAAAAGTCTTTTTAATAGAATAAAAGATCTATGCAGCTTCAGCGGTCAAGAGAAATTAAGGAAGTGAACTGGGTGTGCGCAAGATTCGCTTGATTTTGCAACATTCGAAACCGTTATGAACGAGAAAATTCGTCCTTTTCAATCAATTCATTTTAAAATAGCGCTGGTGTTCGTCCTACTACTGTTAACCACGATCGAAATTATCGGGGCTTATTTCGTGAAGCAACTGGAACAACAGAATATTAAAACTTTCGAAGATTCAGTGGTCATTCAGCCTTACGTCAGTAGCCAACTAGCCAACGAGTTAAATAACACGAGTACCAGTACTGATGTCGCTAATCGCAATATCAAGAATATTGTGGCCGAGGTTGATAATTCCTCAATTTCAGAAGTTCAGGTTGTTGATAACAAGGGGATTATTCGGGGAACTAGTAATGCCAATGATCAAGGTAATGTTGGCCAGCGGACCCCGGATTCAGAAATTAAAAATGTTATTTATGCTAATCATAAACAGACCCAGATTAGTTCGGATGATCGTGGGGGCAGCTTTTATACCTCGATTACGCCAATTACTAATCCGAGTACTGATGCCAACCAAGTTGTTGGGGCGATTTATGTTAAAGCTAGTATGGATGATGTCTATTCTAATATTAATTCAATTACGTTGATTTTCCTGACTGCTTCATTAGTGGCCGGTTTATTAGGCATGGTCATTGCAATATTTATTGCCCGGGCAATAACACAACCAATTGATGAAATGAAAAAACAAGCTATTCGCATGGCCGATGGTGATTATTCTGGGCAAGTGCGAATTTATGGTCAAGATGAATTAGGTCAGTTGGCGTTGGCGGTCAATAATTTGTCGGTGCGGGTTGAAGAAGCGCAGGAAGTATCCGACGCCGAACGACGGCGGCTAGATTCAGTGTTAAGTCATATGACGGACGGCGTTATTGCCACTGATCACCGCGGGAATGTGACTATTATTAATGAAACGGCTCAAAGTTTCTTGAATTTAAGTAGTGATGATGCAATCGGTGTATCCATTTTAAGTATTCTTGGGATTGAAGATGAGTATTCGTTACGTGATTTGCTGGAAACTCGACATGAGATGACGATTGAACCAGACAAGATTACTCAGAAGCGGAATGCTGATCAGCCAGAAAAGGTGATCACCAGTGAAACTCAAGATTTAATCCTGCATGCTGATTTTTCTTTGATCCAACGGGAAACAGGTTTTATTAGTGGGTTAGTTTGTGTCCTTCATGATATTACCGAGCAAGAAAAAAATGATGCCGAACGGCGGGAGTTTGTTTCCAATGTTTCTCATGAATTACGGACGCCGTTAACCAGTGTTCGCAGTTATATTGAAGCTTTAACAGATGGTGCCTGGCAAGATCCTAAGTTGGCGCCGCAGTTCTTAAGTGTGACTCAAGAAGAAACAGATCGCATGATTCGGATGATCAATGAGTTACTGGCCTTGTCACGACTAGATCAAGGTACAGCTAAGATGGAATTAGAGTTTGTTAATTTAAATGAGTTTTTTAATTACATCCTGAATCGGTTTGACATGATGATCAAAACTGAGAATGAGCGCAACGACAAGAATAATCCGATGTTACCTCATGAAGATAAGCGTTATAGTATTAAGCGCGAATTTGTTAAGCAAGATCTCTGGGTTGAGTTAGACACGGATAAAATGATGCAAGTAATCGACAACATCATGAATAACGCCATCAAATATTCACCAGATGGCGGGGTCATCACTGCGCGACTTATGGAGAATCACCAAAACGTGGTGATTAGTATTAGCGATCAAGGCTTAGGAATTCCCCGAAAAGATATTAATAAAATCTTTGACCGTTTTTACCGAGTTGATAAAGCCCGGTCACGAAAACAAGGTGGGACTGGTTTAGGCTTAGCGATTTCTAAGGAAGTTGTTGAAGCCCATCATGGTCATATCTGGGTCGATAGCGCGGAGGGGCGTGGCTCGACGTTCTACATTTCCTTACCATATCAAACTTACGAGAATGGAGATGAATGGGATGCGGAGGACTAACCTTTTAGTTCGAGTGATTCTAATCTTGGCGGTTGTGTTCAGCTTGATTTTGAGTTTCTTGATTTGGACCAACAATCAGCGCTATGAACGGCGAACAGATACTGAAGCAGGCACGACCACCGATAGTATTACCTCAGCTAATCAACAGAATTTAAGTCAAGTTTATTTACCAACGGCCGTGGTCAATGTTGACAATAAGAAAAATCAGACTTTGGTTTATAACCACAAAGAAAATTTGGCACTAGAAGTACGGCAAGTAGTCCAAAAATGGACATTCCATTCTTTTCGGCGAAGTGCAGTTAGTTATCATGAACTAATGAATCAAAGCGGCACGGTTCAAATGATTTACGCTGATCAAATGTCTTTAAAATTATTTGGCTCAGTAGTGAAGCAGGAACGCTTAAAAGATGTTGTCAATGATATTGCCTTTACGCGCATTATTTTCAGCACATCGAATAATTTGGATCATGTTTATTTTCTCGATGATATTAGTCAGAAAGTTTGGCAAAGTCGTATTAGCGAGACGCGCATTGCGACAATCCGGCATTTAGTGACTAAAGCAGATATGAACCTAGCTGTTAGTCAGGAACAATTAGGCGAGCGACCGCAAGTTTTCTTCAAAAATGAAGTGACGTTACGGCCGTACAGTTACTTAATTAATCGTCGGAACGAAAATACCTATATTTCTGCTTTAATGAGTAATGATAAAAACACTAATGTCGAATCACGGGAGTCTGGTGGACAAACGACTTATTATGGTGGCAGTTACCATAATCAACTAACAGTTGATCATCGTAGTGACCAACTTACTTTCTCTAATAATAGCCAAACTGATGTGCCGAATAACTTGAAGAGTTTGCTTGAAAACAGTTTTACAGCGTTAACCGATATTGGTAATCCGCTAACTGATATTCGCTATTATAGTGTTGATCAAACCAACAATATGGTCGCGTTTCGCAGCTTTGTGGAAGGCTTCCCGATTTTCCAGCAAAGTGATTTCGGTTCGGTAAAAGTAAAATTTTCCAATACAGGTAGTCAAACTGCTTTTTCAAGTCGAATTTTACAAGTACCAGTACCAGCCAAAGCTAATCAGGTGACTTTGCCGGCGACAGAAACGGTTATGAACAAGCTAGTTGCGGCTAATTACTCCCGCAAATCGATTCAAAATTTGGTCATTGGTTATCGCTGGGTCACTGATACGACTGATGCGGATATTGTTGATTTAATGCCAACTTATTATGTCAAAATCAATAATCGTTGGCGTGATTATCAGGACTGGTTGCAAGATCAAACCGGAACGGAGGCGCAATAAATGGATTTTCGGAGAATTGAAATGATTTTCTTGATTGTCTTTCTAGCCCTAGATGTGTTTCTACTCGCTTCCTACACGCAGAAAGGCAGTAACGCCACTTATAACACAACGCCAACCGTTACGAATGAACAGGCTATTATTCAGGATATGAAGGATGATCATATCACTGTGCCCAAACTATCAAATGACAAGGGTGAAGGTTACTATCTAGCTAGTAAAATTGAAGATGTTTTGGCAAGCAACACCAAACAGTTAAGCAGTCAATCAACTTCATATAATTACGACACGCATAAATTAACTAGCCAGTTTAATGTCCCGATTGGTTATGACAAGAATAATGTCGTGACTGTATTGAAAAGCTTTGTGGAGAATGAGCATAACGTCCTTCATGGGCGTGAATACGTCTATCAATCAGGAATGTCAGATGAGAAGAGTACGGTTGTTTTCGCCCAGAAAACTAAACAGGGCGTTATTATTGATCCGCAGGGAACGCTCACTTTCAAAATCAGTAACGGCAATGTGACTGGCTATACCCAAACTTATTTGCCGAATATAACGGTGTTACGGGAGAAACAAACGACAATCAGTGCCCGTGATGCAATCGAGCTGTTATACACTTCGAGTGAGATTTCGCAGAATTCCAAGATTGTTTGGTATAAATTAGGTTATTCTGAATTGATCGATGTTCGTGGGAGTATTATTTACGTACCCGTCTGGAATGTAATGATTCAACATAAGGGTACCAAAAATGAGACCTTGAAAAAGGTTAATGCGCTAACAAAGACGATTATTAAGGGTACCACCACAACTGATGCAAGTAGTAGTTCGTCCAGCAGTGCCAGTACCACGGTTGATGCTGATGATTAGTTAAGATGAACAAACTAATCGCAGTCATGTGACTGTGTTAAAATAAGTTAATGTTTTTGATAAGTAATTTTGAAGGGAAGCTTTATTCATGACGCAACTAGATACAACTGAAGGGCTACGCGTCAGTGTCTTGGCTAGCAGTAGTTCAGGTAATGTCACCTATCTTGAGACCCCACAACATAAAGTTTTGGTCGATGCTGGACTTTCTGGCAAAAAGATTGCTGCCTTAATGGCAAGTATTGGTCGCGATTTAAATGATGTTGATGCCGTTTTTGTCACCCATGAGCATACCGATCATATTCACGGTGTGGGCGTTTTGGCACGGCGTTATCATCTTGATGTTTATGCAAACGAAGGTACCTGGCAAGCGATGAGCCCTAAGATTGGTAAAATCGCACCGGAACAAAAACATATTTTTGAAATGGGCAAAACGTTAAGTCTTGGTGACTTAGATGTTGAGAGTTTTGGCGTTTCCCATGACGCGGCCGAACCGCAATTTTATCAGTTTCATCATGATGATCATGCGTTTGCAATTTTAACGGACACAGGTTATGTTTCTGATCGCGTTGCCAGCACGATTGCCGATGCTGATGGCTATTTAATGGAGTGTAATCACGATTTGATGATGTTGCGAGATGGCCCTTATCCTTGGTCATTAAAGCAGCGTATTCTCGGCGATCAAGGTCATTTGTCTAATGATGATGGCGCTTTAGCTTTAATGAGTGTCTTAGGTCATCGCACCAAAAAGATTTATTTAGGGCATTTAAGTCAGGAGAATAATGCTAAAAAATTAGCGCATCAAACAGTTAGTGATTTCTTGGCTGACCATGATTTTGGTGTTGATGATGCTTTTCAGATTATGGATACTGATCCGGCAGTTGCTGATCCCTTAACAATCGTTTAGTTTAATGACGCAAAAAAGACACAATTAGTTTATGGTTTGTCAGGAGCAATTTCATAAATAATTCAAATTTGCTCAGTAAGATAAAAGTCAGATAAATGAGTTAAAGATGAATCAACTTGTTAGAAATGATTTTAAGGAGATAGATAAAGATGAGTAAGCGTAGAATAAGACGTGGCATCACCTGGTGGCAAATTGCGGTCATCGCTGTTGTATCAGCCTTAATTGGCGGTGGCGTAGCTTTTGCCGGTTTTTCAATGGTTGGGCGTAGCAGTAGTGATACGGCCACTGATTCGTCTGGTACAACGGGTACCACGAAAGTTAGCAATGTTTCTGTTAAAACTAGTAGCTCGATGACCAAGGCATTTACTAAAGTTGAGGGTGCTGTTGTTTCAGTAATTAACGAACAACGACAAAGTCAAAATAATAGTAGCGATATTTTCTCAGATTTATTCGGTAGTAGGGGTAACAGCAAGAGTAGTGGTTCGTCTGACTCAAGTTCCGGCTCCGGAACAAGCTCTTCTGAATTAGAGACAGTTAGTGAAGGTTCAGGCTTGATTTACGCCAAGCAAAACGGGACTGCCTATGTGGTTACCAATAACCACGTCGTTTCTGGTTCTGATGCGCTGCAAGTTATTTTAGCTGATGGTACCAAAGTTTCAGCTAAAATTGTTGGGGCTGATGCGACCTCTGATTTGGCAGTCTTATCAATTAGTGCTGCAAAAGTGACGACCGTTGCTACGTTTGGGGATTCTTCTAAGATTACGCCAGCTGAACCAGTAATTGCGATTGGTTCACCATTGGGTAGTGAGTATGCCACTTCTGTGACAGAAGGGATTGTTTCCGCGAAGAATCGGACAATCGATGTGACTGATGACACTACTGGTCAGACAACTGGTCAAGCAACCGTGATTCAAACAGATGCGGCAATTAATCCGGGGAACTCTGGTGGCCCGTTAGTTAATAGTTCTGGTCAAGTTATTGGGATCAACTCATTGAAGTATGCCCAAAACACAGATGGTACTTCAGTTGAGGGGATGGGCTTTGCTTATCCAAGTAATGAAGTTGTGCAAATTATTGATCAATTAGTTAAAAATGGTAAAGTCGTCCGGCCAGCACTTGGCGTCGGCGTCGTAGATCTAACTAATATTTCTGCTGATCAACAAAAATCAACTTTGAAATTGCCAACTAATATTACTAGTGGTGTGGTCATTGCCTCAGTTGAATCTGGTGGGCCAGCAGCGAAAGCTGGTTTGAAGAAGTACGATACAATTGTTGGGATTGATAGTAAAAAAGTTACTAGCATTGCTGAAGTGCACACTGCAATTTATGCGCACTCAATCGGAGATACCGTAACGGTGAAATACTATCGTGATGGAAAGTTGCAAGAAACGAAAGTTACCTTGACTAAGGAAGCTAGCAGCACAACAAGCTCGAATAGTTCTAGCAGTAACTAAAACAGTGTTTCACTTCAGCACAGTAAATAGGTTATAAATATAAAACTGTCAGAACACGCATTGAAACGTCAAGCGCGTGGTCTGACAGTTTTTTTGTGTCCAAAATGAGGGGTGCTGATCAGGTATGTGTGCAAAGCATACACATTGGCTGACAACCACATCCTCTAAATCGTGGGGTAAGCTAGGGAGCAACTTAGCTTGATGCAGGAATACAGGCGGCTGGTTGAGCAACCGATTTGTGCACAACTAGTTTGTAACAATATGACAAGCATAACGGTTATGCACAACCTGCGGAATAAATACTGCTGACCTAGTTTAGTAACAAAAAAGAGATTGTTAACTAAAAAATCGGTTAATTTTGATTGTTTCACGGAATTGTTCGTAAATATTGCCGCTATAACGAATGTTAAGGCGTTAAGTTCGGGATATCCGATAGTAAAAAACTTGTCAAGCAAAACTTTTATCTACAATAGTTATCCACAGCATGTGGATAAGGGTGTGGATATCCTATGATACCGCGGTAAATAAGCTGTTTTTTAGTTATCCACATTGTTATCGACAGGTGTGGATAACTTTGATAGCTAAAAATAAAGTCAAATAAAAACCTATTCCCATAAGCGTTTCACGGGAATAAACGATTACGGCGAACAATAAAAAGACGTGGAAAACTAATTTTAAAAATATTTATCTTGACAAATATGAATAGAATATTTGGTATCAAGGTGTTATTTTGACACAAGATTCTGCGGCGAACATGTGTACAAGTGGATAACTTTGTGGATAACTTGGGGAAAACATGTTTCAGCTGTGGATAGTGCTTCACTAGCTGGGCATAACTTTTAATAACGCCACCAAAACGGCGGATTTGCAGGTGTTATTAATAAGTACGCCAAGTTAGTCGGATATTTTTAAGCTTATTTGGCAGTTAGCTTTATTGGTCGTGGTGAGTTTTAGCACTGATTTTTTTTAAGTTACGGGTCTTAACGGTCTGATTAATTAAGGAAGAACAAGTCAGGATAACTTAAAGAAGTAATCTGAAATTTTTGAGTATTAAAAAAGCACTGATCAATAAAATTGACCAATGCTAGTTGAAATTTTTTATTAGGAACGGTGCTTGATGGTGGCAGTGTTGAAGTCGATTCGTTTACTCATGTAGTAAATCAGAATGGCACCGACTAGTAGGGAGGCAAATTCGCCAGCAGCAACTGAGCCGTAAGTTAACCAGAATGGTGCTTTTGTTAAAACAACCAATTCCCAAGCAATTAGGAACATCATGACGGTACCAATGACGACGACGCTACCTAGTTTAGCCATCAGGTTAGGCAATTTCTTGCTGACGAAATAAATAATAGTTAGCGAAATTAATGTTTGTAATGATCCCCAAACGATATCAACCACACCTAAAGTACTGGTTAGATTAGCAAGGATACAGCCTAAAGTTACGCCCCAGATATATCGCTTATTGAAAACAACCAAGCAATTTAGCATTTCTGAAAGCCGTAACTGGACAGCCCCGTAACCTAAACCAAACATTTGGCTTAAATAAGTTAGCGCCACATACAATGCAGCAATGATCGCCGAAATGACGAGATCATGCAGATGATTCTGTTCTTTTGTCATGTAAATCCTCCTTTATAACCCATGACGGTTATTAATAACTGTGACCAAAGGAAATACCCAGATTGGGATTAGAAGTGCCACAGTGGTACAAAAAATGTCCGACTACCATGATAACGGAGATGGCATGGCTTTACAATAGTTAAAAG
Organism: Lapidilactobacillus gannanensis; assembly: GCF_003946675.1. GTDB lineage: Bacteria > Bacillota > Bacilli > Lactobacillales > Lactobacillaceae > Lapidilactobacillus > Lapidilactobacillus gannanensis. The sequence goes on along the minus strand of NZ_RHOT01000015.1, from coordinate 35,002 downwards.
CGGTGAATTGCGCGAGTTTCGAAATAAAGTCGTTGGTATTACTAGCAAGAGATTGAGGAAAAGGGGCCAATCTGCAGCCGGCCTGTGCTAAGATTAAAGAAGAAAAAGTAGCGGAGTTGAGGATAGTGCGGGACTTACAGCCAAAACGAATTGTCGTTAAAGTTGGCACCAGTTCATTAGTATTAGCAAATGGAAAGTTGAATTTACGGGCGATTGGTCGCTTGGCTTATGTGTTAACTGATTTATGTAATCATGATTATCAAGTTATTTTGGTTTCTAGTGGCGCCATGGGTGCGGGCCGCGATATGTTACATATTAAGGAACGACCTACGGAAATTCCAGAACAGCAGGCGTTGGCGGCGATTGGTCAAAGTCGCTTGATTGGGATTTATACGCGCGAGTTTGCAGAGTATCAACAAATTGTCGCCCAAGTTCTGCTGACGCGCGATGTGATTATTTTTCCCGAAAGTCACTGTAACGTGGTCAACACCTTGAACGCGATGCTGGCGAAAAATATCATTCCGATTATTAATGAGAACGATACGGTATCGATTGACGAGTTGGATCATAAAACTAGTTTTAGTGATAACGACGAGCTCTCGGCCATTGTGGCGGAAATTACCCAGGCTGATTTGCTGATTATGTTGTCAGATATTGACGGCTTGTTTACGGCTAATCCCCACAAACATCCTGAGGCACAATTGATTAGTCAAGTCCCAGTTATTGATGACCAAATTCTCAGTTATGCTAGCGGCCGTGATAGTAGTTTCGGTACCGGCGGCATGACCACTAAAATTAACGCCGCCCAACGAATTCTAAAGAATCATCAGCAAATGGTGTTGGCCAATGGCGCTAACCCAGAGATTATTTATGACATTCTAGATGGTCAAGAGATTGGTACTTTATTTAGCAACTCAGTAGTTAGCAAAAAGCAGTAGCTAATAAAATAGATAGGTGAGAATATGACAACTTTAGTAGAAATTGGGCAACAGGCACAAGCTGCCGCCACTGAATTGGCCCTTCTAAAAACAACTGACAAAAATGCGGCGTTACAAACAATGGCGACGGAATTAATTGCTGAAGAAGCCGCAATCTTAGCTGCTAATGAGCTTGATTTAACCGTCGCGGAAACTAACGGCGTGCGGCCAGCAATGTTGGATCGTTTGAAGCTAGATCATGAACGGTTAGTGGGGATGGCGAATGGGTTACAGCAAGTCATGCAGTTACCTGATCCAATTGGCCAGGCAATTTCGGGCTGGCAAACGGAGAATGGTTTGCAAATTGAGAACGTGCGGGTGCCGCTAGGTGTGATTGGAATGATTTATGAAGCCCGGCCCAATGTGACGGTTGATGCTGCTGGTTTGACTCTGAAATCCGGTAATGCGGTAATTTTGCGCGGTGGTAAAGAAGCGATTAAAACGAATTTGGCATTAGCTGGCGCTTTGCAAACTGGTTTGAGAAAAGCAGGCTTGACTGCTAATGCCGTGCAATTGATTGCCGATACTAGCCATGAAACGGCGCAACAATTGATGCAATTAACGGATTATGTGGATGTGCTGATTCCTCGTGGCAGTAGCAAGTTTATTAATTTTGTCGTGCATAACGCTACGGTGCCAGTAATTGAAACTGGCGCTGGTAATTGCCATATTTACGTTGACCAAAATGCTGATTTAAGTATGGCCCGGGAAATAATTATCAATGCGAAGACACAGCGGCCTTCAGTTTGTAACGCTATGGAAAAGCTAGTCGTTCATGAAAAAGTGGCTGCGGAATTCTTGCCAATGATTGCCACAGCCTTAGCGCCATATCATGTCGAACTGCGTGGCGATGCGGCGGCTTGTGCGATTTTACCAGAGATTGTGCCCGCAACTGCCGAAGACTGGGGCACAGAATATGATGACTATATTATGGCCATTAAGGTTGTGCCTGATCTGAATGCGGCAATTACCCATATTAATCGCTATAACACCCACCACTCCGAAGCTATTATTACCAAAGATTATGCGGCGTCCCAAGAATTTCAGCGGCGAATCAATGCGGCGGTGGTTTATACCAACGCTTCAACGCGCTTCACTGATGGCTTCGAGTTTGGTTTTGGTGCCGAGATTGGTATTTCAACACAGAAATTGCATGCCCGCGGGCCAATGGGACTGACAGCGTTGACTTCTAATCAATATCATGTTTATGGTAATGGCCAAATTCGCCAGTAAATGGCGTTGATTGTTTTAAAGCGAGAGGATTTTATGAATGAACATTAAAATTATCGGTGTCGGTAAATTAAAAGAAAAATATTTCCGCGCGGCGATCGCGGAATATGCTAAACGATTGAGTCGGTTTGCTAAATTCGAGATTGTCGAAGTTCCCGACGAAAAAGCGCCAGAGAAATTATCGCAAGCCCAAATGGACCAAGTGATGGCCACTGAGGGCGAACGAATTTTAGCTAAAATCAAGCCAAAAGAATACGTGATTGCTTTGGCGATTAAGGGTAAGGAACGGCCTTCTGAGGTTTTCGCCAAAGAAATAGCTGATCTCAGTACTTATGGGCACAGCGACATTACTTTTGTGATTGGTGGGTCTTTAGGATTGAGCCCCGAAGTTATTGAACGCGCTGATGACCAGCTAAGTTTCGGCCAACTGACCATGCCTCACCAATTAATGCGCGTGGTGCTGAGCGAACAGATCTATCGGGCGTTTATGATTAATGAGGGTAGTCCGTATCATAAGTGATGCGGTTTTAGGTAGCAATCATTTGTGCAGATTGATTAGTTGAGCAGCAGCAACGACACGCAGAGGAAGGTGCAATTATGAGAATCATGAATAGCTTTTATATTGCTCAGCAAAAAGAGTGTCTACTGGACTTGGATTCTTGGTGTTTGTCGTTACATCGGGAAATTAGGCGTTATCCTGCAAAGGTAGCCGTTACGATTGCCGACGTGACCTATGACGGCGTTATTAATCTTGCTCACTACCGGTTTATTGAGCCTTTTGAAGGCGCGATGACTGGTTATCACGACAGTTTATTTATATTTTCTGATCAAAAGCCTCAGGTTGACCAGCAAATAATTACTAATATTCAATTAGTCAGCGAATCAAGTGAAGAAAAATGAGTTTAACATTTGCTGTGTGGCTAAAATCTATGATCCAGATCTAACTGAGAAGTCCCACTTATCAACGTCGCTTTCAAAAGAATTAGACACACTGCAAGCATCAGTGGTCCAATAAATTCATCAAGCTGGTGTTGCTTGAAGATTAAGGCCGAACATTAAACTACATCCAATGTTCGACTTTTTGGGTGAATCTGCGGGGAGATGGATTCAAAAGCATGTTTCCAAGAAACGTCTGCGAAAACGTCGGTTAAGAAAACGACACAAACATAAATAGAATCATTTGGTCGGATGAAAGTAATGGTGATTATTATGAAGTCCAAAGTTGTAGTGGTCAGCGGTTTGACTGCAGGCGGTAAAACTACTTTAGTGCAGGCACTGCATCAGAAATTAAAAAATAGTTGTGTGATTTCTTTTGATGATTACGATATTGATGCTTTGCCATCAGCCCCACCAATTACCGAACCCCTAGCTACTAATGTGGCACAATATGATATTTCAGCTGTTATTAAGGCTTGTCAAAAGGCCAATGGGCATTGTGAGACGATTTTGCTGGACTTTCCGTTTGGTAATCGTCATCCTGATTTAGCCCCTTTGATTGATTTAACAGTTTACAATCAGGTGTCACTTGATGTCCGGTTAGCGCGGCAGTTGTTACGTGATTCAGAGGGTGAACGGGCAGGTCTAATTGCTGCCTATTTAGAAATAGCGCGGCCATTATTTATTGTTAATGAGCAATTTGTAATGGCAACGGCTGATTTGGCCCTAGATGGCATGACGCCTGTTGCTGACCGCGTTTCATTAGTTAAAAATCGTCTAATTCAATTGTAAGTAAAAAGCCAGTCATTACGCTGGCTTTTTTATTATTGATAAATAACTAACCCTTGGCTGTGGCTGAATCTAGTTGGGCGCGAATCCGACTTAATGAAACGGGCGTGATGCCCAAATAACTGGCAATTTCATGGAGAGGAATTCGTGTTAGTATTTCAGGATTATCAGCGATTAGTGCTTGGTAGCGGCCGGTAGCGGTAGTTTGTAGTTGCGCGTAAATACGCCGACGGTAAGTAATGAACCGCTGACATAACCATTGATTTAAATTTACTTCGACATCGGGGTAAGCTTGGCAAAATGCGGTAAAATCCTTTTTACTCAAAACTAATAGGGTGCTATTCTCTAAAGTCGCAATTGTTGAATCACTAGGTTGATCGAGATAGAAGCTTTCAAAAGAGGTTACTGGTTGATTTTCGAAGAAAAATTGTAAAGTTACCTCGCGTTCTGGTGTGTTGTGCCACATCCGCAAACTACCCTGAATAACCAAATATAGTTGGGTGGCAATCTCACCCTCATTAAGTAAAGTGGTCTGAGCAGGTACTTGACGTTTCTGAAACTTTGGTTTGATTTGAGCCCAATGAGCGGCTAAAGCAGGAAATTCCTGCCGAATAGGCGCAGGTAGTTCAAAATTCATCGACCAACATCTCCTTTAGTTAACATTTGTTAAGGCGCCGAGTTTAGCTTGGTTTTAAAATAAGGTTAATAAATTAAGTAAAGCAGGTCTTACTAATGAAAACCGTGATTATTTTTGACCATCCCTATACAGCTGCCGCTTACCAAAATCGGCCACATCAACGTTCTTTTCTGGCAGCACTGGCCCATCAAGTCGTTAATCAATTGACCGCGCAAAAGCAGATGGTTGATTTAATTGATTTACATGCTGATAAATTTGATCCAGTCATGTCGGCGACTGAATTAGCAAATTAGCGTCAAGGCAAGCCGGTTAATCCGCAAGTTGCTGACTACCAGCAGCGTTTAAAAACGGCCGATCAGATTATTTTTATGTTTCCGGTTTGGTGGGAAGTGATGCCAGCGATGACTAAAGGATTCTTGGATAAGGTGTATGCCAAGGGGCAATTATACGATGCGCAGACCATGGCGACCACCTTGACACGCAAACCTAAAATTCGCATCATCACCACTATGAGTACGCCTAATTGGGCTTACCGACTAATTTTTGGGGCGCCACTTGTAAAGGCACTTCGGCGAGGGACGTTTATGAAGACCAGATTGTGGCGGGTTAAATGGCAAAATTTCTCTAGGGTCGAAAAGAAAACAACTGCCGAAAGAAGCCGGTTATTAACTAATTTTCGATTGAAATAAGCCGTTTCTGCAATGTATAAGTCACTGTCCCCGGTGGGCAATCCTTGATTTCACCACAGACTTGATAACCTAGCTTTTCGTAAAAACCGCGGGCTTGGAAATTCCAAGTTTCCATGCGAATACCAGTCAGATTTTGAGCGGTAGCGAAATTTTCAATTGCTAACAAGAGCTTGCGACCAAGGCCCTGTTTTTGATAAGCCTCATTAATTTGTAGTAGTTCCAAGAAATACCAATTATATTGGCTGACACCTACAGCACCGCTAATTAATTGTTGATCAGCGAAAATAAAAAAATCATGCTCAGTTAGGCTAGAACCATGTTGCTTTAGCCAAGGCGATTTCTGGGCATTATTGGCGATTAAGTTCTTAATAATCGCTTTTTTATTGGCTTCGTTATTGCCGAGGCGAATCTCAATCATCATTATTTTGGCTCCTTCAAGAGAATAAGGCGATTATATCATGCTAAGATGGTAAAATTAAGTGACTTTGAGAGCTTGCAATTAAAGCGAACGTTGGGTTATTAGTGAAATCATATTGCGAGTCGATAAAAATTTTTGAGGGTTGTGATGACAATGGCAAAAAAAGAGGTAACACCGCAAAATTCATTTGAATTAGGAACTGCAGCCAAGAAAAAACTGCAAGAAAATTGGCAACAATTAGTGGCCATTAGCGCGACACTGAAAAAAACCGAAGAACCCCTGGATCAGCGGGCTTTTGAAAATTTACAAAAGGTCAATTTAAGTTTATTGAAACCATTTATTCAGAAACTGGAAAAGCAGTATGCGGCGCGAACTGTTGCCAGGTACCGCAATACCCTGACTTTCTACTTAAATGAATATTTGGCGACTCAAGATGACACTTTGTTGTCAGATAATGGCAACTTTGTTGGTGAGATGTATTCGGCTGGTGTGAGTAGGAACGAGGTTAAGCAGGCTGCTCGTGGTCTCCAGAAGTTTTATGTATTCTTACAACAAAATGACTTAATCACGGTCGAACAATTGGCGGATTCCAAGGAGACAGTCAAGCTTAGCGCTGATTCAATGGGCTTGGGTATGGGAATGCTGAAGGAGTATTTTTAGCGCTATTGTGAATCTTCATAATAAATTTATCGTCTATCATAAAACACCAGTAATGCCATTAAATTGGGCTTACTGGTGTTTTTAGTTTATAATGAAGGCGGTTTATTAAGCGCTGCGAGTTGAAACTAAGCTAGCTATTTCTGCTTTTGCTTTTTGGAGATGTGTTCGAGGTTGCAGTCAGTGATGGCTAACTTAATTATTTGCGCAATCGATTGCACCGCTCATCGAATAATTGAAGTTATCCTACGCTGCATCCTGCAACTCTGCACACGTTATTTTATTAGGAGGTTTTATCATGACAAATTATAACTGGGGTATTATTGGACCCGGACGGATTGCTGTGAATTTCTGTGAGCAGTTCCCTGAAGGTCAAACGTTGTATGGGGTAGCCAGTGCCCATAGTCTAGCAAAGGCGCAGGCATTGGCTACCGAATTCAAAATTCCGCACGTTTATCCAAGTCACGAGGCATTGCTGGCCGATCCTAAAATTGATGTGGTCTATATTGCGACGACTAATAATGCCCACTATGAGAATATCAAAGCTGCTTTGGCGGCAGGCAAACATGTATTGGCGGAAAAACCAGTTACTCTAAACTCCGCGCAGTTAGCGGAACTGAATCAACTAGCTGCTGATAAAAAATTAATTCTAATGGAAGCACAGACAATTTATCATATGCCACTTTATCAAAGACTTTTGGAAGTCGTCCAAGAGAAAAAGCTTGGCAACTTAAAATCAGTCCAGGCCTCACTAGGGATGCATGTTGATCTGGCCGATAAAACTGGTCGTTTATTGAATCTGGATTTAGCCGGTGGGGCACTTTTAGACTTGGGGATTTATGCCTTAAGTTTTGCTAGGCGGTTCATGACAGCCACACCTAAGCTTGAAAAAACGGTCATGATTCCAGCGGAAACTGGCGTTGATGATGGTAGTGTAGCGATTATTTCTAATGCTAATCAGGAATTAGGCTCATTTTCATTTAGTCTATCTGCCCGTGGGCCTGAAGTAGGCTATGCTGTCTATGAGCGTGGTTATTTCATCGTCAATCATTATCTGCGGCCTGAACAGGCGATTTTCGTTGATGGGGAGACTGATCAGCAACAGGTGATTACTGCTGGTGAGAATAAACGCGCTATGGGTTACGAAGTGCTTGATATGGCAACGGCTGTTGAAACTGGTACTAATCCCACGGCATCATGGACAGTTGATACAATGGCTTTAATGACAGCGATGCGCCAAGAATGGGGTTTAGTCTATCCTGACGAAAAGTAGCGTGTTTTATTTTGAATGGAAATAATCATGAATGAATTAGGAGGTTGATTTAATGCTAGGAATTGGCCTGTTGATTGTCGCAACTTGTTTAATGGTTTTGATTCAACCAGAAACGCTGCTTAATCTGCGCAATGTTTATTCTGATTTGAAATATGACGGCTTCACGTGGCTTAATTTTAAAAGAGCCGTTAAAAAACATCTGATTTATTGAGTCTGCTGTAAAATATCAACACGAATCTAGTGGTAAATCATCTTGTCTGGAAAGTTATTTCGGGCAAGATGGTTTTTATATTAAGTACTTTGCCAAGATGTTGCGTAAAACAGAGTTAAGATTAGGCAATATCTAGTCAAAAAATCGAGTAGCGAGATAAATAAAAAAGAGTCGAAATCATTTTCTGATTTCGACTCTTTTTTAGGGAAGGGGAGATGTGAATGGCTTCATTCTGAAAATTCTAGTTCTTCAAGAAGTTGATAAACAGGTAATGTGCTAACACCGAATTGGCTCGCAACGCTATTTATTTTTGGTTCACGCTTGGAGAAGGTACCAAGGTCAGGCATTGTGGCCCGGCCGTTGCCATTGGGCAATACCAGCGCTGTCCCAGCGGGTGCAGTTGGTGATCCAATCCATAATTTGTGTATAGGTCAGGATGGTTGATTGATCAGGATGTATTTGACTAGTTACAAAATTTGCTTTGGTCCAATTTGTTAGCCCAGATGGATATTTAATCTCTTCAAAAACAAATGAAGTCATTTTTACTTTTGGATTTGTGGAGAGAAAATTCCAAACATTTCCAAAAACATGCGGTCGATACCAACGATTGTAGGCATCAATTAATGAATTTGAATCTAACAGGTATTCCATTTAATCACGCCAATTCTAATATTTTATTGACGGTTTCGTCGTAAGTCTTAAGAGATACGCCTAACATTCTTGCAGCTTCGGGACTGGCTAATTTTCCAGTAGCCTCATCATTGATGACAGCATTGGCAAAGCGAAGATCAAGGCGAGAGATAGCAGTAGGATAGAAATTACCACCACTAGATTTTGTCTTTAACTCTAGTTGGTTTTTTTGCTCGGCTTTTGCCCAAGCAATTTCAAACGAATGGCAGTTGCTACTAGACTAGTGTGGAATAGTTGTGACAAGTGAACCAGATTGGCCTGATGATTTAAGCTTGTTGATAGAGCCGCTTTTATTTCTTTTAGAGGCATTAACACGGCGCTAGTAATTTGATTGATCCAGCGTTCTTGGTGAATTTCAGTTTCTGGAGAAACATTAAGGATTTCATTATCACCAAGTAAAATATGAACGAATTCATGAATCAATGAAAATATTTTAGCTTTTTTACTATCAGTGCTATTGATAAAAATAAGTGGGATAACGTTATCTACTAAAACAAAAGCTCGAAATTCATTAATATCTAGTGGTCGATGAGTATTGGTACCCACAATACCACTTTGCATGACCATGACGCCAGCATTACTGAGTTTCGAACGTAGTAAATTGAAGAAATCATCATCAGTTAATTTAGTAGCGGCTAGATTTTCAAGATGAAGGATTTCAATTATTTGTTGAGCGACCTTATCAACATTCATGGTTGCTTTAACACTGGCTAATAACTGAAACTTAATCGCTTTATCTTGATTCAACAAAAAGTCTTTCATCCAGGCTTGATAGGATTCCATTACTTGAATGGTTTCAATTAGTCGCCTACTTGGTTGGATGTTCGTGTTATTGATGGTTCTGAACTTGGCAAAGGTATGCTCTTCTTGAGGAAGTGTTTGCTTGAAAAAATAATTAAACGGGATTCGGGTATCATGACTGAAATTCTGAATTTGCTTGAAAGTGGGATAGTCACGAGTGCTAGTTGGATTTTCCCAAGCATGTAAGTCATACTTCTTCATTAGTTCAGTTTCAGACTTCTCGCCATTTTTAATCGCCCACTGAATGACAGTATTACTAACAGAAACTCGCATTGGTGTTACCATCCTAATTCACTCCTTTCAGTCGTACCTATCCAGATTGTATCATAGATATTATGAGGTTTGTTGCTTATTGTGTACTAATTAGTTAACAGCTGAGACTTAATAAGTAATCGGCAGTCGTGCCACAAATCTTTGGCTTCAATTCATCGACATTGGTGATTGTTTTTTAATGTTTAGTATAGTATTTGGCTTGCTAAATAAGGTAGGATATTCACGAGTACATATTTTAACAACTGCTAAATAAGAGGGCAAAATCATGCTAAGTGTAACGGAACAGCATCAAAGAATTACTGATTATTTCCAGATGTGGCTTGATCATGATTTAAAAAAAATAGCCGATTTTTTCACGACTGATTGTGTTTATGAGGAGTGTTACGGGCCGGTTTATCGCAACTTTGCTGAAATTCAGCAGTGGGTTAACCATCAGGAACAGGTTCAGGTGGTGACGGCTTGGCCAATTCACGATTTTATTGATGCTGGCGCGACAGTCATTGTCACTTGGACATTTGCGGCGAAAGAAAAACAAACTAGTTATATTTTTGATGGCGTGTCGCTGATTCATTTTGCAAGTGACGGTCGCTTTGATCATGTGCGTGAGTTTGAAGCCAAACATGAGCGCAATTTTCCTTATGAGTCAATCGCTGATAAATGATTTTATGTGTTCTAGCAGATTAAATTTTATTTATAATAGACTTTAAACAAGAGTAGTTATTGAATCGATCGCGAATTTAATAATTGATACTTATACTGAAGCTGTCATTGTGTAGTATCAATAATTTAAGAGGTGAGAAGTATGGTAGCAAAAATGGCACCAGATCTTAAGAATTTATTGTTAGCAAGTAATTTAGGACGCAGTCAAAGCCATCCACTAGCTGGTTGGCAAGTGTTGACGATTTTGTATGGTGATCATAGTGCTAATGACTCGGCACGGACGGTTAATTTTATTTTGCAGCAATATAATGATCATTATTTAGATCAGGATGACCAGGAACGACCGCTGTCGCCTGATGTTTTGAAGAATGTTTTAAAGGAGCTTGGTGAACGTGCCAAGTTGATTGAAGTTTCTTCGCGTAAAGTTCGCACCCGAATGAAAAGTGGCAACTATCATTTGGCCCAAGCCCCAGTTTATAAAATCACTCGTAGTGGCATCGAGTATCTAAGCATGATGCAACGAGTTTTGGATGCGGAAAATACGGTGACGGCCAACACGATTAGAATTGATGAGTTCTGTCAGTTAGTGCAAGAATTGAGCCAGGACCAGCTCGAAACCAATGATACGCAGCTGTTCAATTTATTTGAAAACATGTTGTCGGCTTATTCTGATGTGATGAAGGGGATGCACAAAGTTGACGAAGATCTTGATGAACTAGTTAATGACTTGGCTTTTGATCATGGTGGTGCTGCCGCCGCTCATTTGCAGGCAATGCTGGTTGATAAAGCAATTCCAGCTTTCTCAAAGTTAATGAAGCAAGGCATGGCAATTCGACAATTAGCCAATCTTGAGGGCTTCCCCCAGAAGGTAGCGCGGAGTCAACAAGGCCAAGATAGCTTAGGCATTGAGCGGGCCATTGGTGCTGAAGATAAATTATTGACGCAATTTGAAGGTGTCGCGGCTTATGCGAATCGGCGGATTCAAGCATTAAAATTAAGTTTTACGCCAACTTCCTCAGCAATTGATAGCAGTGAGGATTCAATTTATTTAGTTTTACAAACGATTTTAACGGCTAATGAACAATTAAGTGCCGAATATGAGCATATTCAAGATCAGACGTTGGATTTAAAACAGCTGACGCAAGAAATTGATCAGCTGTTGCAGCACTATCAAACGCTGACGATACCTAAAGAAATTCCTCGGCATTTAGGTCAGGATCGCACGCTGGAAGATGCCAGTGACTTATTAGATGCCACAACCATGGGGCCAGTTATCTATCAGGCTGATACGCAAATTCGGCAGGTAGCCACAGAAGCCGATAATCCCCAAGTGGCTGCTAATGATGAAATTGTTGATCATAGTGCGGCTGGTTTAGCTGAGTTTCAAGAATTACTGATGATTGACCAGTTGCAGGGCGAAGTGACTCATGATTTGCAGCTTAAGACGGTGGTGGCTCGTGATGAAATCGTCCGTTTATACAGTGGAACTGGTTATCAACATTACGAAAGCTTTGCCATTTTTGGCCGGCCAATTGCCCAAGTGGAACCAATCTTACCAGCCAAGCCAATTTGGCTACATTGTGCGACCGAAAAATATAGTGTGCAGTTGCCTAGTGGTTTTAGATTTGCTTTTTCAGAGGAGGATTAGTGATGGCAACCCATCTTCATGGTGATGAACAAATCATCATTAATCGTTTATTGGATCAAAGTGTTTGCGGCGCGCTACCCGAAAGCAGTGATAGCCAAGCGATTAGTACAGCGCTAAGTGCGATTAAAAAAACAGCGGTGCAGCAACGAATCAATCATTATTTAAAAGATTTGCTAGGGATTGCCCCAGAAAATTATCAAGAGAATTTAGTGTTATTGCTTGGTGCTGAGTTAGTCGAGCCCGAAACAGTTCATGTCTTATTGGCGACCTTAAAGGCAGTACTTAATATTCCTGAATTACAGGGTAATCAAGACGACCGGGCCGTGGCCACCCAGACCATTATTCAGCGGGTTCACAGTGAAGTGGTCGAGTTAGATGAGAAAGAGATTCGTAAGTTGATTAGCCAACTATTTGTGGAGCGATTTAAGTTATTTGTACCAGACTTGCCTGAATATACCTTAAACGATCAGGAGCAAGAAGTTGAAGATTATTGGGATATTAGTCCTAATTTTAATCTCATCGCCCAGAGTATGATCAATGTGTTTATCCGGCAAGAAACGGCGGTCAAGAATCGTGCTGAATTAACTGAGGTTCAACAAGTTAATCAGGCCTTGTTGACGCGGCGTTATTTAAGTCGCCTAGAAATGCCGCAACTTTTCGCAACTTTAATGGCCCATAAAAAAGAGATTGCGACAGCCTGGGCTGAATTAAATCGTTATGATTTAGAATGTGGTGATGACTATGCCTTGTTGCTCGATCATAATCGACGTCCCAGCCAAGCTAAACCGACAGTTGTCGCGATAGCTGTTGCTCAGGACATTGGTGTCGGCATTCCTGAACGTGAATTGACCGATCGAATTAAGCTCGTTGCAGCCAGATTGTTGCCGGATTTTGCGATTAGTACCAGTTCTGTTAAAGAGGCATTAAGGGAGTTTAGCTTAGTTACCTTCGAGAACGAATTTGTCAGTCCAACACCAATTGCACAACGCTTTGCGGCCGTTGTGCCAACTACTAAGGAGCGTGAACCAGATGCCATTAAATAATGTTTTAACGCCAACCAGTTTTCATTTACGGAATTTTAATAATTATGTCACTTTGGACATTGACGCTTCGCTAAAGGGTAATTTAACCTTGATTGGTGAAAATGCCGCAGGCAAAACGACGTTAGCCAATTGTTTCTTTCCTTTGCTAGTTGATGGTTCAATTGCGACACCCTCGTTTAATCCTGCCAAAGGAACAGATAAGTTAGATCAAGTGACAACACCTCATAGTAGTACGCGCGATACGAGAACTTTTGACAGTATGTTGCTCGGCTGGGGTGATGGTGCAATGAAGGCTCGTACTGGTTACAGCTATATGTGTTTACGATCGCAGTTACGCCAAGTTATTTTGGGAATTGGTGCTTACCGAGCGATTGGTGAGAGTCGGACGCCAACTTGGTGGTTCATTATGATTAATGATCATCCTGAAGTTGACCTGCAAGTAATCACAACTGATGACCAAGGCCACAGCTTAACTAAAGACGAATTCATTGCCGCCAATCATCAGCTGGGCGAGCAGTTACATCTGTTTACCCGCGGTACTTCATACCGAGAGTTCGCCGCTGAGAAAGTCTATGGGTTTACTGACACTAAAAATTTAGGTCAGCTAGCAACCACGTATCGGCTATTGGCCTCACCAATTCTAACTGCTGGCAATGCTCGTTTTGCCCCAATCCAAGCGGCTCTGAAAAATGCGCAAGAAGGTATCGATACCCAAATTATTGATAAGGTTGCTGGTACTCAGCGTGAAGTTAATCGAATCAAGGGCGTCAGTAACCGCCTTGGCGAGGCTCAAAAGCGGCTTAGTAAATTAAAAACCGAAATTTTCTGGCGGAATCTGAACCGCTTAAAAGAATTGGTCTTCACTCCCTACGGTCGGTTACATCAGGATCATGAAAAAGTAACTAAAAGGCAAGAAAATGCGCAACGCAATCTTGGTGAGTATCAACGGCAACTCGCAATTTTACAACCAGAAATTGCCCGCTTGGAAGGTGAAGTAGCCCAATTACAACGGCAAGTAGCTGAACAGAGCGTAATCAAAGAACAGCGGCAATCTGTTGTCAGACAAATAACCACGTTAAGTCAACAGTTAGCACGTTTCCAAGAATTACAGCGACAGTTAAGCAAACAAGAAGCCGATTTTACAGCATTGAAAGCAGAACAGACGACAGCTGATCAGCAATTGCAGCAGTTGGAACAGGAAGCAATTCGACCATTAAGAACGCAGATTGAAAGTCACACAGAAGGATTATCAGACTTGATTCAAGCCATTGCCGAATCTGATTTGACCGTTTATCAGCAACATTTTAAACGTTATATTCGTGATTATCAGCATTATTTGGAGCAACACTTACAGCTAGTTCAGCGTCAAGAACAGCTTAGTACTGACGTGAAATTAGTTGGCGAGATGTCGGCACAAATGCAAGGTCATATTGAACAGCGGACCCAAGGCGCACTAATGGGCCGAGTTCGTGATGGTCTGCTGCAGGATAATGATGCCGTCCATAAAAATGGTGCCACCAAAATGAATCAGCAGTTTAAACCCTTAGAAGATCAGCGCCAAACCTTATTAAGAAATCACGCTGATTTAGCAATTTTACTGAAACACCCTGATTTGTGGCAAAAATTAACGCAACAGTCGCAACAATTCAGTCAACTGATTAAAAAACGTGAGCAGCAGTTACAGGCCAATAAAGAGCTAAGTTATCAAGTGGCTAGTAGCCAAGAAAAATTGGCCGGTATTCAGGAACAGCTGCAATTACCAGGTCTGGTTGATTTTATCCCAGCACAGGCCAATCAGGAACTGACCCGACTACAAACAAAACTAGCTACCTTGGTTGTAGATCAGCAGTTACCAGAAAAATTGCAAGCGGCGCAGGGCGAACGGGCTAAATTTCTGGCGCAGCAAACAACTTTACAAACGAACAGTGCTTCTGAAACAACCATTATTGCAACAACTAAACAGCAACTGGCAGATTTACAAACGAAATTACAGAACGTCAGTCAACAAGCAAAAGCTGACTTAAAAATCTTAAAACCTTATTTTCCTGAATCAGTTGAATTACCGGAAATAACGGCAGCAATTGAATTTGCACATAAAAACCGCAGTGAAATTCGCAATCATCCCTTCGCTGAATTAACGGATCGCATTGGTCGCTTAATTCATAATAATAATGAAGCCGGTATTGATGTGAACGCCTTGGATAGTGTTTTTGAGGAGCGGGGTCGCTTGGAGATTGCTAGCGCCATGCGGCAACAACGTTCAAAGGCCGTGGCTGATTTAACCGTGGTTGCTTTCGATATTGAACAGGCCCAAACTATTTTAGAAAATGATGTTCAGCATGTTGATCAAGCATTACAACAAACAACTCAAGGCAACGACATCGCGCAAGCAGCCTACGTGGAAGCTGCGGCTAGTCAAATTGCCGATCAATACGATTTAATCGCTGGGTATAACGAGATATTAGCCCATGGTGTTCGTGAAGAGCAAGGAATCCAATTAAAAGTTGAATTGATTCCGGTCACAGTTAGCCAAGAGGTGATTGATGAGGTTCGCCACGTTCAAGATCAAGACCGACCATTATTATTGGCTGAGGTGCAAAAACGTCTGACTAAATTAGCGAGTAATTTAGCAATCGTTAATGATGATGAGCAATTTATGGCCGAAGCTTATCGGTTACTTGATATTCGCCAGTGGTCAGAATTCCGGATATTAATTCATCGGCGTCAGAGTAAACCTAATGAATTTGAATTAGTTGACGATAAATTCGTCCAATCTGGCGGCTCCGGTGCTGAAAAAGCACAAGCAATGGTTTTACCGTTATTATTGGTTCCGAAAATGATTTTGCATCGTTCCCAAGCAACTGACGCGCCCCATCTGGTCATGTTCGACGAATTTGCCGATAAATTAGATCCAGAAACGGCCAAATCTTTTGCGAAAACAATTGATCACTTCGGGTTTAATTTTATTGCGACGATGCCAGGTGGCGCTCAGAATAAAATTCTTGCCGATGGTGTGGCTAACGTGGCTTATGACGTAATTGCGCCCAAATACGTTGCCGATAGTAAGTTCCATCCTAATAATGTCCGGCCAGCTTTAATTTGGCAGCAACGGGCGAAATCATGATGAATTACGTTGAATCATACGAAGCGGCCACTGGTAAGGCAGCACCAGCGGAGGCTGATAAATTGGCGCCACTATTTCAGGCAATTGCTACTGGGCAGCTGTTACCTCCACGCGGGCAACAAGCTGTTGACGCTGGGCTCACGGCTCATAGTTTAAATGACCCTCGGGAGAACCGGCCAGTTTACCAGTATTATCAATGGATACTCAAGAATTGCTTGGTCGATCAGCCGCCACGAGAAATAGGGGCGCAATTAATTGGGATGGCTTTTACCAGTGCCAATATTTTTAAAACGGATTTACCACAGCCGTTAACTTTGAATCCATGGCAAGTACCAGCAATGCTTGATTATCCAACCAAAACGCAACAGGCAATTTTAATTGAAAATAATGGCGTGTTTATTTGGCTACATTATCGCCATCCTGACTGGCCCTTGATTAATCAAGCTGGCAATGACTTTAACGATAAGTATCTGTTGTTATTGCAGCAACTGGTCCGGCGCGGTCTACGATTGGCCTATTTAGGGGACTTAGACAGTGAAGGCATTCGAATTATTGATCGTCTTTATCAGGCGGTTCCTGAATTAGTACTGGCGGATTTGTTGGCTATTCAAACACCTCAGAATGTTGCCAATTGGCTGGTCCGCTTTGGCAAACAAAGTTCCAAACGGACTAAAAGATTGGCCGTACAAACTCCAGTTTTGCAAACAGAGTTGGAATCAATTATTACCTTCAAAAAATTTGTTGAACAGGAACAGCTGATTGCGGTGTATGAACAGCTGATTCCGCGCTGGCTTGATAATAATTAGAAGTAAGCTGGGCATTATCTAGTTAACTGGTGCTGACTAAATTAATATCGCGTACTAGTTGTTCAGCAATCGCAAAAAAAACACCCCGACAGGTGAATATTCCTGACGGGGTGTTTTGGCGGGACTTTGACAATATTTTAACTAAACAAATTACTGTGGGTATCAATTGCCAGCAAATAGATGGCTTTATTTGTTTTGCCATAAATCAGTAAATGATTGCCATATGGCCATCAAAGTGCAGTTCTAAGATGTGAATAGTTAACTGCTTATTGACAAGCCGCTGCTTAATCTGTTGTTCATGTTTAGGAAGAATCAGGGGATGCTCGTAAAAATAACTCGGTAGTGGCTGATCATTGATCAAGCAGTCAATTACGTATTGCCAAGCAGAGCGTTGGTCAGCCGTAAATGAAACAGAACGGTTGAAAATCGGCTGCCAGCGAGGATCTTTTTTCACTTTTTGTATTGCTTTTTAAATTGTGAGGTTAATTTTATTTCAATCGTCATTTAGTAACTGCTCAAGCTCATGACGATCATGGGCAGCCGGTAACTGTTTGTGGTGTTCCAAATCGTCAATTGCGTCATTAATGCTGGCAAGTATTTCAGCCCTAGGTGCACCGAAGCCCTTTGTCAGTCCCTCGCTAGCAAGGGTACTGACACTAGCCCGCAAGTAGTCAGATAAAGTTAAACCAGTGTTTTTGAGTTGGTCTAAGGCTTTAATTTTGATGTCATTATCAATTCGTACTTCAATTTGGGCATTACGTTTTTCAGTTGAATGGTTTGACATATCGCTCACCTCACACATATTGTACTACACATGACTCACAAAAAGTGAAAATGACTGTTGATATTCGTCAACCTGCTCATTATTTAAATACACCTTTTGGGGAAGATATTTTTAAATCAAATTAAAAAGCATCAAATCAGCCGTTAGTTTAGTCGACTGGCTTGATGCTTTTTTTGGTTTTTAGCAGTGGTTAATCGATTTTCCGTTTAGGATTAAGGATTCCCATTGGATCAAGGAGACTTTTGATTTGGTGTTGCAATTCGTCAACATTTTCGCCTAATTCGACGTTATTCCATTGATTCTTCAACATCCCAACGGCATGCTCGCCAGAGATTGTGCCACCAAGTTCGAGTGCTTTGCGGAAAGTCCGCCGTAGCGCCTCAGCGATAACCGGAGGGACATCAATTGACCCCTTCCAGCCAAAAATTGGGTGAACATTGCCGTCGCCTACATGGCCGCCTTTATAAATCGTAATGTTCAGCTCACGTTCCAATTCCTGAAGATAAATCATCATTGGTGCTAGTTGAGATATTGGGACCGCCATGTCTTCAGTAAGATGATTTTTTCCGACTTGGGCAACGACGGCTGGTAGCAAATCACGCCGAGTTTGCATCAGACTATCGCGCTCTTCGGCTGTAGTCACCTGCTCCATGTGATGACCATGGTGTTTAGTAATAATCTCATTTAGCAGTTGGCGTTCTTCAGCGTGGCTATTATCCAGCCAGAAAATTAGCATCGATTCACCAGGTTCGCCATAGTGGTGGTGAGTATATTCATTAATGGCCATCATGGTCTCGCCGTCGACTGCCTCCAGCATTGTGGGGTATAGGCCTGAAAGACGAATAGCGTGGACTGCTTCGGCTAAATCACTTAGTTCAGGGAAAAAGACCCGACCAACGCTAGGTTCACCAAGTGGGATTGGTAACAGTTTAACTGTGATTTCATAAATGATACCTAATGTTCCCTCTGAACCAATGAAGAGTTGCGTTAAATCATAGCCAAATGCTTGTTTCAGCGTGCGACCACCAAGTTTAACTATTCGGCCATCAGCAAGAATGACTTTTAAACCAAGAATGTTATCTTTAGTGGCACCGAAGCGAACGGTACTCATACCATCAGCGTTCGTTGCGGCGTTACCACCAATGGAAGAGATTGGCTTTGAGCCGGGGTCTGGTGCATAGAATAGCCCCTGCTTTCGTGCGGCCTGGTCGAGGTCGTTATTGATCACACCAGGTTGCACGACCGCTAGTAAATCGTCAGAATCAATTTCTAAGATTTTATCCATTTGTAGCAGTGATAGAATAATGGCCCCAGTAATACCGTCAGCACTAATCACAGTGTTGGTGAAAGCTGTCTGAGGAACGACCGGTATGTGAAAGCGTCGTGCAGTTTTTAGAACGCCTTGAATATCGGCAACACTTTTGGCACTAACGAATGCACGCGCTAAATCGCTGTCGCGCAATACGGTTTCCGTGCTAAAAAATTGGCGCCGTAATATTTCAGGATCGTCACTAACGGTACCATCAGGCACCTGCTGTTTTAAATAAGTCATGATTTCTTCATCTGAAAATGCTGATAAAACTGCCATGATATTCCTCCTTCATCTTAAGCCGTCAACCTGTGACAGCTTTGCTCCCCATTAAAATAATCAACTACTCAGAGAATACCTTAGCGAATTAGCTGGGGCAAAAGAAAGCGCCTAAATAATCAGCAAATAGTGAAAAATCCCAACTAGACAAGTAGAATCTTAAGTCCACGAAGTCTCCTGGCTTAAAAATTTCAATTTTGTAAACAGAGTTGGCAGTGATGGCTACTTTCAAAAAACTTGTTGCGCCAGCATAACTTGTTTAACCAGCGAATTGCACTTCATCCGTGCTCATGCTACACTGACTTTAAATTGAATATTTCAATTATCCACTAGGGGTGCTTTATGCTGAGATAGACTGCGGTCTGATCCCTTTGAACCTGATTTAGTTAAGACTAACGTAGGGAAGTGGCAACGACGGCTTATTTGCGGCGTTTCGCCTTTTCTATCTACTTGTGGAGATAAAAGGGCGAAACGCCCTTTTATTGCGCAAATTCGCGTGCAGTAGATAAGAATGATGACAAAAAGGATTGAGGTAGATGGCAAGTTGTATAACAAATGGTATTGATATTACGGGGGTGCGGGCAAGTTTGTACCCAATGCGAACTGATTTTGCCAATCAAATTTTGACAAGTGTTGTGGCAACTGATACAACTGCAGTTTGGCAGCAAACGGATTTATTTAGTACAGTTTATCGCGGTGTAGCAGCTAATGTTGTTGATGCAGCAGCGGGCTTATTCGTTAATGCTTACGATACCAGTACGCATTTAGTCGGTGAATTTACTTTCTCTAAGGGTTGTCCAGGGGATATTGCTGGTGACAGTTATTTAACGGGTCAACAATTACGGCCCAATGCCACAGTGATTCAAGAAAAGGGCAGCTTTCCAGTTCACTGCAAGTATTCGTTCTATACGTTTGGTCGTGATGATTATATGGCTGAAATCGCACAAATTGTGGCGCTGGCTAAAGCGGCAGGTTTGCAACCAAAGTCAGCTCATTACTGTACCTTTTTAACGGGGACTGCCGCCCAATTGTTTGCTTATTTTGACCAGATTTTAAATTATGCCCATGCCCCCATGTCACATTATGTCGTTGAAGCAACTGTTTCAGTCAATAGCCCATCTTTGGAGGAGCAATAAGATGACGAAGAAATTAGCAAAATGGTCGTTAAAAGATGTGATCATGGTTGGCATCACGGCACTTGTTTTCGGCGTTATTTATTTAGGTGCGGTTCACGTCGGCGTTTATTTAGGCGTGTTGTTGACACCAGTTGGTCTGGCGGTTTTAGCCAATGAATTTATCTTTGGCGTTTGGTTTATGGCCGCGGCTTTTGCCGGTTATGTGATTCAACGGCCGGGCGCGGCGCTAATTACTGAAATGATTGCCGCTTTGTTGGAAGTTTTCATGGGCAATTTTTATGGCCCGATTGTTTTCGTTAGTGGCTTTGTTCAGGGAATTGGTACGGAAGCTGGCTTTATGAGTAACGGGTATCACCGTGCTGGCTGGCCACAATTGATTATTGGTGCAATCGCCGCCACCGTGACCAGTTTTATTTGGGGGATTGTGCGCGCAAGTTTTTCGGGATTACAGTGGCAATTGTTAGCAGCGATTTTCGTGATTCGCTTGTTGTCGGCGCTACTTTTCTCAGCAGTCATTGTTAAAGTTGTTTGTGATCGGCTGGCAAAAATGGGCGTTCTTAGCAACTATCCCTCGGGTGCCACACAACGTTGAGTTTACAAGCAAAACTAACTTTTGCTGTGGAACAGCGGTTGGTCACTGTTGACCTGCAGCTTGATCCTGGCGAAGCACGTGGCTTATATGGGCCATCAGGTATTGGTAAAAGTACTTTACTAGGATTGTTGGCTGGTCAGAGCACGGCTGGAATTAAACAAGGTCAGGTTCTTTATGAGGGTCAGCCAATTGCGGCGTTAACTGCCAATCAGCGTGTGGCCCGGGTCAGTTTAATGTTTCAAAATCCCGATTTACAGTTTTGTACTGCAACACCACGGACGGAATTATATTTCTGTCTTGAGAATCAAGCAATACCACCAGCAGAGATGGCTGCTAAAGTAAGTTGGGCGTTAGCTTTCTGTGGGATTGCTCAGTTAGCTGACCAACCACTGGTCACTTTGTCGGGTGGCGAGAAGCAATTGGTGGCCCTGGCTTGTTGTGTTGTTTTAGAAAGTCGTTATTTATTGTTGGATGAGCCCTTTGCTAATCTTGACCAACAGACTAGCCAACAATTAGTCGTGAAATTACAACAGTTACAACAGGAACGACATTTGGGCGTTTTATTAATCGACCACCGATTGGCAAACACCAGCAACTGGATTGACCAGTGGTATATGTTTACTGATCAACAAGTTGCCTTAACTACTCGTCAGCACTTAACCCAACAAGCAGAATTATTGCAGCAGACATTACCAGCAGTCACCAAGAAATCAGAAGCAGCAATCTCGTCGGTACTAACAATGAGCCAATTTAGCTTGCCAGTTGGTCAGCGCGCGATAGTTTTCCCAGACGTGGCTTTGGCTGCTGGTCAAATGATCGGCATTACTGGTCGCAGTGGCATTGGTAAATCAACTTTTTTGAAATCATTAATGGGGCTAGGACCCCATCAAGGCCAGCTCTTGCTCAATGGTCGTCGGGTCAAAAAGTGTCGGCGGCGGTTATTTAGAGAACTAAGTTGGGTGATGCAGAATCCTCAGGACCAATTTATTGCGGTGACTGTGGCGCAAGAGTTAGGCAGCGGATCATTAAACAAGCAAGGTGTTGCCAAGACGTTACATCAGCTAGGGCTATCTGATAAGGCCGATGTTTCACCATTTTTGTTAAGTCAGGGCCAACAGCGACGTTTGGCTGTTGCCAGTTTTCTGGCACGACCACTAGCGCTACTATTGGTTGACGAGCCCACATATGGCCAGGATCAAGCCAACGCTTGGCAATTAATGACGATGTCGCGTCACAAAGCCAATCAGCAGACTTTGGTGTTGGTGGTTAGTCATGATCAATGTTTATTGCACCAGTTCTGTGACGACGTTTGGGATTTGAATCAATACGCGGAGGTGACTAATGCGGCAATTAAATCCGACCGTTAAATTTAGCGTGATTTTGCTGGTCGGCTTAATCGTTTCTTTTCAAAATAACTTGCGACTGAATTTAATTTTAGTGATTTTATTCGCCACAATCACAGCCGTTTATCTACCAATATTAAAGTGGTTACGGTTGTGGCTCTGGCTAAGCTTAGCAGCAATCGGTGTTTTCTTTAGTGGGTATTTCTTCTTACAAGAAAAAACGGTTGGCGGGCAGTGGTATGGCTGGCATTTGTCGGGGCAAACTCGATATGGGCTACAGTTAGCCACACGAATTTACAGTTTCGGTTTTTTAGGTGCTAGTTTCGCAGCAACGACAACCTTGCCGGCCTTGATTGAATCTTTGCAGCAACAATTGCACTTACCACCGCAATTTGCATATGGCATCATGGCTGCTTTCCATGTGGCACCGCTGATTCCGCCAGTGTATCGTCAGACGCAATTGAGTTTGTGGTCCCGCGGCCTATCAGCACCATGGTTGAGTGCTAGATTAATGACGCCACTATTAGTTAAATCAGTGCGCTGGTCAGAAATTTTAGCAACAGCCATGATTTCCCGAGGTTTTACAGCCGAAGCGCCACGAACCCATTTTAAAAAGTACCAAATTCAGTGGTTTGATTGGTTGTTTGCTGTTAGTTTAATTGGGCTCACTGTCGGAGTCACTTTCTGGAAATCTTTCTGACAATAAGTGTCTCAAGGTTAAAACATTAGCGGAGATGTTGAAACAGAACTAGTTTTGACTCCATTGCGGGCTTGCTGGTTGTGGCACGCGGCCGACGTCGATTTGAGCTTTTCTGAAAATCTCAAATACGAGTCTTATTCTAAACGATAAATCGTTAAGAATAATTTGGCTGCTACTCGCAGGCTTGGGCGCAAATAAAGACCATTGGCTGACAACCACGCCCTCCATTCCGTCTGGAGTTGGAGGTAGTTCACTTTATTGTTGTTAGTGCTTAAGGCAATTGTAGTGGGATAACTCAACGAAGTTTAACCGTGGTTACATCTAAATAGCTAAATTCTATAGCTGATTGATACTATTAGTGGTATTTCGATTTCTTAAATCTAGAAAGATTGTCAATCAAACTCATAGTTTGCAACAATCTGTTTTTCTACCAGTGATGCTGAATTAAACTTCTTAAATAACAAAAAAAAAACTTCGTTTGAATCAAGTTGATTATTTGATCAACGTTAATTCAGAGGAGTTGTTTTTTTATTAATCAGAAGTGTTTTGCTTGGTGCGCGTGATTTTTTCTTGGTGTTTCCGCCAATAATGTAAGCCAAAGGTTGCACCAAAGGCCAGAAGCACGAAAATGCTGAAAATAGTATTGGAAATTTCAAAACCAATGGCAGGTACACTTAAGCCTAATTTAATCGCAATGAATGCAATCAAAACATAGGCCATATATAATAACTCCGGGATTTTAGCAATTAAGACAATCATCATTTGCGCGACAAAACGCATGGCTAGAATACCAATCAGGCCACCCAGTAAGACGATCACTGGATTGTCATCAATAGCCAGCGCCGTTAAAATTGAATCAATCGAAAAAACCATATCCAATAGAACAATTGCAGCAACGGTACCCCAAAAGGAATGTGGCTTGGTAGCCTGATCTTTCTCAGTAGTGGGTTTGGGCCGATGTTGTTCATAGAAGAAATGCAGCGACATATAGAGTAAGTACGCTGCGCCAATTGCTTTAACTAACCAGAATTTAATTAAAAAACTACCTAAGCCAATGGCAATGAAACGAAAAATGTAAGAACCAACTAAGCCCCACATTAAGGCATCTTTTTCCTGCTTAGGATCTTTCAATGTGGCAGTTTGGGCAGCTAAGACCACCGCGTTATCAACGGAAAGCAAGCACTCCATGATTGCTAAAGTAGCAATCGTGACTAATCCGGACCCTGTAAATAAAGCGGCGTGCCAATCAGTCGCACTGAAAAACGGTCCATATAATTTTACTAATGTATCGACTTTAGAAACCTTCTTTCATATTAGTTTCATTATAGCCGATATTAGTAAGAAAATTTATGGAAAATTGATGTTTTTACTGAAAATATTGGTTGAGATTAAGCATCGACTGTCTGCTGAGTCAGAGTGTGACAAAAGGTGAGTTACCGATGAGCATTAATGTAAAACAGCGAACAATTCGGCAGAGAATTGCACGCTGTTTTGGCGTTAAACCGTTACCCACACTGTAATCAATACTTTAAGCTCGATGCCAAGCGGCGTAACCAATTGTAGGGAATAGGCCAACTAAACGTTCGATTTGGTCGCGGTTAAATTTAAATTCGACTGCAGGTAATAGCGCGTTGATTGCATCTGGCGCTTGGTCGCTAATTTCAGTAATTCCGACTAAGCGGCCGTCATGATCATGAATTTGAATACTTTTGGCGATTGTTTCACGATCGACTTGGTAATACCAATAGTCTGCCAAATTATTTTCAGTAATTTGATAGCCTTTTTCCTGTGCTTCGGCAACGGAAATGCCAGCTTGAGCAATTCTTGGCGAAGTAAAGACGACTGTTGGAATAACTGGAAATTCGATGGGGTCAGTGGTTGCTCCTGAAAAAAGTTTTGTTAAATATTTTGATTCAAAAGTAGCACTTGGTGTCACTTTTGGCTGATCACTGGCAATGACATCACCGACAGCGTAAATGGAAGCAACATTGGTTTGGAGATGGTCATTAACAAACACACCATTCTGATCGAATTTGACACCAGCTTTGTCTAAAGCTAGTTTATCTAGATTAGGAATTCGGCCGGTGGCGTCAAGAATCCAATCAGTGACTAATTGCTGCTGCGCGCCGTAAGTTACTTGATACTGGTCACCAACTTTGGCAAAAGATTGAACGCTGGCATTGCGGATAAATTTAACCCCGCGCTTAGTTAAGTCAGCAATAATTAGTTCAACATAGGGCTGATAAAATTTCCGTAAGACCTGATTGCCATGCGTGATAATTGTGACGTCTGAGCCAGCCGCATTGGCCATGGTAGCGAATTCTAAACTAATAAAGCCGGCACCAATAATTGTGATCTGGGCAGGTAATTTCTCCAAATTCATGAAGTCGCTACTATCGTGAGCCAATTCGCTACCAGGAATAGCCAAACGATGTGGTTTAAGGCCAGTCGCAATGACAATTTTTTCGGCGGTAATTTCTTGATGATCATCGACAATTACAGTATGTTCATCTTTAAATTGGGCGTGGCCCTTGATGATGGTGACACCAGCATCGGTCATTCGTTTGCTTAGGTCGGCTGGCAGTGGTTGAATGATTTGTTGCTTGTGAGTGATGTTTTCGGTCCAATTGATCTGAAGTTGACCTTCAAGAATTTTCGCCAAACGTTCAGATTCACGCGTCACTTTAACGGCTTCATCTAATGCTATTTTGGCATTACAGCCGCGATTGGGGCAAGTACCGCCAATCAGGTCACTTTCAATGGCAGCAACTGAAACACCAGTTGCGGCTAGCGGAGCAGCACCGTCAAAAGTACCATGGCCAGTGCCAAGATAGAGCACTTCGTAATCATATTTATCTGTCATCAAAAAATCCCTCCATTGCTTATTTGTTAACCTAAAACTAAACTATTTTGCCGGACAGCGCAATTGATTTGATTGTCAGATTAGTTGTTGACTGTCGTTGAAGGCTGAGAATTGGTAGACTAAAATAAGCGTGGTTTTACCAATCAGATGTTCAGGTAGCGCTAGTGGTCACTGTCCTTTTTGAAACAGTGGTTACAGACATCTTGCAATAATCCAGAGCAGCCGATTAATTTATAAAATAGGAGTTTATGCGAATGACAACTTTAACTAAAATTATGACCGCTATTAAAACAGATCCCGAAAATCTTGCTTATACTGCGCAAGGATGGGAACCACTGGTCCATATTCTGCCGAATGCGACGATTCTAATTATTAGTCAGGCACCAGGACGAATTGCCCAACAAACGGCGACTTATTTCAATGATGCCAGTGGCGATCGGTTGCGGACTTGGATGGGGGTCACGCGGGAGCAGTTCTATCACAGTGATCGGATTGCTGTGATGCCCTTAGATTTCTACTATCCAGGTAAAGGAAAAAGTGGTGATTTACCACCGCGCAAAGGTTTCGCAGATAAGTGGCATCAGCCACTGCTGGCGCTAATGCCAAATGTGCAGCTCACGTTGCTGGTAGGCCAGTATGCGATCAAAGCTTATTTAGGCAAAAATCGCCGCCAAACCTTAACGGCGACGGTGCAAAATTATGCTGATTATTTACCTGACTATTTTCCTATTGTCCATCCCTCGCCATTAAATTATGGCTGGCAGAAACGCAATCCCTGGTTTCAAGAACAAGTAGTGCCAGAGCTACAGGACCAAGTACGGCAAGCTTTAGATTAATCGGCAATGGTATTGGCTTGTTGGTCACCGTGACCATGAATGGCGGCCACATATTCTTGAACAAAATCAGATAATTTCACTTTTCCAGCAACAGTCTCTCGGGCGATTAAATCGGCATAAAGTTGTTTAGGTTGACGTTGATAACGACTAGTTTGAACTAAGGCGGTAGCGATTTTCTGGGGAACGTCATGTTCGATTAGATTCTGTAAATATTGGTCAGCACTAATTTGAATCCATTTTAGGTGCGGCATTTTTAAAGCTGCCTGCAATTTGGTAATGAATTGCTCACCGGTAAAAGTGTCACTAAAAGCATATTTGACTGTGATGCTAGTTGGGCAAACACTGGGCCAACGTTGTCAGCACTGTGATTGAGTTGCGCCGTACTAGTTAGTAAATTAGCTTGCAATAAATTAATAACCTAGTTGTCAATTTTTCTGGTCACAACCAGTGATTGTCAGCTAGGTTATTTTTGCAAACTGCCAAATTTTCAACAATTAAAAAAATAATCCAAGTATCCGCTTACCCTATTAGCAGCCATTGAAAAAGGTTGAGCTCTGCTCTTATAATGGAATAATTGTGACATTTTAGCCAATTAACCGGAGGAAATCATGAACGAAAATCAACAACCTGATTTGCCCAAAGAGTATCATCTTTCGCAACATCATCATATGGCAATTCCTTGGAAAAATTTTGTTTCCAGTAAAAACATACCAGCTAAAAAGGCCAGTCTACCAGAACGAGCGTCAATTGTTGGTCGGATTGGCATTATTATGCTTTCTTGTGGGACTGGGGCATGGCGGGTTCGTGAAGCCATGAATACAGTTGCGCGCAGTCTAAATTTAACTTGTTCGGCTGATATTGGATTGATCTCGCTACAGTTTACTTGTTTTAGTGATGAACACAGTTATTCACAAGTCCTGTCCTTGCCAAATACTGGGGTAAATACTGATAAACTTAATATTCTCGAGGAATTAGTTAAGAATTTTGACGCGCAACTTGCGAATCGCCCCATTGCAGAAATTCATGAGGCTATTGATCAAGTTCAACGGCGACCCAAACAATATTCACCACTAATTTTAGGTTTAGCGGCGGCGTTAGCTTGTAGTGGTTTTATTTTCTTACTTGGCGGCGGTATTCCGGAAATGATTTGTTCATTTCTTGGTGCTGGGCTCGGCAACTATACCCGAGCTAAAATGGGGCAACATTCAATTACGACTGTGGCTAGTATTGCCGTGAGTGTGGCCATTGCTGGGTTGACTTACATGTTAAGTTTTAAGGTATTCGAATTTTATTTTCAGATTTTGACGCAGCATGAAGCCGGTTATATCGGGGCAATGTTGTTTGTCATTCCCGGCTTTCCTTTTATTACGAGTATACTGGATATTACTAAGTTGGATATGCGTTCAGGGTTAGAGCGGCTGGCTTATGCCATCATGGTGACGTTAATTGCTACTTTAGTTGGCTGGTTAGTGGCGTTGATTTTTAATTTCCAGCCAGCTAATTTCATTCCATTAGGCTTATCACCATTGCTGTTATTGCTTTTGCGGCTGCCAGCTAGTTTTTGTGGGGTTTATGGTTTCTCGATTATGTTTAACAGCTCGCAAAAAATGGCACTGATTGCGGGTTGTATCGGCGCTGTAGCCAACACATTGCGGTTGGAATTGGTGGATTTAACGGCGATGCCACCAGCAGCGGCAGCTTTTCTGGGAGCGCTGGTAGCTGGCTTGATTGCGTCGGCCGTTAATCGTTATAACGGCTATCCGCGAATTTCCTTAACCGTGCCTTCAATCGTGATTATGGTGCCAGGATTGTATATTTATCGCGCTATGTACAATATCGGTATTAATCAAATTGGTACCGGTTCATTGTGGCTAACGAAAGCAATTCTGATCATTATGTTCTTACCACTAGGATTGTTTATTGCGCGAGCATTGATGGATAAGGATTGGCGGCACTTTGATTAAAGATTTAGAGACAGTGGTTTGTAGCAATTGGGTACGATCTTATTCACGCCTACCAGTTCTGATTTGTGAGCTTTAAGTATCTAGAAATCATTTCTTCATTGGTGTGGAAAATTTAATTTAAAGATTTTTAAACACTAAACAATTTAATATACAATCCATGAATGGTTTTGTTTGAAAATTCGTAAGCATTTTCACGGCAAAATACTTGTAATTTTGCTATGCTTATCTTAAATTAGTCCTTAAGTGGACGATAATAATTTTAATTAAGGAATTATTGGATTTGGAGGAATAATGATGCGAAAATATCTCGCAGAGTTTTTTGGCACTTTTATGTTGGTTTTCTTAGGAACGGGTGCAGTTACTGTTGCTAAGGGAAATGTGTTAACGATTGGCTTAGCTTTCGGTTTGGCCATTACAATTTCGGCGTACGCTTTTGGTGGCATTTCTGGTGGTCATTTTAATCCGGCAGTAACCACAGCAATGCTCGTCAATGGTCGCATCAAGGGCAAGGATGCCGCTTGGTACATTGTGTCGCAACTAGTTGGTGCAACTGTAGCTGCAATTATTATGAAGATTTTTGTTGGTGGTCTGGGCTTACCAACCAATCAATTAGGACAGACGGACTTTCCTAAAATCTCAATGGGCTTAGCTTTCTTGGTTGAAGTTATTGCCACGTTCTTGTTCTTAATGGTGATTTTAAATGTGACCAGCAAAGACCACGGTAGTGATGCTTTCGCCGGTTTAACAATCGGGGTAACCTTAAGTCTCCTCGTTATTGTCGCTTTGAATTTGACCGGGGCTTCTTTAAATCCAGCCCGCTCATTCGGCCCAGCGTTATTGGCTGGCGGTAGCGGCTTGTCACACTTATGGCTGTACATCGTTGCACCAGAAGTCGGCGCTGTTTTAGCTGCCTTTGTTGCACGGTTTATGGGCAGTGAAGATTAGCTGTTAGCATTAAATTTAGCTCAATAAATCGTTACTTCAGGTAACGCCAAAGCGATTATGATAAAAGGCGTTCAGCTGGTGAGCATTAACGGAAAATGCCGAGCAATTCTAACGAATTGTTCGGCATTTTGGCGTTAAGCAGAACTTGTTGTGCTACAGTTCTTACTGCAGTTTTCGTACTTATAGCAATTTTTCGCTAGTTTGAACTTTGATTTTAAACTGACTCTGCTAGAATAAAGCTATGATTCACAGGAGGCAATTTCATGAAACAGATTATTGCTGGGATTGTCGCGCACGTTGATGCCGGCAAAACAACACTTTCAGAAGCATTACTCTATCAGACAGGTAAGCTTCGCCAATTAGGACGCGTTGACAATGGCGATGCTTTTTTAGATACTGATCAGCTGGAAAAGCAACGCGGCATTACTATTTTTTCTCATCAGGCAGCGTTACAGTATCATGATTTGGCGTTGACCTTATTGGATACGCCGGGACACGTCGATTTTGCTGCTCAGACGGAGCAAGTACTTAGTGTTTTGGACTATGCCGTTTTGGTGGTGGCGGCCACTGATGGAATTCAGGGTTACACTAGGACCCTCTGGCACTTGCTGGCTCATTATCAGGTGCCAACTTTTATTTTCGTTAACAAAATGGACGCGCCTGATGTTGATCAAGCAAGTATCATAACGGCGTTACAAAAGAACTTTTCAGCTGGCTGTTTGCCATTCGAAGCTGAGTTAACTGCGACTGATCAAGAAGAGTTGGCGTTACAAAACGATGCTGCTTTGGATCAATATTTAGCAACTGGCGAATTGACTGAACCAACTATTCAAAAAATGATTCAACAACGGCAAGTATTCCCGTGTTATTTTGGTTCTGCTTTGAAATTAACTGGGGTGACAGAATTATTAGCAGGTCTTGCCCGTTGGACGCAACCAACCAAGCCGCAAGCCACTGATTTTGGTGCGCGAGTTTTTAAAATTTCTCACGATGACAAAGGCGAACGTCTCACGTGGGTACGAGTGACCAGTGGCATTTTGCCTAACAAGACGGTTTTATTACCGGAAGAAAAAGTCAATCAAATTCGCCAATATGATGGGGCCAAATACGTGCTTCAACAAGCACTCACAACTGGTAGTGTTGCCGCATTAACTGGTTTGACGACTACTTTTCCGGGGCAGGGGTTAGGTCACTTGGCTGACGAAGCAGCACCGTTAATGCAACCAGTTTTAAATTATGCTTTGCAGCCTCAGGAAGAAGAGATTCATGCTTGTTTGACAGCTTTGCGGCAATTAGAAGATGAAGATCCTCAGCTACATGTGACTTGGTCACGGCAAGCTCAAGAGATTCGTGTTCAAGTTATGGGTGTGGTCCAACTGGAAATTTTACAGCAATTGTTGTCCGAACGCTTCGGACTGACAGTTGGTTTTGGTGAAAGTAGTATTCTCTACAAAGAAACCATTTCGCAGACAGTTGAAGGCGTGGGTCATTTTGAACCTTTGCGGCATTATGCGGAAGTTCATTTACTATTGACGCCAGCACCACGGGGCAGTGGCCTCACTTTTGCCACTGATTGCAGCTTGGATGTGTTGGGACGTAACTGGCAGCATCAGGTGCTCACTAGTTTGCAGGCTAAGACACACTTAGGCGTTTTAATTGGTGCCCCTTTAACGGACGTTAAAATCACGTTAGTAGCTGGTCGCGCTAGTAATGTTCACTCTGTTGGTGGTGACTTCCGCGAAGCGACTTGGCGAGCAGTCCGGCAAGGTCTGATGATGCTAAAACAACAGCAAGCGACTGAATTGTTGGAACCATGGTATCAATTTCGGCTAGTCGTTGGGACTGACCAAGTAGGCCGTGCCTTAAATGATTTACAACGGATGCATGGGACCTTTGACCAACCAACCTTGAGTCAACCAGGGTCAAGTCAAACGGTGCTGACTGGTCAGGCGCCAGTCGCCGCGCTTCAGGACTATGGCCAAGCCGTCCATGCTTATACTCATGGTCAAGGTCAACTAGACTGTGTGGTTGCTGGTTACCGACCTTGTCAGGCTGCCGCGACAATTATTGCTGAGGAAAATTATGCGCCAGTCGCGGATTTAGAAAACACCCCAGATTCAGTTTTTTGTGCACATGGTGCTGGTTATCCTGTTGCTTGGGATCAGGTACCAGCGGCTGCACATTTGCCTTATACGTATCCTTTAGCAACTACGGAAAAATAATGATGTCAGCTGGGTTGGCGCCATGTTTGGCAATGGCGTACAATCAAGTATAACTATAATGATCAGAGGAAGTGCCTAGTTTTGAAAATTGAAGAAGGCTATATGCCATTTCATGGGTTTAAAACTTATTATCGAATCGTTGGTGAACCAAGTGCCGACAAAGCACCATTGTTACTGATTCATGGTGGTCCAGGGTCATCGCATAATTATTTTGAGTTACTGGATGACTATGCCCAGACAGGGCGGCAGCTGATTATGTATGATCAGGTGGGCTGCGGCAAGTCATCTTTGCCTGAGGACCCTGCGATTTATGTGAAAGAAACTTGGGCTGAAGAGTTGATTGCTCTGCGCCAGTATTTACACTTAGATCAGCTGCATATGTTGGGGCAATCTTGGGGTGGCATGCTCGAAATGTTTTACTTAACTAATTATGCTCATCAAGGTGTTAAAAGTGTGATGATCGATGGTTCGCCGGCATCAATCAAACTTTGGACTCAGGAGCAGCACCGGCTGATTTCCTACTTAAGTTATGAGGATCGTCAGGCAATTGCCGAAGCAGAACGAACTGGCAATTTCTCTGGGCCGAAATATTTGGCGGCCAATGATCGTTACATGGAACGGTATTGCTGGGATGATCCTGATGAGAATTCGCCAGAGCCACTGCAGCGGCCAACGAATGGTCAACGCGCTAGTTTAATTGCTGAGGGACCAAATGAATTTACTGAAAATGGCACAATTAGTGACTTCGAAGTTACTGATGATTTACACAAAATTGATGTGCCAACGTTAGTGACGAATGGGACCGATGATTTGTGTACGCCACTGATTGCTAAGTCAGTTTATGATCATATTCCCGGGGCCAAATGGCATTTGTTTGCTAATAGCCGCCATTTAGCTTTGCTTGATCAACATGATGAATTTATTCAGGTACTTGATCAATGGCTGGCGGCGAATGATTAAAAGCTGTTGTTACAATTAATTTTGTAGTTTAAGCTATCTGTGCCAACTAACCCAGTAGCGCTGAAGTTGCTACTTATCAGGTGAGTATTATTAACGTAAAAAGAGCGTCTGGGACATAAGTTATTTAAATAAAATAGGGCCGAATTTTATTTGCTGAAACGTGTTTTCAAAAGGCAACCGGCTCCGCTTAACGCCAAAATGCCGAACAATTCGAAAGAATTGCTCGGCATTTTATGTTAACACTCACCGGCCGACCGTCTTTTGTGATACTTTTTTGTGTCAGGTCTGACATCACTTTTGGAAGATAGTTGTCCAAATGAGTTGCGCGTTTAGAATGATTAAAATAATGGCTACGACCCAAGCTAAGTACTTTACCCACGGTCGATTGACGAAGGGGCCCATTAATTTCTTATCACTGGTAAAGAGAATCAAAGGAATCATGGCAAATGGTAAGGCAATTGATAGAAATACTTGCGACAAGGTCAGCAGGTCTTCAATTTTAGCTTCGTTGCCACGATAGTAAATTGCGAAAGCTAGAACCGGGATAACCGAAATCAAACGTGTTAATAGTCGTTGTGCCCATAATGGCATCCGCAAGTGAATGAAGCCTTCCATGATAATTTGGCCAGCTAGAGTTCCTGTAATCGTTGAGCTTTGACCAGAAGCCAAGAGGGCAATGGCAAATAACATACTTAAGAGTGGACTAGCAATCGCACCGACAATTTTGGAATTACTTAAAGCGTTGAACAAATCAACAAATCGACCTAAATCACTATTAGTGCCATAAAATAAAGCGGCGCCAAGAATCAGCAAGAGGCTGTTGACAACAAAGGCAACGGATAGTTAGATATTTGAATCAGCAACGGTAAAGCGGACGGTTCTTTTAACAGCATCAGGGTCATCAATATCATAAATTCGAGTTTGAGAAATTGACGAGCCAAGATATAAATCGTGCGGCATAACGGTTGCGCCCACAATACCTAAAGCCCAATAAAGCATGGGGCGATTAGTTAATGTTTCAGTACGAGGTAGATAGCCGCTTAGAATTCCGGCCATATCTGGCTCAGCTAAGAAAACTTCGTAAGCAAAAACTAACAAAATAACAGCGACTAAGGTTGCCACGATGGCTTCGATTTTACGAAAGCCAAGTTTCATTAGGAATAATAGCAGTAGTACGTCAAAAGCGGTGATGACAATCCCAACAATTAGGGGAAAGCCAAATAGTAATTTTAAGGCAATCCCGGAACCAATGATTTCGGCCATGTCCGTGGCCATGATTGCTAATTCAGTGATGATCCAAAGAATTAGGCCGACACCTTTGGAGGTGCGATCCCGAGTTAGTTGGGCGAGGTCACGGCCAGTTACGATTCCTAAACGGACGGCCATTGCCTGCAACAGCATGGCAATTAAACTAGAAAGTAGCACGACACTAAGTAATTTGTACTGGAATTGAGCCCCACCACCGATTGAAGTAATCCAGTTACCGGGGTCCATGTAACCGACAGCAATTAATGCACCGGGGCCCGCAAAGGCCATCAGAGTACGGAAGTAGCCCTTATTTTTAGGTACTTCAATTGAATTATTAATTTCATCAAGACTTTTTCGTTGCCCACCAGTTTCACCGAAAAATTGTTTGCCTGACGTCTGCTTGTTGTTAGCTTTTTTTGTCAAGGCTAGCCCTCCCTGCACTGATTAAAATCGTGAAAATTATATCTTTATCATAATATATTATTCCTGAAAAAGCTTACTTAACTTCTTATTTTTTAGCCAAAATAGCATCTTTCCCAAGTATCTAAGTCATTGATCTTCAGCCAGGGTTATCAAAAAAATAAAAGTTGACAGATGTAAACTTAGCGAGTATGCTAATTTTTGTTAGTTACAAGCGTAAACTTAATAATTACTTGGAGGAAGTTGTTATGGCGAAAGTTATTGTCTTACTGGTTGGTTTATTGGTAATTGGGTTCATTGTTTGGTGGTTCTTTGGTAAACACACAACACAAACAGTTCAGGCCCAAGGAGATCAAGAGCAGACTGTGGCCATTGAAGTTAATGGGGGTTATTCACCAGAGCAAGTTATTTTGAAGCAAGGTATCCCAGCTGTTTTGAAATTTACCCGAAAAGATGCTTCTAGTGAAGTGCAAGAGAAAAGTTAGACAAAAATATTATTTTAAGCAATTAAGGTGTGTTGCCGGTATTCTATCGGTGAC
>NZ_RHOT01000014.1 GCF_003946675.1 Lapidilactobacillus gannanensis | reverse complement strand
TACCGGAATCATGCCGTAAAAGAAATTGCATAGAAACTTTAATTATTTGAACTGTCTACTTGACGCGGACCAGCGCCGCCGAACGCTTTTTTATTTATTTAATTTAGATAGCAAGTCTGACTGGTTTAATCAATAAACCGTTGTTTAAAAACAATTATTGTGGAAGGACTTTTTTAAATAATAGTTAAAATCAAATACGTTTTCGCAAAATTGTATGGTAAGATTTTGGTAACAAGTGCTTTCGTGAAAGTTGAGGTAATTGATGACGATGAAAAAAGTTAGTCTTGATATGACTGTTTATGAATTAGTACAGCAGCAACCGACAATTGTTCCTGTCATGGTCGCGCTGGGTTTGGACGGTGTCACTAATCCAGGACTTTTGCAGACAGCTGGTCGTTTCATGACCTTACGCAAGGGCGCTAAAATGAAATCAATTTCAATTTCAAGTTTAGTTAAGCAACTCCAACAAGCAGGTTTTGAGGTGGTAGCAGATGACGAAAAATAATCAGGCACCAGAGCACAATGCCGTTTATCGACAAAATAAGATTGTTGAAATATTAAAATTATTACATCAAGGTGGCTCATTTGAAGAGGCCAAGGCTATTTTTGACCAAACGTTTGCGAGTGTTGATGTTTCAGAGATTACTTCGGCAGAACGTGAATTAATTGCCAGTGGTTTAAATCCAATGGAGATCCAGAATCTCTGTAACGTTCATGCGGCAGTTTTTAAAGGAAAAATTAAAAAGGATCAGACTGAAACGCCAGATCAAGAGCAGCCAGGTCATCCAGTTCAAGTTTTGAAATTAGAAAATATGATCATTACCTCGTTATTGAAGGATGAATTACTGCCGTGCTTGAAAAAATGGCAACAGGATGGTCAAGACAGTGAATATTTGGCTCGTATGCAGCGCGCGCTTCATGACTTACTGACCATTGATCGTCATTATGCCCGCAAAGAAAATTTGATTTTTCCATTGATGGATAAATATGGTATTACAGCACCACCCAAGGTAATGTGGGGTGTTGATGATCGTATTCGCGGGTTGGTCAAACAGGCTAATCAGCTAGTCAATCAAGTACCGTTACCTGATAAATATCAAATTGAAACGGCAATCGAGACAGCTAACCAGGAAATCGTCGAGATGATTTTCAAAGAGGAAGAAATTATGTTACCAATGGTCAGCGAAGTTTTCACCATGGCCGATTGGGGCTTGATTGCTCGCGAAAGTGATGATATTGGCTACACATTAGTTCCGCAACCGTTACCTTGGCGACCAACGCCAGAACAATTAGCGGCGGAACCGGTCGCACCTAAGTCAACTATTGCTCAACAACTAAACGAAATGGCCCAATCTTTAGCAGCTGAACCAGTTAGTCATCCGGAAATCAATCCGCTCCTTAAGCAAGAAAAGGTTGCTGAGTTCAAACAGCAAATACCTGTGCCAACAAAGTCAACAACCCAGTCTACTAAGCGTTCTGCCGAGATAGCACCAACCCGGTTACAACTTGATGGTACTGGCTATGCCCAAGTTTTGTTTAACAATGGGACTTTGGATCTAAACGAATTAACTGGCATTTTTCAGGTGTTGCCGGTAGATTTAACTTTTGTTGATCAAAATGACCAAGTTGCCTGGTTTTCTGATGATGGCGAGCGCGTTTTTCCTCGGACTAAAGCTGTTATTGGTCGGGCAGTAGTTAATTGTCATCCGCCTAAGAGTGTTGATAAAGTTCAGAAAATTCTTAGTGATTTTCATCAAGGCTTGAAGAATCACGAAGACTTCTGGATCGATTTTCGGGGGCAACGCGTTTATATTCGTTATTTTGCCGTTCATGATCAGGCTGGTCATTATTTAGGTTGTCTAGAGGTGACTCAAAATATTACGACAATCCAACAATTGACTGGTGAGAAACGTCTGGAAGATTAGGTGAGTGAAACCATGATGATACTGCAGTTCAAAGGTTTTACGGTTCGCATTTATCAAGGGGATCTCACTCAAGTTGCCGGTGGTGCGATTGTTAATGCGGCCAATTCAGCTATGATCCCTGGTGGTGGCGTCGATGGTGCAATCAATCGAGCAGCAGGGCCGACTTTGGCGCCATTACAGCGCAGCCTGGGGCCAGTTGCTGTCGGGCAGGCAGTCGCAACACCGGCTTTCAAATTAGCTGCCAGTAAAATTATTCATACTGTTGGCCCGCGCTATGATCTGCAACAACCACGTCTGATGGCGCAGCAATTACAAGCCTGTTATGTGAATTGCTTGAAACTGGCCAATCAATTAAAATTAACAGCGCTAGCTTTTCCAGCAATTAGTACAGGTGTGTATCATTTTCCGGTTAAGTTAACTTTACCAGTGATTGCGGCAGTGTTGGATAATTATCAACAACAAGTAGGCACAGTTCGCCAAATTGATTTGGTTAATCATACCAGAAAAATTAATCAGCAGTATCAAGCCTATTTTCAACAATTACACTTAACAACACGATAACCAGCAAAAACAGCGTGTGGCAAAAGACGGTCAGCCGGTGAGCATTAACGTAAAATGCCGAACAATTCGTGAGAATTGCTCGGCATTTTTGCGTTAAGCGGAACCAGCTGCCTGTTGATAACACGTTTCAGCAACAAAAGTTCGTATTATTTTGGAGAATAGACACTTGCGTCACATATTCTTCGTCATTGTTAGCCAGCTTTTTTTCGATGTAGTGGAACTCGATTTAATTAGGTTGTCACCTGGGTGGGCCGGGGCTTGTGGGTGCCTTTAAGATACTCAGCCATATTTAATGGAATTTAGCTTGGATCACTTCTAGATCAATTGTGATTTCCGCGAAAGGATGGGCTAATAATTCAGCTTTCTGATCATTGCTGGCTTGCCATTCTAGCGGCGACATAACCATTAAATCAGTGAACTGGTTAGTATCCTTTAAAGGATAGGTATAGTGTAAATGCTGTTGCTGTAGGATAGTTGCCTCATCATTTAGCCGTTGTTGGACCGGATGATTAGAATAAGCAATTTTTTCGTCAGGGAGAAAACGATGACGTAGCTCTTGTAAGTACTGACTGCCAGGGATGACTTTGATCAGAGTCCCATCAGGTTGTAAGACACGAGCAAATTCTTGATAATGAGAAGGTGAGAAAATATTTAGAATGGTCGTGGCACTTTGGTCAGCAAAAGGTAAGTTTGTTAGATCAGCAATGGCCCACAATGTTTGGTCACTTGGCCGATTACTAGCTAAATAAATACCGGGTTTACTAATATCAAAGCCGATTTTAGCACCAGGTTGCTGGGTAGCTAATTGGGTTAAAAAACTACCTTCACCACAACCAACATCTAACAAGAAATCGGATTGTTGCGGCAGCCAACTCTGAATCAAGGTAATTAGGGGTTGAAACAGTCCTGAACGAATCATACGACCACGGGCGGCAAGCATATCAGTGCCATATTCCGTTTTGATTTGATGGTTAAGAAAATAGAGCGTGCCTTTTTTAGAAAGATCAAATTCATGGCCGCTTGCACAACGCAAACTGTTGAAGACGGCGGTCATGGGCTCATGACAAATCGGGCAGCGAAACAAGTGGGAAAATTTATTTAGAAATTCAGCGGCGGCGGTGATTTTCTTTACAGCCATAGTCAGTTAGTCATCCTTTTAAGAAAAGTATTAGCGTAATTTCCGGATTCAACTTGAAAATAGTCACGACAAACGGTGGGAAACTTGCTAGAATTAAGTTTAACACATGGCAGGAAGTCATAGTGGCTGATTTTCCGAGAAGGAGTGAATTAAAATGGTTAAGCTAGCACTGATTGCGGCTTTTGCCCAGCAACAATCATCTAATGATCATACGGGCCATGATTGGGCGCATTTACAGCGGGTGACTGCGCTAACGCAGCAATTATTGGGCAATTACCCTGCAGTTGATCAGAATGTGGCCTTAACGGCGGCCTATACCCATGATATTTTAGATGAAAAATTGGTCAGTTCTGAGGCAGCAGTCGTTTTACGGACTGAATTAATCACGAAGTATCAGCAAGCTGGCCTGACTAAAAAACAAATTGCGGCTGTTTTTGAAATTATTGATCATTTATCTTACAGTAAAAATCTTAAAACACACTGGCAGTTAAGTTTAGCGGGACAAATTGTTCAAGATGCTGATCGGCTTGATGCTTTAGGAGCGGTAGGAATTGGTCGCACATTTTATTACGGGGCTGCCAAAGGTGCACCGATGTACGACCCACAAGTACCGCCGCGAACAGCATTGACCCATCAGGCCTATCGTGAAGTCACACCAGTATTGAATCACTTCTACGAGAAATTATTCAAGTTAGCCTCCTTAATGAATACACCTGAAGCCAAGGCAGAAGCAGAACGGCGGACTGTATTCATGAAACAGTTTGTCGCAGCGTTTAAAGCTGAGTGGCAATTACCGGACACTAAAACTGAATAACTACTATATCTAGTAGCTGATAACGGTTTATCGTCTAGAAATAGTATTTTTAACCTTGAAAAAAGTGCCTTGTTTGTGTATGATAGTGAAGGTGTTTTTGGCGGAGAGACATTGTCGGCTTACATAGAAAGAACAAGTCGCACCAAAAATTGGATCGCCAAGACGACGGTCAAGTCTATAAAAGAATGGAAAGAATGTGATGGCAGTTTTAGTACTTAGTGGAGCAATTGGCGCAGGCAAGTCATCGTTAACCGGTTTAATCGCGGAACGATTGGGCACAGAAGCTTTTTATGAAAGTGTTGACGATAACCCAGTTTTGCCGTTATTTTATCAAGATCCAAGTAAATATGCCTTTTTATTACAGATTTATTTTTTAAATACTCGATTCCACAGCATTAAACGGGCATTACAAGCAGATAATAATGTGTTGGATCGTTCAATTTACGAAGATGCGTTATTCTTTCAAATGAACGCAGACATGGGCCGAGCTAATCAAACTGAAGTTAAAATCTATAAAGATTTGCTTGGCAATATGATGGAAGAAATCGCCGGCATGCCTAAGAAAAATCCTGACCTGTTAATTCATATTGATGTTTCTTATGAGACCATGCTGAAACGGATCACTAAGCGCGGCCGCTCATATGAACAAGTTACGACTGATCCATCACTAGTTAAGTATTACCATACTTTATTGGACTATTACGAACCATGGTATCAAAACTACAACTATTCACCAAAGATGCGGATTGATGGTGACAAATACGACTTCGTTGAAAATCCTAAAGACCGGGAAATTGTCTTAGGGATGATTGAAGAGAAGTTACGCGAAATGGGTAAACTGTAGACCGAAAGTTAATGGTTTATCTTAGTTGGTTCTACTAGTATGAATTAAAATATCAGTTCGAGTCTGGGACATAAGTCTATTTTTCAAAGCATAATCCGAACTTTCGTTGCTGAAACGTTTTCTCAAAAGGCAACCGGTTCCGCTTAACGCCAAAACACGGCACAATTCTTCTTACGAATTGTGCCGTGTTTTACGCTAATGCTGACCGGCTGACCGCCTTTTGTCACACGCTTGTTTTTTAGTTTTTCGCAACAATAGACGCAAACTAAATTCAAAATCTGATTCAGGTGTTAAAACAAAATTAGTTCTAACGTCATTCCAGCTGGAATGACGGCTGTTTAGTTAGCTTTGATTATCTTGCTTCGGTGAGCTGGCTGGTTCAGTTTTCTTGGCACGCCGTTCATCACGGTACTTGTTGAGGAATTCCTTGGCCTCTGTTCCCAACTGGCTAGGTTTGACTTGATCAATCGTTTGACGGACCGATAAACCAGCTTCGGCGATTAATGACTGCATCAGTTTCTTGTTCACTTCGCGCCATTGCCGTTTTGTTGTTGGTTGGGCCTCATTCATGCCCCGTAGCACAATGCGCAATGTTTCAGGCCAATTTTCTTCTAAGTAAGTAATTTCCTGATGGTTAGTCGCGGTGAATAAATCATAAACTGATTCGAGAAAATCCTGTTTGGTGTCGTCATCAACTTCTGTTAGCCAGCGGGCAATCGAGCGTTGCGTGTATTGTGACATGCGGCCGGTTGTCGCAATAATATTGAATTTGTGGCCAACAACTTGCCATGTGTAAGGGTCATGTTGTTTAAACCCGCGAGCTTGACTAGCCACGATTTGATACTCAGAATCTGGCTCTAGTAATAGACCAATTATCGATGATTGGGGAATAATTTTATGAATCTTGGGTAGTAACTCACCAGCGATTTCTTGTTTCAGTCCGGGGCCATCAGCACTATAAACCATGCGAATTCGTTGCTGCATGGCGGCACTAGCATGAGTCAGCACATAAACGGCTAAGTTTCCTCCCTTAGAATGGCCACCTAAATAGAATTCGCCAGGTAGCTCTTTGAATAAGTTTTGGGTGTAATG
This sequence comes from Lapidilactobacillus gannanensis, assembly GCF_003946675.1. GTDB lineage: Bacteria > Bacillota > Bacilli > Lactobacillales > Lactobacillaceae > Lapidilactobacillus > Lapidilactobacillus gannanensis. Next base: position 45,281 of record NZ_RHOT01000014.1, on the reverse strand, counting down.
TAACGCCGTTCGTTGCGATGGAATCGCTGGGAGAAAGGTCATATTAAGATCTTCCTTCCAGTCAATTAGTGTGGCCGTTGTTCCCCGGAAAGAAATGTAATGCAATCTTGGTGCTAAGGTAAACGTGATGACGGTAATTTTTTGTTCTTTTTCAACATCAACTTTCGCTAACCAGTGATGCCAGGTAATGTTCTGAAATCGGGTTAAATGGTTAATTAGTTGTAATAGCTCCGCGTTGCCAGCAGGATTCCAAGTATCTGTCACTGCCATTTTGATTAGCGCTGGATCAGTTAAATCGCTCAGACGATTGACGCTATGTTGCGCTAAAACGCCAAAACCCAAATAGGCTAATTGGGCAAGAATGACGCCATCAATATCATTGAAGGGCACTTTCGTGAAATTATCGTTGCCGTATTTTTTAGCATAATCAATCATATTTGTCATTTTGCTCACCAGACTTTCTTATTATTGATGTTTTTTAATACTTGATTTAAAATGCTATTATTGCTTAATTTTAGCACGAATAAACTGGGAAAGCAGTTTTGATGAATGCGATAAAGCGGTTTTTTGAGTTTCAATCGGCTATAATGATTTTAGAAGAACTGAATGCTTTTTAATCGGCCCAAATTATCGAAACTAAATGGAGGGTTATTCATGCAAGCAAGCGACAAAGTTCTGTTAATGAATTTTGGAGATATTTACCCGCTATATGTTAAGAAAGTTGAGCGTAAAGGTCAAACGGCCGCTGATGTGATGCAGGTTGTCACTTGGTTAACTGGTTACTCGGCTTTAGAAATTCAAACTTTACAACAGCGCGAGTGTAGTTTAGCTGATTTCTTTAACCAAGCACCGGCTTTAAATCCTAAGCGGAAATTACTCCGAGGACGTATTTGCGAAATCAAGGTTGAAGCAATGGCTCCAGGAACAATGCAAGAGGTCCGTTATCTGGATAAGTTGGTTGATGACGTCGCCAAGGGCAAAGCTTGGGCAAAAATCCTACCAGCTTGAATAATCAGTTTACTTAAGCACCACGTTATCGGAAAACAGACTGCAAACTAATAGCTCAGTTGACAAGTCTTCAATTTACTTAGAAGGCTTGTCAATTGAGCTAGTTTTTATTTCAAAAACATTTCTGCTTCTGAATATATTTTTACTTAAGTCGTTCCCGAGTTCAGTTACGGCAGGAGCCCAGCAATTTTGAAGCCTGCTAAAATGGTGCCAAGACTTCCCCAATTAGGCGTTGGTGGTGGCTGGGCGATTAAGAGGGCGTGGAACGACGTGGCCGTCGATTTGAGCTTTTCTGCGAAAATCTCAAATTCGAGGCTTATTGTAAGTGCTAAAGCACCAACAATAATTTCACTGCTTCTCGCAAAATTGCTCGTACGCAAAGCCCCACTTCTCTGATGCCAATCGCCCAGCCACCACCAGGATAAACTAACAGAATTGATGACCACTGTTTAGAAGAGCAGATTGTGGTGAACTAATAATTTGATTGACAAGTTTTATGGAGTTGACCAAATTAATATATTATCCCAGATAAAAACGTTCAATCAGACTATTTGGTTTTACCGTTCAAGCTTAATATCAGTCTGACAGAGTTGAGCAACTCCACAATAGCTGACTTAACCACTTGCAATAGTGAAAGACACAATCTCAACTCCAGACGGAATGGAGGGCGTGGTTGTCAGCCAATGGGTTTGTATTCGCGTACGAGCTTGCGAGAAGCAGCCAAATTCTACTTAGCGATTTATCGCTTAGTAGAAGGCTTGTATTTGAGATTGTTGCGTAGCAATAGGCTCAAATCAATGCCGGCAGCGTTCCACAACCAAAACGCCCGGAATGGAGTCAGACGCAATTCTGTTTCAAAGCTTCACCAAGAGTTTAGCAATTTTGAACTTATATTCGCTTAAATCAATCTTGGTAACGTTCCACGACAGCAAGCCCGAAATGGTGTCAGAACCAATTCCGTTTTATCATCTTTATCGCTAAGTATCACTTTTTCATGAAATAATATTGGCTTAGGGAAATTAGTGCTCAGTAATTTTGCTGCGCTTGTGGTCGAACAACTAAGACCAACAAGATCAGCTCGATCAGACCGAGAATTACCAACATTTGAAAGGCATGTTGCGAACCAATTGCCGTTGCTAAACTAGTCGTTGTTTTGCCCAGATGGGTTTGGCTCTGATTAATGATCATTGAGACAAGGGAAGTACCTACAGCTCCAGCAAACTGTTGAATAGTGGTTAAAACAGCATTACCATCACTTTGCAAGAAAGTCGGTAAGTTTTTAAGACCATTGGTCATGATATTCCCGAAGGCTAAACCAACTCCGGCCATGAAGAGTAAGTAAAAGCAACTGATCATGGTACTCGTCAATTGCAGTGCGCGCAGACTAAATAACACAACAGCCAAGACTGAAAGACCGGCACCAAGCAGAATCGGTTTCCGCGGACCTAAATCGTCAAGAATTTTCCCACTAATTGGTGCAAAAATCGCACCAAGAACTGCACCTGGTAAAACCGTCAGCCCGGCAGCAATGGCAGTTTGGCTATTCACTAGTTGAATATAATTTGGCAAAATGAAAGAGAGCCCTAGCGCAATTAATTGCATGATGAAAAAGGCAGCGACATAACCACTAAAGCGTAAATAATGGAAAACTTGAAAGTTAATAATGGGACTAGTTAACTTCTTAGAACGGAAGACCAGTACAATCGCACCCAAAATACCAATCACTAATGCGCCTGCCACTGGCCAACACCAGAATGAATGATTGCCGATTTGATTCAATCCCAAAATGAGGCCAATAAAAGTGGCGCTAATTGCCAGCACGCTGGGTACGTCTAGCCAAGTAAAATGAATTGGTGTTTTCTGTTGGATCGTTAGCCGACCAAGAATTAAGGAACAAAGCAAAATTGGCAATAAGAAGGCAAAGATGTAACGCCAACCGAGACTAGTGACAACTAAACCGCCAAAAGTTGGACCAATTGCCGGGGCAATGGCGGTAATTAAAGTACCAATACCCATCATCAAACCGATTTTTTCAGCAGGGACCTGTTCTAAAATAATATTGAACATGAGTGGCAAAGCAATCCCAGTGCCTAATCCTTGCACGACTCGGCCAATTAATAGGATTGCAAAATTTGGTGCCACAAGATCTAAGATAACTCCCGTGATGAAAAGTAAATTAGCAGTGAGAAATAATTTTCGCGTGGCAAAGGAGCGTTTAAGATTGGCTGATAGCGGCACGATAATTGCCACAATCAGTAAATAAATCGTGGTCATCCACTGAACAGTACTAGTCGTCACTTGAAATTCGGTCATTAAAGTGGGAAAGGTGATATTCATGGCAGTTTCCACAATGACACCACAGAATGACATTAAGCCAGTGGCAATAATTGCACCGAAAACTTTTCCAGGAATTTTGGGTTTATTCATGTTTTTTTGCTCCTCTGGCAATGTAAAAATTTAAGAATCGTTCAAAAAGCGCCAGTTCGTCAGGACTAAAGCTTTGGGTAAGGGCCTGTTCTTCTTGCGCGAGATACTCAGCGAAAACCTGACTCAGTTTAGTTGCTGCTGGCGTTAAGGCCACAGCTTTTTGGCGGCTATCCGTCGCACTAGTTTTCCGAATGATCAAACCTTTTTTCTCCATTCGCTGTAAGAGCACGGTTGTGGTTGAACGTTGAATATTGAATTCTTGTTCTAATTCGTGTTGTTTGACTTCATTTTGCGGATGACGGCTTAGATAATCGATAATTGACATTTGGGTACCCGTTGAGCCATATTTCTCGGCGAAACGGTCTAAGTCACGGCTCATTTGATTACTCGCGATTTTTAAAAGTCGCCCCATATTTTGCTGCATGAATATTCATCTACTTTCTGCTAGCTAGCTAACAGAAATGCTATAATCAGATTTTTACCCAATGTCAACTAACAAATTCACTGATGGGACCATGGTCATTTTGAGAGATTCCGAATAAATTTCAGTAGTAATTTAGTTGTGGGGTGTGCGAAATAACGCTTAATTAGCCGAAAAAAAATAAATAATTCTCAATTGGTTTTGTTTTTTATAGTGAAGACTAATTCATTGGATTAGTTTCAAATGTAAGTGACTTATTCGCGATAGATTAGCATTTTGACTGTATTTGGCGTATGATTGGTATGGCGGTAAATGCTGATAAATATACATTTCAAAAATATAAACGTTTTCAAAAAACTATTGCATCTGCGAAAATCATGTGCTATTGTATTGGATGTGGAAACGCTTTAACAATTTCTGGAGGAACGGCAATGACAAAAGTTACAATCAAGGACGTGGCACGAGAAGCAGGTGTTTCCATTTCAACAGTTTCTAAAGCTTTGAATGATGTCAACGTTGTTAAACCAGATACCAAGAAGCACATTTTGGAAGTTGCCCAACGGCTTGAATATTCACCAAATCTGATTGGACAGCGGCTCAAGTCTGGTTCAACCCAAACAATTGGCTTCTTTACATCTAGTGTGACTGGCCCTTATTTCTCACTGTTAATGGATGCTTTGGCACATTTCAGTGAAAAAAGTGGTTATGGCTTAAACGTCTATATTTCCAGTGATCGTCACCAGATTATGAATACCATTCGTGGTAACTTGTTTGACGGGGTTTTGCTGTTTGATTTGGTTATTTCGGATCAGGATTTAGAAATTCTTAACTCGGAGAAAATGCCAGTCGTGTTTCTTGATCGGAAGTATACGTCGGAATATGCGACGAGTGTTATCTTTGATTCATTTCAAGCTGGTTATGATGTTGGTAACTATCTATTGAATCTTGGTCATCGAAAAATCGCTTATATTGCTGGGTTTGAAGGCGTTTATGATAGTGAGCAGCGTCTAGCTGGTTTGCGTAAAGCCCTGGCTGAGCGTTCGCTGGCAATTCCGCCATCATACTTGTTGCAAGGGCTGTTTGAAGAAGAAGCGGCTTATAATGCCGTACTTTCTTTCATTCGTAGTGCGCGCATTCAAGGCACTGAGATTCCCACCGCCTTTGTTGCTGGTAATGATATCAGTGCCATTGGGGCGATGAAAGCCTTGAAATATGAAGGTTATAACGTGCCGGAAGATGTGAGTGTCATTGGTTTTGATGATATTGATATTGCTGAGTACTTTAGTCCAGCGCTAACCACAATTCGCAACCCGATTGCCGCTCAAGCGCGGCAGTCAATTAATCTGTTATTACAACTGATTAAGGGTGAACGTAATGTGGCAGCCAAAGTATTACCAGGGGAACTGATTATTCGGAAGTCAGCCCGGAACATCTAGGTTAAATTGGTTCCAGTTTTTTAAATAAAAATAAAAACGTTTTTATTTCAGGAGGAGTAATCATGAATTCCGAAGCAAAGAGCAACAAAACGGTAGGAAAAAAAGTTGCTAATTGGTGTCGCGATTGGGCACGGCAATGGCAACTGCAGACAATGGTCCTACCAGGTATCATCTGTATGATTATTTTCAACTTCATTCCAATTTATGGGTTGACGTTGGCGTTTAAGAGTTATTCCGTAACTAGTACGATTCAGGATTCACCTTGGGTCGGCATGCAAAACTTCCAAACGATTTTGCAAGATAAGTATTTCTGGCAATCAGTTCAAAATACGGTGGGTATCAGTACCATCAAATTAGTAATTGAGTTTTTCTTACCTATTATTCTTGCCATTATGATTTTCGAACTGAACTGGGCACCATTTAAGAAGGTTGTTCAGACAATTACTTATTTACCTCACTTCTTATCTTGGATCATCTTAGGTGGGATGTTGATCACTTGGATGTCTTCTAACGGGATGTTAAATGGTTTGCTGAACATGTTAGGTTTCAATATTCACACGAACCACATGTTAAACGCCGGCGGTTATTGGAGCATTGCTTCCTTATCTGATGTATGGAAGGAAGCCGGCTGGGGCACAATTTTATATCTGGCTACCATGTCTAAAATTGATCCAACCTATTATGAAGCAGCTGAAATGGATGGTGCTTCCAAGCTTCGCCAAATTTGGAGCATTACGATTCCTGAAATGAGCAATATTATTGCTTTGAACTTGATTCTATCAGTTTCTGGGTTATTCAATTCTAACTTGGATCAAACTTTGGTTTTGATGAACTCACAAAACCAACCCAAAGCCGAAGTTATTAATTCCTATGTTTATCGAGTCGGTTTAACGCAAGGTGACTTCTCTTACGCGACTGCCGTAGGTTTAGGTGTCGGGATTATCTCAGTTGTCCTCTTGACGATCACTAACTTGGTCACTAAGAAACTGAATGATAATCAATCAGTCTTGTAAGCGGGGTGCGTAAAAATGATGTTATCGAAGAAACAAACTAAGAGTAATCTTTCCAAGGTTCGTAAAACTAAGGGTAACAAAGTCTTTGATGTCGTCAACGTGGTCATTATGACTTTATTCTCATTGATTATCTTGATTCCAATGTGGAATATCGTTATTTCATCCTTTGCCGATAAAAACGCGACTTCCTTTGTTTTCTGGCCAAATAAGTTATCAATTGCTAATTATGTGTCGGTTTTTAATGACAGCGGCATTTGGCAATCAATGTTTATCTCCGTTGCCAAAACCTTAGTCGGGGTTATCTTCCATTTATTCCTCTGCTCGATTGTCGCTTATGCCTTGAGTAAACGGCGGCTACGTGGTCGTAAATTATATTCGGCCATGGGGATTATCACGATGTTCTTCTCAGGTGGGATGATTCCAACCTACCTATTGATCAAGTCATTAGGTTTACTCAATTCGTTCTGGGTTTACATCTTACCAGCAATGTTCAGCTATTATGACATGGTTATCTTAATGAACTTCTTCCGGGATATTCCTGATTCCTTGGAAGAATCAGCCAAAATCGATGGGGCCAGTGATTGGAAAATCTTCTTCTCAATTATCGTGCCATTATCTAAACCAGCATTAGCCACCATCGGTTTATTCCACGGCGTTTGGCAATGGAATGACTTCATGACTGCTAAGCTTTATGTCACTAATGAAGCCTTATATCCAATGCAAATGCGCTTGTACGATATTATCGTCAAATCGCAAGCAGCGGCAGCAAATGGGTTGAATGCCCAGATTACAATTGCAACATCATCGAAGGGGGTGCAGTTAGCTACAATCGTGGTAACAATGCTACCAATCTTGGTTCTTTATCCATTTTTGCAGAAGTATTTTGTAACAGGTACAATGCTTGGCGCAGTAAAAGAATAATTTGAAGAGGTAGGGATACAGTAATGAAGAAAAAAGGAATTTTACGGGCACTATCAGCAGTCGTCGTTTTGGGATCTGCACTTATTTTAACGGCTTGTGGCGGCAAGAAATCTGATAGCAGTAGTTCTAGCAACTTACCAAAGGCTTCATACAAGGTTAGCAAGGATACACCAGCTTGGAAGAGTGATAAGAGCAAGACCACTAATTTGACTTGGTTTGTCAAAGAGGAATGGTGGAATAAAGATTACGGCAAGGATTACATCACCAAACAAATTAAGAAAGATTTGAATGTGAATATCAAGTTCGTCACTGGTGATGATACGAAATTAAATACTTATTTTGCCAGTGGTAACATGCCTGATATGATCACGATTGATGACCCTAACTCAAAGGTTGCTCGGACAGCTAATACTTGGGCATACTCATTACAAGATTTAGCCACTAAATACGACCCATATTTCTACAAGGTTGCACAAAAAGATACGTTGAACTGGTACAAGATCAAGGGTCAAACTTATGGTTACCCTAACTACTCAAATACACCAGCTGATTACAAGAGTGGTAAGATTTTACCACGTGACGCCTTCATCATTCGTCAGGACGTTAAAGATGCGATTGGTGATCAAGACTTTACGACACCAGAAGGCTTTGTTAAAGGGATGAAAGCAATTAAAGAAAAATTCCCTGACTTAATTCCATTTGGTTTTAATGACTTCAGTGGTGGTAATAGTTCATTAGAAAATGTGGTTCAAGATATGTTAGGTGTGCCAATTACGAAGAATGGTAAATATTATGATCGTGATTTGGACTCAGATTATATTAAATGGTTGAATGCTTTCCGTGAAGTTCATGCTGACGGTAACATTAGTGATGATAGCTTTACTGATGACTCTAACGCTTTTAAAGAAAAAGTTGCCAATGGTAAATATGCTACGATGATGATGGGTTCTGATGTTAACCAGGGGACTGACTTACAAAACTTCGCTACTAAGAGTCCGAACGCTGCGTACTTAGCAATCGATGGGATCCAAAGCACAGTCGGTCGTAAACCAACATTATCTCAAGCAGGTATTTCTGGCTGGTTGATCAACTATATTTCTAACAAATCAAAGCACCCTGCTAAAGCTATTCAAGTTTATGAATATCTCTTAAGCAATAAGGGTCAAATGTTAACAAACTTCGGTGAAAAGGGTAAGATGTATACTCAAGCTGCTGATGGTAAAGTTAGCTGGACACCATTTGCTAAGAAGTTGCAAGTTGAACAACCAACTAAATGGCAAAAAGATTATCGGATTGGTGAGTTTATCCTCTTCGGTCATGACCGTTATAAAGCTTTGAACAAGGATTCATATGTTAAAGCTGTTTGGCAAATGCAAGATTGGGGCAAGAAGTATTTGAAGCCACAATTCGTCATTGAAAACATTGCGCCAGATCCTGGTACTCAAGAAGCACGGGCTTTAAGTGCCATCCAAACGAACTGGAGTACAACGATGGTTTCAATGATCCGGGCCAAGGATAAAGCAGAGTTTGATAGTGCCTTAGCTAAGTACAAGAAGTTCCAGAAAGAAAATAGTATTGAAGCAATCAATAAGACGCGTGATGCTAATATTGTTGCTAATAAGAAAAAGCTTAACATGAAGTAATCCAGGTTAAGTTGACAATGTTAATTGTTTACTGAGATGGCCAGGGAAAATCCTGGCTTTCTTAGTTCCCAGAAGTAATCGCTAACAAAGGAGCTGCATGTCGATGAAGAAAATTTTCAGTATGAATGGTGGTTTATTCCGAGCCATGACCATTATTTATCAGGTACTGTGCTTGAATCTGCTATTCTTGTTGACCTCATTTCCAATTGTGACGATTGGTGCATCGACAGTAGCCTTATATCACTGTACTTTAAAAATTGCTAATGGCGACGAACCGGCCCTTTATCGGACGTATATGGCAGCTTTTAAAAGTAACTTTAAGCAAGGATTCGTTGCTGGTCTGGGTATGTTAGTTGGTGCTTTGTTCTTCTTTTACGCTATCCGTTATGCCTTGTTCCAGAAGCAACCGATCATTGTGATTATTATGGTCAGTTTATCAGCAATCTTCTTATTTACCAGTGAATATCTTTTCCCAATGTTAGCTCATTATGAGAACCAACTTGGTGCGCAAATCCGCAACGCCTTGGTGCTTAGTTTCCAGAACGCAGCCTTAAGTATTGTTTGTTTCATTAGCAATGCGGTGCTGATCGTGTTGTTCCCGATCCTGTTACCTAAGTTATTCTTCCTCTGGGTTTTCCTAGGAGTAGCTGGAGCCGCGATGATCAATAGTAAAATTATGACTCATATTTTTCAGAAGTATGACGACACAGAAGGGCAGAATTAATCATGCAACACTATATTGGAATTGATGTTGGTGGAACGACGATCAAATACGGTCTCGTGGATCATGCCGGGCAGATTCAGGCCCAAGGCGCCGTGCCAACACCATTAAATAAAAACGATTTTTTAGAACAATTAACTAAAATTGTCACTGATTATCAAACACAAGCAACAGATTTAGCTGGCATCGGGATCAGTATGCCCGGTATTATTAAAAATAACGGTTTTCTAGTCACCGCTGGGGCAGTGCGCAGCATGATCGGCGTTAACCTGAAAGCTGAAATGGAACAACGGACGAACTTACCAACCAACGTTGAAAATGATGCTAATGCAGCAGCCATTGCTGAACACTGGTTGGGTGCCGCCCAAGGGATTGAGAATTATCTTTGCTTAGTCTTAGGAACTGGTTTCGGTGGCGGTGCGATTATTAATAATCAACTTTATCGTGGCGCTCATGGGATGGCCGGTGAATTTGGCTGGATGTTGACGCATGATTTAGACTTTACCCGCGATTTAGAGGATGCCTCACTGAATAAATCTAGTGCGATTGTTGGCGGTCTTTGCCATACGTATACTTTGGCCAAACAACAATTAGATCCCGAATTTGAACGGTTGATCGATGCTCGGGTGATTTTCCAAGCAGCTGCAGCTGGTGAGAAATTGGCTCAAATGACGTTGGATAAATTCTATTATGATTTAGCAACTGGGATTTTAAACCTGATCGTTTGTTACGACCCAGAAGTTGTCTTAATTGGTGGTGGTATTAGCGCTAACCCAACCTTTATTCACGACTTGAATGCAGCTTTGACTGATTTGGAATTACGTCATGTCAGCGTTTCTGAGGTCAAAGATCAGACCATTGCTCAAATCAAACCAGCGAAGCTAATGAATAACGCCGGCATTATTGGCGCTGTCTACCAAGCAATGCAACGGCAAGAAGCTTAGATTGGAGATTATCATGATTACGAAATTTTTAAAAACTCAAGGTCGGCAAATTGTCACTGAAGATGGCCAGCCCATTCTGTTAAAAGGTTGGGGCATTGGCAACTGGTTGCTACAAGAAGGTTATATGTGGCAAGCCCATGGTCAATTGTTTGATCGGCCCCGTCGAATTGAACAAACGATTGCTGATTTAACTGATCAAGAGTTCGCTCAAGATTTCTGGCAAGCTTATCGCGATAATTATTTTACCGAAGCTGATGTGGCTTATATTCATCAGCAAGGTTATAATTCATTGCGCTTGCCATTCAACGCTAGTCTTTTTCTCGATGATGCTGGTGAGGTTGATGAACGTAACTTCTATTTAATGGACCAAGCAATTGCCTGGGCTAAGAAATATGACCTTTACGTTTGGATCGATATGCACGGGGCACCTGGTGGTCAAACTGGTGCGAATATTGATGATTCAATTGGCGATGTGCCTAATCTGTATTTGGTGCCAGAATATTGGCACCAAGCATTACAACTATGGCAATTCATCGCGCGACGCTATGCTGATGAACCAGCAGTGGCAGGCTATGATTTGTTAAACGAACCAATTCGGCCTGGCAACGACCATTTACAAGATTTCGATTATTTATTACCGAAATTAGCACAATTCTATGATGAAGCGATTGCTAAAATTCATGCCGTTGATGCCCGCCATATGTTCTCTTTGGAAGGTTATCATTGGGCCAGTGATCCAAGTGTCTTCAATCATCACTATGATGACAATTATGTGATTCATTTTCATCGTTACGGTGTATTACCAAGCCAGGAAACTTTTGCGGAATTTCTGGTAGTTAGCCGGCAATATGATGTGCCGCTGTGGTTAGGTGAGACTGGGGAAAATAATGATCGTTGGTTTGCCGGCATGGCCCAACTTTGCGAAGCTAATCAAGTCAGTCGTCATTTCTGGACCTATAAAAAAATGGGTCGGCAAAACAGTGGCGTCACCGTCAAAACACCTGATAATTGGTCATTGATCATGGATTACTTGCAAACTGGTCGTAAACCCGCAGCAAGTCAAGTGAAGACAATCTTGGCTGACTACCTAGATAATATTAAATTCGCCAATTGTCTGCCTAATCCAGACGTTGATCGGCACATTCTTTTGAAACCACCGGTTACCTACGCAGCAGTTAATTTTTCTGAAGTACCCGGTAGTTACCGTGGTGCAACTGCCCGTAGTAATTTCGTCAAGTATCATCAGGGCAAGAATCTGGATATCATCGTTCCTGACCTTCAGCAACCTGGCCAATCAACTTTTGATGTTCATTTGGATGATTATCGGCTGCGGCTCCACGAAAGTGAATTTGTGACTTATACTTTCTGGAATCAAGCGCCGGCGAAGCAAGTGCAATTATGTTTTGATGATCAATTGACGGCAGCCAACAGTCAAATTCAAGTTGTTGTCAATGACCAAGAAATCTTTGCAGGCCCATTAGTGGGGATTGATCTGCAGTTACCACTTGCGCAATTAACCCAGGTCAACGTTAAAATTGTTGTGATATCAGGGGTAGTTGGTTTAGCGAAAATCAATTTATTTTAGCCGGTGAGCATTAATGTAAAATGACGAACAATTCGAAAAGAATTGCTCGTCATTTTTGCGTTAAGCGGAACCGGTTGTCTTTTGAGAATACGTTACCGTGAGGTTATTTTTGGTGACAAACTTACAATTTTGCAAGTTAATTCGATGGTCTGGTTGGGGCTTATTTTTTAAAATAAAGCCATTAATTAATGAACGAGGTTTCGAATGAAAAAAATACTTGCAGTCATCGCCGTTCTAGTGGTCAGTTTAATTGGCTATTGTGGGTTTAAATATTATCAACAAACTTATCTCGGGACTGAAGCTTATGCGATTGTCCCAGCTCAGGTTCCCGTTAAAGAAATTGCTAAAAATCTTGCTGGTGAGCCTGAATCGAATCATTATGCTTATCATTATAAAATTGCCGTTGTCACGAAAAGTGGTCAAAAAATGATTCGTACCTTTGAGATTTCTGGTCGTCATCCCCAGCCATTACCAGCAAATAGTTTTATTAAGTTGAAAGCTAGCACTTTACGGGTGGTTGTTGGTCCGCAAACAATTTCTGAAAATGAAGTCCCAGTAAATGTTTTGCCAAAACTGTATGACCCTTCTCCGAAAAGCGAGTGAAATTAACTGGATTTATGTAAATTGCTCTGAATTTAATCATACTGGTTGTCGTAGTGGCTTAAATTATGTTTCAAGGGGCGGCGTAGCAGTGTCCCAGCGTCGCCTAGTTTCTCGATAAGTAACTCGCAGTGGTGTTAAAACTAGCGCTGTTTTAATAGTTCACTAAGTTTCCAGAACAATAAGTCATTCAGATGTTCTTCGAAAAATCCGGTTAGATTAGACATAAATATTGTCGGTCATCTGACAATCGCGGGACGAACTTGTTATACTTATAATAAGCCTTGTTTAATTTGTTGAAGGAGTTGGCAGCTTGATTAAAGCAATTACGCTAGATATTGATGGTACTTTAACTAATGATGATAAAGAAATTTCGCCGCGAACTAAAGCGGCTTTATTAGCAGCTCAGATGAATGGTGTGCGCTTGATTTTGGCAACTGGTCGCCCTGCTAAAGGAACTGAAAGATATGTTCAAGAACTGGCTATGGATCAGCATCATGGGTTGGTAGTGGCTTTTAATGGCTCGCAGGTAATTGACTGCCAGACGCAGCAAGTGATTTATAATCGGGCAATGACAGTGATTCAGTCAAAGGCCATTCTCAATCATGCTAAGAGCTTTGAGGTGATGCCGATGGTTGCCTTAGGTGATTATCTTTATGTGAATGATGTTTATCATAATTTATTACATTTACCTACTGAAGACCGCAATATCATCGAGTATGAGGCCCGCAATGACCGTTTGCAGTTGTGCGAGCAGCCTGACTTAGCTGCTTTTGTTAGTGAACCAATCAATAAAATTCTGTTGGCTGGTCAACCAGAATATTTACGGGCCAATTCGGCAGCGATTGCGGCACCTTTTGCCCATGACCTTAACGCGATGTTTACGGCAGATTTCTACTTTGAATTCACGAATTTAGGTGTGGACAAGGGAACGGCACTAGCCCATTTGTTACCTAAAATTGGTTTAACTGCTTCAGAATTGATAGCATTTGGTGATGATGAGAATGACTTGGCAATGTTGAATTTTGCCGGGATCGGCGTCGCAATGGCCAATTCCAAAGAGAAAATTCGCTTAGCCGCTGATGAAGTTACTTTAACGAATAACAATGATGGTATCGTCGCCAGTTTGGCAAAATATTTAGATTAGGAGTCAGGCAATTTGACAAAAATACTTTATTTAATGCGTCATGGTGAAACACATATTTAATGTACACCATAAAATTCAAGGTTGGTGTGACTCACCGCTAACAGAGAACGGGATTAATCAGGCCCAATTAGCAGGTCAATATTTTCGTGATCATCAAATTACGTTTGATCACGCTTTTTGCTCTACAGCCGAGCGAACCAGCGATACGTTGGAAATAGTAACTGCACAAAAAATGCCCTATCAGCGCCTAAAAGGTTTGCGCGAATGGGGATTTGGTGTTTATGAAGGTCAAGATGAGTCCTTAAATCCACAACCACCTTATGGTGATTACTTCCAACAATTTGGCGGTGAAACTCAGGAACAAGTCGAAGAACGAGTTTACGGCACGCTGGAGGACCTAATGCAACGGCCGGAAAACGAAACAGTCTTGGCTGTTTCTCACGGTGGTGCTTGTCATAACTTTTTGCGGCGAGCAGTTGGAACAACTGATAAGCTGACTCATGGTGTCCGCAACTGTACGATTTTTAAGTATCAATTTGCTGATGGGCAGTTCCAATTGTTGGATGTGGTTTATCCTGATTTATTGGCTGATTAGTTGGTGAAACGCGGCCGGGATTGATTTGAGTCAACTGCAGACCCAAGTTCAAAAGCACTAAAACCTAGTGAAGCTTTTGAAACAGACTTGGTTCTGACTGCATTGCGGGCTGCTTGTCGTGGAACGCCGGCTGATTGAAACCAATTACAGACCCAAGTTCAAAGTACTAAAATCTGGTGAAGTTTTTGAAACAGACTTGGTTCTGACTCCATTGCAGGCTGCTTGTCGTGGAACGCTGCCGGCATTGATTGAAGCCAATTACAAACCAAAGTTCAAAAGCACTAAAACCCGGTGAAGTTTTGAAGCAGACTTGGTTCTGACTGCATTGCGGGCTGCGGGTTGTGGAACGCAGCGGCCGTCGATTTGAGCTTTTCTGCGAAAATCTCAAATTCGAGGCTTATTGTAAGTGCTAAAGCACTAACAATAATTTCGCGGCTGACAACCCGGTCCCTCCATTCCGTCTGGAGTTGAGTTAGTGATTTTCACTGTTGTTAGTGGTTAAGGCAGTTATAGTAGGATTAAACAACTTAATTCACTCAGCAGCAATAATTGAATAGTTAGACCCAAATAGCCTGTGTGATACCTTTCAATTTTATCTTGAAAGATTGTCACACAGGCTTTGTTGTATACTGCAATCTAGTTTACTTACAGTGGTGCTCAATTCTGTTAGTTTTATCTGGTGGTTGCTGGGCGATTGGCGTCAGGTGTGAAATTATTCTTAACGGTTTACCGTTTAGAATAAGGCTTGTATTTAAGATTTTTCGCAGAAAAAGCTTAAATCAATGCCCACGCCGTTCCACGCCCTCAAAATCGCCCAGCAACCACCTTCCCAAATTAAGGAAGACTTGGCACCAGTTTAAGTAGCGTTCCACAACTCGCTGGCTGCAACGGAGTTGTCTATTACTTTGCCTAAAACAATCCCCCTTAGCCTTAAACGCCGCGTTGGCTAAGCAAGAAGATTGACGAGTGAACATTGATACTTATAAGCTTAAGCTGAGCAAGCTGAGCAAGCTGAGCAAGCTGATCAAGCTGAGGTAAATCAATGCCGCCAAATTTTTTTAAAAAACACACCGAGGATACAGCCAACAATGGTCACAACTAATACTAAAAGACTACTTGGAATAATGATCAGCCCCAGATAAGTTAAGCCTAATGTGAGTCCGATAACTGTGACTTGTAGTAGATAATTGAGCCGCTTGTCAGCAATAACCTGTAAATAGAGGAGCCCAATGAACATTGCGACAATGGCAAAGTCGAGACCAAAACGGGCCGGATTTTGGATGAAATTACCTAGTAAGGCGCCGATTAGCGATGCCATGACCCAAGTGAGGTAAGCAATTAAATTCGCTGTGTTCAACCAGGGGAAGTTAAGCTGATTGTCAGTGTAGTTTAGTTTGTTCATCCCTAAGGCAAAACTTTCATCGGTCAGCAAAGTACCAATTAGAATATTATCAGTCAAACTTTTATGTTCAAAATAGGGAGCAATTGTCAAGCTTAATAAAATCATCCGCGAATTAATCAAAAATGTCGTAGCAATGATCGATAGAATCGGACTACTGGTGGCCAGCAAACTTACGGTAATGAATTGTGCTGAACCACCATAAATAATTGCTGACATTAAGAAAATGATTATTGGACTTAAGCCAGCAGCGTGACCTACTAGGCCAAAAGCCACGCCGATTCCTAAGTAACCAAAAACAGTTGGTAATGTTTCTCGAATGGCACTTTTAATCGTCAATTCTGCATTCATTAATTGGACATCACTTTCTGAATATTAGTTACCGGCGATTAGTCGGATCACGCCTAACGAGCAGACACCAACAAGCACAATCACCAGTAAATTCTTAGATAAAATGGCACTAAGTAGGGTGGGACCAGAGGCAATTAAGTTCGGCCAATTAACAGTTGGTAAGTGACCTAAGTGCTGCGTGAAGAGGCTGCTGAACCAAAGTGCTGACATAATTACAATCGGCACAAAGCTAAGATACTCTAGCACAGTTTCAGAAAGATTGAATTTTTTCAATAAAATAAATGGTAATATTCGCGATAGCCAGGTGACTAGGCCACAACCGAGAATTGTTAAGATCGTGTAGTTAAAAGTAGACATGTTTTAAAATCACTCCAATTGCGCAGCCAACTAAAGTTACCGCGAGAATTAATAGTCGTCCAGGAATAATGATCATACCGAAGTAAACCATCACTAAACTGCAGCCAATTAAAATCAGTTGTAACGTTTTGGGTAATTGTTGGTCTGATTCAAACTGTAAATAGGTCAGACCGATAAACATAGCAATGACTGCAAAATCAACACCAAAACGTTCAGGATTAGTTAATAAACCACCAAGAAGTGCACCAATCAAGGTCGCACTTAAACAGACCAGATAAGGCAGTAGTGCGGCGCCATGAAACCAAGCAAAGGTTAGTCGTCCCTTAGTATAGTTAATTTTATTAATTGCTAAGGCAAAGCTTTCATCAGTTAGGAGGCTGGCCAGTAAAATGGTTTTTAAGAAAGATTGTTGCTTAAAATGCGGCGCCAAAGTAATCCCTAATAAGATTAAACGTGCATTGATCAAGAAAGTTGCGGCAACAATTGCCATCACTGGTTCTTGGGTCAGCAGCAGACTGATTAACACAAATTGGGCTGAACCGGCAAAAATCAAAGCCGACATTAGTAACATTAGGCCAGGACTAATACCAGCGGCGCGACCAACAATTCCTAAGGCCAAGCTGATGCCGAAATAACTAAAACCAATCGGAATTGCTTCATGCCAACCAGCGCGGCGGGTTAAATCATCATTCATCGGGGGCTCCTGTTCTTAACACTAAGCTGAATAATCATCATAGCGTTATTTTACCAATTATTTCTAGGTAGCAGTTAATATTAATGAATATTTTTTCATTAATGTTTGAAAAATCAAGAAACAATCAGTTGACAATTAGTAGTAGACTTGTAAAATCAAGGTGTAAAAGTCGCATTTATCCATGGGGAGATGGGCGTTATGGCACGTTTAGTCAAGATTTTAACTAGAATGAAAGGCTATTCATTTTTTCAAATCATTCAGCGAACATTAGTCATTTTATTTCCATTTGCATTATTAGGTGCCTTTGCCCAAGTTATTTCGACTTCATTTTTATCTGTTGGGGGATTTTTCGGAAGCATTTTTGAAATTAATGCCTGGCTGCCTCACTATCAAGCACTACGTGTGTTATTTGATGATTTAAGCCAGTTGACTTTGGGAATGTTAACGATTGCGGGTGCTTTCGAAGCGGCAAAGTATACGGCCAAGCATTATCAAAAAGATGATCAAATGGCTGGTTTAACCGCAGCGATTTGTTATGGCTTGATTTTCTTTCATCGCATGAAGGGGAACACCGTAACAATTGAGATGCGTTACTACGACTATCATTGGTTATTAGTTGGTATTTTGGTTGGCTACTTAGTGGGGCGTATTTTTAAACGCCATGGCATGGATGCTCAGGAACCACAACCTCAGAATGATTTAATTTTGAGTCGGGCTTTTGGCGCCTTAAAACCAATTTTTGTGGCTGTTTTTTGGGCATTAGTCTTACATGCTGTGTTTGGGTTAGTCCGCTATTATCGAATTGATTCTTATGTCTTGAATACAATTCAAAACTTTACGAACCAACCAAGCAGTTTCATGTTTACCATGACCAGTGCTTTGCTAACAACTGTTTTAGCTTGGTTTGGCTTTGCTGGACCACTAGCCTTCTCAACTAAGGTGGTTGAAACTGAAGTATGGGATAACTTAAGCTATGCCCTCAGTCATGGCTCAAGTTGGAAAATCCCGCATCCTTATTCGGCTAGCTCACTTTACCATAGTTTTGGTACTTTTGGTGGCACTGGTGTTTTATTGGCGCTGGTGATTGCCATGATTGTCGCCAGTCATAGTCGAAATTCTCGGATTGTTAGTCAATGGAGCTTATTTCCTGCAATTTTTAATACTAATTTTCCAGTGATGATCGGGATTCCTGTTTTATTGAATCCACTCTACTTGATTCCCTTTACTTTAATGCCATTGTTTAACATGGCAGTCGCTAGTTTATTTATTTGGTTGAAAGTCATGCCGCCAGTAGCTTACCCAGTACCTTCAGGAACGCCGGGACCACTCGTACCATTTATTGGCACCAATGGTAATATTATGGCGCTGGTCGTGGCTGCATTTATTTTGATTTTGGATGTACTACTTTATCTGCCATTTATTCGCTTAACTGAAAATGTTGATCAGGTAACCGATCAGGAGGGAGCTTTAGCACATGAAGCTAATTAAAAAGTTCTTTCGTAATAAAAAAAGCTGGTTACTTCTTGGCATTTTCTTTGGCCTAATCATCATTTTGGCGTTTCCTTCTTATGCCTGGACGCAAGCTAATGTTAAGCAAATGGCCACTCGGCATAACTCTAAAATGTCCCCAGTGATTATGATTCCTGGTAGTAGTGCCACCCAAGATCGCTTCGATGAATTAGTTCAAAAAATCAATCAAGCTGATGGGCGGAAGCATAGCTTGCTGAAATTAAAAGTAATGAATTCTGGTCAAATAAATGTTACCGGGGAAATCCGCCCCGGTGATAATGAGCCCTTTATTGTTGTCGGCTTTGAAAATAACCAAGATGGTTATGACAATATTAAAAAAGAGTCGAAGATGTTCAATAGTGCTTTCACACAATTAACTAAGAAATACAATTTTAACAATTTTAAAGCTTTTGGTCATTCCAACGGCGGCTTAGTTTTTACTGATTTTTTGGAAAATTATTTTGATAATGATGAGATTACGATGAAGTGTCTGATGACAGTAGGGACGCCTTATAATTTTGAGGAGAGTTCAACCAGTCGTAAAACACAAATGTTGGCTGATTTCATTAAGAATCGTAAAAAAATTCCTGACGATTTAGTCGTGTATTCACTGTCAGGCACGCAAAATTATGATAGTGATGGGATCGTGCCCATTAACAGCGTGGCCGCTGGTAAATATATTTATCAAGGACAGGCAGCGAGTTACACGCAAATTACGGTTTCCGGGAAAATGGCACAACACTCGGCAATGCTTGATAATCCCCAAATTATTACCATTATGGAACAATATTTGTTAAATCAAAAAGCCAAAGCGACCACGACTAATCGTAATCTTAACGATGATAGTCCCACTACTGATTTCAATAACAATACTGGTAATTAAGGCCACTCATCTATTGGTCTATTTGTCACGACGTCTGACTGCCTAAGACCTAGATAACAGTAATAAAGCCTGTGCGCTAATTTTCGAGATAAATCCGAAAATTAGCGCACAGGCTATTTTAGATATTTTTTATGATGACTGTTTAATCAAAGCGGTAATAAAGATCCAGTTCTGGCAGCCAAGGTTCGGTCTTAGTTTGTTTTAAATCAGCGGCTAGTAATTCTGGTTTGAAACTATGCCAAGGAACAGTCCGACGAGCATTGATCTTTGTAGCCAAGGCTAGGATATCAGCTCGTTTGGCATGGCCGCTGGCACCACAGGACTCAATGGTCCAATGATTTTCAGTTAGAAAATCTTGTAGTTGAGCAAAGCGTGGATCGTAGTCACCTAATGGTTCCCCATTAGCATGCAGATAAAGCCCACCAGCAAAAGATTTTAGGCGATCGTGATTCGCCCAAGAGTTTTGTAAAGTAAATTGTTGGGGATTTTGTTGTAATTGTTGTTCGATTTCAGCCCAAGGATAATAAGTCGTGTTGGCTGGTGCACCATTGACTGGCTGCTCCGAAATTTCCTTGATTTGCTGTTCTGGCGCAAAGGTCCGAATCAATTGGGCATAATCTGGCTCCCAAAGCATTGGCCGACCAGCGGCCAATGCAGTTTCGTTGAACCGAATTAAACGTTCAACGTTACGGGGATAGGGATTGAGCACAATGACTTGCTGGCTTGTTTTGATTTTAGTGGTCAATCGTTCAGGCAAATCTTGCTCAGTTAACACTGGCTCATGATGATCCCCAGTGACCATCTGTGGTTGTTCACTGGCAAAACTATAAGTAGTTGCTTCTGTCAAATAAACGTCTAATTGATTTTTAACAAAGTCGGACCAATGATTAACGCGGTCTTGATGATAGCCACCAATCCGAACATCACCAGAATGCATGAACTTGTGCTTGCCATCTTCAATGAGCAAAGCCATTGGTGCAATCACATCATGATCACTGAGAAAACCAGTGACTTTCAAGGAACCCACTGTGATTGTTCCCTGATCGGCGAGTGGTCGTAGATTAGTTACCTGAGGTTCAACGCCTTGGGCCATTAACAACTGATAAAGTTTGAGACCATCAGCAGACATATAAATTGGGATGTCATGGTTTTGTAGGTAGCGCAAAGCACCCATATGATCTAAATGTAGGTGTGAAATAAAAATCGCCTGATGCTTGAATTTTGTTGTTTGATTAGGTAACAACAGGTCGGGCAAATTAGGTAAATGATGCTGGGCAATTGCCTCAGCCACAGTTTGCCCAGTTAAATCAGCGGCGACCCCAAAGTCCATGATGACGCGACTATCACCATTGGCAATCTCAATAATATTACCGCCAATTGTTTTAGTCCCATTCAAAAAACGTAGTGTTGTCATTTCGTATCCCCTCTCCAATTTGACTAGTAAATCAGTGTAACGCAATCAAGCTGGAAAGACAAAGATTTTATTAACCAAAAGCAAACTATTTTCCAATAAAATAAATCAGCCGCAGTTTTGCGGTTGCATCGTTTAAAAAAAGTTATTTTAATGGGCAAGCTATCGTTTTTTAGGAAAATGGTTATACTTAAAAGGGTAGTGTCGCCCTGAAATCATATTTTCTGGGTTAGACAATAAATGAGTGATTAAATAATGAGGAGGACTTTTTTATGAGTTGGCAAGATGCAATTGATCCCAAATTACAGGCAATTGTGGCCCAAGTTGATGCAAAAATTGCCCCACGTTTAGCAGAAATTGATGATCAAATTCTCGATAATCAGGCTAAAGTGCTACGGGCGTTTCAGGATAACCACGTTTCCGAAGCCGATTTAGTTGGCAGTACTGGTTATGGTAATTCTGATGAGGGCCGTGATCATTTAGAGGCTATTTACGCTGAGGTACTTGGTGGCGAAGATGCGCTAGTTCGGCCCCAATTGGTTTCTGGTACTCATGCAATTGGGGTTGGTTTACTGGGGCTAGTTCGACCTGGCGACGAAATTTTGTACATTACAGGAGAACCTTATGATACTTTACAAGAAGTTTTAGGCTTAGCTGGTAATGGTATTGGCAGTCCCAAAGAATATGGCATTAAAGTCAACTATGTGCCCCTATTAGCTAATGGTGAAGTTGATTTTGCAGCCGTCAAGCAACGAATTACTGACAAAACTAAAGTCGTCGCTATTCAACGTTCTTGTGGTTATGCAACCCGGGCTTCGTTCACTATTGCAAAAATTGCCGAGATGGTAAAAGTTGTTCGCTCAGTTAAACCTGATGTTTGGATTTTTGCTGATAATGCTTATGGTGAATTCTCCGAACGTCAAGAACCGCTCGATGTTGGTGTTGATTTAATGGCTGGCTCGCTCATTAAAAATGCCGGTGGTGGTTTTGCTAAAACTGGTGGTTACATTGTTGGACGCAAAGATTTAGTTGAACGGGTTAGCTATCGTTTCACTGTGCCTGGTCTTGGCGGTGCTGAAGGGGCGACCTATGGCATGATGCTTGATATGTTCCAGGGATTTTTCGTAGCGCCACAAACTACGGGCAATGCGATTAAGGGTGCTATTTTTGAAGCGGCATTACTGGAAGCACTTGGCTTGCCAGTGGCACCGAAATGGGATGACCCTCGAACTGACCTCATTCAGACCGTTAATTTTGGTAATCAAGAAGATATGGTCAAATTTGCCAAAGCAATTCAACAAAGTTCGCCAGTTGATTCTTATGTTGAACCAATTCCAGAACAAATGGCTGGTTACGAAGATAAAGTCGTCATGGCAGCAGGGTCCTTTATTGAAGGTTCCACAATTGAATTTTCCGGTGATGGGCCAATTCGGCCGCCATACACCTTGTATTTACAAGGCGGATTGACCTATGCCCATGTCAAACTAGGCATTACGCAAGCAGCCCAGACAACCTTCTTTACAAAATAATTTTGGCAGCATTTTTAGCAGCAATATGAACTGACGGTCTAAGAATCATGATTTAAAGAATATCTTGGTAATAATTAGTAGCCTGATTGACTAACACGCTGGCTTTAAAAGCAGTGGTTATCAATTAGGCTCTTTTTATTCGTCTGAATTAGAATCGGGCGGTAGTTTGATTGGCGAATTTTTCTCAAGTAACCGCGCTGGCTTTTGTTTGTGCCAGTTGTCTAGACTGGGTATAATAGCGATAGAAAATTATTGGGATAAAAACAATGTCCATGGTTATCGGAATGTTGATTA
Organism: Lapidilactobacillus gannanensis; assembly: GCF_003946675.1. Lineage (GTDB taxonomy): Bacteria > Bacillota > Bacilli > Lactobacillales > Lactobacillaceae > Lapidilactobacillus > Lapidilactobacillus gannanensis. The sequence continues at coordinate 22,393 of NZ_RHOT01000014.1, read as the reverse complement.
TTTTTTTGGCCGTCGTCATCAGTAATGTGGGGGCGCGGTTTTTACCAGGAGTTGCTAGTACTTATATTAGTATTGGATTAGGCTTGATAATTGGTCTATGGCCACTGACTAATCACTTTATTCCTGCTTTTAATAATGAAATGTTTATGCTGCTTTTCCTAGCCCCATTACTTTATTTTGAGGGTCAGCGGACGCCGATTTTCTTTGTTCGTAAACGTCTGGGCAGTATTATGGGAACAGCGATTTGGTTGGCAATTGCCACGGCCGTCATTGGCGCGGCATTATTGCACTGGGTCTTTGGCGAGCAACTGGCACTGGCTTTGGTGATTGTGGCAATTGCGGTGCCAACTGATGCGACTGCTTTTGATGCGGTGGTTGAAGGACGCAAAATTTCGAAGCCAGTTCGTAAGGCGTTGGTTTTCGAAGCGATGTTTAACGATGCCACTGGATTGGTCTTGCTACAAGCGGGCTTATTGTGGTTACGAACTGGTCAGTTAACTTTTTGGCAAAACACTTGGGAATTAGTCTTTACCACGGTTGGCGGTATTCTTGTGGGTCTAGTGATTGCCATGGCAGTGATGTTGCTACGGCAATTATTGCTCCGCAGTAATGGTAACGTGATTTCTGCCCAAAATTTGATTTACTTGATTACCCCATTTGTAATTTATTTAGTTGCGGAAGCATTCTGTGTTTCCAGAATTATTGCCGTTGTGGTGGCTGGTCTAGTTAATAACAGTGAAGTGGCGCGCAGCCGCTTTAGTTCGCCTAAACAAACTCATTTTGGTGTCCAAATGGTTCGGTTTACGACTGAAATTTTAAATAGCTATATTTTTGTCGTTCTTGGGGTTAATTTGGTGCGAATAATTGCCGGTCGTGCTTATCATCAGGTGCTTTATAATTCTTGGCATTGGCTAGCTGTAGGGTTGTTAGTTTACGCCGTTCTGATCGGTTCACGTTATCTTTATGGCCGTTTCTTTGTTGCTGATCATTCTCGTCGCTCAGCACTGATTTTTTCGTTGGGTGGGGTTCATGGCACTGTTACGCTAGCCATGACCTTTTCTGTTAGCAATTATTTGAGTCAAACCACTTATGCTTTGGCAGTGGTAGTTGAGACGGTTATTATTGTGCTTAGTATGTTGGTGCCATTGGTCGTTTTTAAAGTGATCTTGCCAGTAGATGCCGATGAGGAAAATCGGCAGCGAATTATGGGAGAAATGCGCCAAGAAATGGTAGCTGTTGCCCTAAAGGAAATTGAAAAAATGGCCCTCTGTCAGCCAGTTGCTGCCAATGTTACTTACGATTTGCGTGATCAAATCCAGGCCAATACTCTAACTACTTTTGTGCGTGAGTGGCATCAGACAAATTTGCAACATGTGACCTTGTCGGCAACTCAAACGACTGAACAACACCGGGCTTTGATGCAGAACGGCGATATTTGTTTGACTTAAGCAAACAGCATATGGTTGATACAAGTTACATTCATGAATTATATAGTGAAATTCTTGTGGCTGAGTCACTGGTACTTGATCCCAGCAGTCAGGTTGTTTAATTAGGTCATTTAAGACCAAGCTCGGCCAGAATATTCAGAATGCAGTTCAATTATTAGTGCCGGTGTCAACAGTGGGCAACGATTAGACTAGCTGCGGTGGCAATTCCTTTGCTATTCCTAAGCGAAAACGGCACAATAAAGATAACTAAACTTGAAATGAGGGGTAGCAATGAAACTTGCCATGTATCAGCAACAACCAATCTTAATTCAAGAAAATCACTATCGACCAATCTTAAATGAGTCAACTGTTCAAGCACTATTGCCACAATTAAATCAAGTACTAAATTTAGGTCCAGTTCAGCCATTACCAGAATTACAAGAACTGCAAGCGCCAGTTACCACACCGCGCCAAATTTTTGCTGTAGGGTTTAATTATCGCGAACATTTAACAGAATTAGCAACGCAAGCACCTAAAAGTCCTAATGTGTTCACCAAATTTCCGAGTTCGTTAGCTGGCCCACGACCGACCGTAAAAATTCCCAGTCCGCAAACTGACTGGGAAACTGAATTGGTTATTGTAATTGGCCGTGGTGGGCGCCAGTTCACCACGGCGACAGCATTAGATCATGTGGCTGGCTATATGGTAGGTCAGGATCTCTCTGATCGTCAGTTACAGTTTGCGAATGATAAACCACAATTTTCATTGGCGAAATCTTACGCGAATTTTGCGCCCACGGGTCCTTGGCTGACGACGATTGACGAAGTGGCTGATTTAGGCTCATTAACTTTAAGCACGACTGTTAACGGTGTTGAAAAGCAAAAGAGCTCGCTGGCACATCTTATTTTCGGCGTGCCGGAGTTAGTCAGTTACTTATCGCAAATTGTGGCCTTATATCCTGGCGACTTGATTTTTACCGGGACACCAGGTGGTGTTGGCGCTGGTCGTTCACCTCAAGAATTTTTGCATTCAGGTGATCAGTTGGTCAGCCGAATTGAGCAACTAGGTGAATTAGTAATTAATCTGGAATAAAACTTGCCAGCAATTAATTTGCAAATTACACTTAAACGATTGCTTACTTGCGGGGCGGTCATTACTAATTACGGTAGTAATAATTGTGTGCAAGAATGATTTAAAGGAGTGTTAATTTGAAATCTGAGAAAGAACGAATGTTGGCTGGCGAACTTTACAAAGCAGCTGATCCCGAATTGCGGGCGATGAGTGCTCGTCGGAAACAGATTTTGCGAATTTATAACCAAACGACTGAAGAACAGGGGGCCTATCGAGTTACTTTGTTGAAACAGCTTTTTGGTAAAACGGGTCAGGAAATTTATATTGAGCCAGAATTCCATTGCGATTATGGCGTCAATACTTTTATTGGCGAGAACTTTTATGCAAATTATGATTGCTTATTTTTAGATATCGCGCCAATTCACATTGGTGATAACGTCATGCTAGCACCGCGGGTTTGCTTGTATACTGCAGGTCATCCAATTGATGCGGCAATTCGTAATGAACAATTAGAGTATGGTTATCCGATTACAATTGGCAATAATGTTTGGATTGGCGGTAGCACCGTGGTCAATCCTGGGGTAACCATCGGTGATAATACCGTCATTGGTTCAGGGTCGGTTGTGACTAAGGATATTCCTGCTAATGTCATTGCAGTAGGAAATCCATGTCATGTTCTACGACCAATTACCCAAGCAGACCATGACTATTGGCAAGCGCAACGAGATCGGTATTACCAAGAATAGCAAGCGCTAAAAGTTAAACTAGTCAAAACATCAGCGCGTGACAAAAAGCGGTCAGCTAGTGAGCCTTAACATAAAAAAGCAATCAATTCGTCTGAATTGATTGCTTTTTTTGCGTTAAGCTCAACTGGCTGCTGCTTGAGAACACGTTTCAGTTGGTAAAGTTCATTTTATTTTGGAAAATAGACTTTTGTTACAGCCGCGTGTTTTTTAATGACAATTATTTTTAAGGTGCCAAGTTGTTTTTAAACAGTGGCCTAGTAATTTTTAGATTAAAGTTTCTTTGGCGCTGGCTTAGCAGTGGTGGTTTGGTCCCAAAGCTTTTTAGCTGCAGGAATATCAGCCAAGCGGTCCAAAGAAGCAGCTGGCATTACAATGGTGTTATTCTCACCTTCGGCCATCTTTTCCATGGCTTCGATATTCTTATATTGCAAGTACGCATCAGAGTCCTTAACCAAGGCTTCATTAACAGAATTAATCTGATCACGAATGGATTCATATAAGAGCCGTTGACTTTGAGCGCGACCTTCGGCTTCCAAAATCTGGGTCTTCTTGTTACCTTCGGCTTGCAAAATAGCGGACTGTTTGCTACCTTCAGCGTTGGCAATAGCAGCTTGTTTTAGACCTTCAGCCTGCATGATGTTAGCTTCCTTTTCCCGAGAAGCCCGCAGTAACTTGTTCATTGATTCTTGAATATCTTGGTCAACTTCGACGGAGTCAATGTTAGCACGGTCAACATTCAGACCATAGCCAGCTGTTACTTCACTTAATTGATCAAAGAGAGAATGGTTAATTTGTTCAGTACCATTTAAGACGTCGTTCAAATCCATGTTACCAATAATACCCCGCAGTGCAGCCCGTGTGTCCTGAACCATACTGGTAACTGAGTCTTTGTTTTTGTAAACATAAGCATTAACATCAGTAATATGGTATTTCAACGTTTCTGAAATTTTGACCACAACGTTGTCTTTAGTGATCACTTCCTGCTCGGCAACCCGCATGGGAATTTGTTTCATATTGACAACTTCAATGATGCGATAAATTAACGGCACCACCATATGAAATCCTGGTTGCAAAGTTTTAACATAAACGCCCAATCGTTCGACGATGCCCACTTCGCCGGTATGGATAATTGCGATTGACGAGAAGAAAATCCATAACAAAAGTATGAGGACAACCACAACAATGGCAATGGTAACAATATTATTGAACATACAAAAGCCTCCCTTTAAAATTTGAGTCGATCATCTGGACGCCGTACGTAAAGAAATAGTGGCGAAACTCGAAAGACTTCGAGAACATCACCGATTTGCGCTTGACCTTCAATGCGATAATGATAATAAACACCAAATAACTCTACAACGCCAGTCGTTAATTGCGATGTATTGTAAAAGGTCATGCCGATCAAGCGATCATCTAACATCCAGTTTCCTCCTAACTTTGTTCAGCAATCGACTTGCTTTTGAATAAGCTCATTTTACCATACTCACTGGTGGGGTACTCAGTCTAACAACTGATTTTTAAGCGTTTACGTCCAATAGCCACAACAATTTGCGAAAAATCATTGCCCTGAAGTGACAAAAATGTTCGTTAATTCCGGTGATATTTATTTTATTGATGAATAGTGGGATTGTTAGCTAAATAGAGCGTTTGCAAAGTTTTGTGGTGAAAAAATTGCACGTAAAAAAGCTTTTCTCAATTTCCAAAAACCTGTAAGATATGAACAATGAACTTGATTTAGTCGGGGATGTTTGTTAATGACCTTGGAACGTAAAGGAATGTGAATATGGGACAGCCAAAAGTACAATTAGAAAAAGCGATGGGACTTACTTCAGCATTAGCAACAGTCATGGGGACGGTAATTGGCGGTGGGGTTTTCTTTAAAATCTCGATTCTAGCACAACAAACACGCTCAGCTAGTGTCTTACTGACGGTTTGGGTAATTGCTGGTTTTTTGACGATTGCTGGTGGACTTTGTTTAGCAGAAATCGCCACTTCAATTCCGAAAGCTGGTGGCGCTGTTAACTACATTGAAGCTGCTTATGGCAAAATGCCCTCATTTTTACTTGGTTGGGCGCAAATTTTGATATATTATCCAGCTAATATTGCGGCACTTAGTATCATTTTTGCCACACAGTTTGTCAGTCTTTTAGGTGTGAGCCAGTCATGGATCGTGCCGATTGCTGGCGTCGTTGCCTTATCAATTACTGGTCTCAATTTGTTAGGCGCGCGTTTGGGCAGTTGGGTCCAAAACTTAACTTTATTTATCAAATTAATTCCCATTGCCTTGATTATTATTTTTGGCTTAACTAGTCCTCATGGACAAACAGTCGCCTTATGGCCATTTCAACCAGGACATGGCGTTTCTTGGTTTACAGCCCTAAATGGTGGCTTATTGGCAACGATGTTTGCTTACGATGGTTGGATCAGCGTCGGTAATATGGCCGGCGAAATGAAAAATCCACGACGTCATTTGCCGATTGCTATTGTTGGTGGTTTAGGATTAACGACGTTAGTTTATGCGTTGATCAATTTGGCCTTTTTAAAAACATTACCGATTAGTCAGTTGGCGACTAACCCCACTGCCGCGGCGGCCAGTGCGGGGGTTATTTTTGGTCAGGCTGGCGGTCGCCTGGTGACGATTGGAATTCTTGTATCTGTTTACGGCGCGATTAATGGCTATACCATGACCGGCATGCGCGTGGCTTATGCCATGGGAGTTAATAATACGATTCCCTTGGCGCAGTATTTTCGCAAAATTACTCGCCTCACGCGTGTCCCAATTTGGGGTGCCTTGTTTCAATTGATGGTAGCCTTATTGATGATGTTACTGGGAAATTTCAATTATTTAACTGATATGCTGGTTTTTGTTATGTGGGTTTTTAACACCATGATTTTTGGCGCGGTATTCATTTTACGCCGCCGTCAACCAGATTTACTCCGTCCTTATAAAGTTTGGGGTTATCCACTGGTCCCATTAATTGCCATTGCGGGAGGATTATTCATCGTTATTTCTACTTTGATGACACAATTATCATTAGCCTTAGTCGGTCTCGGTTTAACAGCTTTGGGTATTCCAGTCTATTATTGGCAACAACATCAGTTAGCACGTCATAAATAGCACGCGATTGTTAGAAAAATGACTGATGCTGACCAAGGGCCTATTTTATTTGACGTTAGGTTAGTGGACTTCATGTTGGTCACTGGTTAAAACATGAGTGTTAGGACAATCAACTTCATTCAGGTAGTAGCCAAACATGAATAGTTCAATCAAAAGAGCCGATGAGCTTAATCTCTGGTTTATACCAGTAGAGATTAGCCCATCGGCTCTTTTAAAAACTAGTGCAACTTGCTTTTCAACTTACTTTTCAAATAATGCTGTTTAATTTGCTAATTAACCTGGTCAAATTAGCGATGATTAATGTTAATGAATCAAAAAAGTTGAGACTAGCAAAGCCACTATATTATTCAGCAAATGTAGACTATACGTGAAGGAAATGTTTTCTTGTTGCCGTAAGTAAGCCATTGTAAAAACAATGCCTAAGGGCGCATACAAGATAATATCTTGAGGAGCATTAACATGAATCAGAACAAAGGCACTGCCAGAAATAATGGCTGCCAACCATTTAGGAATCAGCTGACTTAAGTTACTTAATAGAATTTGGCGAAAGACAGTTTCTTCCAGCATCGGCCCCAGAAGCACGAATAATAAAAAAGTGGCCCAAATTGGTGTGCCCTTAGTCGCATCATTAACCGCATTTTGGTTAGCAGCTTGTTGACCGACTAATCTTGCAACGACGCTGTTAAGAAGCAGTATCGTGAAATAATAAAGCAGTAGTTGTTTAATTCGTTGACCAGTTTGCTGGCGAAAGTAACTAAAATTTTGCATGATATGCTGACTATAAAAGAGCAACATCAACAGAATCGGTAGCGCGTATAGCAATGCGTTTAAACCAAAAGTTGTGCGCCAAGTTGGCGGTAGTATATGCCGCAGTGAAAACAGGCGCTGTCGCGGAATTATTTCAAGAAAAAGTAGGTAAGCCAGTAAGAGACTACCTGATTTTAACCATTCTTTTTTGGTCAGTTGCTGAGTCATTGTTCACGCACCTTAACTAGCGTGTGACAAGAGGCGCTAAGCAAAACCAGTTGCCTTTTGAGAACACGTTTTGGAACCTAAAGTTTGATTTATTTTTTGGCAAAAGAATTGATCTCACAGTCTTATCTTAATGACTGCAGTCAAGCTTCAGCTAATCATTAGTACCTGTTTTAGCTGCATCAGCTTCATCTAGATTGCTAGTCTGGTCTGTTTGATCAGCAATTTGATCTAAATTAGTGGTCGCTGCTGAGTCCGCAGTTTGCTGTTCAGTAACTGTTGTATCGGCAGTATCCTGATCTAAGGCCAAATCATCTAGTTCAAAAACCAAATCATGGTCAGCTTCGTCAACCGGGACATCTGTGCCCTTAGGTAGGCGTGGTTGATCGCGATGATTGATGACTGGATAAGTTTGGTCACTGGATTCATCATAAATTTCAATTGGTCCTAAGTGATTTGCAAAAACCTTTAGCTGAAAGCCGTAGTGATCGAGAAAGACAAGCTGTTCACCATCCAAACCAATAATTCGGCCTGGTAATTCTTTCTGATCAATTTTAATCGTGAAGTCACGGCCAATCGCCATTTCGTGCTTTTGCTTTGTTTGTGGGTCTGTAAAAGACCAACTTCCTGCATAACGTAAGGATAAGTCGGGTTGACGTTTTTGTTGTTGTTTACGATGATGAGTTTTTGTTAAGAAGCGGCTAACTTGATTAATGCCATGAATTCCCGCTGAGTAAATATCTTTAATACGCATTTTGATCTCCTTTAATAACTAACCATAATCATATCATCAGTTTCCGCAATTTGATATGAAAAAGCATGAATCTTTCGTTGTAATTTTGTTACAATAGAGTAACAGTGAACCTATGAGGTAAAGGGAAAGAAGAGGAATAATCAATATGACCAATGTTGGGACAATTGGAACCAGTGAAATTACGAAAACATTCCTAAAAGCATGTATTGCCAGTCGGGCTTTTAAAATCAGTCATTTATATTCACGGACGACTGCAAAGGCACAAGCGCTGATTGATGAGTTTTTTATTCCAGAAGCAACTGCCGATGATGATTTAACGAAATTTCTAAGTGCGCCTGATCTAGATGTGGTTTATGTCGCTTCACCAAATAGCATGCATTTTAGCCACGTTAAGGCTGCCCTAGAACACGGGAAGAGTGTGATTGTTGAGAAACCAGCCTTCGTAACACCAGCTGAATATCAGGCAATTGATGCGATTTTACAGCAACATCCAGAGCTTCATGTGATTGAAGGTGCTCGCCATTTGTATGATGCCAATTATTTGGCAGCTACTGAGAAAGTACGGCAGTTTAACGAAATTACCGGTGCGACTTTGGCATATATGAAATATTCTAGCCGTTTTGATGCTTTTCAAGCGGGTCAAAATCCAAATATTTTTTCGCCTAAGTTTGCTGGTGGTGCCCTGTATGATCTGGGGGTTTATTTAGTCTATGCAGCCGTTGATTGGTTTGGCGAGCCATTATCATGTGATTACCACGCTACTAAAGCCGATAATGACATTGATCTCCATGGATTGGCACGGCTTCATTATGAAAAATTTGATGTTGCTTTAATTTTTGGTAAGGATCAGCAATCCTTCTTGCCAAGTGAGGTCTACTCTCATCGGCAAACGTTGTGGCTGGACAATTTAGGGACGCCAGCGCGCGTTCGCCTATATGATAGTCCAGCAGTTTACACCGATTTGTCGCAACATGCTGCCGAAAACCCACTCTACGACGAAGTCAGTGCAATCAGCCAGATGTTTACCAATCGTGAGGACGAACGTTTTGACCATTACTGGCAATTAACAGGCCAGGTCAACCATGTCTTAGATCAATTACGCCATTCTGCAGGTATTGTTTTTGAAAGTGAGCAAAACTAATGACCATTCCAACTTATCAACAACCAATCACACCGTTTCTTAAAATTTGGCAACAATCTGGTTTCAAAACACCGACGCCAATTCAGCAAGGTGTATATTGGCCCATCAAACAAGGTCAGCCTGTTTTAGGATTAGCGGCCACCGGAAAAGGTAAAACTTTAGCATTTGGCTTACCTTTATTAGAAACGCTGCAACCCGGTGAACAGACCCAGCTGATTATTTTAGAACCGAGTGCTGAATTAGTGATTCAGGTTCGGGATGTTTTACAACCTTATGCCCAACAAGTGCAAATGTCGGTTCAAGGCATTGTTGGAAAAGCCAACTTACAACGGCAATTGGCGACTCTGAAGAAGCATCCGGAAGTGATTGTTGCAACAGTTGGTCGTTTAACTGAATTATTAGATCGCAAGGCCATTAAAGCTGATCGGATAACGAGCTTAGTAATTGATGAAGCAGATCTGCAACTGGATGAAGAACATCGTGAAGATACGCGTCAGCTGATTGGTGCCTTACCAGCGGAGACACAAATGATTTTGATGTCGGCTACAAGTCAACCAATTTTTACAGAATTGGAGAAGTGGTTCGGCTATGAATTTGAGCGTATTGATACCCGTGAACAAGATGCACAACAACAACACATTGCCCATGATTTCGTAGAAGTTGGCAATCACTACAAAGCAGAGTTCTTGAAACAATTAGCTCGCGGTCCTTTAAATCACACCGCAGCATTAGTTTTTGTCAAAAATCGTGGTAGTGCCAAGACCTTGGCCAAGACGTTAACTTTCTATAACCTTAAAGTGGGGCTACTGCTAGGTGATGAAACGAGTCAGCAGCGGCAACGAGTGATGCAACAATTCCGACGTGATGAACTGACTTATCTAGTAACCACTGAGTTGGCAGCTCGGGGCTTAGATTTTGCTGAATTGCAAATGGTGGTCAATTATGATTTGCCTAATTCCTTAACAAATTATATTCACCGTGCTGGCCGAACTGGCCGGATGGGCCGACCTGGTGTGGTATTAAATCTAGGTAATGATCATGATCGTCGTAATTTACAACATCTATTGGCTGGTCATTACCAATTAAGCCAAGTTTATTTGACTGAGAAACAGCTTCAAACTGAAAAACCAGTCGCTAAGCCCGAAAAGATGATTCGTACGGCTCAAAAATGGTCTATACCAAAATCAAAAAAAGATCAGCCATTGTCAGAATCAAGTAGCTTGCGTAAAAAAGCACACAAGAAAAACCGCTTACGTAATAAAAAAAACATTGGCAAACCACATAAAAAACTAATTTAAATTAGCCACTTTGACCAATAAAGTCATTGATATAGCAAGGCTTAGCAGCTGATCGATAAATACGTGGCAACCCTTTCATTACTGATATATCGCAATGAAAGGGTTGACAATTCATTGGTAATATTATTATAATTAAAACATGGTCTGGACCAATCATCGAGATTTAATAAAAACAGACTTGTTGTGAAGATTTGATTGTGCTAAACTTGGTCTTAGCGATGAAAATGTTTTCATTGCTGACTGCTTTTTACAGGTTTTTGCAATTATTTTTAGTTTGTTAACCTTGTTAACGAAAGGAGGCCATACAATTGGACGACGATCAAAATTTACAATCAATCATGGGATTGATTGTTAATGGTGGTAATGCAAAGAGCAGTTCCATGGAAGCGATTCAAGCTGCTAAGACTGGTGACTTTGACGGTGCCGATGCAAAGCTTAAAGAGGCTGATGCTGCTTTATCTGAAGCACATAACTCTCAAACAAGCATGTTAACCAAAGAAGCAAGTGGTGATCATGTTAAAGTTACTTTGTTAATGGTTCATTCTCAAGATCACTTGATGAATGCAATTACTTTCCGTGATTTAGCGGGCGAAATTGTCGATTTATATCGGAAATTAGCTAAAGAAGGTAAGTAGTTTCAAAACAAGTTCTTTTCTACATGGGTTGGTTCAAAAGACTAATATTTTATTTATGGGTTAGCTATTATTTTGGAGGTTATATTTTATGCAAGCAGTTATGAATTGGTTGGAGAAATACCTTGTTCCTATTGCAACCAAAATCGGCTCAATTCGCTGGTTAGTTGCTTTACGTGATGGCTTTATTTCCACAATGCCTATCACTATGGCAGGTTCTCTTGCAACATTATTAAATGCCTTGTTAAATACTTATCCCGCACAATGGGGCTGGACTGGCTTTGTTAACGCAATGCAACCAGTCATTGCTATTGACGGATTTGTATGGAATGGTACTTTAGCAATCTTCGCCATTTTCTTTGCAGCTATGTTTGGTTATCACTTAGCTGTTAACTATAAAGCTGATGGCTTAGGTGGCTCATTAGTTTCATTGTCAGCATTCTTCATGAGTGTTAATACAACTACTAGCTTGACTTTAACTAAGTCATTGTCTAAAGGTGTACAAAAAGCATTCACTGATGCTGGTGCTACTGCAGTAGCTGATAAATCAATTACTGTTGGTGGCTTGTTCTCAATGAGTCAATTGAACTCAGCAAGTTTATTCACTGCAATGATTTTCGGTGGCTTCTCTGTTGCCATTTATATTTGGTTATTACACAAAGATATTACAATCAAGATGCCAGATTCAGTTCCTCCTGCAGTTTCTAAAGCATTTACTGCTTTGATTCCTTCAATGGTTGCTCTGTATGCTGTTGGTATTGTTAACTACATCTTTAACAAGATTACTGGTCAAGTATTCGGTGACTGGTTGAACGCAACAATTCAAGCACCATTATTGAAAGCAGGCCAAGGTGCCGGCATGGTTATCTTAGTTGCTTTACTTGTTCAATTGTTCTGGTTCTTCGGTATTCATGGACCTAACGTCTTGGCACCAATTTTGGAATCAATTTGGGGTACTTCTCAATTAGCTAATATTGCTGCCTTCAAAGACGGCAAGCCAATGCCTTATCTCTGGGTTCGTAACTCATTTGATATTTATGCTTGGTTTGGTGGTTCAGGTGGTACTATCGTATTGATCGTTGGTATCTTGATCTTCTCACATCGTGCTGACGAAAAGGCAGTTGCAAAATTAGCCCTAGCACCTGGGATTTTCAACATCAACGAACCAATTATGTTTGGTTTACCAATCGTTTTGAATGCGATTTACTTTATCCCATTCATCATTGCTCCAGTTATCAACGTAACAATTGCTTACTTTGTAACTCAAGCAGGATGGGTTAACCCTGTACAAATTGCTGTTCCTTGGATTACTCCTCCAGTATTGTTTGCCTTCATGGCAACTGGTCTTGACTGGCGTGCAGCTGTCTTAGCGATTGTCAACATCGTTATTGCATTCTTTATCTGGTTACCATTTATCATTACTTCAAATCGACTAGATCCAGCTGCCGAAGACGAAGTTGCTAAATAGTACTGATATAACCAAAAAGCTAGTTCCATAATGGGGCTAGTTTTTTTATTACTTAAATATTTGAGTAACTGAAAAATTTTCGCGTTGTTTATGAATAATCACGTTTAGAAAAGTTATATCAGTTAGAAATCTTTTGTCAAAATCTATCTATTTTTGATGGGATTACTATCTTATATAAAATGTTGAAATTTCTGATAGGATTCTTGACAGGAGGGTTGGTTGTATTTTTTTAATCAAAGAATTAACTGGAGAAAAAATAATAATTTTCATCAGTCATTTTACTATTAAAAAACTATGACTTTTTCGTGTAAATACGGCTATTAGCTTGCTTTTAAGGGCATTAATGTCTTATCCTATATAATGTAAGTAAACTTAATAATAAAGGAGAACTACACATGATTTTTTTAAATGCACCAATTCAACAACAACAAATTATCGATTTATTGAACAACTACAGTGAAAACGGTGTTAGCTTTGAATTAGAGAGCAAAAAAGGCATGAAACTTGTTTTCAAAACTAATATGGATGACCTTGAGGCAGCTGCTAAGTTGGCTAAATCAGTTATTAAAGCTGAACCATGGGGCTCAGTTCTTTACTTCCAGGCCGGAGTAGAAAAATAATGCGTCGTCGTGGCCTCTTTATTATGTCGTTGGGTTTTGTCGTAATTATGTCAAGCCCAGCTAGTGCAGGTGCTACTGATATTCGCACGGGATTATTGGTGTTAGGTTTAACAGTTGTAATCGTTGGTTATCATTTTTATCGTAAAGATAAGAAGGCTGCCTTTGCACAAGAGGCCGCTGAAAAGGCTAAGAAGTTGGCTGAAGAGGCAAAGAATGTTGGATCAAATGCCTCAGACGAGGAAAAGGTGACCAAGAAATGAAGATTATTAAAACATTAAATGTGCCATCAAGTTATTTATATCGTAAGGTGATTGATTCAGTGCTCTACGATATTCGTAGTCAAACTAAGGAATCAATTGATGAAGCAAATCTTGAAGGATATTCCTATGTCAAGACTTTTTCAAAAACTACCGCTGCACGTTTAACTGTTACTAAACTTATACCAAATGAAGCTTATCATTACGAAACTGAATCCAATAAAAGTACTTTTAAAGTTAGTTATGACATGAAATCTTTACCTGATAACAAGACTGAATTAACTTATGAGGAAAGTGTTGTTTCTGATGGTTGGATGAAGCAAATGAATGATTTGCTAGTCGGCTGGATTTTAGGTTGGATGCGTCGTCGGAATTTCAAAAAAATGTTAACACAAATTGAAGAATCTTATTAATTTGTAATTTTGCCACTAACTTCAGAAATTTTTTCAGACCTGAGTAATTCGGGTAATTGAATGAAGAACTGGTTGTTAGTGGTTTTATTTTAATTATCAGGCAAATATTGAATTGGAGGCATATACATGGCACAACAAATGAAACCATTCCCTAAGAATTTCCTCTGGGGTTCGGCCTCAGCGGCTTATCAAATTGAAGGTGCTTATCGCGAAGGCGGCAAGGGCTTATCAGTTTGGGATCAGTTCGTCCGAATTCCTGGCAAGACTTTTAAAGGGACTAATGGTGATGTAGCGGTTGATCATTACCATCGTTATCGTGAAGATGTTGATTTGATGGCAAAAGCTGGCTTGAAGGCTTATCGTTTTTCAATTGCTTGGACTCGTATTTTTCCTAATGGTAATGGCGAAGTTAATCAAGAAGGTTTGAAGTTCTATGATGATTTAATCAATGATTTGATTGCTCACCAAATCGAACCAGTTGTAACAATTTATCATTGGGATCTGCCACAAGCTTTACAAGACGAGTATCAAGGTTGGGAATCACGGCGGATCATTGCTGATTTTGTTAATTATGCCAAGACGTTATTTGACAATTATGGTGATCGCGTTAAGTATTGGGTTACTTTGAACGAACAAAATGTCTTTATGCAACATGGCTATTCAATGGCGAGTCATCCACCAGCAGTCACTGACCCTAAGCGGATGTACGCTGCTAATCATATTGCTAACTTGGCTAATGCAAGCGCGATTAAATATTTCCATGAACATGGTTATCAAGGTCAAATTGGCCCAAGCTTCGCTTATAGTCCAATCTATGCTGTTGATGCAGCTCCAGAAAATCAATTAGCTGCTGATAATGCCGAACAATTGAATTCTTATTACTGGATGGATATGTATGTTTTCGGTCACTATCCAACGATTGTTCGCAATTGGCAAGAGAAGCAAGGTATTGCGCCAGAAATCACGGTTGAGGATCAAGCATTATTAGAAAATCCCTTGTCTCATCCTGATTTTATGGGCTTGAACTATTACCAAACTGGGACCGTTGCTAAGAATGATACTGGTGTTGGTGCTGCCGCTGAGAATACTTCTGGTAAGAAGGGCACGATTAAAGAATCTGGTGTGCCAGGCATGTTCAAGAATGTTAAGAATGATTATTTGCAAAAAACTGATTGGGATTGGAATATTGATCCAGTTGGTTTGCAAATTGCTTTACGCCGAATCAACAGTCGCTATAATTTACCAGTTTTAATTACTGAAAATGGGCTAGGTGCATTTGATACCTTAGAAGCAGATCATGAAATTCATGATGATTATCGGATTCATTTCTTGCGGGAACATGTGAAAGCAATTCACGCTGCAATTGATGATGGTCTCCAAGTCATTGGTTACACAACTTGGAGTTTCACTGATTTATTAAGTTGGCTAAATGGCTATCAGAAGCGTTACGGTTTTGTTTATGTTGATCGTGATGAAAAGAGTGCTAAAGATTTGGCACGTTATCCTAAAGACAGTTTCTACTGGTATAAGCAAGTGATTGCCAGCAACGGTGAAGATTTAGGAGCGAAATAATGACCCAGGTGGTTGAAATTTCCGTTCAAGATCAGCAATTGTGGCAAGAATACCTGGCGCTCTGCTTTTATGCTTTTGATCGTGTAAATAATGATGGTCGGGCTGAAAAATTAACTGAACTTGGTCGTCATAGTCACACTTATGTGATGTTAGATGATCAAGGCGAGGTGAAGAGTGGCTTAATGGTGACTAATCTCCCGGTTAATTGGCATGGTCAAGAGTTCCTAATGGGCGCTGTTGGTTATGTGGCTACTTACCCAGAGTTTGGTGGTCAGGGTGCCATTAGTCAGTTGATGAGTGCGGCTTATACCCAAATGGCGGCAGATGGTGTTTATTTGTCTTATTTGGCACCGTTCGCGTTTACATTCTATCGGCGCTTTGGTTATGAACAAGTCTTTGATCAAGTCGTGTATGAACTGGCTAGTCGTGATTTTCCACGTCTGCCTAAAGTAACCACTGGACGAGTTGAACGGGGAAGTTTCTTAGCCGATCTACCATTGATGGCTGACTTGTATGGTAAGAGTTATCAAAGTCAGCAGGGTGGCGTTGTTCGTGCAACTTGGTGGCAAGAATATCGTTTTAGTAAACATCCTAGATTTGAAGTCGCCTTTTCATACGATGATGCTGATCAAGCGGATGGTTACTTGCTTTATGAGCGGACGACTGGTGAGACTTTTACCATCGTGGAATTAATGACGACGACGCCAGCTAGTCAAATGCGGTTGTTGCAGTTTGCTGGCAAACATGTTAGCAGTTATCAAGAACTGTTATATGTTAGTGGCAATCAAACGGTACAAAATGATTTACTGCCAGAGGCTTATCAACTAACTACAAAAGTTCAGCCGTATATGATGGCAAGTGTCGTTGATTGGGCGGGCTTAATTGCTGAATGGCATTTTACTGCTGATTTAACAACGCCAATCATTTTGGCAATTGCGGACGATTTCTATCCAGCTAATGCCGGCTTATGGCAATTAACTGTTAACAATGGTCGTGGCAAACTGACGCCAACTGAAGCGACAGAGATTGACTTACGAATCGATACTCGGCAATTGACAAAGGTTGTTCTTGGTTACCGTACTTTAGCGACGCTTCAGCAACGTGGTGAAATTCAGGCAGAGTCAGCAGTTTTACAAGCTTTGCAGAATTGTGTCAACTACGCTGAAAAGCCAATGTTATGGGATTACTTCTAGATCAGTTGGACCTTGCTTAATGTCAAAAAAGAGTCTGGGACATAAGTCTATTTTCCCAAAAAATAAAACAAACTTTAGCTGCTGAAATGTGTTTTCAAAGGCAGCCAGTTCGGCTTAACGCCAAAAAAGCAATCAATTCGTCTGAATTGATTGCTTTTTTACGTTAAGGCCCACTTTGTCAGCTATTGGCATTTTTTATTTAGAAGTCGGTTGCTTAGATTTGGGCCGTAAGACGATAATTAGTAACACTAAGGCAACTATTGCTAGTATGAACAAAGCTTCAAAGGCGCGCTGGGTGCCAATTGCGGTACTGATGTTAAGCGAAGTTTTGCTGTAAGCGAGCTGACTTTGGCCAATAATTGTTGAGACTAAGGATGTGCCAACTGCACCGGCAAATTGTTGGAGTGTCGTTAAAACCGCATTGCCATTGGTTTGTAAATCATTAGGTAGGGACTGTAGTGCACTAGTCATCACGTTACCGGCGCCAAGACCAATTCCGGTCATATAAAGTAGGCCAATCAAGGTGATTCGAGTACTGGTTAACTGCATCGAAGTCAGAACAAATACTAATAAAGCAAGTACGATCAGACTCATGCCGATTAGAATTGGCCGTCGCGCACCGAATTTGTCCAGAATACGACCACTGATCGGCGATAAGGCGGCTGCGATAACCGCACCAGGTAAAACAGCCAGGCCAGCAACAATCGCTGTTTGCTGATTAACTAGTTGAATATAGGTCGGCAAGATAAATGATTGGCCCAAGGTCATGAGCTGAATAATAAGAAATGCTCCCAGGTAGCCACTAAATTGAAGCTGCCGAAAAACCTGAAAATTGATCATTGGATTAGTTAAATGCTGTGAGCGAATAATCAGTAGGATTAGGGCCACAATTCCGATAATTAATGCACCAGCCACTTGCCAACTCCAGAACGGTTGTTGACCGATTTGATTCAAACCAAAGAGCAAACCAGTAAAAATCACAGCGGTCGTTAAGATACTCCAGATATCAAATTTAGTCGCTTGAACTGGGTTGTTTGCTTGATTGTAAATAAGCCGAGAATCAATGAGAAAATTAAAATAGGTAGAAATGCAAAAATATAACGCCAGCTTAAATTAGCGACAACCAGGCCACCAAAAGTTGGTCCAATTGCTGGGGCAATCGCAGTGATCAAGGTACCAACGCCAATCATGAAGCCAGTTCGTTGTGGCGGTACTTGTTCCAGAATGATATTAAACATTAAGGGAAGCGCAATCCCTGTTCCTAAACCTTGAATAACGCGTCCAATTAACAACAAAGAAAAATTCGGTGTAATCAAATCTAAAACCACGCCGGTGATAAAAAGTAGGTTTGCGGTTAGAAATACATTTCTAGTTTTGAAAGCTCGTTTTAAATTTGCCGACAGTGGGACCACCGTCGCGACCATCAATAAGTAGATAGTTGTGAGCCATTGGACGGTATTGGTGCTCACCTTAAATTGAGTCATTAAAGTCGGAAAAGCCACGTTCATCGAAGTTTCTACAATAACGCCGCAAAACGACATGAGTCCTGTAGCCAGAATTGCCCCATAAAGTTTAGCGGATATTTTCTGATTAGCCATTTTGATCTCCCCCTCTAACCAATTGGTACGCCAATAATTGAATAATTATTTCTAACTCAATGACAAGAAATAATTAACAACTAAAGCTATCCATAATCGCGAAAAATTAAGTTATCATAATTAAAGAAGCACCATTAATCAATAAGTAAATCTGATTGAATAGTTAAGCTTAATTGCATACTTATTGCATAAATGGAGTTTAACTATTGACGACACTATAAATACAAATCGATTGTTTGTCAATAATTTGTGACTGAAAGGCTTACTTAATTAAGGTGAGGTATTGAAAATGAAAAAATGGCAGTGATATCAGCAGAACGTGACCAAAGGTGGTTAGGCAGAACTTGAGATCGGTAGTCATATTCTTGGTTCTTAAAGTGTTCGCATTGCTGGCATAGTTCTGCGTAATAGTAGGCTTACCTGAAAAGTATGATCACCAGCCGTTAGTTTCATTTTGCCACCAATAGCTGTAGTCAGGGATTGGACAATACTGAGGCCTAAGCCAGTGTTTTGATAAGTGTGAGCAGTGTCAGTCGTGAAGAAACGGTTGGTCAACTGTTCAATGTTGGTGATAGATGCGCTGGTCTGATTGCTGAACGTTAAGGCGACATGACTGTCATCAGCTTCTTTTAACTGAACTGTAGCTGTCTGGGTAGCATATTTTAACCAATTACTGATTAAGTTTTGAATGATTCGTTTCATTAAGGCCTGATCAGTAGCGAGCTGAATGTTTTCATCAATTTCTAGCTGGACCGTGATTTTCTTAGTGGTTAGTTCATCATAAAAGTTAAGTAGTTCGCCTTCCAGTAATTGTGACAGGTTTGTTGGTTGAATTTTTAATTTTTCGGCTTGAGCTTGAATCAAATTAAAGTCAGTTAAATGATGGAGATAGTAATTAACCGCTTTTAAATTACTGGTGATTCGTTTAATGGTGGTTTGATCAGGATTGTCAGTTTGTCGCGCTAATAGCTGACTATAGCCCATAGCAACAGCTAACGGTATTTTGATGTCATGAATCAGATTCATTAATAATTGATGAATCTTTTTTTCTTGCTGATTAATGGTTTGTTCAGTGACTTGTAGCTTAGTCAGATTGGCATTGATCTGCTTGATGAGTTGCCGAATAATTGGCAGATTTGTATTGGCTGTGACCAGTGCATTAGTTTGATGTTGATTGATATAATTTAAATCAGAAATGATTCGGTTTAAATCAATTACAATCATGAATAAGCAACTCAGCAAAATTAAATTGGTTAGCGCTAAAAAAAGCAATATTGCAGTCATTGTTGGTCTCCTCGTAATAGCATCTAAGTAGCGTTTTTGTGATCGGACGATTTCAAATTTGCGGATAGCTGATAACTAATCATGCTGGTCCTAACGGATTTTCAATTGAAATCTGCGCCAAAGCGATTTTAAAATAGTTATCCAGTATCTTGCGTCAAATGCAAATCAAATAAGATGAACACCAATCCCCCAAATTGAAATAATATATTGTGGTTCAGTCGCTAATTCATTGATTTTGACACGTAAATTGCTGAGGTGAACATTGAGCGTATTCTCAGCATTTTGGTATTGATCACCCCAGACGGTTTCGTATAACTGTGCTTTAGCGAAGACTTGATGGGGATGTCGTAGCAATAAGGCTAAGATTAAAAATTCTTTTTTAGGTAGTGTTAATGGTTGCTAGTTGACCCAGACTTGATGTGTGGTTAGATCTAATTTTATTTCAGCGAAAGATAGGATATGACTGCTTGGTTGTCGCTGTTGTTGGCGCAATTGTACTTCGATTCGTGCAGTTAATTCGTCCAAGTCAAATGGTTTGGTTAGGTAATCATTTGCACCAGCACGTAGTAAAGCGACTGTTTTCTGCTTGTCTTGAATAGCCGTCAGTACAATGATCGGTACCGTCGAAGAACGGCGCAAGGTTTTCAACACACTCTCACCAGTTAGGTTAGGCAGCATTAAGTCAAGAATAATCAAATCCGTTTGTTCTTCAGTCGCCATTTTTAAGCCAGTGATACCATCAAATGCTGCAAGGACTTGATAGTTGGGCGCCAGTACTTCACTTAATAACGCTTGAATATCGTGATTGTCCTCGATGATTAAAATCTTTGTCATTTGTTTGCCTCCGCATCTCTGATTCAAGTATAGCTGATGCCTAGCAGAACAACAATTTAGGTTTAATTAAGGAAGTTTTATGCTGATATTTAAGGATTACAGAATAAACTAAATAACTGATGGAGGTAAGCAAATGACAATTCCCGTTTTAGAAATTAAACAAGTTAGCAAGAAATTTGGTCACTATCAGGCCTTAACGGATATTGATCTCACCATTAATCGTGGTGATATTTTTGGCTTGATTGGTGAAAATGGTGCCGGTAAAACTACTTTGATGCGTTTGATTACGCAGCTCTCGCCTTTGCAGCAAGGGCAGATTACCCTGTTAGGCGAAACTGGCAGCCATTATCAGCAAGCACTCAGTCGTATTGGGGCAATAATTGAGAGTCCAGCTTTCTTTAAAAAGTTAACTGTTGCAGAAAATTTGAAGATTTTTGCCATTCAACATGGGTTAAGTGGTTCGCAACTTATTGACCAAACGCTTGCTTTTGTCGGACTGGCTGAAAAGGCGAATACTAGAGCAGGTCGGTTATCTCTAGGTCAAAAACAACGGTTAGGTTTAGGCCTAGCAATTTTGCCGCAACCTGATTTTTTAATTTTGGATGAACCAATTAACGGTTTGGACCCGGCAGGTATTATTGAATTTCGCCAGTTGTTAAAGCGATTAAATCAAGAGCGTCAAACGACAATTCTGATCTCTAGTCATATTCTGACTGAGTTGTATCAGGTCTCGACACGATTTGGTTTTATTCATCATGGCCATTTAATTCAACAATTGACAAAAGCAGCGTTAGATGAGGCAAATCAGTCAGGTGTATTGATTACGACACCAATGGTTGCTTCAGCAGCCCGTATCCTAGATCAAGCGGCTTATACGGCTTTACAAGTCATTGATGATCAGCATTTATTAGTTCAAGCAACTGCTGCTGATCCTGCTAAAATCAATCAAATATTAGTTAGTGGTGGGGTAGCCGTGACTGCCATCAACCAGCGGACTGGTTCGTTGGAACAATATTACACCGCATTGTTGCGTAAGGAGGGTGGTAAATAATGATTAATCAAATTCGAGCTGATTTTTATCGCCAACGGCATACTTGGGGAAGTTATTTAACTGTTTTGTTAACAATTATTTTTAGTGCTACGATTACTGCACAACGGTCGGTTGGCGGTATTATGATCAATGGCACTGACTTATTACAACGTTTAGAAAATAGTAAGTGGACAGTTTTAAGCGGGTTACAATCGGCCACATTATCATCAAGTGTTTTATTATATGGTTATTTAGGTATTTTTGTCATTGTTATTGGCTATGAGTTTTCTCAAAGCACTTATAAAAATACGTTAATTTCAAGAATTTCACGACTGCAATTTGTCTTGGCAAAGTTTTTGACTTTATTTTTGGATTTGTTGGGCTTGGTTGGTATTTTTTATATAACAGCTTTCCTCACGGGCAGAATTGTTGGTCGTGCTTGGGGAGAACCATTACCAACTTTACTGGGCCACTTGGCAATCATGATTTTAACAGTGGCTTTCTTTATTAATGTGATTTTTGGGATTGGCTTATTATTGTTAGTTGTGACGCACTCGACGGTGATTGCGGCAGTCACAATTGCTGTGTGGCCACTGCTAGTTTCTTTGATTGGGATGACCACCCAATGGAGTTGGCTAAAATACTTTGATTTCATGGGCACTGCCCAACAAATAACCACGCAGTCACTGGCAACAATCAAGTTTGCACCAATTATTGGCACCAGTTTGGGATTAATTGTGGTGATCATTGTCGGTTCAACGATTGCTATTCGTCACCAAGAACTTTGAATTAACGACAAAACCTGTATCACCATTTTGATTAATTGCTATAGTCCCTTTAAGGTTGACAATTGAAATAATATAATTCCTTTGTCAATTTTAAGGGGACTTTTTATGCCTAGAACTAAATATACGGCCGCACAGAAATTAGATATTATTCTGGGCCTAGCAAAAACTGATTTATCT
>NZ_RHOT01000013.1 GCF_003946675.1 Lapidilactobacillus gannanensis | reverse complement strand
TACTTGATCACAACAACCGAAGTTGTCATGAGCCCTGCACATTTTCGAAACTTTGTTCAGTTTTCAAAGATCTACCAAATTGCTGTTGTTGTAACAGCAACTCAATTAGTATAACATGTTTAGCAATCATAAGTCAACAACTAATTTCAATATTTTTCAACCGAGTTAGCAGCGAAAAACTTAATAACTGAAAAACACAACTTTTATAGTTTAGCAAATTTACTGCCTACTGACAAGCATTATTTTAAAAAAATTGGAAATTAATTTCCAATGACTATTACTAGCGGCTTTCCCACCACTTTAATAATTCCGTACATAGCTGATGTGCGGCCAAACTGCTCTCAGGTGAGACAGGATTATCAATGGTTGCTTCAGCTTTAACCGCTGCGACAAATGATCTAATCAACGGGGCAAATCCGCGCTGTTCCAATGTCGGTGTCCAATCCGGCAATCGCGTCATCGTCGTTCCCGCTGCCGTCGCAATTTGAAACTGGCTAAGATCGATCACTTCAGCAATACCAGCAGGGCTTTGTATCTGAGTGACTTCGCGATTTACACCAGCATTCATATTCATCCCCATGCTAATTGTTTGCTGTGCGGTCGCCAACGTTATGCTACAAGTAGCCAGCATGCCTTGAGTAGTTGTCGTTACTGTAAAGTATTTCTTTGCAGTTGTTAAGTCAACTGGTCCGGCCAAGTACAACGCCGTATCCACAACATGAATCAACAGGTCAAAAATAGCAAATGACACTGATTGTGCTGTGGCTAACCGATTCTTTTGAGCCGAAACAACGCTTGGACGTGGTGTTTCAGCCAAGCGCTGGTTCGGCGGTGCAAACCGGCGATTAAAACCACAAGTCAATAATAGATGTTGTTGCGCAGCCAATTGGTATAAAGCCTGAACTTCAGCCCAATCAGTGCTTACTGGTTTATCAACATAAACATGCACCCCAGCTGTCAAAAACTGACGAATCAACTGGCCATGTGTCGCAGTCGGCGTATGTAAGAACACCGCATCAGGCTTTTCCATTAACAAATCAGCAACGCTATTGGCCGTCTGTTGAAAGCCGTATTGCTTTTGCAGGCGCTGCAATTTCTCTGAATCACGTGTACACAAAATCCAGTCAACTTGCTCCTGCATTGCTGCCATCACTGGCAAATAAGCTTTTTGGGCAATATTACCTAACCCAACGACGCCAATTTTTAACATAATTTACTCCGTTTCTTCTATAAATAAATATTTGGATTTGGTGTTTATCGGCCAACATTAACTAATTGACCCATGATAGTTAAGCTCCCATAGATAAAATGTTAGAATGGGCGTAACTTGATTGTTGCTAATATCTCGCCACAATAAATTAAAGTTATATTAATGATTATACCAGAAAGGTCGCCAAAACTATGCCCATTCGCCATCGACAGGACATCCCCGAAAATATTGAAATTCGTGGGGCCCGCGCCAATAATTTAAAAAATCTTGATTTAGATATCCCCTTAAACGCTTTTGTGGCCGTCACCGGAGTTTCTGGATCTGGTAAATCCTCCTTAGCAATGGATACGATTTACGCTGAAGGTACCCGTAAGTATTTAGCGGCGTTATCAACTTACACCCGTCGCCGCATTACTCAGGCCAAGCGTGCTGATGTGCGACAGATTGCCAATTTACCAGCAACAATTGCCTTAAGACAGCGGCCATCCATGCCGAGCGTTCGCTCAACTGTAGGTACGATGACAGAAAGTCTCAATATTCTTCGTTTAATGTTTTCACGATTGGCCTCAGTCGTTTGCCCCAATGGTCATCGCCTAGCTCCCAGCTTAAAAATTGCCCAAGTCATGGATTTACCAACTGACGACACCGCCATGGGCCAATTGACCTGTCCTACCTGCGGCGTTAAGTTCACTGCTTTTAGTGCTGAAGACTTCGCTTTTAACGCCGAAGGGGCCTGTCCAACTTGTCAAGGAACAGGTTTTCTAAAACAAATTGAGCTTCAGAAGATCATTCCCGATAAAAGTCTCAGTATTGATGATGGTGCAATTCGCTCATGGCGTTTACCTGGTCGCACGTTACAGCCAGCCGTTGCTCGCGAGCTAGGTATTCGCACGAACGTCCCTTTTCAAGATTTATCAGCTCACGAACAAGATTTATTAATTCACGGTCCTGGCGTAAAAAAAGGCGTTGTTATCCCCACCTCAACCGGCAAGTCCTTTACCCTTAATGCGCTTTACGAAAATGCCATTGCTGCAGTTGAACATAGTTTGCAAAGCACCAAGAACGAAAACACCTTACAACGACTGAGCCGCTTTTATAGTACTCAGCCTTGTCCTACTTGCCATGGCAGTCGCTTTAATCCAAAACTATTTAGCAATCACCTACTTGGTAAAAACATCGCCGAAGTTTGCCAGCTAACAATTGCTGATCTACAGGTCTTCTGCCAGAAACTGATTCAACAAACCGGCCCCGAAATGGCAGCATTAACTAAAACGCTAACTCAAGAACTTTTGGACTTACTGGCGCCAATTACCGACCTCGGGCTCAACTATCTAACGCTAACTCGTGCTGGCAACAGTCTATCAACTGGTGAACGTCAACGAATTCAACTAGCACGGACCATTCGTAACCAAATGACTGGTATCTTATACGTTCTTGACGAGCCTAGTGTTGGCTTGCATCCCGCCAACGTGACTGGCCTGATTAAAATTTTCCAACAACTGATTCAGCTTGGTAATTCCTTACTAGTTGTGGATCACGATACCCGAATTATTGCTGCCGCTGATGAAATTATCGAGATTGGTCCACAATCTGGGGCTCAAGGTGGGCAATTGCTTGATCAAGGAACACCAGCAACAATTGAACAGGCGCCACAGTCAGTTATTCGACCATATCTAACGGGCACTGCCCAAATCATTCAACATCAACGACAACCAGCATTTACTAAAGGCAAGATTACCATTGATATTAGCCAACATTATAATCTTCAGCACTTCCACGGTGAATTCGGGTTACAACGTCTAAATCTAGTAACTGGTATGTCAGGATCTGGCAAAACCACTTTGGTATTCGATAGTCTAATTCCTGCGCTGGAAGCCCAAGCAGCTAACGAACCCCTACCAAGCTATGTGACTAGTATTAACGCCGCCGGTATTAAAGAAGTGATTACAGTTGACGCCACGCCAATCGGCAAAAACGTTCGTTCAACTGTTGCTACCTATACTAAAATTCTTGACCACATTCGCCATATTTTCGCCGAATTACCAGCAGCCAAGGCGCAACATTTGACGGCTAGTGATTTCTCTTATAATAACGCTAGTGGTGCTTGTCCTAACTGCGGCGGCACTGGCACAATTACTTTAGACATCCAATACTTACCTGATATGGCAGCAGTTTGTCCAGTTTGTCATGGACAACGCTACCGGCCAGAAATTCTCAAGTTAACTTGGCGCGGTAAAAATTTAGCTGAAATTCTTAACTTATCCGTCAGTGAAGCTCGCGACTTCTTCAAGGGAGAAACTAAAATTACCCGAATTTTAAAGAATCTAACTGAAATGGGACTGGGCTACCTTGAACTAGGCGAAAGCACACCGACATTATCCGGTGGTGAAGCGCAACGTCTTAAGCTGGTCACTCAAATCAAACGTAAGCAGACTGGACGGCTGTTCATTTTTGATGAGCCTAGTGTTGGTTTACATCCGAAAGACGTCGCCGTGTTACTACAAGTTTTCCAAAAATTACTTGACCAACAAGCGACAATTATCGTCATTGAACATGATCTTGATATTATTGCCAACGCGGATTACATCAATGACCTTGGGCCTGAAGGCGGACGGTTAGGCGGGCAATTGGTTGCTGCCGGCACACCACAAGAAATTTGCCAAGTACCAGCCAGTCGTACTGGCCAATATTTAAAAACGCATCTCACTCAATTTGGATTACCAACTAAATAACCTTCGTCAGCCTGTGACAAAAATCAGAATCGGTTGCCCTTTGAGAACAGCTTTCAGTGGTTAACGTTCATTTTTATTTTTAGTCAAGGGACATCGGTTTCAGTCACCGGGTCGACTGGAAAGACAGCCTAAATAGTGACATTAAAAATACCAGCTCAATTTTTGGCGCAACGTCAAAATTGAGCTGGTATTTGTATTTTATCCTGGCCGATATTGCTCGTCACATTGCCCTGACATAATTAATTTGAGAACGACTTCCAGTAATCTAGCCCCAAAAGCTGCGTAATCGCAAAAGCCATTTTACAACGAAGGTGAATACTGTTTTAAATCGGCCACAAGTTTAGAAAGTTTTTGTGCAATCTCCTGTGGTGAACTAGTAAAGTTATTACTGATCCAATCGACTAAGACACCACCACAACCATACCCGAAAAACTCGGTATAAAATTGCCGATCATAATCCGACAGCCGATGTTCTGGATCCAATTCCGTTAACATATCCTGCAAACGTCCCTGCACCACCCGCGAGAATGTCAGCAGTAATGTATTTTGGTCACTGGCCGTTGTATTTAAGTAAAAAGACTGATGGTCGGCAATGGAAGTTAACATTTTTTCAACTTGGGTTTGCCAATTGGTGAAAGTCACTTTACCGCTATCTAGGTAATGAAAACTAATGGTTTGGTAGATATAGGCCAGCAATTCATATTTATCATGGAAATGGTAATAGAAGCTTTGGCGATGCATGCCCACTTGGCGAGTAAGCATTGAGACAGTGATTTGACTAAAGTCATGCTTTTCGGTTAATTCCAATAACGCTTGGACAAATGCTCGTTTAGTAATTTCAGTGGTACTCATTACATTGCTCCTTGCCTAATCGTATTTTTGTTAAGAATAGCACCATCAGAACTTGAAAAGCAAGTTGGTCATCAAAAAAAGCACCCTTGATTTGACTTAGCCATCAAGGGTGCTTCGCATTAAATTTAATTTTATAAAACTTCAACTGAAGCTGATAAAATACCAGCTGAAGGAATTTGACTATTTG
Source organism: Lapidilactobacillus gannanensis (assembly GCF_003946675.1). Classification (GTDB taxonomy): domain Bacteria; phylum Bacillota; class Bacilli; order Lactobacillales; family Lactobacillaceae; genus Lapidilactobacillus; species Lapidilactobacillus gannanensis. The sequence goes on along the minus strand of NZ_RHOT01000013.1, from coordinate 50,959 downwards.
GCATTGCCACGTCTAATTGATAAGGATTAGCATAAGCAAATGAACCAGTATCATTAACAGTCCGATACAATACCTGACCATTAGACATCGAAATCTTTAGACGAGTTCCTTTAGGAAACATGCTTAAATTAGCAGCAACGCCACCATAACCTAAGCTTGAGCCTAAAACAGCCGGGTCATAGAAACTAATTTTGAAAGTACCTTTAGAGGTACCAGATGTTGAACTTGTAGCAACAGTTGTGGTACTAGCGGCGCTTTGTGCTTGAGCAGCAGCCTGTTGTTGAGCAGCGGCGGCAGCTTTGGCAGCGGCAGCTTGAGCGGCGGCTTTGGCAGCAGCGGCTTGTTCAGCAGCAGCTTTTTCGGCAGCGGCCTTTTCAGCGGCAGCCTTTTCAGCAGCGGCTTTTTCGGCAGCAGCTTTCTCAGCAGCTTGGCGGGCAATTTCATCTTGTTGTTTCTGATCAGCTAATTGTTCAGCTTTATTGGCAGTTTGTTGTGCCATCCGAGTTTGTGCAGCATCCTTAGCATCTAATTCACGAGCTACACGATTAGCGAAAGTAACTTGTTTAACGGCTTGCGTCGACGGATAGATATTTGCATCATCATTTGGCGCCGCAATAACGAGATTTAGATTAGGGAAGAAAATAGCTACTGCAATCGCAAATGTGAAAGCGATTCGAGTAATGTGCTTTTTTTTATGGGTAAAACTTGTCATAAATAGAAGACTCCTTTACGTTTTTCGAGCTATTCATGTTTCCATTTAACAAATACAGAGTATAACGGCCTAGTGTAACAACCAAATACCAACAAGATTACAAGTTAGCAGACTCCCTGCAACACTGTTAATTGATTGACACATTCGGGTACTTTTTGTAATCTCTCTGTAAAAAAGCGGCCTTTTTGGCGGTTTTGCAATAATTTTGGTTGTTTTGTAATATTTCGTAATATTCACGGGCTAATATGACAATGATAGTAAATACTTATGGTTACGGCATCGCACTGAAGCCAACTACAACTACAAGTTCAAAACCGCAATCCTAGTAATCTTTTGAAACAGAATTGGTTCTGACGCCATTGTGGGCTTGCTGGTCGTGGAACGCGGCCGACACTGATTGATGCCAATTACAAACCAAATTGTCATCAATACAGGTCTTATTCTAAGCGATAAATTGCTAAGAATAATTTGGCTGCTACTCGCAAGCTCGGGCACAAATTAAACCCATTGGCTGACAACCACGCCCTCCATTCCGTCTGGAGTTGAGGTGGTTTATTTAACTATTGTTAGTAGTTAAGGCAGCCATTGTGGAGTCCCTCAACTCTGTTAGACTGCAATCAAATTTAAATCGTAGCAACAACACAGTCTGATTGATAATCGATTTCCAATTCTGTAACAGACGGATTTGGTCAATTCCATAAAACTTGTCAATCAATTTACTAGTCCACGCAAATCTGTTTTTCTAAACAGTGATGCTCAGTTCTGTTGGTTTATCCTGGTGGTGGCTGGGCGATTGGCGTCAATGGTGAAATTATTCTTGCCGCTTCAGCGGTTAGAATAAGGCTTGTATCTGAGATTGTTCGCAGAAGGGGCTCAGATCAACGCCCACCATGTTCCACGCCCATTCAATCGCCCAGCCACCACCAACCCCAAATTGAGGAAGTCTTGGCACCATTTTAATCTAAGAGCGTCAAATCACCGTTTTCAACTAGAAAGTGGCCTAATCCAACACGTTCTGTAGAACCGTATTTCACGGCAATTTGGCAATTTCTTCCATGTAATGGTATATTTTTGTAAGTGTCAATGAAGGAGTCGAACCATGAGTTTATTAACTGTTACAGATTTAAACCACACATTTGTGGACAAAACTTTATACGATCATGCCAATTTCAAAGTCGAAAAAGGCGATCATTTAGGGATTGTTGGCCAAAATGGTGTTGGTAAAAGTACCTTGATCAAAATTTTAACTGGCGATATTTTGCCAGATTCCGGTAAAATCACTTGGCAGAAAGGCTTGCAGATTGGTTATTTAGATCAGTATGCCCACATGACCAAAGGATTGACGATTCGCGAATTCTTACGAACTGCTTTTGAGCAAATGTTTGCCCTTGAACAGAAAATGAATCAAATTTACGAGAACTACAGTCAAACTTTAGACGATGATGATTTAGCAAAAGCCGGCCAAATCCAAACCCGTTTGGAAGAAGCCGGTTTTTATGACGTGGAAACTCGCATTGAAACCGTCGCTACTGGGCTAGGTATTACTGACATGGGCCTAGAAACCGACGTCACTGAATTAAGTGGCGGTCAGCGGTCACGAATCATTTTAGCGAAGCTTTTATTACAGCAGCCTGATATTATGTTGTTAGATGAACCAACCAACTATTTAGACACGAAACACATCGATTGGTTGACTGACTTTTTGCAGAATTTCAGCGGTGCTTATTTGGTTATCTCCCATGATTACCAATTCCTTGAAAAAATCACCAACTGCATTCTCGATATAGAGTTTGGCCAAATTACGCGCTACACTGGCGACTTGCAATCAGCTTTCAAACAAAAAGAAGCCAATGCCCTGGCCTATCGCCGTGCTTATACGAAACAGCAGGAACAAATTGCGAAATCAGAAGCTTACATTCGCAAGTTCAAAGCTGGTTCGCGTTCCAAATCAGCACGTTCGCGTGAGAAACAACTCTCGCACATGGACGTTTTAAAAACACCAGACCGTTTAGCACAGCCTGTCATCAACTTTGCTTATGAACCAACTGCTAGTCGGATTTTGATCACCACAACTGACTTAGTGATTGGTTACGATCAACCGTTAAATAAAAAGCTGTTGGAATTCTCGGTTGCTAACGAACAAAAAATCGTGATTGCTGGTTACAATGGTGTCGGTAAATCAACACTTTTGAAAACATTATTAGGCGAATTACCAAGTCTTAGTGGTGAAATTGAAAAAGCACCGACTTTGAAAATTGCCTATTACAGTCAGAGTTTACAATGGCCGCATAAATTGGCCACACCATTACAATACTTGCAAGATCTCTATCCGTTAGAGAAGCCCAAAATTTTACGTCAGGCACTAGCCCGAACGGGATTAACCGCTCAGCAAGCAATGTCGCCAATTAACGAACTATCTGGTGGCGAGCAGTCGAAAATTAAGCTGGCGCAATTGATGTTGACGCCAGCCAATCTACTGATTTTAGATGAACCTACTAATCACTTGGACGATGCCACTAAAGCCGCGTTGCGTTTAGGTATTCAAAAGTTTCCTGGTGCAGCACTATTAGTTACCCATGAAATGGACTTCTACGATGATAGCTGGATTGATAAGGTAATCAATATCGAGGATTATCAGAAATAAATTCTGAAAAAGGACTACTGCGCACTAAAACCTGGTGAAGTTTTTGAAACAGAATTGGGTCTGACTCCATTTCGCCCAAAATCAACTTTAGATTTAACTTGCTAAGTACATCCATAAAATTGCCCAGCAACCACCTTTTTAAATTGAGGAAGACTTGGCACTATTCTGCCCAAAAACAATTAAGTCAGCTTTAGCACCCTTTCCTAGACTCATTAACCCTGCCAAGCCATGGTGTCACTATTCTGATCAAAAATTGTAAAAGTTTGGTCTACTGTCGGATTATCGAAAATAAAACCTTGATTGGCATTCAATTTATTCTGTCGAACTTCTTCATTATCCAACGTCACTGTATCAAGACCTTGGGCTTGATGGATTTTATCAGAAACACGTTGCAATTCGCTGGTTGGCGCAATCTGATAAGAAGCACCGCCAATGGTGGCATTAACACCTTGAATGAAGTCGCTCTTAACATCTTGACCAGCACTACGATAGTTCAGGAATATCTGTACCATATCATCAAAAGTTAAATTAGTGGTCATATTTTTGGTAACGGCTTTTAAGACTTCCTGAAAGTGAGCCAAGGTACCAGTAGAAACTGCGGATTTAATAACTGCTGTAATAATCTGACGCTGACGCTTTTGTCGTCCATAATCATTCTCTGGATCATCATAGCGCATCCGTGAATAATCAAGCGCTTGTTTGCCATTCAAATGCATGGCACCTTTAGTGAAACTAGAACCATTCCAACTGAAGGCAAACGGCACATCAACATCAACCCCACCAACGGCATCAACCACTTTCTGTAAGCCACCCATATTGATAGTCATATAGTAATCAATTGACGTTCCTAACAACTTATTGACCGTCTGTAATGACATTTTCGAACCGCCATACATATAAGCGGCATTAATTTTAGCGACTGTAAAATCTTTAGTCCCAATAATTTCAGCCATCGTATCTCGTGGCACACTGGTCAGTAATACTTGCTTGGTATTAGGATTTACCGTAGCCACAATCATCGTGTCGGAATTACCTTGATCATGACGGCCTTCTGCACCAGTATCAGTTCCCAGTAGCAATAAAGAGAATGGCTTTTTTTGCTTGAAAATGGCCGCTGCTGCTTGGCTTTCACCAATAGACTGGTGGGTACCTTCAATGGCATTGCGTGTCTGACCATAAAGTCGTAATACGTAGGCCCCAATCGCAAAAACGACTAAAACCGCAATCAAAATGACCAGACGGCCCCAATGGCGACCAGCAGACGTCTTCTTATTCATAGCTATTAACTCGTTACGTTGCAATTTTCTTTGTGGTTGCTTCATGTGCCCGTAACCCCCTTGTGATTACTATTAGATTAATACAAGCAACGGCTGATTGTCCATTTTTTACTTTATTTTTAGAGACTTTTAATGAAGTTTACCGAAAATAAATATTTTTTCTAATTAAAGTCGCTGAAAATAAATAATATTTGTAATACACTGAGATTAAGTAATTTCCCGTTTAAGCGGGAGCAATTAAACTCACCACAGACTAATCTATTAAAAAAGGAGTCATTATCATGACCAATGTCCAGCAATTACCAGAACGTGATCAAGTTCCCGAAGATTTAACTTGGGATCTTGCTTTAATTTATCCAGACGATCAAGCTTGGGAAACTGATTTCCAACAAGTTAAGCAGCAAGCCCAAGTAACCGCAGACTTTCAAGGAAAGCTTAGCCAGTCAGCCACTGAACTTTATCAAGGCATTGTTGCCTTACACAATACCTATCGTCATTTAGAAAAAGTCTACGTTTACGCTAGCATGAAAAGCGATCAAGATACTAATAACCAAACTTATTTAGGCTTGGTGGCTCGTGCTAGTTCATTGGCTACTGAAGTTGCTACTAGTTTAGCCTTCGTTGAACCAGAAATCATTGCTTTAAGCGACGATAAATTAGCTGAATTTGTTCAAGCAGAACCGAAATTAAATGAATACCAACATTATTTGGACGACTTGCGCGAACAAAAAGGACACGTACTAGATACCGCTTCCGAAAAATTAGTAACCGCCGCAACTGAAGTTTTTGGCGCTTCCCGAGATACGTTTAATGTTTTAAATAATTCTGATTTAGAATTTCCTTTCGTTGTCAATGAAGACGGTGACCCGGTACAACTTTCTAATGGCGTGTATGGTGCCTTGATTGAATCCACCAATCGTGACGTCCGCAAAGGCGCTTTCGAGGGATTATATAGCATTTATGATCAATTCCAAAACACCTTGGCCCAAACGCTGACTGGTGAAATCAAGAGCCACAATTATTTGGCCAAAGTCCACCATTATCCTAATGCTCGTGCAGCGGCAATGGCGGCCAATCATATTCCAGAAAAGGTCTACGATAATCTGGTGACACAAGTCAATCAACATCTTGATTTATTGCATCGCTACGTCGCGTTGCGCAAGAAATTACTCGGTGTTGATGAACTGCATATGTATGACATGTACGTCCCACTAACTGGTGAACCAAGCTTAACTTATGACTTCACCGCGGCGAAAAAAGAAGCTAAACAAGCACTCGCTATTTTAGGTGACGATTACCTGAGCCACGTTGATGAAATCTTCAATAATCGTTACATTGATGTTGTCGAAAGCAAAGGCAAACGTAGTGGTGCTTATTCTGGCGGTGCCTATGACACTGCGCCTTATGAATTACTGAACTGGCAAGATAATATCAGCAATTTGTATACCTTAGTTCATGAAACAGGTCATAGTGTCCACAGTTGGTACACCCGTCATAATCAACCGTATCAATATGGTGACTATCCAATTTTCTTAGCCGAAATTGCTTCCACAACTAATGAAAACTTATTAACCGAATATCTCTTAAAGACGCAAACCGATCCAACAGTACGGGCTTATTTGCTTAACTATTATTTAGATGGCTTTAAAGGGACTGTTTATCGTCAGACTCAGTTCGCTGAATTCGAACATTTCTTGCATACTGCCGATGACCAAGGAATACCTTTGACTGCAGACACGTTATCTCAACAATATGGTGAGATCAATGCGCGTTACTATGGTGAGGCCGTGATTTCTGACCCTGAAATCAGTCTTGAATGGGCGCGAATTCCGCATTTCTACATGAATTATTATGTTTATCAGTATGCCACTGGCTTTGCGGCTGCTTCAACTTTGGCTAATGGGATTACTCAAGGTCACCCACAAGCAGTTGAGCACTACCTGAACTATTTGAAGTCAGGCAATTCTCAAGATCCAATTGTAACCATGCAACAAGCCGGCGTCGACATGACGCAACCAACTTATTTGACGGATGCTTTCGCTGTCTTTGCCAAGCGCTTGGATGAATTAGAGAATTTATTGAAAAGTAATTAGTTGCGACACTCGGCCTGATTTAAAGCTACTAAAACTTGATGTTTGTGTAAAAACAGAATTGGTTGTGACTGCATTGCGGGCTGCTTGTCGTGGAACGCGGCCGACGTCGATTTGAGCTTATTGCTTCGCAACAATCTCAAATACGAGTCTTATTCTAAACGATAAATCGTTAAGAATAATTTGGCAGCTGACGACAAGATCCCTCCATTCCGTCTGGAGTTAATTTTGAGCAATTCATCTTTGCCAAATATTAAGTCAAAGGTAGTGGGGATTAATCAACTTCATTCGAATTATGATGACAACTAAATATGCATAGATAAGAAGCCTACTTGGCAGTTTCTGATTTTCATTCAGAAATTTGCCAAGTAGGCTTTATTAATTACCGCAAGTTGTTTTAAAAAAAGTGGTATTCAGTTCTGTTGGATTACGCAGATGATAGCTGGCAATAGTTCATTTGAGCATCTCAATTTTTTATCAGCAATCATGTTCCATCTCTTTAATTTTGGCTAACATATTGTCTGTCCCAGGCTTACTGATGCCTAAACTCTCCTGATAATAATCAGTTGGTCTAGTAATTACTTTAACTACTAAATCTGCGATGCTAGCTCGTGATATCATCGTTCCTTTAAAAATCTCGCCTTTATGAGTCAATTCATAATCCACTTCATTATCATTTGTCATATAGGCAGCGCGAATGATGGTATAACTTAAATCGCTTGATTCAATAATTCTGGCGGCCCGGCGAGTATCCTCTTTTGATTCATGGCCAACATAATTCTCAACCCAGCTACCAAATGGATCAGGCGTTTCATGATAAAGTCCGGAACCTGTTATCCAAATCAAATTCTCAACATTATTCTTGCGCATCATTTTGGTGATGTGTCTTGCGTGGTTTTCCATGTTCCCGTTTAAATTGGCGTAAACAATATCTATATCTGACATCACTGCATCCAATAAATTACAGTCATCAATATCACCGTCAATTAAGCTAATATTATCGGCACTTTTGAGCTTTGCTAGTCGTCCAGCATTTCTCAAAACCAATGTTAATCGGTAATCCGGCTTATTTAATAACTTTCTTTCAACAATTCGGGCAATTTTACCATTGGCTCCCAAAATCAATACTTTCTTCATATTTACTCCTGACTAATGAATTGTGTAACCACCGTCAACCGAAATTCCTTGCCCAATGATGTAACTAGCAGCATCACTGCATAAGAACAAGACTACTTGCGCAACTTCTTCTGGACGGGCTAATCTACCAATTGGAACTTCTTTAGTAAGGTCATCCATTTCAGACTTCTCAATTTGATCCATTCTCGCTACCATTGGCGTTTCAATGATTCCTGGACAAACTGCGTTGATACGAATGCCAACTTTGGCATATTCCAAGGCACTACTTTTAGTTAATCCTAGAACGCCATGTTTGGATGCGTGATAAGCACTGCGTCCAGCAATTCCGACTAACCCGCCCATAGATGAGCAATTGACGATAGCACCTTTTGATTCTTGCTTACTCATTTGTTTTAACTCATATTTCATTGAAAGAAAAACGCCCTTCAAGTTAATATTCAAGACATTATCATATTCTTCCAGAGATAGGTCCTCGGTTTTAGTGACTGGACTTTGAATACCAGCATTATTATAAGCAAAGTCTAGGTGGCCAAACCTCTTAACTGTGAAATCAACCATCGCTTTAGTATCTGCTTCTTTGGAAACATCGGCTTCAAAGGAAACTGCTTGGTACCCTTGTTTAACTAAATTTTCAGCCTCTTTTTTTGGCTCGTGCCTTCCGACTAGAACGACGGCCGCACCAGCTTTAGCAAACAAGGTAGCGGCACTCAATCCAATCCCAGTTCTAGCACCTGTTACGATTACTACTTTTCCAGCAAAGTTATTCATATTATTTACCTTCTGTATTTTCTAATTTAAATTCAATCATTGAATCACCAACAGATTTGAAGAAACTAACATCGCCTGTAATATGCCCAATAATCTGTAACTGGTCGATTATTTCACCTGTTTGTTTATAAAAAATCACTAAACTGTGACGCGGTTTCCAATAACCAATATCACCGATTGCATAACCACTTGTTTTGGCCTTTTTAGCTGACAAAACATCAGAAAAGCGATAAGTCATCTCACGAGAATATAAATTCATCATCTTCACTGATAAGGGCATCTGTTTCATTAGTTCACTAGCAGTATCACTATCGTTAAAGTCTGCCGCTAATTCTTGTCCCTGTATGCTTATTTTTATTTTAGTCATTGACGCGATTCTCCTTTGAAAGCTGACTGTAAACTTCATCCGAAACTGACTCTTTCCAAACTGGCGTGCCAGCTGTGATAGCAATGTGGCTGAACCAACTATTCTTAGTAGCACCATGCCAGTGTTTAATACCATCATGGGTTACAACTACATCACCAGGATGCAATAAACGAGCTTTTTCTCCTTCTTCTTGATACCAGCCCTCACCACCAGTTACTAAAAGGATCTGATAACCGTTGTGGTGGATGTGCCAATTATTACGTGATCCTGGTTGAAAAGTGACATTGCTGACCGTGACATTCACCTTAGGATCTTTAACTAGTGAATTATGATAAGTTAGTCCGGTAAAATATTTTTGAAACTTTAAATTTTCAGCACCAATAGAAAACAAACCGTGCTTGACTTCTTTTTCACTTGTATTCAAAATACAACCTCCATTAATCTCTTGCTGTTAATTCGATTTCTGTTTGATCAATGATTTTATTTTGTAATGCTTTACGAAACTCGTTGTAGAAGAAGCCATTCTTTAATTCTGTGACTTCATTCAACGCATAGACCTGTCAAGGTATAGTGATGTGGCTTGTCTGGAGGCGTTGGTCCAGCGTAATGACTTGTGATGTAGTCATCAGCTACATCGTAAAAGCGCGAACTCCAAGTATTTTTACCCTGTGGTCCCTGAAAATGGCGACTAAAATCTTCTGGAATAACATCAACTACTGGAATATTAGCAGCCAACCAATGAATAAAGGGAAAACCAGTTCGTGGAACGGCATCATAATCAATCATTGAAATCGCAAAATACTTTGTCTCCTTCGGTATCTCAGATAACACAATTGGAAAAGAAATAACTGGCTGATTACTTCGTTTAGTGCTTGAATATTTAGTATATTTATCTGGTAAAAAATCTTGCTTCAAATTGACCTTAACGTGCATGTAAACAACTCCTCTTTAATAAAATGAAGGTTTATCCCATTCAGTATTTGGTTCGACCACACCAATACTTTGAGTCGTATACATCTTAGGATTTTTAACTATCGTCGTAATTAACTTGGCAACTGCTTGCCGTGTAACTTGGGTGCCTTTCATTGGTTGCCCCTGAGGAACTACCTCATATTGATAGTTATTATCTTGGTTATATAACCAGCTCATTCTCAAAAAGGTATATTGCAAACCGCTTGCATCAATAATTGCTGCTGCCCGTTTGATTGACGTGTAGTCACCCATCATTCGAGCATTCCATTGACCAAACTTTCCAGCAACTTCGTCGTAAATACCTAATCCACCAGCAACGATTAAACGTTCTACGTGATTGTTCTTCATAGCAGTAACCACATTTTTATTGGCATCGATAAAGTGGCCTGTGGCAAGATAGACAATATCTTGTCCTTTAATGGCAGAATTTAAATCTTTTAAATTATTCCAATCGCCTTCCACAACCGAAATACGGAAATCATTCTGATATTCGGACAATCTTCGTTGAGCCCGTCTAGCAAAAAGTGTGATTTGTGCATCGGTTTCACGCGATAACATTGGAATCAAATACCGAGAAATATTACTGGTTGCTCCTAATAAAATAACTTTTTGCATCATATACTCCTAACCTTGCTTCGTTGGGTAAACAGTGAATTCATTGATATTGACATCTTCTGGCTGATCGATAGCAAAATTGACAACACGTGCAATTGCATCAGGTGTAATCCCAACTGATTGATACAGTTTGTCCATGCCTTGTTTCGAATTTTTATCCGTGATATGTTGCAACAATTCAGTATTGATAGCAGCCGGATAAATAGTTGCCGTTCTAATATTCGTTTGTTCCTGAGCACTTTCCATCCGGATTACTTCCATTAAGTTTCTAACCGCAAATTTTGTGGCACCATAAACACCTGAGCCAATAAAACTCTTCAAACCAGCAACAGATGAAGTTGTAATAATTTGGCCATGTTTTTGGCTAGTAAAATCAGGCATAACAGCAGCCACACCATTCAAGACACCTTTAAGGTTAACGTCAATCATGGCATTCCACTCATTTGTTTTCAAAGCACTGATTGGTGAAGTAGGCATGATACCAGCATTGTTATAAATGACATCAATCGCACCAAACTTTTCTTTGGCTAAAGCAACTAAAGCCTTTAAATCTTCAGGATCTGTTACATCAGTTACGCGATAAGCGACCTTACCTCCATTTTCAATAATATTTTGACTAATTTCTTGTAAACGTGCTTCACGTCTTGCTCCTAAGACAACAGCGGCACCATTTTTGGCTAATAATTTTGCAGTGGCCTCTCCAATTCCTGATGATGCTCCAGTAATGACAACTACTTTGTTTTCTACTGACATATTAATGTCCTCCTATTTTTTCTTGTTTAAAATATGGTGATAATTAACAACATTCATTTGACGATAATTGTTTTTGTTGAAGATAATTTTTTCACCGTAAGGGGCTAATTTGATTGTCCGTTTACCAACTATCTTCCAAGTTCCGGAATAAATATTTTTAACGCCATGTTGGTTTTCTCGCCATTGATGATTCTTCATAAAAATGATTCGTTGCTGAATGTCTTGGTTATGATGATTGACCCACACACCAACGACATCTTTCGTAGTAATCTGTTGAACTGGTAATTTTTGACTACCCCGCATGATTGTTGCCTGATCATTGAGGCTGTATCGATAACTAATAAATAATAAAATTCCCACGAACAATATTGTTTTAATTAAACGATCGACCTTTTTGTTCATTCCCATTTCCTTTCGCTATAACTTTATCTCGATTACAAATACTAGTATAACTGGATTATTACTTATTTGAAGAATCGAAAAGTTGATGTAGTATTAACTAAAGGTTTATACTAACGACAGTTAGGAGGACAAATCATGGACATAACACAATTACAGACCTTTATTAGAGTCAGTGAATATGGCAGTTTTACCAAAGCCGGTGAGCAGAGTTTCATTTCGGGAACAGCAATCATGAAACAAATCAACCGTTTAGAGAGCGAACTAAACTTACAGCTCTTCGTTCGGACTGCTACGGGTACAAAACTCACTATTGAGGGAGAGACTTTCCTACCTTATGCTAAACAGATTTTAAACATGTTGGACACGGCCATCGAAGAAACCAGAAAATCGGCCATAAACCGTCAAAATATCATCACAGTTGGTACCTCGATTTTGCATCCCGCTGACCCTTTGATGGAAATTTGGAAAAAAATAACTACACAAATGTCAGATTTTCAAATCCGCATTGTGCAGTTACAAGAAGACTTACAGTCACAAAACCGTGAATATGCTATGTTGGGGAAAACTTGCGATTTAATAGTTGGAACCTTTGATAATACGACACTAAAACAATCCTTTAAGGCCTTAAAGCTAGGACAGTATGACTTTAGTATCGCTGTTAGGAGTGACAATCCTTTAGCCAAATTAAGTGAAATCTCTTTTGCTGATTTAAACAATCAAGCTTTGTTAAGTGTTCCCTTGGGAATTAGTGATACTAATGACCAGTTACGGAGAGTAATCACTAAAAACTATCCTAAAATACAAATCGTCGAAACTACCGGTCGTTATGATATGGACACCTTTAACCGTGCCGTCGCAGAAAATATCCCGTTAATTACTGTTACCCCTTGGAAAAGAATCCATCCCAATCTGGTTTCAATTCCCTTGAAAACTAATATTCATGTTCCTTATGGCATCTTAACCACTAAATTACCCGGTAGTAATGTCGATAATTTTATGTTGCAACTCAACAAGATTTTGAACAAATAAAAAAGTTGGAATTATTTCTCTTGATCTAGCTCGGAGAAATTAATTTCAACTTTTTTAAATTGCGAAGCTTTTATACGGACCTTATTATCTACTATAATTACTTCTCTACTCAGTGACAGCAAAATGCCTAACATTCAATCAGTCAGCTTGCCGCCGTTGGTAAATTAAGGCCACCACATACGCGACCACTTCAATTAAGGCAATAAAGAAGGTTACTGGCCAATTAGTCACATAAGCCAGCCAGAGACCCAGCCAGACGCCCAGAATAGCCATGACAACTGAAATAATCAACAATTGCTTCATACTATGTCCCAAGGCTTTAGCAATTGCCGCCGGGATGGTCATTAAAATAAACACCAGCATTGAACCAACAATTTGTGCCCCAACGCTGACACTAACAGCCAATAAAATTAAAAAGATAATACTGATTATCCCAGTTTTAACGCCATTAGCACTGGCGCCAACGCTATCGAAGGAATCAAATTGCAGTGGTCGGAAAATCAGCCAAATTGTTAGCAGGACGATTAGCGACAAAATCACTAATTGCCAAACACCATTAATACTGATTCCCACAATACTACCAAATAAAATATCGGTCGCATAACTAGAACTTTGATTAGCTAAGGCTAAAAAGAGAATGCCTGAGCCAATAAACAGTGATGAAACTGCACTAATTGTCGATTCACGTCGAGCACGTTCCACCGAAAGGCCGCTGATCAAGGTACTACTGGCAATCGTGAATAAAAGCATACCTAATAATGGCGAGATTCCTAAGAAAGCCCCAAAAGCAGCACCAGCAAAGCCAATTTCAGATAACATATGTGTTAAAAATGACAGCTGCCGGGCAACAACAAATACGCCAACAACACCACAAGTTAAGGCAATGAAAGTACTCGCTACAAAGGCGTGGCGCATAAATGCAAAAGCAAACATTAAATTCGCACTCCTTTCAAACTATCAGCATTAACTTCTTTGCTTGACCCCGTAGCCAGCGTTTCATCTGTAATCAATAAATAACGATCAGTATAACGTGCTGTTAATTCCAAATCATGACTAACAAATAATAATGCCATATTGCGCTGTGTCACTACTTTGACTACTAAATCCATCATGGCTTTTTTAGCATCAACGTCCATGCTGGCGGTAGCTTCATCTAGAATCAATAATTCTGGATCAGCTAATAAGGCTTGGGCCAAATACGCTCGTTGTCGCTCGCCACCGGAAGTTAACGTGATGGGCCGATCTTTAATGGCTGTTAAATCTGTTAATGCTAAAACATCGGCAACTCTTTTTTTCTCATTAGCGGTTAGCCAAGGTCGCCAACTTAGGCCAACATTTAGTGCAACAAAACTAGCAATTGATAAAGGCGCATCAGCATCAATATTGCGAAATTGTGGCACATAGCCAATTTTTAATTTAGCTTGACCACCTGGTGATTTTTTAGTTACTGTTCCTGCTGTAGGTGCCAGTAATCCTAACAAGATTTTGACTAAAGTTGTTTTGCCGGCACCATTATGCCCAATTAAACTGATTTTTTCACCAGCGTGAATGGTAAAATTTAAATCATTAAAAACTGTTTTACTGCCAAAATCCATCGTTAAATGTGCTGCCGTTAAAATTGGTTCGGTCATAATTACCCCTATTCTTGCCCCAAATGAGCCGTTATTCGTTGTAATTCTGTTAATTCACTTGCCATCCACGTGAGATACGTTTTATGTTTGGGCAATGTTTCAGTCACTTGTAAAACTGGGACGTCATTTTTCTGAGCACGCGTTACTAAGTCCGTCACTAATGCGCTGCTGACTTGTTTATTAACCACTAAGCAGGCCACTTGTTGTTGATCCAGTTGTTGCTGCATTTTTTGCAAGTCAGCCGGTTTGGGATCAGCCCCGTCTTCAATATTCTGAGCAAATTCAGAATTAACCACTTTCATCCCAATACTAGCCAACACGTAATTGAAAACCGGCTCGGTGATCATCACCTTTTTACCTTGCAACCGTTGTTTCAATTCTGCTTCCTGGTGCTGTAACGTTAGCAATTGTTTTAAATAGCGTTGCCCATTTTTTTCAAATATTGCTTTATTCTCTGGTTGGATTTTACTAAAAGTTGTCACTAGTTGGCGCGTCACTTTAGGCATTACTTTAAAGTCGTACCAAAGATGTTCGTTCCCGCCTTCTGGTAATTTGACAATATCACTTGCCACATTAAGTAGCTTTTGTTGGTTATCATCAGCTTTAACCAATTTTTGTAGCCAAGCATCATAGCCCGCACCGTTCATTAACGCCACATCAGCCTGAGCGACTTTTTTGGCATCATTAGTTGTTGGCGTATAGTCATGAGGGTCGACACTAGGCGAATTGATCAAGCTAGTAACCTGACCATGACGTCCTAAGATTGCGCGCGCTGGTTCCCCGTAAAAATCCAGCGAAGTCACAACCTGAATTTTGGTCGCTGATTTAGTTGGTGTTTGTTGTTGGCAAGCCACTAAAATAACAATGCCAACAATTAAGATCAATAAATAGCTAAGTTTCTTCTTCATTACGTCCTCCTTACTATTTAACAGTCTACTAATTGCCAAAAATATGGTCAAATGTTCATAGGTGCATACTTTCTTATGAGACGCTTACATCGCCTCATTTTCTAATACTCAATGCTTATTAATCCCAGTGTAGCGGTCTTATCGTCATTTATAAAAAAATTTGCTCAAAGCGTTGACTTTAGCAATTATTGACCCACTGAACTAGCCCACTGCCCTCAAACACGCCCTTTGCCATTGCAATATCAGCAGTGAAAGTTCATTTCACTGCTGGCAAAAAGACAGCACTCCCAGCCACTAAAAGAGTCTGGAACATAAACCTATTCTCCAAAAGCAATCCGAACTTTCGTTGCTAAAATGTGCTCTCAAAAGGCAACCGGTTGCACTTAACGCAAAAATGCCGAGCAATTCTAACGAATTGTTCGGCATTTTACGTTAATGCTCACCGGCTGACCGACTTTGGTCACACGCTATTTTTAGTGCGATTAAACTCAGGTACTTTGCAAATGAGCATGTCACAACTCAAGTGCCCAAGTTCCGTTAATTTTTAGCGAAAGAGCTGCCATCACAGCCGCCAGAAACTACTTTCCTAAGTAAGTTTCCTTAGCTTGTGCCCAATCAATTGTCTTGCCCGCTCGTAATTGTTGGGCCAAAAACAAGGTTTGATCAGCAATGATACTTTGGGCATCAATCACGTGATAAGGGTGATCAGGTGCTTTCTCCTGAGCTAAGGATAGTTCCGTACAGCCCAGCACAATGACATTAACACCAAAATCATCGTGCATTTTTTTAAGAATCCGATGATACAATTCATGATCAACAATATTTTTCTCTTTAATGTCTTGATAAATCAATTCATTGACCATTGGTTGAATTGTCGCATCTCCAAATTCAACAGCAAAGCCAGCCCGTTTAATTTCATTTTCATAAACATGGTCAGCAATCGTACCAGCTGTCGCAATTAAACCAATTTTTTTCTCAGCCGGATAATGTTGTTGCAAGTAGCTGATTGCAGTACGTGGCATGTGTAATAAAGGAATTTCTGTCAGAGCTTGTAACTCATTGTAAAAATAATGGGCCGTGTTACAAACCATTACAAAAAATTCAGGCTGCAATAAACTTTGTTGCAACAAATCTTCTTTCAACTCTGGGAAGAAATTTGGTTGCGCATGATCCAGGATGTAACTGGTGCGATCAGGAACTGTTGCATGATTAACTAATAGATAATTTAAATAATCTTGGTCACGATGGGCAGGTGTCCGCTGATTTAACAGCCGTAAGTAACTTTCTGTGGCCATCGTGCCCATACCACCAATAATTGTAAAGAAATCTTTCATAACTTAGCCTCGTAATTTAGCGACGACATCTTTAGCCACAACCATATCGGTTGGCCAAGGTGTATTAACGCCCCGTACTTTCTGTTCGGCATCAGAACCCTTACCAGCCAAAACAACAATGTCACCTGGCTGACTTTCTTTGATTGCCAGCTCGATTGCTTTGGCGCGATCCAATTCAACGGTAACTTCAACCTTGTTAGGATCAATGCCGGCAATGATTTGATCAGCAATATCTTGTGGCTCCTCAAATCCAGGATCATCATTAGTAATGAAAGCACGCTGAGCCAATTGGTTTAAGGCCTTTGCAAAGCCCTCGCGTCGAGAAACTCCTTTATCACCAGGGCTCCCAACAACCACAATAATATGCGGCTGATGATATTCTTTTTTAAAGAACGACAGTAACGCGACCATGCTGGCATAGTTATGAGCGTAGTCAACGTAAACGCGGCCATGATTGGGTACATCAAGTTTCTCCATCCGTCCAGGGATTTGCACGTTAGCAATGCCTTTAGCGGTGTCAGGATAAGTTGCGCCTGCCAAACCTGCACCAATAATAGCCGCACACGCGTTACTTTCATTGTAATCACCGATTAATTCCAGTTCATATTCACCAGTAATTTTTAATTGCTCGGCCTTTAAAGTACCCGCCTCTAACTTGAAACGACTCTTCGCCAAATCAGCCTCCTGAGAAGCAAATCGGAAATCAATATCGATGCCAGCAGGTGCTTGATAATCTGCTGAAGCAAATAAATAAATACTATCTGGTGAAGTTGTGGTGGTGGCAGCAGCGTAAACTTCTTGGAAATAATCAGTTTCTGCGTTGATCACACATTTACGTGCATTAACTAATAATTGTAATTTGCAATGTAAATAGTCTGCAAAAGTAGGATGCTCATTGGGGCCAATATGATCAGGCGTAATATTTAAGAAAAAGCCCACATCATAAGTTAAACCAAAAACACGATTCTTCTTGTAAGCTTGCGAAGATACTTCCATCACCAAGTGGGTCATCCCATTATCAACAGCCTGCCGCATATCATGGAATAAGTCCAAAGATTCTGGTGTTGTTAAGTCTGACAAGAATTGTTCTTCCGGCTTAGGTCCCACCACCCGCTCAACAGTTGAGAACATTGCCGTTCGATTATTAGTCACCGGATTTAAAATACCGCGTGTAAAATAAGCTGACGTGGTTTTACCTTTGGTGCCAGTATACGCCACCACAAATAAATCATCTTGGGGATAGTCATAAAAAGCAGCCGCTAACAATGACATCGCCTTGCGAATATTACGAACGATCAAGGCATGCATCCCGTTGCCTTCTGCATAAGGTTGTTCGGACACATAAACAGTTGCGCCATTATTCTTAGCCATTTGTAAATAAATGGGACGGAATTTAGCACCCTTGCAGAAAAAGATCCCATTTTCGGCAACCTTTCGGGAATCATAAGTCGCACTGGTGAATTTCTGTGACAAATTATCTTGAATCGCACTACTTTTCAGCAAGTGGTGCTCTTTTAAAATCAAAATACAAGCTTCTAAGGTTAGCCCCATAATCTAACTCCCTTTTTGGTCAGGTTCTGGATTTGACGACAAAAATTAGCTCGCCAATCAAACAGAATCTGCAATCATTCATTAATTATACCACGAGCATACCGCCACCCGCAGCGGGTAACAAATCAATCATTTGTTAAACAAACCAGTAATATTCTGCCAAACCTTTTCCCACCAAGTCAAAGCTGTTACGCCTGACTTAGCCAGAACATTTACCTTAATACTATTGGCTCCTTGTAAAAAGCCGGCACCAACTTCTGGTAAATTAATCGTTCCTAGCTGGTCATACTTGGCAATTGGTGCTGCCTGACTAGCATCACCTTTAGTTAATTTGAAGTCTAATTGTTTAGCTGTCGTACTCTTAGGTAAGTAAAGCTTAACTGTCTTATCTGGCACGACGGCAACTGTTTTTTGTTTACTATTAGTGACTTTAACCGCCGCTAAATGCGAACTAGTTTTCTTAGCTTGGAAAAGTGCCACTTGATGCCAATTCTGATAAATACTGTTCATCAAGGCAGCTGTTGCAGTAAACCGTTTAGCTTGGTCGTCAGCATTACCGTCAGCATGTAACACGACTGTAATGATTCGGAAACCATCCTTCTTAACAGTTCCGACAAAACAATCGCCGGCTTGATCAGAAGTCCCCGTTTTAATACCATCCACTGGTAAATCTTTTTGCGCAGCAGATTCACCTGGTAATAGTAAATTCCAAGTTGGGTAAGTTGTGCCATGGAAGTCAATGCTGGTTTTACGACTCGTTTCCAAGAATTCTGGGAACTCAGTTAATAAATGTTGCGCCACCATTGCCACATCTCGCGCCGACATTTTGTTTTCAGCATCAGCCGCCGTGCCAGCGTAACGATCATCGCTTAAATATGAATTATTTAAGCCACTCACATTAACGATTTCGTAATTTTTGGCGCCCCATTTTTCTAACTGTGCCCGCATTGCATCAACAAAAGCTGATTGGCTGCCACTAACTGCCTCAGCCAAAGCCATGATGGCAGCATTGGCCGAATAAATCGTGCTGGCCTCATATAATTCCTTGACAGTATAACTTTTATCAGTCTCTAATGGAATATTTGATAAATCCATGTTTTGACTTAATGTCACAATTTTAGCTGAAGGCTTAATTTCTTGCGTCCAGGTCAGCTTGCCATCCTTAACTGCCTGCAGAACCAAATATAGCGACAAGCTTTTCGACATTGAGGCAATTGGTAAAGAAGTATCAATATCCTTCGCTGCCAAAATTTGACCATTATCAGCAGCAACGGCAATCCCTGCTTTGGCAGCAATTGTTGTCGCCGGTGCCTCGATTTTTGTAGTTGCTGCTTGACTATTGCCTCCAGCAACACTGCCAAAACCGACAATAAAACTAACTAACAGGACTAAAACGGCCCCTAATTTCGTACGTTGACCTTTCATTTGTTTCCTCCATTAATTGATTCTTGATCAGTTGCTTTTAATTCAGGGCGTTTCTCTGTCACATCAACTGGCAAAATGATGGTAAAGGTGGTTTCTTCACTAGTAGACGTGGCATAAATCTCGCCGCCATGTAACTTAACAATACTTTGGGCAATTGCCAAGCCCAAACCAGAACCACCAGTTGTCACTGAACGTGATCCCTCAACGCGATAGAAACGTTCAAAGATATTCTGTAGATCTTCCTCAGGAATTGGTGACCCATCATTGCTAACTGTCACAACTACTTCGGATTTTTCTACATGGGCATCTAGCGTGATTCTCGTCGCATTCTTCCCATATTTAAAAGCATTCGTAATTAGATTACTGAACACGCGCACCAGTTTGCTTGAATCAGCAGTCATAATAATCGGACGCTTCGTAACTGCCACTTCAATAAACATTTGCCGCTTCTGGGCCTCTAATTCGAAATCAGCCGACAACTGTTCCAGCATTGAAACTAAATCAAACTGATGTAACTGCAATTGGGCATGAGATTGTTGTACCTTCGTAAATTCAAATAGATCTTCAACCAAAGCCTTCATTTGCTTCGTTTTCTCATAAGCAATATGATTGTAGTGCAGCAAATCAGCTTGATCCTTATACTGCCCATTCTCGATCAGTCCTAGATAACCAATAATCGAGGTTAGCGGGGTACGAATATCATGACTAACATTGGTGATCAGTTCGTCTTTGCTCACTTCGATTTTACGTTCTTCGGCCATTGAACTAACCGTACTATCAACTAATGCATTAATACTATCAATAACATTACTGAGAGAACTATTAACTTGTAAATTAATTCGGTGATCCAAATGGCCATCAGTAATATAATGCAATTCTGCTACAATATGTCGCATTTGCATCTGTCGATAACGCCGATGCAAGCGCCAATACACCACGATCACATTCATGATTCCCAGCAAAGCTAGAAAAATCCATTCCCAACTCCAAAAGTGCCAAGGGCCAATCGTGATGGCCGATTTAATTTGGTAAATACCGTCATTTAGTTCTTGGTTGGAGCTAATGGCTTGATTGATGATGACGACCACGGCAAAGTCCATTAATAATAATAAACCAACCGTGACGACACCCTCAAAAAAGAGCTCCCATTTCTCACTGGTTTTTAAGACAACTGGATGTGGTTCCATTAGGCGTTCACCTTATACCCAACTCCCCAGATTGTCTCAATTACTTTCTCACCACCAGTAGCTTCTTCAATTTTATCCCGCAAATGACTGACATGGACCATCACAGTCTTGGCGGAAACAATACTTTCTTGCTGCCAGACCCGTTCAAAAATCTCATCAGCAGAAAAAACGCGATTGGGGTGACTAGCAAGCAAATAAAGAATGCCAAACTCCAACGCTGTTAATTGAATCTGGACATGATTTAGCGTCGTAACCTCGTGTGAATCTTTATTGATCGTCAAAGGCCCTACTTCCAGACTATCTGGCTCCTCTTTCGTCATTTGAGCATTAGCCCGCCGCAACAATGACTTAACTCGTGCCATAACTTCCAGAGGATTAAACGGCTTCGATACATAATCATCAGCACCCGTAATCAAACCTTGGATTTTATCCATATCGGTAGTTTTAGCAGACACCACAATAATCGGAATGTCTGACTCTTTCCGGACTTCCTTAATGACATCAATTCCCGACATATTTGGCATCATAATATCCAAAATCATTAATTTAACATCAGGATTGGTCACTAACTTAGTCAAAGCCTCTTTACCAGTAAAAGCAGTTAGTGGTTCGTAACCTTCGTTCTTGGCATAGATACTTAATAATTCAACGATTTCTTTATCATCATCAACAATTAAAATTTTCATTATTCATCATCCTCATCCGCAAGAAATTCATTAACGCGGTCAACTGGCACAAACAATCGGTAGCCTCATAGAAACACTTATACAAATAACATTGTATCAAAGCCGCAATTAAATTTCTTTAAAGATTGAAGAAAAACTCAAGTTATCAGCATTGTTGTGTAAATTGCCACGGCCAATTGGCATTTTAATGACTAATTTCAGTGACTAGTCTAAATTGACAAAAATAACCTGTGCGATCATCTCGGTTTTCGCCAGAGAAGTGTCACACAGGTTGACTTGTTAATTCAATTTTTTCTGAATAGCATTGTCCGCCAAAAGACTAGCGAATGACTAAGACCGAAATTGGTGAGTGCTTAACCATATAAGCCGCTTCACTACCTATCTGCGTCATGTCGGCTTCTTTTTTGGACTTGGCACCAATAATCAATAAATCTGGTTTAACTTGTGGGATAACTTCTTTGACAATTGCCGGTCCTGGCTGACCATCAACAATCAGCGTGGCAACCTGCTGAACACCGCGGTCTTCAGCAGCATGGCGATATTCTTCCATACTGATTTCTAAGGCACGATGTTGCGTTTGAACATAGTTATCATCTAAATCCTGATAAACGTTCAGCGCGTCTTCATCCCAAACTGAAACAATCGTCAAACCTAAATGCTGTTCTTGCGCATAATGAACCGCATAGTCAAAAGCTACAGCAGAATACTCAGAGCCATCAACACCAACTAATACTTTCTTGAAGTAAACACCTTTGCTTGCTACTATTGCCATTGTTTTATCCCCCTTGCAGTCATTTCAGACCCAATTAGAACAAACCTCTGATTGATTCCCAGACAATTTGTGCGTTCAGCACCGTTAAGCCGATTGTACAAATCCAAGCCAGAATTGTAACCCACTTATGGTTAACGAAACGTTCACCCATGATTTTCTTAGAGCCGGTGAAAATAGTCAACGGAATCATCGAAATAGGTAATGCAATTGACAAGAAGACCTGTGAATTAACCAGTAATGCATCCAAGGCTGATTCCTTGCCGCGATAAATAATAGCGCAAATCAAAACCGGAATAACTGAAATAATCCGTGTCACCATCCGCCGAGCCCACAATGGCATCTTCATGTGGACGAAGCCTTCCATGACAACTTGACCTGTTAAAGTACCAGTAATTGTTGAGTTCTGCCCAGAAGCTAGCAGTGCCACGGCAAAAAGTACCGACAAAACTGGTGATGCAACTGAACCAGCCATTTTAGGATCTTGCAGCGCGTTGTATAAATTACCAAAAGTGCCTAACTGTGAGGTATCCTTACCAAAGAATAACGCTGCACCAACCAGCAATAACAAACTATTAACGACAAAAGCAGCCGTTAATTGAATATTTGAATCCCAAGTTGTGTACTTAATTGCTTTGGCCACATCAGCTTCATTACTGCGGTCAAATTCACGAGTTTGGGCAATTGATGAGTGCAAGTATAAATTATGTGGCATAACAGTTGCCCCAACAATCCCTAAAGCCATGTGCAACTGTCCTGGTTCAAAAATTTCTTTTCGTGGTACTAAATTAGCAAAAGCCGCCGCCATATCAGGCTGTGCTAATGCAACTTGATAAATAAAGACAACTAAGATAACTAAAATCAAAGTAACAACAATTGCTTCGATCTTACGAAAACCTAATTTGGTTAATAATAAGAGCACGAAAACGTCAAGTACCGTTAAGGCGACACCGACCATTAAAGGAATGCCAAATAATAATTTCAAAGAAATCGCACCACCAATGACCTCAGCAATATCTGTGGCCATGATGGCTAATTCAGTTGTAATCCAAAGAACAAACCCTAATTTCTTACCTGTGTGTGCACGTGTGGCTTGTGCTAAGTCCATGCGCGTCACAATCCCAAGTTTAGCTGCCATGTATTGTAACAACATCGCAATTAAACTTGATATTAAGATGACGGACATTAGCAAGTAGCCATATTCAGCCCCACCACCGATTGATGTTACCCAGTTACCTGGATCCATGTAGCCAACGGCGATTAATGCGCCCGGTCCTGAAAACGCCAGTAAGTTTTTCCAAAAATTACCACCCTTGGGAATTTCGACGGTACCGTTGATCTCTTCTAGACTTGGCCCATTTGCGTATTCAATTAGCTTATGATGCTCCGTGTGTTGATTTGATTCTGACATGCTCTCCAATCCCTTCTTTTCATTAACTCCTGTCCTATATTGTACACTACTTTTAAATAATGTGAGGATAAAATTTAGGACGGCCAAACCTGACATTTTCAGAAAAATATCATTTACTGATTTTTGGATGAAATCTAGCAAGATTAGCCTAATTAGTTGTTCAAAACTGTTGATTTAATTAGTTATTTTTGCCGCGATCATTAATCGCATTATTTTCCCATAAAAAAACTATCCACTGGCATCATAAACCAGCAGATAGTTTTAGTCTTAATAGATTACTTCGACAACGACAATAAGTTGTCTAGTTGCTAAACATTTATTCATTTGAATCAGCACTTATTCTGTAACTACTATTAGTTACCAACACTGTAATTAGGTGCTTCTTTGGTAATTTGAACATCATGCGGATGTGATTCCCGTAAACCAGCACCAGTAATTCTGACAAATTGGGCATTATCATTTAACGCCTTAATTGTTGGTGCACCAACGTAACCCATTCCAGAACGAAGACCACCGACCATTTGATAAATAACATCTGCCAAAGGTCCCTTGTAAGCGACCCGGCCTTCAATTCCTTCAGGTACTAATTTATCAGCTTCATTCACACCAGATTGGAAATAACGATCAGATGAACCATGAGACATAGCTGCCAATGACCCCATCCCACGATAGGTCTTAAAACGACGGCCTTGGAAAATTTCGAATTCACCAGGTGCTTCATCAGTACCAGCTAACATACTCCCCAGCATTACTGCTGAACCACCGGCAGCTAATGCTTTAACAATATCGCCAGAGAACTTGATCCCACCGTCAGCAATGATTGCCTTGCCACGTTTGCGTGCCTCTGAAGCAGCATCATAGATTGCCGTAATCTGCGGTACACCAACACCAGCAACAATTCGGGTGGTACAAATTGAACCAGGGCCAATTCCCACTTTTACAACGTCAACACCGGCATCAAATAACGCTGCTGTTCCTTCAGCAGTCGCAACATTACCAGCAATCAAAGTTTGGTCAGGAAAAGCGGCCCGAATTTCACTGATTTTACGTAGTACCCCAGCTGAATGACCATGAGCAGTATCAATAATGATTGCATCCGCACCAGCATCAAATAACGCTTGTGCTCGTTCAAAAGTATCAGAAGTCACACCAACAGCTGCGGCCACCAATAAACGGCCATGACTATCCTTGGCAGAGTTAGGATATTGTTTAACATTTTCAATATCTTTAATGGTAATTAAGCCACTTAAACGACCAGCCTCATCAACTAACGGTAATTTTTCAATCCGATGTTGTTGTAAAATACGTTCAGCTTCTTCAAGTGAAGTCCCCTTCTTGGCTGTCACTAAAGCATCATCAGTCATGACTTCAGCTACAGGTGAAGCCCAATCAGTTACAAACCGTAAATCACGGTTAGTGACGATACCAATTAACGTCAAATCCGCTTTTGATTTGACCACAGGCACACCACTAATTCGGTAGCGACGCATTAATTTTTCAGCTTCACTAACAGGTTGCTCTGGGGTAATAAAAAACGGATCAGAGATAACGCCACTTTCAGAACGTTTAACCTTACGGACCTCATCAGCTTGCTGCTCAATACTCATATTCTTATGAATAACACCAAGTCCACCTTGGCGAGCCATGGCAATTGCAAGACCAGCTTCAGTAACGGTATCCATGCTAGCACTGAGAATTGGGACGTTTAGGTGTAAGTTTGCGGCTAAATCAACTGATAAATCAACATCATGTGGTAAAACATGACTTTCCGCCGGGATTAATAACACATCATCAAACGTTAAGCCTTCTTTTGCAAATTTTGTTTCCCAATTACTCATTACAACAGCCTCCAGAAATTATTTTTATCTTTTAAGTTAGCATAGTCAGCAAGTCAGGTCAATGGCCTTATGAATAATAAGTTTAAAATGTCGGTCTTAACCGATTAAAAAACAAAGTTTAGCGGCGCTAGAAGCTAAGGCAGAATTGGGTCTGACTGTATTGCGGCTGCTTGTTGTAGAACGGTGCCGGCGTTGATTTTGGTTAACTACAGACCCAAGTTCAAAAACACAAAAACCTAATGAAAGTTTTTAAAATGGAATTGGTTCTGACTGCATTCCGGGCTGCGGGTTGTGGAACGCGGCCGGGATTGATTTGAGCTTATTGCTACGCAACAATCTCAAATACAACCCTTTGCCTAACTGCTAAAGCAGTAAGACAAATTTGGCTGCTACTCGCAAGCTCGGGCGCAAATAAAAACCATTGGCTGACAACCCGGTCTCTCCATTTCGTCTGGAGTTAAGTTAGTGATCTTCACTGTTGTGAGTGTTTAAGGCAGTTCTAGTAAGATTGACCAACTTAGTTCATTCAGCAATAATAGTTGAATAGTTAGACCAAAATAGCCTGTGTGATACCTTTCGATTTTATCTCGAAAGATTGTCACACAAGCTTTGTAGTTCACTGCAATCTGATTTTCTTACAGTGGTGCTCAATTCTGTTAGTTTCATCTGGTGGTTGCTGGGCGATTGGCGTCAGGTAAGGGGCTTTCTTTGCGTACGAGCGATTTTGCGAGAAGCAGTGAAATTATTCTTAACGGTTTACCGTTTAGAATAAGGCTTGTATTTAAGATTTTTCGTAGAAAAAGCTTAAATCAATGCCCACGCCGTTCCACGCCCAAAAAATCGCCCAGCAACCACCTTCTTAAATTGGGAAAGACTTGGCACCAGTCTAAGAACCGTTGCACAATCAGCACTAGGCATATTTTTGGGACTATCGTTTCTTTTAGCGTAAGATGTGCTCATCTTAAATAGTCGCAATGACTAGCTAATCTAGTCAAGTAGAGGAAGGAGCTGTTTTACAATGATGCACATGATGGGGTATTACAGTTGGGGTGGCATGCTTTTCTGGTCAGTTCTACTTTTAGTTGTGATTGTTTTATTAGTTATCGCTGTGATTTACCTACTTTGGAAAATCGATCATTTAAGCAAACAGATTTTTGAGTTGGAACAGCAGCGGCATCATGATGAGCACTGACTTGTTTCATTTCAACGCAAAAACACGAGCGTCTGGGACATCAGCTATTGGGATAAAATAAAACTGAACTTTGATCGCTGAAACGTGTTTGCAGAAGGTAATCGGTTCTGCTTAACGCAAAAATAACGAGCAATTCGCTAGCGAATTGCTCGTTATTTTACGTTAATACTCACCGGCTGATCGCCGTTTGTCACGTTCGTATTTTTAAATTTATTATTGTCAATTAGTTACTAAGTTTACATCAAACGACCTTTGATGTGATAGTGACGTCGGAATAAGTAACGGCCACCATAAGCTAAAACTGCTAATATGAAGTAACCATAAGCTGGTAAAATTGGATTCAATGCTGGGGTAACAACGGTCATAAAGCTAATCAAGACCATGACCGCAAACACACCAACTACTGAGAGTAAAATTACCCGCCAAAGTGGTTGCTTCTTCTTTTTATCGTCAGCTTCTGCAGCTTGATCATCAGCTGCGGTTTTATTCTTGTTACGACGAGCATCCATATTATCAGTAAACCACGTCAATAAGAAACCAAAAGCAATTGACATCACAATCAAAGTACCTAATCCTGAATTAGCCGCAGAATTGGTTTGTTTCTTCATGAATAGCCCCATGACGCCAAAGACAGCCGCCAAAATTACTAAGTACAGCAGGGACCAGTCAACTGAACGCATCCAATATTTTAAAGTAATTGGTTTAGCTGGAGCATGGATAATGTTTTCTACTTTAACTGTTGGTGCACCGTACAATTGATTGGCTGGCTTCCCAGTGCGTTGTGCTTTAATGATTTCTGGTAAAAAGCCATTAATTTTTGCATCAGCATCTTCTGGGGTATACCCAGCCTCGACTAATAATTTATGCATTTTAAAAACGTAATCAACGTTTTTATTAGTCAGTTCAGCACGTAGCTCTTCAGTCGACATCGTTGCTATCTCTTTGAAGGTAACTTGCCGAGCACGACTTTTTGCCTGTTGGGCACTGGCCTTCTTATTACGTTCTGCGTTAGAAACGGCCGTTGCTTCAGTTGACGCTGCATCAGCCGTCTTTGATTCGGATTCAGAAGTTGGCTGTTCATCAGTTACCGCTGACTCGTCAGTTGCAGCTGTTGTTTTTTGTTGTTTTTCTTCGTTAGATTCCACTAAAAAATCGCTCCCTGTTAAATTTTTCTGAGATTAGACATTGAATCGGAATTCAATAATGTCACCATCTTGAACCACATATTCCTTACCTTCAGAACGTAAACGACCAGCTTCGCGAACTGCCTGCATGCTGCCGTAATGATCCAAATCAGCAAAAGAGACTGTTTCGGCACGGATAAAGCCTCGTTCGAAGTCGGAATGAATGATGCCGGCAACTTGTGGCGCCTTCATCCCGCGTTTGAATGTCCAAGCTCGAGTTTCCTTGCCACCAGCGGTGAAGAATGTCGCCAAGCCTAAGAGTGAATATGATGCCTGGATTAAACGATCCAATCCGGATTCACTAACGCCTTCAGCAGCCAAGAAATCTTTTTTGTCGTCATCATCTAACTCGGCAATCTCTTCTTCAGTTTTGGCCGAAATGCCTAATGCTTGTGCGCCTTCTTTTTGAGCGTAGTCGCGAACAACTTGATAATATTGATCACTATCTGGATCAGCCATTGATTCTTCCGCAATATTAGCAACATATAAAACTGGTTTGGCTGTTAATAAGAAAAGTCCCTTAACAATTTTAGCTTGGTCTTCATCAAATTCTAACGACCGTACTGGCTGACCGTCTTCAAGTGCTGGCTTGATCTTATCAAGTACTTCTAACTCAGCAACTGCTTCTTTATCACGGGTTCGGGCAACTTTCTTCACACGTTCATAACGCTTGTTGATACTGTCTAAGTCAGCCAGAACCAATTCCAAATTAATCGTTTCAATGTCATCTAGCGGATCGACCGTTCCAGTCACACTAGTGATTTCGTCATCAGCGAAAGCACGCACCACATGAATAATGGCATCCACTTGGCGAATATTCTCCAAGAATTTATTTCCTAAACCTTCGCCCTTACTTGCGCCTTTAACAATACCGGCGATATCTGTAAATTCAAAAGTTGTATGAATAATTTTCTTAGCGGGAATCAATTCGTCAATTCGTGCTAAACGTTTGTCAGGAACTTCAACCATCCCTACGTTGGGATCAATCGTGGCAAATGGATAATTTGCCATTTCGGCTCCTGCTTTAGTAATCGCGTTGAAAAGAGTTGACTTCCCAACGTTAGGTAATCCAACAATACCAGCTGTTAATGACATGATAAACTTCCTTTGTTAGTTATTTGGGCGCTTAATTTCTGTTAAGGGTAAATATTCTGATTCTTGACTTGCATCAACTTCCGCTGCCAGCTGCAAAACTTTTTTCAGTTTTTTAGTGAAGTCACGCCGCGGTAGCATAACAATATGCCCACAGCCTAAGCAGCGAATCTTGATGTCTGCACCTAAGCGAATAATTTCCCAACGATTAGCCCCACAAGCATGAGGTTTTTTCATTTGTACAATATCACCTAAAGCAAACATTCAATCACCTCATTCTAATCCAAATGCAGATGCATCATTTCTAGAATTCGATTCAAATCATCTGTTGAAGCATAATTGATTTCGATTTTTCCAGCACCTTTTTTATTGCTATCAATTTTGACTTTGGTACCTAACTGATCAACTAAAGCATTTTCTGTGGCCACAATAAACGGTGACTTTGGCTGCCGTTGCTTAGCTGCTTTAGGTTTATCAGTGTTTAACTGCAGCACTAATTGTTCTAACTGCCGCACAGTTAAATTGTCGGCCAAGGCTTTCTTAGCCACTTGATCAATTTGTTCTTTATGTTTCAGGCTCAATAGTGTCCGCGCTTGTCCCATCGATAATTGACCAGCTTGTAAATATTTCTTTGTTTGTTCTGGTAGTGTCAATAATCGCAAATAATTGGCAATATACGGCCGACTTTTACCAATGCGCTCAGAAACTTCTTCCTGAGTTAGCGCTAATTTTTTAATTAACGTCTGATATGCTTCGGCTTCTTCCAAGGGCGTCAAATCTTCCCGTTGTAAGTTCTCCAGCACAGCAATTTCCATCATTTGGGTTTCATCAATTTGCCGCACAATCGCGGGAATTGTTTGCTTGCCTGCTATTTTACTAGCACGAAAACGACGCTCACCAGCAATGATTTCGTAACCATTAATACTTTTACGTAAAATAATTGGCTGGAAGACACCACTTTGCTTAATTGAATTAGCCAATTCTTGCAGTGCTTCTTCGTCAAAAGTTTTGCGTGGTTGATAAGGATTAGGCCGGATTTCATCAAGCGGTAACTCTTCAACGGCCTCTTTATCGGTACTTAAGGCATCATAGTCAGAGAAAATCGCATCAATACCTCGGCCTAAGCCCTTTGAATTTTTATTGGTCGCCATTAGCCTTCATAACCTCCTTTGCTAAGGAAATATAGACTTCTGCTCCTCGTGACTTAGGATCATAATCAATAATTGGCAGGCCATAACTTGGTGCCTCAGCTAGCCGCGTAATTCGGGGAATGACCGTATGATAAACCCGTTCTCGGAAAGTTTTACGAACTTCTTCAATAACTTCAGCACCAAGATTAGTCCGAGCATCATACATTGTCAGTAAGACGCCCTCAATATCTAAATGATCATTAAAATGTTTTTGAACCAAACGGACAGTATTAAGTAATTGACTTAAGCCTTCCAAAGCATAGTACTCACTTTGAACTGGGATAATAATTGAATCACTTGCGGTGAATGCATTGATTGAAAGTTGCCCTAATGATGGTGGGCAATCAATCAAGATATAGTCATACTGATCTTTTACCTCACGCAACCCAGCCTCAAGTCTTTGCTCCCGAGCCATTTGCGAGGTTAACTCAATTTCTGCACCAGCTAATTGAATCGTTGCTGGCACCACATCTAAGTTGACTCTTTTAGTGTGATAAGTGGCCACTTTAACTGGCAATTCATTGATCAACACATCGTAAACATCTTTAGAAACATCTGATTTCTTAATACCCAAGCCACTAGTAGCGTTACCTTGAGGATCAATATCAACAATTAGCACTCGTTTGCCGGCTTGGTTTAAGCAGGCCCCAAGATTGATTGTGGTTGTGGTTTTGCCAACCCCACCTTTTTGATTAGCAATCGAAATAATTTTAACCATTTAGTTCTCCTCTTTAGGTGCCGACGAGGGTTTTGCTGCAGTCGGCGCTTCCGTAACATGGACTGTAATTGAAATTTGATAAACATCATTGGTCAGATGATCTTGCACCTCAACTTGTGCACCACTGGCTTCAATTAACTGAATTGATTTTTTTAATGTATTCTTGGCCAAGCGTAAATCCGGATGACCTGAATGTTGCTGCTTAGTCTGTGGCTTAGTCGGTTTTGCTACTTGCTTAGGAGCGGCTGTGGCCTGACTTAAACGTTTGATTAAATCATCAGTCTGGGTAACTGTCAAATTATCCGTCAAAATTTGTTTTAGCACGATGGCCTGATTAGTAGCATCTAGCTTCAAAAGAGCGCGACCATGACGTGCTGAAATTTTACCATTAACTAAAGCGTTTAAAGCCTCATCAGGCAACTTTAGCAAGCGTAATTTGTTGGCAATATAGGATTGACTTTTTCCAACACGATCAGCCAATTGTCCTTGAGTCAACTCACTATTTTGTAATAAGTTTTGATAAGCTCGTGCCTCATCAACGGGATTCAAATCTTCACGCTGTAAATTTTCGATTACGGCCATTTCTGCAGATTCTTGCTCATCCATTTGATCAATAATTGCTGGAATCTTCCGCCACCCTAAGGCTTGCACTGCCCGAAAGCGACGCTCACCAGCAATAATTTCATAATGATCTGGCTCATATTGCCGTAGAACAATCGGCTGTAACAAGCCATGTGCGGCAATCGTATCTGCTAATTCACTGATTGATTCATTACTGAATTGTTTCCGTGGCTGTTGGCGATTAGGCACGATTTGTTTTAAGTCAACTTCCTGAACTTGCCGAGTAATCTTTGCCGGTTGGTCCGGGTCAGTTTCTGATGACACTGTCGGTGGTACGGTCGCCGCAGCAACGGTCGAATTTGTTTTTTTCTTGCGACTAAAGAACGGCATAGTTTGCTCCCCTAACTTCAATTAACATTAAATACGATCAAGCAACGGCGCCTTACTAATGGTACCTGGCTTCCGTGGATAGGTCTTCGGTGTTTCTTTGGTTTTCTTAATCACCATGATGGTCCGTGGATCTTCAGTAATTGGTAACGTTAATTGTTGCACTGTCTCAACTTTACCACCTAAGGTTTTAATCGCATAATCAGCCTCGGCTAATTCCTGCTCACCTTTACTGCTCTTCATCGCGATAAAGTAGCCGCCCTTTTTCACTAATGGCAAACACAGCTCAGCTAGAACCGGCATACTGGCAACAGCACGCGCAGTTACCACATCATAACTCTGCCGATGTGACGACCGTTTACTACCGAAATCCTCAGCCCGACTATGGTAAAAAGCCACTTGCTCTAAATTAAGTTTAGCAGCTAGGTCTTGCAAAAACCGAATACGCTTATTCAGCGAATCAACAATACTAACTTGTAATTGGGGAAAAGCAAGTTTAACTGGTAATGAAGGAAAACCGGCACCAGCACCTACATCCAATAGCGACAAGGCTTCAGTCTGTAACTGCGGGAACACCATGGCTAAGGTCAATGAGTCATAGAAATGTTTTAAATAAACCTCAGCTTCAGCAGTAATTGCTGTTAAATTAAGATGTTCATTGGTGGCAACTAGAAATTGATAGTAGTCAGCAAACTGTTGCATCTGGGTCGCTGACAAATTGATTTGTTGCTGCGCCAAAACTGCTTGAAATTCATCTGGTAACATTTACTCGCCTCACTTTCCGTGAAACATAGTTTTGTTTCACACACTCCCTTTTACTTTACCGAAAATAGCGTTATTTTGCAATATGTTATAGGAAATAATTGCCTTTACTCTTGGCAAGTGCGACGTTCTAAAACCTAGTGAAGTTTTTAAACAGCATTGCGTCTGACGCCATTACAGGCCTACTGGTTGTGGGACGCTGCGGCCGCAATGGCGTTGGCCGCTATTCGACTAAAAAACCACCGGCCACTATAGCTTAAATAGCATAAATGTGTTGCGTAGCCTAACTCTTTCCGCTTAACGCAAATTAAGTCAAAATTGCTAAAGCAATTATTGCCTTAATTCGGTTAATGCTCAAGAGTTGACCAGGCTACTCCACAACATAATCGTGTTCAAGGTGACAAATGGCTATGCCTAACTTAATTATTTGTTCGATCGGTTGCACCGCTCAAGCAAATAATTGAAGTTAGGCTACGCCAAAAGACCGTCACCTTTCACAACATACAACAAAAACACCACTTCTGGGCGGGAAGTGGTGTGGGTTTCATTTACTTTGGAGGAGTAAAATGAAAAAGTAATGAAGAAAATTAGCAATTTGGGTTTTAGGGTTTTGGAGTAGAAAGTTTTGCAACAAGCAATTAAGTAACTTTCTATACTTAATACTATAACCACTGCCTATGACGAAATCGTGGGTGAATAATGTTTCTTTGCAGAAGGAACTGTGACGAAAGTGTGAAGGTCACTATCTTAAAGCATATTTTTCAATGGCTTGCGCAACACCGTTATCATCATTGCTGGCTGTTACAAAATCGGCATGTTGTTTAGCGAGTTCGCTGCCGTTAGCCATGGCGACGGCAGTCCCGGCAAAAGCAAACATTGGTAAATCATTTCTCTCGTCACCAAGCGCCATTATCTCAGCTGGCTTAATTTGCAATCGCGTCGCCAAATCTTCGAGAGCTTGACCTTTATTGACCCCAGTGGCCATCACCTCTAAGAAATTAGCAGCAGCACGAACGACATAAAGACGTTGCCCGAATTTTTCAGTTACGACGGGTTCAATCTGGTTTAATAATGCTGCTGGGCCGACAAAAAGGCCTTTGGCAATTTCAAAGTTTTCCGGCAATTCATCTGGTCTACGAACCAAAATACCAGCATGGTTTTCCCAAGCTTGAACGACTGTAATTGGATCAATATCACGATCAGCGGTATAAATAGTACTGTCTGGTGCCAAAACATTAAATGGTATTTGTCGTTGCTGCCCAAAAGCTGTCAGTTCGCGGTAGTCTCGGTTAGTAATCACATGGCGGACGATAATTTTACCAGTCAAGCTTTCGGTTACGGCACCATTATAGGTGATGACGTATTGGTCAGCACCAGCTAACTGCAACGCTGCCAAATAATGTTGCAAACCAGCTAAAGGTCGCCCTGAACAAAGGACTACTTTAATGCCTTGAGCCGTTGCTTGTTGAATCGCCTGTTGCGTGGTGGGCGAAATTTCACCATGAGAATTTAATAAGGTGTCATCGACATCGATGGCAATTAAACGAATAGTCATTTTTACCTCCATAGGATTCTGAATTAATTAGTGACGTCACTGCTTACAGGTAACTTAACATGATTTTGGCAACAAAGCGGGACATTTCTGCAACTAAAGACGACTCTTTCTAACTTTTTACCAGTAGAGAAATAAAATATGCTATGCTAAATCTATCGAGCTACTGAATTTGAGGTGAAATAATGACAATTACACATGAAACAGTCCAATTGCTGCCCCGTTTACCATTTAAATATTATGAACATGACCCGCTAACTTCAATTAATGTTGCGCCACATTGGCATGAAGGCATTGAATTAAACTATTTACTGGCTGGTGACGAGTTGCATTTTGTGACTGATGGTCAAACAACCCTCTATCATCCTGGTGATCTTTGGGCCGTTAATCGGCGAGTCGTGCACAGCGCTACTGGCAGCGATACGGCTGACTGGCAAGAATTTGGGATTATTATTGATGATGATTTTCTTCAAAAGCAATTGCCAGCCAGCAGTAATTGGCAAGTCACCTTGGCCGGCGAACATTCGGCTATTGATGCCCCAGCTGCCTATCAAGAAATTCGTCAGCAATTATTAGCAATTCGAACCTTGATTCAGCAAGGACTATCTGATCAACGCCGCTTATTGATCATGAGTCATTTATTCCGAATCTTCGTCGCCCTTGATGAATCTTACACAGTGCCAATCAACACGCAAAAAATCAACCCTAATGCTAATTTGACGGATTCAGTAATGACCTATATCAACCAAAATTTTGCAGAAGAGTTGACTGGTCGTAATTTAGCCAGGCAATTCCACGTGTCACTAACCACCTTGAATCAACAATTCAATAAAAACTTACAAATGTCGATTAGCCATTATATTCGGCTTGTGCGGCTAATGAACGCCCGCCGCTTACTACTCGAGACTAATCAAAAAGTCACTTTTATTGCTAGTAGCAGTGGCTTTGCCAACGATAAAACGTTAAATCGCAATTTTAAGGCTTGGAAGGGACTCACGCCTGGTGAATATCGTCAAGCTTATGCCCGTTACCACCAAAAATAAGCCTGTTAGCTTTCAAAAATGTCGTTTTTATCCAAATTAAACATGCTAATCTACTCCTTGAATCAAATCAATTTTGATTTAAGGAGGTTTTTTTATCATGTTACCGCCAACCAAGTCGACTAAAAGGGCCAGCCTCATTTTAACAACTGTTCTGAGTCTGTCGCTGGTCAGTGGTGTGGCTAGTTTAATCACCGGAATCATTCCCCAATTACGGCAAGCTTTTCCGCAAGTACCTACTATTTGGATTGAGTGGTTGGTGACGATTGCTAATCTTAGCGCGCTGTTGACGCTACTTTTAAATCCTAAACTGACCCGCCGTTTTGGCAATCGCGCGGTGATTATCAGTGGTCTATTATTAAGTGCTTTCGCCGGCAGTTGGCCTTTTCTTCAGCAAGGCTTTGGGAGCATCATGCTAAGTCGCATCATTTTAGGGTTAGGCATTGGCCTATTCTCACCACATGCCATTAGTTTGATTGCCCAGCTCTACCATGGTGATTTTCAGGCGCGGCTGCTCGGCTATCAAACTGGTTTGACTGCGCTCGGCAATGCGGCATTTCTCTTGACTGCCAGTTGGTTAGTGGCCCAGAACTGGCGACGGATTTTCTTATTGTATCTCATCCTGATTGTCAATGCTTTACTAGCCATTTACTGGTTACCAGCAGTTACGACTCCCAGCAAAAAATCGTCTGTAACAATTACACCAACACCTTTACCGCGTGAAAAATGGCAGTTGTTAGGCTTGACCTTCCTGACCTATTTGTTGTTGTGGGGCGTACAATTAAAACTGCCTAATTATTTTGCAGCTCGTCATTGGGGTAATCCCAAATTTATTAACTTAACTTTAGCGTTGATGAATCTAGGTGGTTTAGTTGCCGGTCTCACGTTTGGGCGCGTTCATCGCCGTTTGCAGCGCCGCACGTTAACTGTTGGGTATGCTGGTGCTGGTCTCACTGTACTTGGCCTTTTACTGGCACCCAATGCCTTCAGCGGCTTGATCATGGCAATAAGTTTCAATTACATTTATTCTTATACGGGCCCTTATCTAGTCTTTCACAGTCAAACGGGCCTTGATCCACAACAAATTCAGCAAATGAGCAGTTGGCTGACCATCACCACAATTATTAGTGCTTTCTTCGCACCACCACTTTGGCAGCTATTAGGCCAGTTTGGTTGGGGCCAACCAACTGAAAATACCCTCGGCTGGGTTAGTGCTTGTTTATTACTGATTGTGATCAGCACTGGGCCGATTTTAAAAAATAACAATTAAGCAACCAGAAGGGAATTTAATCATGACTCAAACAAATCAAGAAAAAATGCACAATGGCGGACTTTATCAACCAAGTGATCCGGAAATTGCTAAGCAGCAACAACAATGCTTAGAACTTTTATACGACTATAACCAAAGTCGGCCCACAGAAACAACTAAGCGACAAAAACTATTGGCTAAAATGTTCGCCGAAATTGGTCCCGATTGTTATTTAGAACCACCATTTCATGCTAATTTTGGTGGCTATCATGTTCACTTTGGCGACCATGTTTATGCAAATTTCAATTTAACCCTAGTTGATGATACCCATATTTATGTTGGTTCACGGACGATGTTTGGCCCTAACGTCACAATTGCCACTGCTGGGCATCCCATCTTGCCGGAATTACGGCGGCAGGACTATCAATACAATATGCCCGTCCACATTGGTAACAATTGCTGGTTCGGCGCTGGTGTGATCGTGCTTCCCGGAATCACAATTGGCAATAATGTTGTGATTGGCGCTGGGAGTATTGTCACTAAGGATTTGCCTGATAATGTTGTGGCTGTGGGTAATCCTTGTCACATTCTACGGCCGGTCAATGAGCACGATCGCGAGTATTATTTCAAAAACCGCAAAATCGACTGGGATAATTTGTAATTAACCTGATTAAGACAAATATTTAGCGCAGACTAAATTTAAAATTTCGAGCAAGCATTATTGAAAAAGACCAGCATTTTTATTTAAATCTCCCAAGCGCACTGGCATAATGTAAGTAACACTGACAAAGAAGGGCGCTTATGGCAACTTATTTATTTCCAATTAAAACAGCAATTTTGACTTTTCCATTTTTAGCATTGCTCATTGCACTGCCTTTTTTAATCTGGCAATATCGGCGTTATGGTGGACTTAGCACTTGGCGAGGCATCACCATTTACTCCTTTGTTTTCTATTTACTTTGTGCCTATTTCTTGATCATCCTCCCCTTGCCGAAAATCGCCGACGTTGCAAAACTGACGACGCAACGTTATAACTTAGTGCCATTCACTGCCTGGCGCGAGTTCTGGCTAACGACTGTTTTTAAACCACGCGACCCTGGTACTTGGTCTAGGGCCATTCGCCAACCCGGTTTTATTCAACCAGTTTTTAACGTGGTTCTGACGATTCCCTTCGGCGTATATCTACGTTATTATTTCAAACAATCATTTCCTAAAATTATATTATGGGGATTTGGTCTCAGTTTATTTTTCGAATTAACGCAGCTCTCTGGCCTGTATGGTATTTACCCACGTCCTTATCGACTTTTTGATGTAGACGACCTCATCCTAAATACCACCGGTGCACTAATTGGTGCCGTTATAACGCCGCTACTGGTTATGGCCTTCCCCTCGCGCGAAGAGATGGACGCCAAAAGCATTGCCAAAGGACGACGCGTCACTTTCACCAGACGATTAGTCGCGTGGTTAATTGATTTCGTGATTTGTCAGCCACTGATTTCTGGCTTGTTTGCTGGTTTATTCGCACTTCTGGGCTGGCAGTGGGCTAGCAAAAATCATATTTTACTTTATAGCCTGAGCTGCCTCTTGATTTTCTTAGTTGTGCCAGCTTGGAAGCATGGTGAAACGCTAGGCAAAAAAATCGTCAAAATTGAAATTGTCGCCGCTGATCAACAGCCAGTTAAATTCGGTTGGCTGTTACTCCGACAGCTACTACTTTATGGCATTGCCATTCCTAGCTTCGTTGAAACTAATTATTTGATCGTCCAAATTTTCAGTAAAATGCACCAAAGTCAAGCTAATTTGCTGCTACTTGGCGTCAGTGGCCTGATTTCAGTTTTCATCGGTATTAATTTTGTTTGGGGGTTATTTTTCCGGCAAGGTCGCTTCTTTTATGACGACTGGGCCAAAACCATGCAAATTAGTTTAACCCAACCAGCTACAACTGAAACCACTTCAGCCGCGGAAAAGTCTGAGTCCTCAGCTGATTAAGCAAAAAAATAGCTTGTGTCATCATTCTTAATTTGTAAAGTGATGATGACACAAGCTTTTATATTTATTTCAATTACAGTCGTGCTGTGTACAGCTTGTCGCCACAATGGAATAACCGCTATGCTACCAATAAAAAGCAACCAATTCTTAAACAGCGAATACCATTTTTAATTCATTTCAAGTACTGCTAACGCCGCTTGCGGTACCGCTTCTTTTGGCATAATTTTGTAATTAGAGACATAAGCGCCCTTAGACTTCAGCTTCATGAAATAATTACGCCGAAATTTCTTTAAGCCATCAAATTCAATTGTTCGTGCTTGCCCTTTTTCATCAGCCGCCAATTGTTTGTAATGAGCTGTTCCATAGCCATTCACAGTTTCTGGATCGGTTGTTTTAATATACACTACTTTTTCTGGCACCAGTGGATTGAAGCGGTCAACGACACCGGCCAGTTCGCCCGAACTGTTCCGCGTAGCCAAAGCCAACCCGCCGGCCATGACCCCAACTACTAAAATTAATCCCAAAACCACTTTAATGAATCGTTTCATCACTTAACGCTCCCTTATTTATCGTTAAGTCCATTATAAAAAATATTAACTTGTTCGCCGTCCGTCCCACGTTTGATTTCAAAATCAGACTAACGACGGCTTTTTTATTCGCCAATACCCTGATTGGTTGAACCAACTTAAATAGATTAGTAAAAAATGCGCCACTCAGTAGCAAGTGCGTTACAATAGTGGTGGTTAAAATAAAAGTTAGGAGGACTAAACATGTTAGCAACTACCAAACATTCACAACAAAAAAATCAGCCTCAGGATTTTCAACAATTGGCTCACCGGATTATGATTCTGATCAATACCTTTTTACAACCGGGCGAATTTCATGATCCCTATAATTTCCGCGTTAAACGTTACACGCTGGTTTATAATACTGCCAACCAGCAACTTGACTTAAAAGCAGCCTGGCAAATCGCTGCCGATGAACAAAGGCTAACAACATTGCACGACTTGTTTCAGGGCCACGTCACAACTGATCTTCACGAAACTGAAATTCTCCAGCTATTACAAGCTAAATTAATGCCGCAATTACAAGCCTTACAATAGCTTTTGCTGAATCATTACGCTTTAATGGAAAATCTTCGAATTTTAGCAATCCGCAATTTGATTACTTTCCATTAATCAGCAGTGAAGCAGCTATCACTAAAACAGCGTGTGACAAAAGGTGATCAGCCGGTGATTATTAACGTAAAATGCCGAACAATTCTACGATAGAATTGCTCGGCATTGGCGTTAAGCAGAACCGGTTGCCATTTGAGAACACGTGTCAGCAACGAAAGTTCATATTATTTTTTTGGAGAATAGACTTATGTCTCAGACTCATTTTCGACTGTGACATTGATCTTTTTTAGCAGTATAAAACAAACTATCGGGGGAATAGTTGGTCACTAGTTATAGGGAGTTGTTAACAATTATGAACGCCATCAGTTTTCATTTGTTCTTTCAATTCAGCAGTTGTTGGTGCTTGGTAGTGAGAGATTGTCACTGCACCATCAAGAATACCGCTGTTGTCGCTGAGCGTCATAAAGCCATTTTTATAATCTAAATTCAAGCCAGCGCCTAAATAAGTTAGTTCTGGTTCACCAGTAAATAACTGCCAGTTTAAATTATTGGTCACTGGCACTTGGAAATCAGGGTCGGCTTGATCCACAATTACCAATTGGAATTTACTCCCAATTGTACAAGACCCGCCCATATTTGAGAACTTATTGGAACCATCGTCTAGCGCCAGTAAAACCAAATCATCTGCTTTTACTTTTGCATCAAGATATGTTTGCGCGCCTGCTTTAATTTTTAATTCCATCAGATCACCTCATTTGAATTTCGAAAGTCCAATAATTTAAATTGTGCACAACTTTTACAACTACTATCATAGCGATTTTTCGATTGAAATGCAAAACAAATGCTTGCACCTAACGCATTCATATGCTGGTCAACTGTAATTCTCAGCGACCACGTCCTCCTTTCAAAAAATAAAAAAGTCCAGTCAAAACCTGTTCTGTTTATCAATGCCAGCAACAGTGCTTCTTCTTGGAAAGAACCCCGCGATTAAACATGCCAAGAATCAATTTGTTGGCTTGCTTTAGCGGCTGTTAATTGGCCGTGATCAACTTCTACCAGGATTTCATCCAGATCATGCAGGAAAATAATCACTGCTGTACTATCAGTCACCAAACTAACTACCGTACTAAACTTACGCAAATCCTGATAACTTTCTAATTTATCCATCGCCGTCTCAGGATGATCAGCCTTATCTTGAATAACCCGCTTACCAATCCGAAAGCTAACCTTTAAAACTTGCTCTTCCTGCTTTCTGTTCTGTCGGTGAGCATTATACATTGGCAAGAATAATGCCACAATGACTGCCAGCAATTCCGAAATACCGGCAACCCACTCTGCTAAAGTCCCAATTTCCATTAGAAGTCCCCCCTTTTATCTCGGCTTTATCATAGCGCAGCTGTAATCGCAGGCATACTATCCTGATTGTTATTAAAATCACAGTAATGTTTACTTGCTTCGCCTTTACACTTACTTTATATTAGTGATGTAAAGTGATTAAGGCTTGTTTGGCTATTAAAACTACCAGCAAACGTCA
Organism: Lapidilactobacillus gannanensis; assembly: GCF_003946675.1. Lineage (GTDB taxonomy): Bacteria > Bacillota > Bacilli > Lactobacillales > Lactobacillaceae > Lapidilactobacillus > Lapidilactobacillus gannanensis. Next base: position 9,885 of record NZ_RHOT01000013.1, on the reverse strand, counting down.
AAACTTTAGGCAATTTTAAAAGATTTTTACAGAGATGTGTTCGGAGTGATCAATCCTTGGGTAACTACAGGTCGCTTCACACCGTTTATCTACTTAAGGAGGAATTTTCGTGGTAAAAGTAACTATTATCGGGGCTCATGGCCAAATCGCCCGCTTAGCTTTGAAAGATTTATTGGCTGATGATCAAGTCCAATTAACCCTGTTTCTTCGCCAAGCATCACGTTTAGCCAACATTGAAACTGGCAATGCGACAATTATTGATGGCGACGCCGCTAATGCTAGTGATTTAACTAAAGCAATTGCTGGTCAAGATATCGTTTATGCCAATTTGGCCGGCGGTAATATCGAAGCACAGGCCAAGCAGGTTGTCGCTGCTATGGATCAGGCTGGTGTTAAGCGCCTGATTTGGATCTCTACTTTAGGTATTTACGATGAGGTCCCTGGTGCTTTCGGTAAATGGAATCATCAAATGCTCGATGACGGCTATTTGCCAACTTATGCCGCTGCCGCCAAATTTATTGAGGATTCTGACCTTGATTACACCATCATTCGGCCAGCTTGGCTTGATAATAAGGCCGAAACTGATTACGAATTAACGCAAAAAGGCGAAGCATTCAAGGGTACTGAAGTTTCTCGTCAAAGTGTTGCAGCTTATGTGCAGCATCTAATCGACCATCCACAAGAACAAATTCGGCATTCAGTGGGTATTAATAAGCCTAATACTGATGGCGACAAACCGGCTTGGTATTAGATTTTAAAAGAAGCAATTGGCAACATTAATTAGAGAAGCAGATTGAAGTAAGCTAATAAGCCTGTTTGACAAGCTTTCTGGATAAAACCAGGAAATTATCAAACAGGCCTTTTTGGGTACTACTGTTCAATTGTGACAACAATTCGAATTAAGATAATTATCCACTGAAATTGACTTAAGTACTAACAAAATTGAAGTGCTCCACCTCAACTCCAGACGGAAGGGAGGGTGTGGTTGTCAGCCGCCAAATTTGTCTTGCCGCTTTAGCGGTTAGACAAAGGCTCGTATTTGAGATTGTTGCGTAGCAATAAGCTCAAATCAATGCCGGCCGCGTTCCACAACCCGCAAGCCCGCAATGCAGTCAAGACCAGCTCTGTTTCAAAACCTTCACTCAAGTTTACATTCTTAATTCAATCTGGTTCCAACTGTCAATCAATTGAGTAGCTTGCATCCATAATTTTTTTATGCTAGAATCACATCAACGAAATTAAAAAAGTGAGGGATCTTTCTGTTGAGAATCTAACTTATTCCACAACCTACAGTCGAATTTTTTAAACCCAGGATAACTGGGCTTTCGCTGTGCGTTTTTGGAATGGTTACTGACTCAATGGGGCGGTCTCTTTTTTGTGGCCAATTTTGAGTTTTTTCCTAAAGACGCACCGATCTTTATGAGGTGATAAATTTATGTCGAAAATAGAAATTAAGAATCTAACCTTTGGCTACGATCAACAGGAGCAACCCTTATTTGACCATGCCAATCTCAATCTAGAATCCACGTGGAAATTAGGTTTAATTGGCCGCAACGGCCGCGGTAAAACCACGTTGCTTAAATTACTGCAGGGACAATTGCCCTACACTGGTGAAATCAATCAACAATTAGCGTTTGTTTATTTTCCACAGACAGTGCCTGATCCAAGCGCCACAACTTATGATGTAATTGACGCCTTAAGTCCCAACGAACTCTGGCAGGTTCAACGAGAAATGAATCTATTGAAATTAAGTGACGATATTTTGTGGCGGCCCTTCCAAGAATTATCAGGTGGCGAGCAGACGAAGGTGTTATTAGCGCTCTTATTCAGTGATGAGGATCATTACCCGTTGTTAGACGAACCCACCAATCATTTGGACATGACTGGTCGTCAACAAGTCGCCGAATATTTACAAGCTAAGCAACAAGGCTTTATCGTGGTTAGTCATGACCGGCATTTTATTGATCAAACAACTGACCATATTCTTGCAATTGAAAAGAATCAGTTGGAGTTACAGCAAGGCAACTATGCCAGCTATCAACAGCAGAAGAACCGTCAAGACAACTATGAACAACAGCAAAACACCAAACTGAAAAAAGATATTTCGCGTTTACAAACGACTGCTCGTGAGAAAGCAACTTGGTCATTCTCACGTGAAAAAGACAAATATGGTGACCCCCGCATCAAAGGCAGCGGTGCAATTGGTGATACAGGCCGGATTGGTGCCCGTGCAGCACGAGTGATGCAAAAAGCTAAAAATTTAAATCGCCGAATGGAAAATGAAATTTCTAGTAAGCAAGACCTGTTGAAAAACATTGAAACCGTTGATCCTTTAGGCATTAATTTTCAGCCCACTTTTCATAAGCAATTGATTACGGCCAAGAACTTCCAACTAAGTTATCAAGACCAACCATTATTTGCCCCACTGACTTGGCAGCTAAACCAGGATGAATGCTTAGCCTTGGTAGGCGCTAATGGGACTGGTAAAACTTCGTTGATCAAAGCGTTGCTTGGTCAGTTTACTGGTGAGACTGTAGGTGAGCTCGAATTACCCCGAAATAGCCAAATCAGCTACCTCCGTCAAAACTACGAAGATAATCATGGGTCCTTAACTGACTTTGCTGAAGAAAATCAATTAGATTTAGAACTATTTCTGAATAACCTCCACAAATTAGGCATGCCCCGCGAAGTCTTTCGCAGTAAAATCGAATCCATGAGTATGGGTCAACGCAAGAAAGTCGAACTTGCTAAATCGTTGGCTACTCCCGCCGAATTATATTTGTGGGATGAGCCCCTGAACTATCTAGACTTGTATAATCAAGACCAGTTGGTGACTTTACTAAAAGAGCAAAGGCCAACGATGATTTTGATTGAGCACGATCAAGATTTCATTCAAGCCGTTGCCCAGCAAACAGTTACGCTACACGCTGAAAAGCAATAGCAATGCAGTTAAAACAGAACTAGTTCTGACTCCATTGCTATTGCTGGTTGTGGAACGCTGCCGGCATCGATTTGAACCAATTGAAAACCACAATTGTTTCAAATACGAGCCTTCTTCTAAGCAATAAATTGCTAAGAAGAATTTGGCGGCTGACAACCACGCCCTTCATTTCGTCTGGAGTTGAGGTGGTACACTTCATCTTTGCTATAGGTTAAGACAATTGTAGTGGGACTGCTCAACTCGATTCAAATTACTGTCACAACTAAATAGTAGTATTGAAAAAGGCTGTCTGGCGGCTTCTGGTTCAATTTTAGAAAGCTTGTCAGGCAGGCTTCTTAATTTACGCCAATCAACTTTTTTAAGAGTGTGCGCAATTCTGTTAATTTATCCAGGTGGTTGCTGGGCGATTGACAATTATCCTTACTAGTATTGCTTTGATATCAACCAAATCTAAAGTGAGCTAAACTAACTCAAAACGTAGTGGAGGCCGCCGGAGTGTCAGTCGCGAAATTATCCTTAGCGCTTTAGCGCTTAGGATAAGGCTTGTATTGAAGATTTTTTGTAGAAAAAGCTTCAATCAACGCCCGCCACGTTCCACACTCCGCCGGCCGCAACGGAGTTGTCCGCCATTCCGCTTAAACCCAATTTGGATTGAATCGCCCAGCAACTATCTTCCTAACCTGGGAAGGTCTGGTACTGTTCCATTACCTGTACTACTAAATATTTTTTGTAATCGAATTCATTAATTGTGATTTCTTTTCAGAAATAGTGATTAATTATTGATGTTATCTATCTTTTAGCGACTGAACAAGCCCGGATGAATTTCAGCATCATTACTGTAATAGCAGCATTTATTAGCATTTTTGTTTCTTTACATCCGTTTTCATTAGAACTAAGATGAAATTGTAAAGAGTTCCATAATAATGAAAAAGAGATGCTTATTTATGGTAACAGCTGCTATAACAGAAGAAGAAAAAAAGAATGAAGAAATTGCCTCATCAATTAATGATTTAGTTAGTAACGCAGTCGTTGCTTTTAAGGCTTATCAAAACTACAGTCAGGAACAAGTCGACAATATTTGTGCGGCTTTAGTGCGAACTGCGACAACTCATGCCAAGGAATTGGCGGTGTTGGCCTACAAGGAAACTGGTCGTGGCAACGCCGAAGATAAAACCATCAAAAACATTTATGCTAGTCAATATATTTGGAATAAAATTAAAAACGATCAAACTGTCGGTGTGATTGACCACGAACCACAAAACGGTCTTGAGAAAATTGCAGAACCTCTAGGCATTATCGCTGGTATCACCCCAGTAACTAATCCCACTTCAACCGTGGTTTTCAAAACACTATTAGCTTTAAAAACGCGGAACGCAATTATTTTCGGCTTGCATCCCCAAGCGCAGGAATGTGGCAGTGCCACTTGTCGGTTGCTGGCTGATGCCGCCGTCAAAGCTGGCGCACCAAAGAATTTGATTCAATGGGTCAAACAGCCAAGTATTGAGGCCACCTCGACTTTGATGAATCATCCGCAGGTTAATTTAGTTTTAGCCACTGGTGGTCCGAGCATGGTCAAAGCTGCCTATTCAACTGGTAAACCTGCCATGGGTGTCGGCCCCGGTAATGCACCAGCTTATATTGAAAAAACAGCCAATGTTGAAAATACGGTTGCCGATATTATGATGTCGAAGACTTTCGATAACGGCATGATTTGTGCTTCTGAGAATAGCATCGTCGTCGACCGTGACATTCTCGATGATGTGAAAGCTGAGTTCGAAAAGCAAGGCGCCTACTTCGTCAAACCAGCCGATGTTGAGAAGTTGACCAATACTGTGATCGACCCTAACCGTCACACTGTTCGCGGCCCAATTGCTGGTCAATCCGCTTTGAAAATTGCTGAAATTGCCGACATTAGAGTGCCTGCTAACACCAAATTATTGATTGCTGAAATTAATGGCATCGGCGTTAACTTCCCACTTTCTGGTGAGAAATTATCACCAGTCTTGTCGATGTACGTCGCCAATAATCAGCAAGCTGCCTTCAGCATTTGCTTAGGCTTGTTGAACTACGGTGGTCTTGGTCATACGGCGGTTATTCATTCAACGGATGATCAAGTCATTGAGCATTTCGGTGAAACGATGCCTGCCTGCCGGATTCTAGTGAACACCCCAGGTTCCCTTGGTGGGATTGGCGGTTTATTCAACAAATTGACACCATCATTAACCTTAGGTACAGGTTCTTATGGCAAAAATTCAATTTCCCATAATTTAACCGATCTGGATTTATTGAACATCAAGACCGTTGCCCGCGCTACCCGGCGGCCCCATGAATTAATTGAAGAAATGCGTGAGTTGATTAAATAAAGCATCTTTAATTAAAAAGTACTATCGAGATATAGATGACATTATCTCGGTAGTACTTTTTTGCTAATCAAGAATTGGGGCCGTCGAATAAATCAACTTAGGCTGAATTGTACTGATAATTAAAAGCGTTAAACTCAGAAAGGCGAATATTGACACACAAGCAATTCGTAAATTTGTCGTGTGTCGATATTCGCCTTTTATAAGTTGACGTTTTTTATATCCAGTTATCAACCAGCATTGGCCGGGCATGTTTAGTGCTGGAAACAACCATGCAAAGTTGCTAGCTTGTCCCCAAGTTATGATTGGCAAACATTATTCCGATATTTGTTATTTTGCACGACTTTTTTCTCGATAATAATCGTCATTGAACCCGTCTTCTTTAATCATTGCTGAATTGTAGTGATTTTTCTGACTAATTACCGAATGATTTTCAAGATGCAAAATCAAATTATAGTAGCTTAAATCCGAATAATGATGAGCGACCTCAACAACAGTCACTGGTAACCTTAGTAATAAATCACGAATCATTTTCGCAGTTGGCCGGTCTAAATTAGCCGTGATTTCATCCGCTAGAATAATCTGCTTGCGAGCAATTAAGGCCCGGGCTATTTCTAGCTTGATTTGTTGACCGCCACTAATATTGGCGCCATTGCCAGTGATTTCAAAATTCAAGGGATCAGGTCCCAACTGGGTATCAAGTTTAACTTTTTTAAGCATACTTAGTACTTCAGAATCAGAATAAATTTTACCTAATAAAACATTATCGCGGACGGTCAAATTAAAGATATGCGGCCGTTGCGAAATCAACGCAATCGCATCATGAAAGTCGGCTATTTTCTGGTCGCCTTGCAACAAATAAATCTTGCCAGAATCCGGGATTCGGTTCTGCATCAATAAAGCCAACAGCGTACTTTTGCCAGTACCACTTTCGCCAGTCAGCAGAACTTTATCATTCGCCTTAATTTGAAAATTAACCGCCGTGAATAGCTGCTGGTTGTCGAATTGCTGACTCACATTAGTGACAACTAACTGATCAAACTGCGTCGTTGGTTCCGAGACTGTTCGGCCCAAATCAATCTTTGGCGTCAAAACACGGCCAAACTTGCGGCGAACTTCTTTCGTTTCCAGTAAATCGCCTGTCAAATAAATAAGCTGTTGAAATTGACCCTTCAAGGTATCAGCTGTGCCCAACATTGCGACTAATAAAATAATTGTCAGTGCTGGATTTAAGTGCATTAAATAAATCCCAATCGCAAAAGGCACCACATCAGCAATTCCTTTCAAGGGGCCTGATAATGAAAACATTAAAGCTTGCCGATTGTGTAACAACTGTTCTGAACTTTCAGTGGCCACAAACTTCTTGGTCAAAAATGACATAAAAAATGGCTGTGCTTGGTTATTATTAATTGTACTGCGACCCTTAGCAACATCAATCGCTGCGGCCAGTGAAACTTCACGCTGATTGGAAAAGCCATTGCCTAATGCTGCAATTTGGTGCGCCATGAAATGTTGGGGAATCATCATCAACAGGGCACCAACAGTAAAACAAAGTCCCACCCAAAAATTTTGCATTAATAGATACCCGATTGGAATGACCGCACGTAATATATAGGTCGGTAACGTTAAGATGGGGCCATAAAAGCTTTCTCGAATCATCCGCACATCCTGGGAAACTAGCGAGACAATTTCATCTTCAGTCATTGTGGTTGAATTGAGATAATGTTGCATGCAATCCAACTCTAAAGAAACACAGGCTTCTTTTAAAATACTATTGGTCACAACTTCAGTTAGATATAAACCCAGATAGACAACCAGATAAAGTACCAACCCCTTCGCACAAAAAAGCAGGACATCACCCACTGTGCTTGTCTTCCCCATCTGGCTGGCCCAAGTCGTAATTAAAGCAAAAGTCAACGAAATAAACGAATTGATCACCGTCACAATCGCTAAGTATATAAATTTAGTTTTATGAACCCGGTTAAATAAATCGCTGATACCAATCGTCGGTAGCTCTGGTTGTGTGGTCACTTTGATCAATCCTCGTTTAGTAAAGTAAATTTATTATATAATGCTCAATGGATAATAATTCTGTTTGGTGATAATATGTACCCAATAAAACTTTAAGGGTGATGTTCAGTGCGGGAAATCAATGATTTAGTTCGGGAATTACGTCAAAATCGCAATTTGTCTCAAAAATCTTTGGCTCAAGGGATTTGTTCTCGTGAGGCCCTGACAAAATTTGAGCAACGGGGGACAAATATTTCAGCCAAAAACCTTTTCCTGATTCTCGATAAAATGAATATTAATCTTGAAGAGTTTGAGTTTTTACTGCAAGATGGTGAATTACCCTTTAAACAGAAAATATATCAACAAGGTATTCGCTGTCTTCATGATCGCGCCGCCCATGAAAGGTATTTAGCCCAATTAGCTGAACTGGCTGCTTCAACCAACGATGAATATTATCAGCTATTAGCTACCATTTTCGACGTTAATCAGGTGGGCGCTTTACCAAAATTATCTGATTCAAGCGCAACGAAACACCTCACCAATTATCTCAACAGTATTGATACCTGGGGTCGGTTTGAACTATCGCTGTTTATCAATGCTATGTCGCTTTTTCCAACAGATTATATTTTGAATACTTACAAAATGAACATCTCAAAAATGTACGCTTATACAAAAAATCCTCACTATCAAGATGGGCTATTATCTTTCTTTAACAACGCAGGAATAACTTTAATCAGAAGACATGATTTTGTTGTACTTGCTAAATTGCTGACGGAATACAACTTGTTAACCCAAAATCCGGACTATGCCAGTGATCGGATTATTTACTTGATTTTTAAGAAAGTCGTCGACGCAGAAAACAATTTTCAAGTTTTAATGATTGATGAAGAATTAAAAATATTAAACTACTTAGGATATAAGGAACTCGCCAAATCACTAAATTCAATGTTCACAAATATCTTCAAGTAATTAACGATTTCCCAGTCACTGCCTTCGCTATTGATTGTAGCTGATAAGTTTCATTAAATAGACAAATTGCAGAATACTGCAACTCTAAAAATTCATTCTCCGGAAAGCGGGTGCTTAATTGGCTGAATTAGGTCCAACCATTAGAAAAATTCGCAAAAATCGTCAGTTGTCGCTCAAAGAGGCCGCTGCCGGAATCTTGTCTTAGCAGCCTTTGAACGAGGTGAATATACCATTAGCTTTCAAAGTTTGCTTAAACTACTAGCGCGGTTAAACTTTTCACTGACCGAACTTAGCTCATTGGTGAATTTGCCTAATGCCCAATATCAAACCAGATTGATTCATCTGCAAGAATTAATTAATTCAAATCAGAAAAATCAATTTATTCAAGAATTGAATGATTACCAATCAGAGCATGCAAATGACAATAATATTCAGTATCGGTTAAATCAGATTATGTTCAAAAGCATTGGTGCCCACGAATTAAACCTGCCAGAACCAAGCACCGCCGAGATTAAATTTCTAGTCACTTACTTTTGGCAATGCGAATATTGGAGTCATTATGATTTAACGATTTTTGGTAATACTGCCTATTTACTTGACCCCGAGCTGCGCGTTCAACTGCTGAAAGAAATCATTAAACTAATCGAAATGCAAGTGCTACACGGCATCAACACGCGTGATCCCATTCGCATCGTGATTAACACAATCTTTGACTTTTTTCACAGCGAGAATTATCGACGTGCCGACATCTTGATTCAAATAATTGCGCCAATCATCCCCAACAATTACGTTTTTGAAAAAGGCTATTTATTGGCTGCAAAGGTCATTCTCGTTAATCATGATCGAAACCGGTTTTCCTACGAAGTTCCTGAACCTGAAGAACTACTTAAGTTAATTAAACTCATTGATTCGCAGGGCCTATCAAAAATTATTAATCAGGAATTTAAAGACCAAGGAATTGGCTAGTACGCTATTAAGCGTGCTAAAAATCTTACTGACTTGAAAAACCCCTGACTCTTCTTACGAATTGTCAGGGGTTTTTAATTTACCCACCACAGAATAATCTTGGCAACAAAAAACAGCATCAATTTCTTGACGCTGCCCACTCGACAACCATTTTAAAAATTAATCGGACTCACTTTAACAAAAATCAAACCAAAAATCAGTTTCAATAAACCCCGAATTGTCAAATCAAGTGCAACACTTTCGACCTATTCTTAGTTATTGGTCTAGTTAATCGAAGTCTGGCAGAACTGCCATTGCCGATTGATAGTTGAGAACCTTTCGTGGTCTTTGGTTCAGAGCGTTTTGGATTGCTTGAATCCCTGTTAAGGTCAAGGCTCTCATTGAATGTCCCTTAGGAATGAACTCGCGGATCAGTTGGTTCTGGTTCTCATTAGTACCACGTTCCCATGGTGAATATGGATGGGCAAAGTAGACTGTCGTGCCGGCTACCTTTGATAAATCCGCAAACTCTGAACCGTTGTCAAAAGTAACTGTCTTAAAGTATTCTGGACCATAGTCATCGATAACATCTTGCAGGGCTTGTCGACAAGTGTCGGCGTGATAGTCCGTAATCTTAACGATGATTTCATAACGACTAAC
>NZ_RHOT01000012.1 GCF_003946675.1 Lapidilactobacillus gannanensis | reverse complement strand
GAAGCCGTTTAGAGACAAATTCAATTTTATATTATTTCATCTGTCAACTTGACAGGGCATAGTGCAGAATTGCTCGGCATTTTTGCGTTAAGCGGAACCGATTGCCTTTTGAGAACACATTTCTGACTTTATATTGTTAAGGCGACCCTGGTTGAATTTAACAGGCCATGTTCTTGATTGCAGCTGGTTGCACGATGCTGTAAATCCTGTCAATCTAGTTCGAGATACGGCAGAACTATTTTTTCATGATTGCGCAATTAACTAGTTGTCATTATTTTTTAAGGCGTTGGCGCCATTTAAATGTTAATCCCTGCTGGGAAGTGGCTTGTTCTTTTAGCCAGAGCGCAGCAATAATGAGCGCACTAACCAGTGTTATGATCCAACCAGTTAGCCAACCAACTGGTTGAAATTTGAATTCGAATTGATGCTTACCGGTACTTAATTTGACGCCCAGAAAAGTTTTCAGAACTTTTTGGGTCGGTTGTTTTTGCCCGTCAACGTAAAGCTGCCAACCAGTATTGGCAGGAATGGTGGTCATCAGTAATTGGTTTTTGTTTAGCTTGATTGTACCGGCCAGTTGATCGCCTTTCACGGTTGTTAGTTTAGCATTACCAGATTTAAGCTGCTTGAAGCGTTGATTGACTGTGGTTTGATCAAGCTGGTAAAGATTGATATTTTGCAAATAAACTTGATTTTTTTTCAATGAAATCGTGATATTAATTTTTTTGCCAATTTCTCGGCGGGCAACATTAAGTAAAATTGCGGCGCGGAAATTTTCATTAATCGGGACATTCTCGTCATTAACAGTTAGACTGATCTGGTCGCTATTAACGACACTACCGAGACTTAAATAGTAAGAATTATTTGTTGTTGGTGTAAATGTAAAAGTCACACTGCCTGGAAGTTCATTCATTTTACGCGTATAAACAGCAGCGGGAGTGGGTGTGTCCCGAGTCAGATTCGTTAATTTAACTTGGTCAAAGTTAACTAATGAATACAGGGGTTGGTAAGAATTGGTGCCAGTTAGTCCAGCCAGAATTCGTTCTTGATTGGTAACTGGCTGATTGTCTAATAGTGATGTTTTCGTGATTGCTTGATTGGCTGCAAATACATAGTTTAAAGCATTAGTATTTTGATAAATAGACACCGCACCAGTGTTTTTGACTAACTCATAACTAGCGACATCAGGTCGGAAAGAAGTCGTGGTTAAGCCGGCACTTAAATCAGGCAACTCTGGCAATTCTTGATTGATGGCTGGATTGGTTGTCAACCAAGTCTGATAACCTAATAAACTGTCGGTAATTTGAGTGCCATATTTATAATTAACAAAATTATCACCGGCCGCTTGGCCAATTTGATCATAGAATTTACCAATAATCGGATCAAGCATCGAATTAAAGGTTTGACCACCAGCATAGCCAAATTGGAAGGGATCGTCGTTAGTCCGATTGAAAGTCTTCTCTAAACGTTGCGTTTGCAATCGTTTAGGATTGACCTCTTTTAAAGCATTATTGAGTAAGCCAGTATAACTCCAATATTCTGATTGACGCGTGTAGGAAATCTGTTGCAGGGAAGCTTGGTAGTTAATTAGCAACTCACTAATTAGGACGATGGCCAAGGCAAACCGCAGCAAATTGCGAGGTGGGGCACTAAAATAGAACATAATCAAAAAGAACGACACAATGGCAAAGAAACAAGTAAAGGCTAAATTGATTGGCTTTAAATAGTCGATTTGATTTTGATTAAAGAATAAATAGCCTAACCAGGCAACCATGAAGCCCCCTAAAACGCCAACTTGCCATAGTCGCAGGTTCTGACGATGGGCCAAAGCTGAGCTGGCTAAAATAATTAACCAAGCACTGAAGATAAAGCTGAAACGTGAAGGATACCAAACTGGAAATTGTCCGCCATGCCATAATAAGTCCAATGGCTCTAAACAAAACGACAAGAGCAGAAACAAAGTTATCCCACCGGCAGCCAGTTTTTGCCGTCCTGGAATGGCGCGCAGGAGGAAGAACAATAAGGCCAGAAACAGCACGATTGTGCCAGTAAAAATATTAGCTTGGCCGGAAGACATTTGATCAAAACTATAACTACCTAACATTAATTTAGGAATTAATTTCAGCGGATTATATTGAAACCGCCAAATCATTTTACTGGCGTTATAGGTGGCTTTACTCGCGCGCAGTTCTAATAGATTGGGCAATAATAACCAAACGTTTAAACTGCCGGCCAATAGTGAACTTAAACTAAAACGAGCAATGATGGTGCCTCGCTTATTAGCAGACCAGTTGCTAATCATCAGGTAGCTGAAATATAAGACACTAAAGAGACAAAGCATGTAACCAATATAATAGTTGGTCAAAATTGCTAATGACAACGTCCAGAGATAGGTCCAGTATTTGCCCCGATTGACTAAATATTCAAGACCAAGCATAATAAGCGGCAATAGAATGACGCCATCAAGCCACATAATATTAAGCTGGTAAGCAGTGGTATACCCACACAGCGCATAAGCTAGACTCAAGGCCAACTGCCATTCATGGTGTAAATATGCGTGCTGCGGGCGATGATCAAGAAAATAAAACATCGTCCAACCAGTGAGTCCTAATTTAATTGCTGTCATTAACCAGACGCCAACGGTTAGCCATTTTCCCGGGGTAAGTAATAAAATCAAGTTTAGTGGGCTAAGTAAGTAATACGCCCAAGTGCCCAACATTGGGCCGCCAAGACTACTACTGAATGAGTAAAAAAATTGATCGGGATGGCCTAAAAGTACTCGGCGGTAATATTGATAGAAATCAATATACTCTTGGCCTAAATCAGTTGTTAACAGAGAACTATTTCCAAAAGGGAAACTGTGGGCTAGTGCAAAATAAATGAAGACGGCTAATAGCGGAATCGCGAAACTTAAACCATAGAACCATTTTTCCGAGATCGGTTTGGCGGTAATTCTTTTTTTAATCATGCGTTACTCCTTAAGAAACAATTATTCGAACGGTCAACTAGTCGCGTCACAAACGGCAGGTGATGTTGGTCAAGCAGGTAGAAAATAGCAGTGAAAGTATAAAAAACTCAAAAGTTTCCTGGGAAATTTTGTCAGTTATCAGTTTTTTTGCTAGAATGAGCTAGTATGACAGAAAGGGGGACGCACATCTATGATGCGTCGTCAACGTAAAACTAAGGGAAAAACATCATCACTCAGGTTTCGCCTGAATTTACTATTTTTTATTGCTTTTCTTTTATTGGCTATTTTAGTCGCCCAATTAGGTTATTTGCAAATTGTCTTTGGTGACAAATTCGAATCTGAAGTTGAGCGAACTGATAAGACCGTTGTATCTGGCAATGTCCCCCGCGGGGTGATTTATGATGCCAAAGGGCGGATTTTGGTAGGTAACCAAGCCGAGAACGCGATTACTTATACTAAGAGTATCAACGTTAAAAGTAGTGAAATGCTAGCAACCGCCAAAAAATTAACTAAATATTTAAAGGTTGACGTGACTAAACTACAAAAGTCAGATTTAGCTGATTTTTATTTGGCTGATGCTGATAATTACGGCGCGATTATCAAAAAACTACCAAAGTCACAACTTTATGATAGTACAGGTAATAGTTTATCAGAAAGCAAACGATACCACTATGCCAATGCTTATGTTATCAAGAATGTTGATTTATCCTTAAGTGATGCCGAACAGCAAGTAGCGACGATTTATACCAAAATGGCTTCAGCTTATCAGTTATCAACAGTCTATTTGAAAGATAACAATGTCACTGCTGATGAAGTCGCTGAAATTGGGGAACATTTATCAGAGTTACCAGGAGTTGCGGTGGGCAATAATTGGACGCGTAATTATCCTAACGGTGATTCTATTAGTAGTATTTTGGGTAACGTCACCACCGAGCAACAGGGACTGCCAGAAGATAGTTTGAATCAGATGTTAACAACTGGTTATTCTCGTAATGATCGGGTGGGGAATAGTTATTTAGAGAAACAATATGAATCGATTTTACGTGGCACCAAATCGCAAACTCAAGTTGAAGTTAGTAGCAGTAATCAAATTTTGAACACGTTAACTGAGTATTCTGGGACTAAGGGGAGCAACCTTAATCTGACGATTGACTCAGCTTATCAGGCCAAAGTTGAGGCTGATCTACAGACCGTTTATAATTCCGCCAAGACTGCTGGTGTGACCAAGTATTCTGACGGGGCTTACGCCATTGCGATGAACCCTAGCACTGGGGCAATTTATGCCATGGCTGGCATTAAGAATAATCCGCAAACGAACAAAATGACTGATGATGCCCTTGGGGTGATCAATCGTACTTTTGTAATGGGGTCTTCAGTCAAAGGCGCAACTGTGTTGGGTGCGATGATGAATGGTGTGATTACCCCAACTAATAACACTTTGTCTGATGATGCCATTTATTTGCCATCAACGCCGGTTAAGAAATCTGTTTATCCTGTGGGTACTTTTAGTAGCATGAATGCCGTAACGGCATTGGAAGTTTCTTCTAACATTTATATGATGCGTTTAGCAATGTTAGAAGGTAAGGCAGCTTATAGTCCTCACACTTCAATCAAAATGGATGATAATATTTTCCAAACAGAACGTAATTATTTCCAGCAATTTGGTTTAGGCTATAAGACAGGTATTGATCTGCCGGGTGAGGTTGATGGTTACATTGGTTCAACCTTAAATGAATATAACCAATTAAAAGTTGGTAGTGCCCTTGACTTGAGTTACGGTAACTACGACGGGTATACCTTAATGCAGATGGGCCAGTATATTTCCACAATTGCCAACGGTGGCTATCGGATGCAGCCATATTTGGTTAACTCAATTCAGAAGACCAGCAATTCTGGTGAAAAAGATGCTGTAATTTACCAGAAGCAGCCAGTAACACTAAATCGAGTTGGCTTCACGAATGATCAATTAGCGGTCGTTAAACAAGGAATGTACAACGTTGTTCATGGGACGCAGGCTTGGGGGACCGCCCACACTTTGAAAGATGTTAAACCATCAATGTCAGCCAAAACTGGGACTGCCCAATCGTTCTACTATAATCCTGATGATCCTAATAATACTAATCCGCCAGAAACCACTACTTTAAGTTTTGTTGGTTATGCGCCGTCAGATAATCCTAAATTAGCGATTGCCATCGTCTTCCCTAACTTAGATGTTAATAATGAAGGTGGTTATAATACGACTTTGGCTAAAATGATGGTCGAAGATTATTTCAAACTTGAAGGCGATAATTAGCCAGTCAGATTTTTCACGAAAAAGTCTAGCGGAATCGATGACTTTCTGCTATACTTGATAAAGTCGTGAATAACGTAGATTAACCAGAATGGAGGGTTATCACATGCGTGTCAACATTACTTTAGAATGTACAGAATGTCATGAACGGACTTACTTATCAAATAAAAACAAGCGTAACAATCCCGATCGCTTGGAATTAAAGAAGTATTGCCCTCGTGATCACAAAGTTACCTTACATCGGGAAACAAAATAGTTAAACTGAACGAAATAAGCGATTGAGCAAACGTAAGTCGAACCCTTGGCAGACTTGCAAGAGATTTACTAGCTTGGTTTGTTTGATTTAAATTCATGGCTGGGCAGAACATTTATTGTTTTGTGTCCGGCTTTTTCTTTTGCTTAATCAGTCGTTTTTTATATAAACACTGTTGTCATTTCCAGCATTTCTTGGCGAGGAGTGAAGACTATGAAGAAAAAAGAATTACGCCAACAACAGATAGCCAAATTGCGGCAATTGCCAGCATTGGTCAAACGTCAAGAAGAAGCTTCACTTTATCAGCAACTTTGGCAGTTACCGCTTTACCAACAGGCCGCTTCAATTGGGATAACGGTAAGTTCACCGATTGAAGTAGCAACGCAACCAATTATTGAACAGGCATGGCGTGATCAGAAACAAGTGTATTTACCACGAACTTATCCGGCAACACACGAAATGCACTTTTTCCAGTATCAGGCGGCCGATCAGCTGAGTAAATCAGATTTTGGTATTCCGGAACCGTTACCTGATCGTCCTCAATTAGACCAGGTTGATTTGCTAATTGTTCCGGGGTTAGTTTATTCTACTGATCGCTGGCGTGTTGGTTTTGGTGGTGGCTACTATGATCGATTCTTGGCCCAGTACCAACAACCAACCGTTGTTTTAGCATTAAATGCCATGACTGTGACCGTACCAGTTTGGCAAGTGAGTCAATTCGATCAACAAGTTGATTTGGTGGTGATACCTAAATGAGTCGAATGATGCAACGAATCCAACGACGCAGTTGGGTCACTGAACTACTGGTCATCGTCACGATCCTCGTTTATCTAGGCGAAGTGATTGCTGGTGGCAGTGAGTCCAGTCAAGTTCTAGTCGAGTTTGGTGCGAAGTTTACACCTTTGATTATCGCTGGTCAGTGGTGGCGTTTGCTTACGCCAGTGTTCATTCACATTGGCCTGATGCATATTGTGGTTAATATGGCCACTTTATATTACATCGGTGGTTCTGTGGAACAAATGATCGGTCATTGGCGTTACGCTGTCATTTATTTCTTAAGTGCGATTAGTGGTAACTTAACGAGCTTTGCTTTTGGTGCCACCAATGGCTTGGCAGCAGGTGCTAGTACGGCCTTATTTGGTTTATTTGGCGTTTATATGGCCTTAGGAGTTGTTTTTAAAGATAATTTCTATCTGCGCCAAACTGGTCGTCAATTTGCAGCTTTAGCTGTCTTTAATTTTATCTTTGATTTATTTGCAAGTGGGATAGATATTTGGGGCCATCTTGGCGGTTTGATCGGTGGCTTTCTGCTGATTATTGGCTTGGCACTTCCCGGACAACGGGAGCGTTCAGGACGATTGTTACAGATTTGTGCCATTGTGGCTTACTTGCTAATTTGTGCTTTCCTATATCGGTTAGGAATGGTACGCTTATAATGTCTGATTTTGAACCTGAACTTCATAATTATTATGATATTGAGCAATTACTAAAACGCTTTGGGATTTACGTTTATTTGGGTAAACGGTTATGGGATATTGAAATGACCAGTGCTGAATTGCAGAAATTGCATCAAGCAAATCTGATCAGTGACCATCTCTATGCCCGCGCTAAAATTGTTTTGCGTCATGAGCATGAAGCAGAATTAAAACGGATGGAAAACAATGGAGAAGGAGATTAATCACGATGGAAAATAAAAAATTGGTTGGCGTTGACTTAGGTGGCACGTCAATTAAATTTGCCATTATGACCATAGATGGTGAAATTCAACAACGCTGGAGTGAAGAAACAAATATTCTTGACGAAGGTAGTCACATCATCCCTGATATTATCGATTCAATCAATCATCATTTGAAATTATATGCAATGACGACTGACCAATTTGCTGGGATTGGCATGGGGTCACCTGGTAGTGTTGATCGCGTTAATGGGACAGTTATTGGTGCTTATAATTTGAACTGGAAGAACCTTGTTTATCCGAAACGTGAAATTGAGAAAGCAACGGGCATTCCTTTCTTTATCGATAATGATGCTAACGTGGCTGCTTTAGGCGAACGTTGGAAGGGTGCTGGCGATAATCAAGATGATGTTGCCTTCATTACATTAGGAACTGGTATTGGTGGTGGCATCATCGCTAACGGTTCATTATTACATGGTGTTTCTGGTTCAGCTGGTGAAGTTGGTCATATTACTGTCGATCCTAAGGGTTATCTATGTACTTGTGGTAAGCGTGGTTGCTTAGAGACAATTGCTTCAGCAACTGGGATTGTTCGTGTGGCTCGAGATATGGCTGAAGAATATGCTGGTGATTCTGAATTGAAACGTCATCTTGACGATGGCGATGAAATCTCTGCTAAAATTGTCTTTGACTACGCCAAGACAAATGATACGTTAGCCTTATTAGTGGTTGATCGGATTACTTACTTCTTAGGTTTAGCTTTAGCTAATATTGGCAATACTTTGAACCCAAGTTATATTGTCATTGGCGGTGGCGTTAGTGCAGCTGGTGATTTCTTATTAACTCGCGTTCAGAAGTATTTTGCTGAATTTACTTTCCCTAATGTGCGTGACAATACGAAATTACGCTTAGCAACTTTAGGCAATGTTGCCGGGGTTGTGGGTGCAGCTTCGTTAGTTTTAGAAAACACAAAGGATTAGGGTGAACATCATGTTGTTAGCAATCAGTGGTTGGAATATTATTAATATTATTTTAATTGCGATTCTGTTATATATGGTTGGTAACTGGGGCTATTACAAATTACGAGGCCGGATGCTTGGCGGTGCCATTGATAATGAGACCTTTGAACAAACCATGCGGAAAGCGCAGTTAATCGATTTACGCGATAAGAAAGACTTCAATGCCGGTCATATCTTAGGCGCGCGGAACATGCCTTATACCCAGTACAAGAGTTGGCAAAATGAACTACGAAAAGACTTACCAGTTTATCTGTATGAAACTGGCCAGAACATTTCAATTCGGATTGCGATTCACTTAAAAAAGGCCGGTTTTACCGATGTTAAATGGTTAAAAGATGGTTATAGCAGCTGGGAAGGTAAGAAGAAAAAAGTTGAAAAGAAGTATTAATTTGCGGATTAATTGAAGACAAGATGTTTTGTTAATTGTGTTCGCAGTGGTAAATGACTAGACACAATTTCATCATTAGCATGATCGGCGGTTGCCGCTCACAACTTACTCAAATCGTGTTCAAGTCGGTAAATGGCTAGGCCTAACTTAATTATTCACTCGATCTAGTTGCACCAGCTCAAGTGAATAATTAAAGTTAAGCTATGCCAAAAAAACACCGACTTTCACAACTAAAAAAAGAGGTGGCTGACTTTTGTCAACGACCTCTTTCTTTTTTAGCAAATTAGTAATGATTTAACCTTGATGGGCAGCGTGACTTTTGCGGTTAGCACGACGCCGATTTTCTTCAATCTTATTGTCGTATTCTTCTTGTGGTTCAATGACTGTCTTTTTGAAGGCAAAAACGGAACCAGCGATTGCACCTAGTGCGGTTAAGCTGCCTAAAATGAAGCCCTTAATGAAATGTTTTGTCATAATGAAAACCCTCCTTGCTATTCAGCTTTCTATCCCTCTATTATTACTTATTTATTAGGGAAGAACAAGTCAAAGTACTTATTTGTTCTGGAAAAATCCCGAATATTTCATCATTCAAAAGGAGTTTGTCATGAAACCTAAAGTTCTGGCGATTGTTGGACCAACTGCGGTTGGTAAAAGCGACCTAAGTGTTCAACTCGCACAAAAATATCATGGTGAAATCATTTCTGGCGATGCTTTACAAATTTATCGCCAGCTAGATATTGGTACAGCTAAAGTTGATCAAACCACGCGCCAGTTAGTGCCACACTATTTAATTGATATTCGTAATGTTGATCAAAGTTACTCCGCTTACCAATTCCAGCAGGCGGCGCAACAATTGATTACTGAGATTACGGCTCGAGGTCACTTGCCAATCATTGCCGGTGGGACCGGATTTTATTTGCGGGGATTGTTAGAAAATCTGGCCTTAGGTGGTGGTGATGTTGCCGAAAATGATTCTAGTCAAGACCGCCAACTGGTTTTGCGGGAAAAATGGCAAACTAAGCTGGATCAAGTAGGCGCGGCAGCCTTATGGCAGGATTTGGCAAGGCAAGATCCCGTGGCGGCAGCCAAAATCCCATTAAACAATCCACGACGAATTATGCGCGCCTTAACGGTTATCGACGAAAGTGGCCAATTATTCTCACAACAGGCTCAAGCTGAACCACAATATGATGCTTTTATTTTGGGACTTAACTGTCCGCGTCCCTTATTGTATCAACGAATTAATCAGCGGGTCTTGCAAATGATGACCGCGGGGTTGCCTGCTGAAGCAAAATGGCTTAGTGAACAAGTACCAGCCTCGGATCAGGCTGCCAAAGGTATTGGTTACCGCGAATTTTATCCTTATTTTGCTGGCGACCGAACTTTGAGCGAAGTTACTCAGCAAATTCAGGTGGATTCACGGCATTATGCTAAACGGCAATTAACCTATTTCCGGCACCAATTACCTACGCGCTGGTATGACATTCTAACGCAACCGGAATCAGAGTTGCGTCGAATGACGACTGATCTGGCGACTTGGTTAAAAAAATAGATTAAATTCATCATAATTGTTGCATGTGACTACAACAATTGGTATGATTATTTTTGTTAAAAAAATCAATAAAAATTCGTGAGTTGACACAACTTCACTAGTTATTTTTTAAAATTGGTATAGCTTAATTGACCGATTGATAAATCTGTTAGTAGGTCGCGCGGCCCACAGAAAAAGAGGGACAACATGGTAAAAAAGAATTTGACTGCAGCAGAGATCAAGCAAATTACTGCTGAAGAAAACGTTCAATTTTTGCGTTTAATGTTCACAGATATTAATGGCATCATTAAAAATGTGGAAGTGCCAATTAGTCAAATTGATAAGGTACTGGCCAACAAAGTGATGTTTGACGGTTCCTCAATTGATGGTTTTGTGCGGATTGAAGAAAGTGATATGCTGTTGATTCCGGACCTATCCACGTTTTTGATTTTTCCTTGGGAAGCTGAACATGGCAAGGTTGCTCGGCTAATTTGCGATATTCACACGCCTGATGGTGAGCCCTTTATTGGCGATCCTCGTAATAATCTTCGGCGGATGATGCGCGAAATGCAAGCGGCTGGCTTTAGTCGTTTTAATATTGGGCCAGAGCCAGAATTTTTCTTATTTAAACTGGATGAAAATAAACAACCGACCCTTGATTTAAATGATGATGGTGGCTATTTTGATTTTGCACCAGTTGATTTAGGTGAGAATTGTCGGCGTGATATTGTTTTAGAGTTGGAGAAGCTTGGTTTTGAAGTTGAGGCCAGTCATCATGAGGTTGGCGCTGGTCAGCATGAGATTGATTTTAAATACGCTGATGCTTTGGAAGCTGCCGATAATATTCAAACTTTCAAATTAGTTGTTAAAACAATTGCCCGAAAGTACGATCTTCATGCTACTTTTATGCCCAAACCACTGGCAAATATTGCTGGTTCGGGGATGCATATTAATATGTCACTAAGCAATGCAGCTGGTAATGCTTTTTATGATGCCAATGGTAATGAGCAGTTATCAAGTACGGCTGAACATTTCTTAGCTGGTATTATGGATCATGCCCGCGCTTTAACCGCAATCAATAATCCAATTGTGAATTCGTATAAGCGGTTAGTACCAGGATTTGAAGCACCAGTCTATATTGCTTGGTCTGGTCATAATCGTTCACCACTGATTCGGGTGCCGCAAGCCCGCGGTTTAGCAACCCGTTTAGAATTACGTAGTGTTGATCCCAGCGCTAATCCATATTTAGCAATTGCTTCTATTTTAGGAGCCGGTCTAGCAGGGTTGGCTGCAAAAGCAACCCCAGTAGCGCCAGTCAACTGTAATATTTATGATTTGACACCTGAACAGCGCCGTGCGGCACAAATTGAAGATTTACCATCAACTTTACACAATGCTTTGAAAGCGTTGGAAGCTGATGAGGTCGTTAAGGCTGCTTTAGGACCTCATTTATATCAAAGCTTTATGGAATCAAAGCGTCAAGAATGGTCTGCATACCGTCAAACAGTTTCTGGTTGGGAGCGTAAGCAATATATGATGTTGTATTAATTGTTCGATTTTTCTGCTAGATTTGCTGATTGACGCTAATCACTTGAATTTATATTGGCTGAGTGATTGCTGCGCATTGCTATGTGAACAATCAGTTTATTGTAAATTAATAGTCTGCTTAACATTTTTCTGGATAAAACCGGAAAATGCTAAGCAGACTATTTTAATACTATTATTCAAGTATTGCTAATGGTGTGGTGGGCGAATGCAACTTCAGAAGGCACATTGTCAGCCCAACATTGAATTAAGACGTCAGCGCCTTAGAAGTTTTACTTCTGGTACAAACTTAACGATGAATTTGCTAAGTCGACGGTATATTGTAACTCATTTTGTCCCCGCAGAGTCATGCTCATGTCGGTTGCATAAATGATCAAGCCTAATTGATGACCTGGTGCCAAGTGGAAATATGTGGGTTGTAATTTTAAATCAATATCTTGAAATTCGTTGGCTGACCAGGCCTCATTTTGATAATTATGGTGAGGATTTTGTAAGTTTAAGTGCCCCTTACAAATCAATTTTGCCGGCGTGGTGATTGGATTAATTGCAAATTCCAGCGTCGTTTCTAGCGGCGCCTGTTTGCCAAATTGCCGCGCTTCGAAAGCCACTGTTTGTGGCCGAGTTGTTAAACGATGGCTAATGCCATAATCAACTAGCATTGCACTGACTAAACCATAGTCAGCATTGTTTTTTAAGCGAAGGTGGACGACGGGACGGCCACTTAATAATTGTGCTTGCTTAAGGACGGCCGTTTTGAGAACGATTTGATTGTTAGTAAAGCGCGAATCCTGATTTATAAAAGCTTGTTCCCAGGCGAGATCGCCTAAACCACTTTGTTTAAATGCAGCGGTGCCATTATCAGTAAAGCTGGTTTGATTAGTTGTTGTCGCAAACTTATCTGTTAAAGCCTGAGTTTGTTCATGCCCATTAGGCCAAGTGGCTGGTGTTGTCCAGTTGTATTGATCCACGTTACTTTGAATCAAATAATCAGGGAAAATTTCTTCAGCGTGATTATTGATGCCCAGCAACTTATTGGTCAGCCAAAGATTGATCAAATCATAGAAATCTAAGCTAGGGAAGTTGTTGATGTAGATATGTTGTCCTTGGTGCAAAATAACTTTATGAGTTTTCCCAAGTTGATGCAGGGCTTGATTTAGTTTGTAGACATTCTTTGGCTTAACGTTCCAGTCATTCAAACCATGAACACTGACGATGGGACAGTTCACTTGATCAAGATCATTTCGATAATTTCTGACATCCCAGAAGTGATTATAACTACCAGTGACACGATCTTGAGCCTGTTTCATTTGAGCGAGTTTTTTCTGATAGAAATCATGAACTTGAGCGTAGCTACCAGCATCCTTTTGACGACTGAAGCATTCATTGGTTAAAACATCGGCATCTTCGCCTTGGAAAGTTTCTGGAGCAACAACTAAGCCATGTTCACGATAATAATCATACCAGCTAGAAATAGCCGCCTCAGAAATAACTGTCTCTAAACCAGCAACCCCAGTAGCTGCAGCAGCGATTGCTAAAGTGCCTAAATAAGACTTACCCGTCATTGCGACTCGGCCGTTGCACCAAGTGGCCTTGATTTCTTGTTGGCGGGAATGATCTGTATAAGCACGCCGATCCCCATGTAGCCATTCGATAATAGCGGTGACTGAGTCGGTTTCTTCAGGAGAACCACAAGTGCCGATCCCATCAGAACCACGACTGCCAATACCAGCGGCGTAAACAGATGCAAAACCACGGGCAAGGAAGAAATCGTTAAGTACCACTGAACTGACCGTTGTTGCTTGGACGGTACTTTCATTTTGGCTGAAGGGATCAGCTAGTTGTTCAGCCGTAGGACGTTCGGTTTTAAAACTAACAAATTGATCAAAAGCAACGCCATCTTTCCGCGCGTTGCCAATTGGCTTCTTAGTTAGTGGTAAGTCAACTGGATTCATTGCCGTGTCCGTTGTCCCTAAAAAGTAAGGATTAGCGGTATAAAGTACTGGTACTTTGAGAAAATCTTGGCTTAATTTGGGTCGAATAATTGTTGCAGCCAATAGATCACGTTGACCATCATTATCAGTATCTAAATCAGATTCAACATAGACGATTTCCCGAATCACATTGTTGAAATCATAAGTAGCTTGAACTTTACCATTGAAAATTACTGGCTTTTCGCGCTCGGCAGCATTTAAATTAAATTGGTAGTAACCGCGACTAGCCAAGTTATCGAGGAAAGTTAGGCCATTCTTACTACGGGTATTCATTAGTTGATAAACGGCCAGCGTGAACTGAGTGAAATCTAACTGCTTTTCAGCAACAATTGGTAGATTTAGTGCCATCATTGTTGTTAATGGTGCCCGTAAGTCGAAATCTTCACCGGCAAAGAAACCTAATAATTGTAAAGCTGCATTGTAGAAATGAAGCTGATCAACTTGATTGGCTGCTTCAGATAAAGCTGTTGCTAAGCTTTTATCAGGCGCAACTAAGATATTGGCCAAGTGTTCATTTTGAGTTGTTGGTGAACGAAATTCAGGAAAAAACTGTCGAAAGACGTGATCCACCAATTCAGCAAACGGATACTGCGCCAAATCAGTTGGATAGATCCGAATCTTTTGCAATTCGAGAATTTGGTCTTTAGCACTAGGAATTGTTGCAGCAAATTGATTATATTTCATAATTTTCCTCCTTGTGTGATTGACAACCAGGTTAACAGTTGCTTATAATTACTAATTGTTATGGCGCAGTAGCTCAGCAGGATAGAGCAACGGTCTTCTAAACCGTAGGTCGTGGGTTCGAGTCTCACCTGCGTCATTGATAAGTTACAGTTTATATTATACTGATAAAAAGCCTAAGATAGTAGGCTTTTTTGTTTATTTAGAAAATATTTGACGGAGGTGTGCAACATGGAGAATTATTCTGAAGTTGTAACACTTTGTGGCTCAAGAAAATTTGCGAACACATTTCGACAGCTTGAGTGGCATTTAAGTAGACTAGGAATAGTTGTTTTAAGTCCAATCCTGATTGATAACCGGGAAATCACCGCCACAGAGGCACAGTTGTTTGGCCAGTTGCATCTTAAAAAAATCGATTTAGCTGTCGGCATTTTTATGGTGGATGTTAATGGCTATGTCGGCGAGAGTACTAAGAAGGAGATTGCCTATGCTAAACTGCATCATAAAAAAGTTTGGTATTATTCGGCAGAAAAAGACGATTTAGGTTTGTAATATTTTCGAGTTATGTCTAAGTTGATTATCACAAAAAAGTTCAAAGAATGGATTGCTGTTGAGACAGAATTGGTTCTGACGCCATTACGGGCTTGCTGGTAGTGGAACGCGGCCGGCATTGATCTAAGCCAATTACAAACCAACGCCCACCATGTTCCACGCCCTCTTAATCGCCCAGCCCACCAACCCCTAATTGGGGAAGTCCTAGTAAAATTGTATCTCGCATTGTTCAATCGCGGGACCCCGGACGTTACTCAACTAGGGAGCGACTTAAGCAAATTTCTCTTTGTCATATTTCATCTCAACTGCTCGAAACTCAGTCGGAGACTTCGGTCACGATACAAGGTTATTATTCAAAACACAGTTGCATTTTTAATTCCTAACTAACTATTGCAACACCCGGGTATTTTTGGTAGAATGTATGAGTTGTAATTGTGTCACCACAGCTGCAACCGCACAATCAGAGGTTTAAAAGATAATCTTGCCTCTTTTGGCGAGTCTAAGAAATAGGAGGTGCACAGGATGTACGCAATTATTAAAACTGGTGGTAAACAATATAAGGTTGAAGCAGGTCAAGCTGTCTTCGTTGAAAAACTCGACGTTGAAGCTGGCAAGCAAGTAACTTTTGAAGAGGTCTTGTTAATCGGTGGCGAAGGTGAAACTAAAATCGGCGCTCCAGTAGTTGACGGTGCTAGTGTTGTTGGTACTGTTGAAAAACAAGGTCGCGAAAAGAAAGTTGTTACTTACAAGTACAAACCAAAGAAACATCAACATCAAAAGAAGGGTCATCGTCAACCATATACTAAGGTTGTCATTGACGCTATCAACGCTTAATTAACAGACGGAGGTGCATCGTAATGGAAATGCATAATTTACAATTCTTCTCTCACCATAAAGGTGGCGGTTCCAGTGCTAACGGTCGTAACTCTGCTGGTCGTCGTTTAGGCTCAAAACGGGCTGACGGTCAAACTGTTACAGCTGGTTCAATTCTTTATCGGCAACGTGGTACTAAGGTTCATCCAGGTACAAACGTTGGTCGCGGTGGCGATGATACTTTATTCGCTTTAACTGACGGCGTTGTTAAGTTCGAACGTCTTGGTAAAGATCGTAAACAAGTTTCTGTCGTAGCAGTAGCTGCTGAAAACTAAGAAATTGTTTAAGCTCGGGTTTCCCGAGCTTTTTTTGTGGCCGAAAAAGATTTATCACAAAATAATTGACATAAATTAGCCAATTTAAGGACAAAGTGAGAGAATATTTTTTGAGGTGACCATCATGTCAAGACTACAAAGATTACGAGAAAAAATGGCAGTTGCGCAACTACCTGCCTTATTAATTACCAATGAAAAAAATGTGACCTACTTAAGTCATTTTACTGGGGATGAGAGCGCCTTATTAGTGACGGCTGATCAGGCTGCTTTAATTACGGACTCCCGCTATGTGGCTCAGGCTAAGCAGCAAGTGACAGAATTTAAATTAGTGCTGCAAACTAAGGGGATTTTTGCCAGTGTGGCAACCTTATTAGCAAAAACTAGCATCACAACATTGGGATTTGAAGCTGATCAATTGAGTTATAGTGAATTTCTACAATTGAAGCAGCAATTGGGAAGAACAAACTTGCAACCAACAACAGAGATGGTTGCCCAGCTTCGTGAAATTAAAGACGCCCATGAAATTGCCTTACTAAAACAGGCGATTGCAATTACCGATGCTTGCTTTGCACATTTGCTTGAATTTGTTCAAGTTGGGCAAACTGAATTAGCAGTAGCTGCCGAAATGGAATATTTTATGCGTAACCAAGGTGCGAGTGCTTCATCTTTTGCGACAATTGTTGCTTCAGGTGTACGATCAGCTTGGCCTCATGGCATTGCCAGTGATAAAAAAATTGCTAATCATGAATTAGTCACATTTGATTTTGGCTGTTATTATCAAGGTTATACCTCTGATATTACGCGGACGATTGCGGTTGGAACAGTTGACCAAGAGTTACAAGATATCTACCAGTTAGTATTAGACACTAATCGGGCGGTGATCAAGGCAACTAAGCCTGGTGTTACTGGTGGTGAAATCAATCAGCTGGCTCACGGGATGATCGATCAGGCTGGTTATGGTGCCAACTTTGGCCATGGTACTGGTCATGGCATTGGTTTAGATATTCATGAAGGGCCAGGTGCTTGGGGCAAATATAACCGACAAGCGCTTGTTAGTGGCAATGTGGTAACAGATGAGCCAGGTATTTATCTGGAAGGGCACGGCGGTGTTAGAATTGAAGACGATTTGTTAGTGACGCCGAATGGTTGCGAGGTGCTCACCCAAGCGCCTAAAGCCGAATTGTTAGTGATCTAAGCCTTTAAAAGTAATGACTTATTGGCATGAGTTGTTTGCAGAAAGTCAGGATCAGTTCCTGCAGTTCTGGCAATAAATAACTGATTTTTGTTGCCAAGACCGGGGTTAGATTGATATAGTAAGAGTATTGAATAAATAAGTGAGGCATAATTTATGATTTCAGTTAACGAATTTAAAAACGGCTTAACTATCCAAGTTGATGGTGGCCTGTGGCGTGTTGTCGAATTTCAACATGTTAAACCTGGTAAGGGAAGTGCCTTCGTTCGGAGTAAGCTGAAGAACTTACGGACTGGCGCTGTTCAAGAGAAAACGTTCCGTTCCACTGAAAAAGTTGAAAAAGCACAAATTGAAAGTAAGCAAATGCAATATCTTTATGCAGACGGTGATAACTATGTCTTCATGGATATGTCAACTTACGAACAATTAGAATTACCTGGCGAAGAAATTACTTATGAACTGAAATTTCTGAAAGAGAATATGCAAGTCGGTGTGATGATGCACGGCGCTGAGACTTTAGGTGTTGATTTACCGAACACAGTTGATTTGACTGTCACTGAAACTGAACCTGGGATTCGTGGCGATACTTCTTCCGGCGGTACTAAACCAGCAACCATGGAAACTGGCTTAGTTGTTCAGGTACCATTCTTCATTAATGCCGGTGATGTGTTAACAATCAATACAACTGATGGTAGTTATATCTCAAGAGCGAATAGCTAGGAGGTAATAGACAATGGCAGACGAGAAGAATATTGTTTTAGCTGAACGTGATGATCAACAGGGCACGATTCAAATCGCGCCGCAAGTACTAGAAATTATTTTAGGTATTGCTGCTAAACAAGTGAAGGGCGTTTACGAAATGCGCGGTAACTTAGTTAGTAGTATTAATACTATTTTAGGTCGTCAAGATCACGGCCGTGGTGTGGAATTAAGCGTAAATGGTGATCAAGTTGCTGCGGACGTTTATGTTTACTTAGACTACGGTGTTTCAGTACCAAAAGTTGCCTTAGCGATGCAACAAACCTTAAAAGAACAATTATTCTATATGACTGACCTTCATTTAGCTGAGGTGAATGTTCATGTGGAAGGAATTATTCCGGAAAAAGAAGAAAAAGTCGATCCAAGTGCCTTTTTCGCTGATGCCATCAACCAAGAGCCAGCCAGCAAAGAAAGTGCCGATCAACCTACGGGAGAATAAAAAATGTTAGATCGTCATCAAACACGTAAACTTGCTTTTCAAGCGCTATTTATGTTGGCCAGTAATCCCGACTTAAGTATTCCGCGAGCATTGCAAATCGTCTTAGCGATTCAAGAAAATCATCAAGATGATGATCAAACACCAGTCGTGCTTGATAAGTCAGATCCTAATCAAGTTTATTTGGAGACGTTAGTAACAGAGGTGTCCGCTAAACAAACGGAACTTGATCAGGCTTTAACGCCGAAACTAAAAAAAGGATGGACGTTGGCGCGTTTATCGCGGACTGATTTGATCCTATTACGGATTGGTTTGGATGAAATTCAAAATCAACCAACAATTCCTAATGCAGTTGCTATTAACGAAGCGATTCAATTGGCTAAAGAATTCAGTGATGCCAATGCTGAGAAATTTATCAATGGTGTCTTGGCTAGTTTTTTGCCAGCTGCAACTAAGTAGTTTTGGTATCAAGCACGATCATAATTGCGTTTAAATGAAATAATTTTGTTAGTCACTATAAATTTGATAGTTTAAAAAGCAATCCTGTGATAACTGTTAAAGTATCACAGGATTATTTGCATTAAAGGCTCGCCAAAACTGAGTTGCTGGTCAGCTGTTTTAACTGACATCATCAATTTATGAGTGTGCTAGGAAATAGTTGTTAAACACGGTAAAATATAAACGAGTATTTTGATTAAAGGGGGAATTAATTTGGCAATTATTTTAGACGGTAAAACTACTGCGCGGACTTGGCGACATGAAACTCAGCAACGAGTTGCCCAGCTAGCTTCGAACGCCAAAATCATTCCAGGTCTGGCAGTGGTGTTAGTCGGACATGATCCCGCCAGTGAACTTTACGTTCGAATGAAGGCACGTCAGGCGGAGAAAGTAGGCATTCATTCAGTGATACGGCGATTACCTGAAACAGCGACACAAGACGAGTTGTTAGCGGTGATTGCAGCGTTGAATAATGATCTGACGATTGACGGTATTTTAGTCCAATTACCATTACCAGCTCAAATCGATGAAGCCGCGGTTTTATTAGCAGTTGCCCCAGCTAAAGATGTGGATGGTTTTCACCCTTATAATTTGGGTCAGTTATGGTCGGGACGCGGTGAACTAGTGCCAGCAACCGCTGCTGGGATTATGAAATTATTGCAGCATTATCAAATCGACGTGGCTGGTAAAAATGCAGTGGTCTTGGGTCGCAGTTTGATTGTGGGACGGCCAATTGCTGGACTTTTATTGGCGGCTGATGCGACAGTAACCATTGTTCATTCACACTCTCAACAAGTACCGACGTTAACTCGAAACGCGGACATTGTGATTGCTGCTTTAGGACAAGCCAACTATGTGACGGCTGATTTTATCAAGCCCGGGGCCATAATTGTTGATGTGGGGACCAATCGTGTTAATGGCAAGTTAATTGGTGATGTTGATTACGCAGCCGTTGCCCCAATTGCCGGCTACATTACCCCAGTACCAGGTGGCGTCGGCCCAATGACGGTCGCTGCTTTGTTAAGTCAAACTACCGATCTCGCTGAGAAACGAGCGCAACGTGGCTGAGCAAGATTATTTAACAGTGACCCAACTAACCACTTATTTAAAACGAAAATTTGATTTTGACCCTTACTTACAGCGAGTTTATTTAACAGGAGAATTATCAAATTTTCGGCTTCGTCCTAACAGTCACCAATACTTTTCTTTGAAGGATGATCACGCTAAAATTAGCGCTATTATGTTTAAGTCAGCTTTCCAAAAGTTAAAGTTTGTACCCGAAACTGGGATGAAAGTGCAATTGGTGGGGCGAATTGGCTTATATGAAGCAAGTGGTAGTTATCAAATTTATGTGGAACGGATGGAACCTGATGGGGTAGGTGCCCTTTATCAGGCTTATGAACAGTTAAAACAGAAGTTAGCAGCAGAAGGTTTATTTCAACAGAATAAACGTTCCTTAGCTAAATATCCAAAACGGATTGCGGTGATCACGAGTCAATCTGGTGCCGTTATTCGTGATATTATTACGACCACGCAACGCCGTGATCCCAAAGTTCAGCTGGTTTTATTTCCAGCAGTGGTTCAGGGTGATCAGGCAGCTAATTCATTAGTTCAACGACTTAACCAAGTTTATCAGCAAGGCGGTTTTGACACGATTATTATTGGCCGTGGTGGCGGTTCTTTAGAGGACTTATGGCCATTTAATGAGGAAAGTGTCGCGCGAGCCATGGCCAGCAGTCCTATTCCAATTATTTCTTCTGTTGGTCATGAAACGGATACAACCATCGCTGATTTGGTCGCCGACGTGCGGGCGGCTACACCAACCGCGGCAGCTGAGTTAGCCACACCACAGTTAAGTGAATTATTAACTGAAATTGCTCAAGATCGAGTACGTTTACAGCGAAGCTTTCAGAAGCTTATTCGATTAGCCCAACAGCAATTGCAACGACAGCAGCATAGTTTCCTGTTTCAACATCCTGAACGGCTATATCAAGGCTACAGTCAGCAACTAGATTTGTTACAACAACGTTTTCTACGTGCTGGCCAAACCTATTTGCAGCAGCAACAACAGCAAGTACAGCAGGTTGAGCAAAGACTTAGTCGCTTGAATCCTCAGACTAGAATTGCCACAAATCAAGTTCAGGTTGGTAATTTACAGCAACGATTGCTACGCGCAATGGCAACTGATTTGCAACAACGACGACAACAAGTGCAAACACAGATGGGTAATTTAGATCAATTAAGTCCCTTAAGAACTTTGAATCGTGGTTACAGTTATACGACTAGTCCAACTGGCCAACCTTTGCGTCAGCTCGCTGATTTCCAGTTGAACCAAGAATTTGAAGTTCACTTAACTGATGGGATTATTCAAGCAAAAGTTTTACAAAAGGAGCAAGCAGATGACAACAAGTAAAGAGAAACAACCCACTTTTGAAGAGAATTTAACGGCCTTAACGACAATTGTCAATGAATTGGAGCAAGGTGATGTGCCACTAGAGACGGCGCTAGCCAAATTTCAAACCGGCATCAAATTATCACGTTCCCTGGAAAAAACATTAACTGATGCTGAAAATACCTTAACGCAAATTGTTAACGAACAAGGCGAAACTGGTCTGCTTGATGCTAATCATGAGGATCAAGATCAGGATTAATTTTAACGATTGTGGGCAGCTGGTTTTGTCGATATGACTAATGCTAAAATAAAGGTAGTGGAAATCGAGGTAGGTTCATGACAGCTCAAGAAACATCATTTTCAACATCAATGTGGCGGCAAAAGTTAAATCAATATTTACAAACTGAAATTGCCAAAGTTGATCAACAACCACAGTTGCAAGCAAGTATGGCGTATTCGTTGTTAGCTGGTGGCAAACGAATCCGACCATTATTGTATTTGGCCGCAGTGGCTGCTAAACAATCAATTGTACCAGAAACTGATTTGGCAATTGCTGGCAGTTTGGAATTGGTTCACACATATTCATTGATTCATGATGATTTACCGGCAATGGATAATGATGATTATCGTCGTGGTCGCTTGACTAACCATCGGCAGTTTGGCGAAGCAATGGCAATTCTAGCTGGTGATGGTTTATTGACGTTAGCCTTTCAGTGGTTGGGCCAAGTTTCTCTGCCTCAAGCAGGTCAATTATGCGCGATTCTGGCCCAAGCAAGTGGCCCCCAGGGGATGGTGGCTGGTCAAGCCATTGATATTCAACAAACGGGCCAATCATTGACTGCACTGGATCAAGTCGCGCAACTTGATGCTTTAAAAACCGGCGCATTGTTAACGGCTCCTTTGCGTTTAGCAGCTTGTCGTTTAATGTTACCGCCAGAGATGACCACTCATTTAGTTGATTTTGGTCACCACTTTGGCGTGGCGTTTCAGATTTTTGATGACTTACAGGATATTCATAGCACTGCCGAAAAAATGGGAAAAGCCGTGCATAAGGATCAAGAAGCAGGTAAAAATACTTATCCAGCACAATTAGGGGTGGCAGGCGCACAAGCAGCTTTAGCCGCAGAGGTGCAAGCTGCTCAACTTGCGTTAACGGCTTTACCAGAAAATTGGCACGACCTAGCGCAATTTTTACAGTACTTTGATGGAGAAATAAAATGATTAAAAAAGAACGTGTTGATATTTTACTAGTGCAACAAGGTCTCTTTTCTTCGCGCGAGCAAGCTAAGCGCGCAGTCATGGCCGGTCAAGTGGTTAATGATCATGAAGAACGTTTAGATAAGCCTGGAGAGAAGATTCCAATTGCGACGACTTTACGGGTTAAGGGCCAAGTCAATCCTTATGTTTCGCGGGGTGGCTTTAAATTAGCCAAAGCATTACAAGTGTTTGAGATTGATGTTCAAGATAAGACCGTGTTGGATATTGGTTCATCGACTGGTGGCTTCACTGATGTTTCATTGCAAAATGGCGCTAAGCTAGTCTATGCCTTAGATGTGGGCTACAATCAATTAGCCTGGAAATTGCGTGAAGATCCGCGGGTAGCAGTTATGGAACGCGTTAATTTCCGCTATAGTAAGCCAGAAGATTTTACGCAGGGTTTGCCGGAATTTGCTGTGACTGATGTCTCCTTTATTTCTCTAGAATTGATTTTGCCACCGTTGACAAAAATTTTGATTCCTGGTGGTGGATTAGTCGCCTTGATCAAACCACAATTTGAAGCAGGTCGGGAACATGTGGGCAAGCACGGCATTGTTCGAGATGCTAAAGTACATATTGCTGTCCTTGAAAAAATTTTGAATTTTGCACAAACCCAAGGCTTTTCAGTGGCTGGTCTTGATTTCTCACCAATTACTGGTGGTTCGGGTAATATTGAATTTTTAGCGTATTTTAAGTTGACGACGACTACTGATGCGGCAACCATCAAGAATTATGATGCGGAAATAAAACAGGTTGTGGCGCAAGCTTGGGCAGTTTTGCACGGCTAGTCTGAAGGGATAAAGATGAAGAAACAATTACGACAACAACTGATCATGCAGGCAATCCAAACAGGAACGATTCAAAGCCAGGCTGATTTAGTCAATGCCTTGGCAGAACAAGGTTATCAAGTTACTCAGGCAACGATATCGCGGGATATTAATGAACTTAACTTGATCAAGGTGGCAACTAGCCAAGGATTGGTTTATCAGGTTGCTCAGCGTCAGCAACCCGCAACCACTGATCAAGCATTACGCGATTTGTTTCAAAACGCGCATGTTCAGTTGGGGCAGCAGGATAATCTAATTAGTTTGCAAACTGCGCCTGGAAGTGGACCAATGGTGGCCGCGGCGTTAAAGCAACTACGCTGGCCAGAGGTTTTTATGGTAATGGATAATGACGATGGGGTCCTGTTGATTTTGAAATCTGATTCGGCGGTGACGACCAAAATCTGGGAACGTTTAGTACAATTAATTCAGAACTGATTGGCTAATGAGAGGGTAGTTGTTATGTTAGCAAATTTAATTATCCGTGATTTTGCAATTATTGAACATCTCGAAGTTGATTTTGAAAGCGGCATGACCGTTCTCACTGGGGAGACTGGGGCCGGAAAATCAATTATTATCGATGCCTTAGGTTTATTAGTTGGTGGCCGCGGTTCTAGCGACTTTATTCGTAGCAAGGCTAAAAAAACTGATATCCAAGGTTTATTTGTGGTTAAGTTAGGCGACAATTTACGGACGCTATTTGCGCAAAATGATTTACCGTTAGATGGTCAGAATATCCTCTTGGAACGTGAATTAAGTCGTAATGGCCGCAATGTTTGTCGCATCAACAATAAGATTGTCACAACCACGGTTTTACGGCAAATAGGCGAGCAACTTGTGGATATTCACGGTCAAAATGAGCATCAAGAGTTAATGAATCCTGAACAACACTTAGCTATTCTGGATCAGTACGGTCAAAACAAAATTGGCAAAATTAAGACTGAGTATCAAACGGTCTACGCTAAATACCGGCGCTTAAAAAAACAATTAGATGATCGCAATCGTAACGAACAAGCCTATGTGCAGCGGTTAGATATGTTGAAATTTCAGTTAGAAGAAATTGATCAGGCTAAATTGCAAACCAATGAAGATGAGCAGTTGACTCAGGAACGGGATCGCTTAACTAATTTTCAGCGGGTTAATTTTGCCCTGCAACAAAGCTTAGCTGTTTTAACCAATGAGGATCAGAACGCCATGGATCTAACCGCAGTGGCGCGAGGACAATTAGCAGATATTGCGCAGTTAAGTACTGAATATCAGGAACTTTCTGATCATATCAATAGTGTTTATTATGATTTACAGGATATTAGTACCAGTGTGCAAACAGAATTGGATAATCTGGAATTTGATGAGGATCGACTTAATGAAATTGAGCAACGGCTTGAGGTCATCAATAATCTTAAGCGGAAGTATGGCCCAGATTTAGTTGATGTCTTGCATTATCAAGCCAAAATCAAGACTGAGTATCAACAGATGCAGCAAGTTACTAATGATGGTGATCAAATTGCCAGTGAATTTAAGCAAATTGAGGCGCAACTAGGCCATTTGGCCGCGCAGTTAACGAAGGCACGACAACAAGTAGCCAAGAAATTAGCCGCAGAGATTCATCAACAGTTAAGCTCACTTTATATGGAAAAAGCAGTTTTTTCTGTTCATTTTACAACTGAAGCTGGCCAATACTTAAGCAGTGGTCAGGATCATGCTGAATTTTATTTACGGACTAATCCTGGTGAAGATTTAAAGCCACTAGTCAAGATTGCTTCAGGTGGTGAATTGTCGCGAATCATGTTAGCAATCAAAACGATTATTGCGCATCATGAAGGCGTGGCTAGTATTATTTTTGATGAGGTGGATACTGGGGTGAGTGGTCGAGTGGCTCAGGCAATTGCTGACAAAATTAATTTGTTAGCGGCGTATTCGCAAGTGCTATGTATTACACATTTGCCACAAGTAGCGGCAATGAGCGATCATCAATATCTCATTGAAAAAAAGGTCCAGCATGGCGAAACAACGACAACCTTGCGACCAGTTACTGGTGACCAGCGAGTGTTAGTTTTGGCTAAAATGACAGCTGGAACTAAGGTCACTACTTTGGCTGAAGAGCACGCTGCTGAGCTGTTACGTCAAGCAGATGAAATTAAACGCCAGCGACAACCTAGAAAAGTGAGTGATTGATAATGTCAGTTAGCCAACATTTTGGTGTTTATGCTGTCTGTCGCCAAGCGGATCAATTACTTTGCATTCAAAAAAATGCCGGTCCCTATGCCAATCGTTTTGATTTGCCTGGTGGGAGCCAGCAAGCTGGTGAAGATTTAGTCACGACTTTGGTTCGAGAATTTAAGGAAGAAACTGGTCATCAAGTAATTAGCTACACAAATAACCGGGTTTATGATACCTTCGTTCATGAACAGGGGGTTGCTGATACTGTTCACCATATTTTCGCGTTATTTGATGTTCAATTCGCCGCAGCTCAAAGTCAATTACCAGAACAGGTTGCAGATGGCCGTAATGATTCCAACGGTTGTACTTGGCAATCGCTGGCAACACTTTCGCCAGCTAATTCGTCACCCTTAGTCTTACGAGCTGTTGCAGAAATTCAAAATTCGACGCCAGATTATCATGCCAGTCGTTTTCCCGAATGGCAGCATCTTTAAAAAGGCAAAAAAAGAAGTTATGACTAAACTCAGTAGTTGAGTTGTCGTAACTTCTTTTTTTCGGCTTTTTAAATAGTGGTACAAAAGGGGTAAACAAAATTAATTTAAGCGGCAATCCGAATAATTTGGTCAAAACGAATCAGTTGAATCAAATTACTATGACTAATTCGAAACACTGCGGTACCATTCTGCCAATTAACCGTGCGAAACTGACCAACTAAGAACTGGGTTTGATGTCGATTAGGTTGATCAGCCTTTATTTGTAATGAAACTGTTTGAGGTTTAGTGACTAATGCCGACATTTGCGCTTGTAATAATTCTGGATTGATCGTTGGTAAATTATGTTGGACATCTATTTTTTTGGTTGGTTGGTCTGAATTATCGAGGTCAAAAAAGAAATTTAGGGTCTGTTTGACTTGTTGTTTGAGTTGTTTAAAAGTCGCCATTTTATTTTCCTCCGAACATTTGTTTGCACCCTTTATTATACGAACATTTGTTCTAAAAGCAAGCTTTTTTCAGAAATATTTTTTGATCAAATTGGCGGGGCTACTCAAAGCCTTGGGCTAATTGAAGATACTAGTTTTCAAGTTTAAAAGTTACTTTTGAGTTGGTGCTAACGATTGTTTAAGTTTACTAACTGGCGAGGCTAGCCCATCGTGTGATGACTTATTCAGTTAGCCAACGTTATTACGAGGTGACTTAAAGGAATTAGACTGGGTCGTCAATTAGCACTTTTATTTACGCTTTTTCATGAGAAATTTTAAATTAAGCTGATTAGATAGTGCCCATCATCGTCGAAAATATCGTCAAAATTAAATTTACTGGTCAGCTTTATTGTTAAATCATTGGCGAGCGTATTTTGGAAAGCGGGCCAACTTGTTTTAAAAACACTTGAAAAAAATCATAAAAAAGGTCATTATATAAGTATTAATCATTTTTGGCTTAGGAGCTTTTGCATGACTAAAAAAGGTATGTTGATTGTTTTATCTGGTCCATCTGGTGTTGGTAAGGGAACAGTACGGCAGGCGATGGTGGCTAAATATGGCCAGCAATTTCGCTACTCGATTTCCATGACTACACGACAACCTCGTCCTGGCGAGGTTGATGGTGCTGACTATTATTTTAGAACCAAGACTGAATTTGAGGATGAAATTGCTCAAGGTGGTATGCTTGAGTATGCCCAATATGTTGGCAATTATTATGGCACCCCGCTGCGTTATGTTAATCAAATGCTCAATGAAGGCCAAGATGTCTTATTAGAAATTGAAGTTCGCGGTGCCATGCAAGTTCGTAGTAAGGTTAGTGATGGGGTTTTCATCTTTTTGACACCACCAGATTTACACATTCTGCAAAAACGAATTGAAAAACGTGGCACTGATGATAGTGCCACGATTGCCAAGCGAATGCAAAAGGCTCGCGAGGAAATCAATTTAATGACAAACTATGATTATGCTGTTGTTAATGATCAAGTTGACAAAGCAGTTGATCGCATTGAACACATTATTGCTAGTGAACATCTCCGAGTAGCACGGGTGTTGGACACTTATCAGAATATGTTAGGAGAAGATTAAAATGATTTCATATCCACCAATTGATAAATTATTGGAAAAAGTTGACTCACGCTATTCGTTAGCTATTTTAGCAGCAAAACGAGCACACGAATTGGAATCTGGTTCGTTTGAAATGCTTGATAAGTATAAATCAGGTAAAACTGTGGGAATGGCTTTAGAAGAAATTGCAGACGGTAAAGTTGAAATTGACCCAACGTCTGATTTAAAGGAACAAGACGCTGAGGCGATTGACCAAGCTGAACAATATAAACAAGCTGAGCAGGATAACGAAAAGAAAACTGATCAACAGGATAACTAATGAATTATAACCTTCTGAACTCCTGAGAGTTTTAAGAAGGTTTCTTTTTTATTTATTAAATAATTATTTTTATAAAAATTAGGTCGTAACTAATCTGATGAGGTGGCTTATAATGAATCTTCATGGTAAACATATTCTATTAATTATTACTGGTGGAATTGCAGCTTACAAGATGCCATTATTAGTAAGGTTATTTATTAAAGCAGGGGCTGAAGTTAAGGTGGTGGTTACTTCAGCGGCCCAAGAATTTGTGGCCGTGAAATCTCTGGCAATTGTCAGTCAACATCCCGTTTATACAGATCAGTATTTAGGAACTAATGATGAAGGACTGGCACATCTTGACTTGACTATCTGGGCTGATTTGATTGTCGTCGCGCCAGCAACGGCTAATACGATTGCTAAGGTGGCCCAAGGATTGGCTGATAATTTAGCAACAACAGCAATCTTGGCAACGACCAAACCAGTTTATTTCTTTCCAGCCATGAATGATCAAATGTATCAACAACCCGCCACCCAACGAAATTTAGCGCAATTAAAGGCTGATGGGCGTCAGGTTTTTGAGCCGGAAACTGGCTTTTTGGCCGAAGGGTACCAAGCTAAGGGGCGGCTACCAGAGCCAACTACTATTTTTAATTTGGTGCAACAAGCTTATTGGCGGCAAACACAGCCCCAACCTTTAGCAGGTAAGCGGGTGCTAGTGACAGCTGGTGGCACTCGTGAGGCAATTGACCCTGTTCGTTATTTGAGTAATCATTCATCTGGTAAAATGGGTTATGCGTTGGCTGCCGCCGCTTATGCGGCTGGTGCCGAGGTAACCATCATTAGTAGTGTGAACCGACCAATCTCATTTCCGGCGCGCATTATCCCAATTATTAGTGCAACTGAGCTCATGACGCAATTACAAGCGGAGTTTGTTCAGCACGATTTACTGTTGATGGCTGCAGCACCGGCAGATTTTCGTAGTGCGCAACCTGCCAAGCAGAAAATTAAAAAGCAAGCTGATCAAGATACCATGAGCATATTGTTAACTAAAAATCCGGATATTTTGGCAAGTTTACCTGCCAATCATCCCGGTAAGTTTGTGGCCGGCTTTGCAGCCGAAACTGAAAACTTATTGGCGAACGCGACCGCCAAGCTGACCAAGAAACATCTTGATTTAATTATTTCCAATCCAGTTGGTCGAACTGATAGTGGGTTTAATGTTGATCAGAATCAGGGCACGCTACTGTTTCGTGATGGTCATCAAGTTGTTTTATCATTAATGGCTAAAAGTCAGATGGCAACTGAAGTGATTAACCAAATTTGTGCGTATATGAAGTTATAAGTAATTGTGATTGACGATTTATTAGACAGAGGGAGGCGTGCTGGCATGATTGCTCAAATTATTATTGATATTCCTGCGCAACAAACCAATCGTCCCTTTGACTATGCTATTCCTGAGGCACTTGATCATTTAGTGCAGCCGGGGATGCGCGTGCTGGTTCCTTTTGGCCGTCAAGGTCATCTCCGTCAAGGCTTTGTTTGGCAGTTAGCAGACACTTCTGAGTTTAAGGATAAATTAAAGCCAATTCGTAAAATTCTTGATTTGGAACCAGTTCTTAATCAGGAAGCCTTAGACATGGCAGCTTGGTTAGCAAAAGATACCTTCTCGTTTCTAATTAGTTGTTTACAAACAATGTTGCCTAATGCCTTACGTGCTAATTATCAACGTTTTTTTAGTTTAAAAGCGCCTTTATCGGCTGACTCACCACTGATACCGTTGTTGGATAGTCCGCTGCATGGAAAATTCCCAGCTCAGTTAGATCCAAAATTGGGCCAAAAAATAAAACTTCTGGAACAACAAGGTGTTTTGACAATCGATTACCAGGTTAGTCAGCGTTTAGGCATTAAGAAAGTCTTAGTTTATCGTAATCTGTTGACAGCAGCCATGATTCAAGCGCAGTTAATCGCTACTCGCGCGAATGCCCGGCAACAATTACTACTTTTAAATTTTTTACATGATCATTTAACGTTTACTGGTACTTGGGCCGATTGGCAGGAGCAACTCCCCGAACTCTCTCGCAGTACACTAACAAGTGCTGTTAAAAAGCAATGGCTGGCTAGTCAGGAAGTTGAGTCATACCGACGGCCAACTAGTCTGGAAACAACAGAAACGGCACATCAGTTGACGGCTGAGCAACAAACAGCTTTAGCAGCCATTAACCCACAAATTGTGGCTCAGCAACAACAAGTCTTTTTATTAGAGGGAATTACTGGTAGTGGCAAGACTGAAGTTTATTTGCAAGCGTTGGCTGAGGCACTGCGTAAAGGTCGGACGGCCTTAATGTTGGTTCCCGAAATCGCTTTAACACCGCAAATGGTAAATCGTGTGCGGCAACGTTTCCAAAAGCAAGTGGCCGTTTTGCATAGTGGCTTGTCGGCGGGGGAACGATTTGATGAATGGCGTCGAATTGAGCGAGGTGAAGCGAAGGTTGTTGTCGGTGCACGTTCAGCAGTCTTTGCACCTCTGAAAAATATTGGGGTTATTGTTATTGATGAAGAACATGAGACGAGTTATAAACAAACGGAGATGCCGCGCTATCACGCTCGAGATGTGGCACTTTATCGCAGCTCAATTCATCATTGTCCGGTAATTTTGGGCAGTGCGACTCCATCATTAGAATCACGGGCCCGGGCCCAAAAAGGACGTTATCAATTGTTACGACTTACTAAACGCCCACAAGCTGCGCAATTGCCCCAAGTTAATATTTTGGATATGCGCCAAGCAGACAAGGTGTCAGGAAAAACAAGTTTATCGGTCAATTTATTGACGGCATTGCAGCAGCGGTTAGCAGCGGGCGAACAAAGTATCCTTTTGCTTAATCGGCGTGGGTATGCTAATTTTATAATGTGCCGTGATTGTGGTCAGGTGATTAAATGCCCAAACTGTGATATTTCATTGACACTACATCAAGATATTCAGGCGTTAAAATGTCATTATTGTGGTCATCAAGAGCCAATTCCTCAAGTATGTCCACATTGCCATAGCCGTCAAATTCGTAGTTTTGGTGTTGGTACACAGCGGGTCGAACAAGATTTACAAGCATTACTGCCGACTGCTCGTATTTTACGAATGGATGTGGATACCACTTCCAAAAAGGGTGGTCAC
The DNA here is from genome assembly GCF_003946675.1 of Lapidilactobacillus gannanensis. Taxonomy (GTDB): domain Bacteria; phylum Bacillota; class Bacilli; order Lactobacillales; family Lactobacillaceae; genus Lapidilactobacillus; species Lapidilactobacillus gannanensis. The sequence continues at coordinate 30,512 of NZ_RHOT01000012.1, read as the reverse complement.
GCTCGAATTATCAAGAAATTCGGTCAGCATCAAGCAGATATTTTGCTAGGGACACAAATGATTGCTAAAGGGCTAGATTTTCCTGAGGTGACTTTGGTAGGCGTGATCAATGCCGATACCTCGCTAAGTCTGCCGGACTTTCGCGCCAGTGAACGGACGTTTCAGTTATTGACTCAGGTGAGTGGTCGCGCTGGTCGTGCCAATAAAGCCGGCGAAGTGATCGTACAGACTTATAATCCCGATAATTATGCGATTCAGTTAGCAGCAAAACAGGATTATGAAACTTTTTATCGACAAGAAATGCATCTGCGTCATTTAGGTGGCTATCCACCTTATTACTACACGATTCTTGTTTCTGTGAGCCATGCGCAAGAGGATTTAACAGCTCAGAAAATTTTTCAAATTCAGCGGCAACTGTTGCCTATTTTGTCTCCTCAAGCAGTTGTTTTAGGCCCAGTGCCGCAGATGATCGCTCGAATTAACAATCGCTATTACTATCAATTAATTATTAAATATAAGCAAGAACCCAAGTTATTTGCAGCCTTACAACAATTAACCCAGACGATGCAAAAAGAATCTGGTTTTCAGTTGCGGATTGATCGTGAGCCGTTGCAATTCTCTTAGTGGCCTTCTTAAATTAAGGAGTAAAAAACATGACATCAATCATTTTCATGGGGACACCGGACTTTGCCGTGCCCATCTTACAGGCTTTAGCAGCCCAACCTGAATATGAGATTCTGGCAGTCGTGACGCAACCAGATAAACCAGTTGGTCGCAAACACGTCTTAACACCTTCACCAGTTAAAGTTGCGGCAACTGCTTTAGGAATTAAAATTTATCAGCCAGCTCGATTAAGTAAGAGTCAAGAATTGGCCGAACTAATTGCTTTACAACCGGACTTATTGATTACGGCCGCTTTTGGTCAATTTTTACCCAAATCACTACTAGCTGCTGCCAAGATATTGCCACTAAACGTTCATGGCTCATTATTACCAAAATATCGTGGTGGTGCCCCAATTCAACGGGCAATTATGAATGGCGATAGTGAAACTGGCGTCACGATTATGGAAATGGTTGCTAAGATGGATGCTGGCGATATGATCAGTCAAGTAAAAGTGCCAATTGACGCTACTGATGATAATGCGGCAGTTTTCCAGAAGTTAAGTCTAGCAGGTCGTGACTTATTGTTAACAACTTTACCGAAAATTATTGCGGGCACGATGATCAAGGTGCCGCAAGATCCTGAACAAGTGACCTTTGCACCTAATATTAAACCTGAAGAAGAGCAATTGAATTTGCAACAATCAGCTAAACAATTAGTTGATAAAGTTCGTGCGTTACGACCAGAACCAATTGCCTATTTGGAATTAGCTGGTCAGCGGGTTAAAATTTGGGACAGTGCTGTCGCAGATTTATCAACTAGTTTAGCGCCCGGATTTGTGGTCAAAGCTGATAAAAAACAACTTTGGTTGTCCGCCGGAACTGGTTCCGTTTGGGCAATTAAGACAATCCAGCCGGCAGGTAAAAAGCCGATGCCGATTAGTAATTTTATGAATGGCTACTTAGACGAATTCGTCGCGGGCCAACAGGTGGTTGAATAATGGCAAAACAAACAACAAGGGCGTTAACTGTTAATTTATTAGAAAACATTATTAACAAACAACAATATGCTAACTTGGAATTGAATCAGGTGCTAAATCGTGAGCATTTAAGTCTAGTTGATCAGAAATTAGTTACAAGATTGCTATATGGCACAATCCAGTGGCAATTACGCTTGGATTATAATTGGCAGCAATTTGCTAAGCATCCAGAGCAATTACCACTTTGGGTACAAGTCGACTTGCGGGTCGCGCTTTATCAATTTTTATTTCTTGATAAAATTCCTGCTCATGCGATTTTTAACGAAGCAACCGCAATTGCCAAAAAACGTGATGGTGGGCGTTATGCTAATTTAGTTAATGCTATTTTACGGCAAGTACAGCGGCATGGTGAGGCAGATTACACAACAATCAGTGACCCAATCCAACGACTTAGTATTACTGGCAGTGTACCTTTGTGGCTGACCCAGCGTTTGGTTGAACAGTATGGGTTAGCTAGATGCGAACAGCTTTTTGCAGTGATCAATCAACCACCGTTTGCGTCAATTCGCGTTAACACGGTTAAAACTGATCGGGCCACGTTATTAGCCGAATTATTACCTGATCATCCTACACTGACGGAAAGTCCCTTGAGTCAGGCAGGTTTGCGTGCTGAAGGTGGTAACTTTGCCCAGGATCCGGCTTTTGCGGCTGGTGAATTCACTGTGCAAGATGAGAGTTCAATGCTAGTAGCACCAAGCTTACAAGTGAAATCAAATCAAGTCGTACTTGATGCTTGTGCTGCACCTGGTGGCAAAACTACACATATTGCGGAATATCTAGATCCACATTCAGGTGGTCATGTGGTGGCTTTAGACATTCATCAGCACAAGCTCGATTTAATTCGCCGTAATGCCGAGCGCTTGGGTGTTAGCAATCGCATTCAAACAAAATTGTTAGATGCACGCCAAGTGGATACCGCCTATCCTGATGCAAGTTTTGACCGGATTTTGGTGGATGCACCTTGTTCGGGACTAGGTTTGTTGCGGCGTAAACCCGAAATCCGCTATGCAAAAACGGCTGAACAAATTGCCGGTTTGCCTAAAGTGCAAGCAGCAATTTTAGCGGCAGTTGCGCCAAAGCTTAAAGTTGGTGGTTTACTGGTTTATAGTACTTGTACAATTATTGCTGCGGAAAACCAAGATGTTGTCGCGCAATTTTTAGAAAATCAGCCTAACTTTGAGGCAGTTCCAGTTGCAGCAGCACAAGCACTCAATTGGACTGGCGATCAAAAGAACTTTCAATTATTAATGGATGACGAGAATAGTGATGGCTTTTTCATTGCTTGTCTGAAACGAATTCAATAACATGAGATGGTGAAAAAATGGATGTCACTTATTTAACGGACATTGGTAAAAAACGCGCCAATAATCAAGACTATGTGGCCGCTTTTCAAAATAAGGCCGGGGTACTTTTTGCAATTGTTGCTGATGGTATGGGTGGTCATTTAGGTGGCGATGTGGCTTCCGAGATGGCTGTCTCACAAATTGGTCATGATTTCAAATTAACGGATCTCCACGATAGTCAGCAATTAAGTGATTGGTTACAGAATGAATTGACCGATGAAAATGACCGCATTATTAATGCTTCTAGTCGTTTTGCAGATCTTAATGGGATGGGCACGACTTTCGTGGCTATTATGATTTGGCAACAACATTATTTAATGACGAACATTGGTGATAGCCGCGGTTATTTGTGGCGCGATCAACAATTGACCCAAATTACTGAGGATCATTCTTTGGTCAATGAGTTAGTCAAATATGGCAAAATCAGTCCGGAGGAAGCTAAACATCATCCTCAGAAAAATGTGATTACTCGAACATTAGGTGTCTCCAAGGATGTTCAGCCTGATTTTCGCGAAGGGGAATGGCAAGCCAACGATTTATTTTTACTTTGTAGTGATGGCTTGACTAATATGGTCCCTGACGAATTGATTACCGATATTTTAAAAGCGGAGGTACCTAATAAAGAGCGAGCACAACGATTGGTTGTTCAAGCAAATGCCAATGGTGGCCTTGATAATATTACGGTGTTGATGGTTCAGCCGGGTGCAAATCAGGTGGAGGTGCAACCGTGATGATGGAGCGGGGGTATTTGGTTTCAGGACGCTATGAAATTCTAGATACGCTTGGCGAAGGTGGCATGGCTAATGTTTATTTGGCCGAAGATACTATTTTGCATCGACAAGTTGCTGTTAAAGTGCTGCGCATGGACTTACAGCATGATCAAGCAACGATCCGTCGTTTTCAACGCGAAGCCAAAGCAACTAGTGAATTATCACATCCTAATATTGTCAGTGTTTATGATGTTGGCAGTGATAATGGGATGCAATATATTGTCATGGAGTATATCGCTGGCGATAATTTAAAGACGTTCATTGACAAGCACTATCCTTTACCACTACCAGAAGTAATTGAAATGATGACGCAGGTTCTGTCAGCTGTTCAATTAGCACATAGTCAGGGGATTATTCATCGCGATTTAAAACCGCAAAATATTTTAGTAACAGCAAGCGGCCAAGTCAAAATTGCTGATTTCGGAATTGCCGTTGCCTTAAATGATAAATCAGTTACGCAAACTAACTCATTATTAGGCTCAGTTCACTATATCTCTCCTGAGCAAGCCCGTGGTGGCATGGCAACACCGCAATCAGACATTTATGCGTTAGGTATCATTTTGTATGAGTTATTAATGGGTAAAGTACCCTTTTCTGGTGATTCAGCAGTTACAATTGCGCTGAAACATTTTCATGAGGATATTCCATCATTACGACAATTTAACAACCAAATTCCGCAAGCACTTGAAAATGTTGTTTTACGGGCAACTGCCAAAGATCCAGCTCAACGTTACCAAAGTGCAGCCGAGATGGCCGGCGATTTACAAACTTGCCTTGATCCAGATCGAGTCAATGAGCCTCGATTTGTGCCAGCAGTTGCTGATAGTAATTTAGCAGAAACCAAAGTATTATCAGACTTACCAAATGAAGTGCGCGATAGTGAATTAAATCAGCCTGAAGAAGCTGAAGCTGAGCATCCAGCAGATGCGAAGGCACCAAAATCGACTGTTGCTACTAAGGCCAAACGGCGCTTACCTAAGTGGGCCTGGTGGACGCTTGGTGGCGTTGGTTTGGTAATTTTGGTGGTTGTTTTAGTTTTGATTTTAGGCAAAAAAGATGTTACGGTACCTGATTTATCAGGTATGTCAGTTAATGAAGCTAAGCTAACCTTACAAGATAAGAATCTGAAAATTGGCCAAACGGATTATGAACACAGTGATCAGATCGCCAGGGATTTAGTGATCCGAAGTGATCCTAGTGATCGTACTTCAGTGAAATCTGGCTCAACCGTTAATTTGATTTTAAGCTCTGGCGCAAAAACATATACAATTGGCGATTATCATGATCAAGATTATGATACTGTCAAAGCTAAGTTGAAGCGGGCAGGTTTCACAGTTAAACGAAAAAATAAAAATTCAGAAACTGTAGCTGCTGGGCAAATCATGAAGCAAAGTGTGGCCGCTAAAAAGAAAGTTGTGCCAAAACGGACAACAATCACTTTGACTGTTAGTCAAGGACCGGCCTTAGTTAGCCTCCGTGATTTATCAACTTATACGAAGCAGCAGGCACAAGATTACGCTGAAGGAGTGGGATTGAAATTAACTTTTGGCACTAGTCAATATAGTAGTGATTTTACTAGTGGCACGGTGATGAGTCAGAGTCCAGCGGCAGGCACAAGTGTGGCATCTGGTAGCACAGTAACCTTGATTTTATCCAAGGGTGTTGAGCCAACAAGTAGCAGTAGTTCTGATGCCGACTCTTCTTCTGAAGGGCAACAAACTGAAGAGACCAAAACTTTTGATAAAACAATTACCTTGGAACCGGCCACTCCCAGCGATGAGTCTGAAAACGCCAGTGGTTCTTCAAAAGTTGCGGTTAGTACCTTCATAATTTACATTGGTGATGCCAAGCATAACTTAAGCACGGTTTACAAAAAAATTGATAAGGTTACAACGGCACAAAAAGTTACTTTAAGTTTTGAAGTTAAAAATGATAATAGTGCAACCTATCGCGTAGTCCGTGATGGCGTTGATTATGCTAATGAAACCATTAAACCATAACGACTGCTTGCTTTTAGAAAAGGATGGTGAAACCAATCGAATCAGGAAAAATCATTAAATCAATTAGTGGTTTCTATGATGTATTAACCACTACTGGTAGTGTGGTTCGGACTCGCGCGCGTGGTAACTTTCGTAAGCAGGGAATTAAACCAATTGTCGGTGACCTAGTCGATTTTGCTGATGCTTATATCTTAAAAATTGAACCACGCCAGAATCAATCGGTGCGGCCACCAGTGGCGAATATTGACGTGGCTGTGGTTGTGATTAGTGCGGCGGAACCGGCATTCTCCACAAATTTATTAGATCGTTATTTGGTTTATTTGGCGGCGCAAGGAATTAAGGCCATTATCTATGTCAGCAAGACTGATTTGTTAAGTGCGACTGAGTTGGCAAAGTTACAACCAATTTGGGTGACGTACCAGAAAATTGGTTATGATTTAATCGTGGGTCAGCAGGAACAAGCGGCTAATTTTGAAGGGTTACTAAATTTGATTGCAGAGCAGCAAGTGATGGTTATGGGTCAGTCTGGTGCCGGCAAGTCTACTTTGCTTAATCAGTTATTTCCACAATTAAATTTACCGACGGCAGCAATTTCTCAAAGTCTTAATCGTGGACGGCATACTACGCGAACGGTCACCTTGTATCCCTTTGGCAAACATGGTTTGATTGCTGATACACCCGGTTTTTCTTCATTGGAATTAACCATGTTGGCTGCAAATCAATTGGCTAGCTGTTTTCCTGAGTTTGTGGCGTTGGCAGATCAATGTCGCTTCCGCGGTTGTTTACATTTGCAAGAGCCAGGCTGTGCAGTTAAGGCAGCCGTTGCTGCAGGTGAGGTTGCGAATTTTCGCTATCTTGACTATCAACAAATGTATCAAGAAATAACGGCGCAAAAACCTGTTTATCGGTAATAATTTTGTCATTATTAATTGATTATGATTGAGGTGAACTAATTAATGAATCGCATAAATGTCATGCTAGGTGGCCCCCAAAATTTAGTGCCGGCGGCTGTTTATCAAGCACGCCGCAGTGAGACTTGGATTGGCGTCGACCATGGGATCGTCGCATTGCTTCAGCAGCGAATTACGCCAGCAATTGGTCTCGGTGATTTTGATTCATTATCAGTTTTTGAACGTCGTTTGGTTGACCGGCAAGTTCATGATCTGCGGTATGCGCAAGCACAAAAGGACTTTACAGATTCGCAATGGGCGGTCCAAACCGCTTGTACAGATCTAAAAGCCGACCAAGTTGCTTTGTTTGCCGGCACTGGTGGTCGCCTAGATCATGAATTAGTCAATTTATTTATGATGACAATGCCAGCTTACCGTCAGTGGCTTGATCGTGTTCGATTAATTGATCAAAAAAATGAAGTGCGTTTTTTTAGTGCTGGCGCTTACCAGTTGCCTTATCAGACAGACTATCGTTATTTATCATTTGTCAGTTTGACACCAGTGACTGGCTTAACTCTACGTCAGGTTAAGTATCCTTTGACGAATTATCAAGCTGATTATCCGACTTCCTGGTCAAGTAATGAGTTTTTACCGGAGAAACCGGCTTGGTTTACGTTTGAAACTGGCATCGTCGCCGTAATTTTAAGCCGTGATTAAGTGGCAAAAAAGTGAGTTGGTTGATGATCAATTTAGCGTATGATCAATGGACGGTGACTTGCCAGTGAATATTAATTAGTTTTTCTAAAAATAAAATGACTTATACAGCTGCAGCGTGTTCGCAAAAGATGACCAGTTCGGCCTAACATCAAAAAAGCGTAATTCATCAGAATTGCGCTTTTTTGATGTTAATATTTAGCGACTAACCGCCTGTTGTTCGCTCTGAAAGGGTGTTGGTTCTCTGAAGTACCTGACTACAAATTTTGTTTATTTATGCCACGAAAAAAGGCTAAGTTTTCTAAATGAATAGAAAACTTAGCCATAAGGTTTATATCGCATCGCTTATTAACTTTAATAATTAGACACGAGTTACTTTACCTGATTTAAGTGCACGAGCAGAAACCCAAACGCGTTTAGGCTTGCCGTCAACTAAAATACGAACCTTTTGAAGGTTTGGCTTCCAAGAGCGGCGTGAAGAGTTCAACGCATGTGAACGCTTGTTGCCGAAACTTGTTTTACGTCCTGTAATAAAATCTTTAGCCATTTTCGAACCTCCTTCATTGGTTATTCTGCTTTAAAAAGCTCACTGATTTAATTTATCATAAAACCTGTCTCTGCGCAAGAGGTCCCCAGACTTTTTACGCGAAAGAGTTCAGAATAGTTGCTGGGAACAATTAAATTATTTTATTATTTGGTAAGTTTAGGCTAAAATATTGTTTCCTGATGTGAGCGAAAAGCTTGATTTTGAAATGATGGCTGATTATGCTAAAATACATTGTGGAATGCTATAATAGTCACTATATGAATCAATTAAAGTAAATCATTTTGAGGAGGCGCCACATGGCAGTCAAAATCAAATCAAAATATGGCGAAATTGACATTGCTAACAACGTGATTGCTACCGTTGTTGGCGGTGCTGCAACAGATATTTATGGAATTGTGGGGATGGCCAGTAAGAATCAAATCCGCGACAATTTAAATGAAATTCTCCGACGTGAAAATTATTCTCGCGGTGTCGTGGTTCGGCAGCAGGATGATGAAGTGGCAATTGATGTCTATATCATCATTGCCTATGGCACTAAGATCTCTGAAGTTTGCCGCAATGTTCAAGATAAGGTGAAGTACAATCTTGAGTCAATGTTAGGTATGGCTGCAAACTCAGTCAACGTCTTTGTACAGGGCGTCAAAGTACTAGGCGAATTAGACTAATTGAGTCAGATTTTCGTCATCAGGAGGAACAATTGTGAAAGTGTTAGAGATAAAAGATAAAGAGTTTCAAGATATGGTTCGCGTGGCCGCTCATCGTTTGGGCGTCAATGCTGAATTTGTTAATTCGCTGAATGTTTTCCCAGTACCTGATGGTGATACCGGGACCAATATGAATTTAACAGTTAAATCAGGTGCTAAAGCAGTTAATGAATCTGCTGCAACTGATGTTGGCACATTGGCACAAGCTTTTGCCAAGGGCTTATTAATGGGTGCCCGTGGTAATTCTGGTGTAATTACTTCCCAGATTTTCCGTGGCTTTGCTAAAAGTATGGCTGGTAAAACAACCTTAACTGCTCAAGATTTAGTAGATGCATTAACTGGTGGCGTTCAAACAGCCTATCAAGCAGTGATGAAGCCAGTTGAAGGAACTATTTTAACAGTGGCTCGTGAAGCGGCTAAGGCGGCTTTGATCAAGGCTAATAGTACTGATGATATTGTTGAAATATTGCAAGCATTAGTGGCTGAATCAAAGAAGTCATTAGCCAATACCCCTAATTTATTGCCTGTTCTAAAAGAAGTCGGGGTTGTGGATTCCGGTGGCCAAGGCTTAGTCTTTATTTATGAAGGCTTCCTAGAAGGCTTAACTGGCGACACTTCTGATGCCGATGCTTATGTACCTGATGAAACTGAAATGAACGAGATGGTCAATGCGACTCATCACCAATCTGCCCAAAGCCAACTATCAACTGCTGATATTCAATATGGCTATTGTACAGAAATGATGGTTGAACTTGGTCAAGGTGATCAACCAACAAAGCCATTTGATATTAATGACTTCCGTGAATATCTCAGTAAGATTGGCGATTCACTCTTGGTTGTTGCTGATGATGAAGTTGTTAAAGTTCACGTGCATACTGAGAATCCCGGGCAAGTTTTAGACTATGGTCAACATTTCGGGACTTTGGCTAAAATAAAAATTGATAACATGCGGATTCAACATGAAAGTATTATTGAATCGGATGAGAAAGAACAACAGGGACCACAGGAATGGGGTATTGTGACGATTGCTGCTGGCGAAGGTGTTTCTGATCTTTTCCGGAGTTTAGGTGCAACTTATGTGCTTAGTGGTGGTCAAACGATGAATCCAAGTACTCAAGATATCGTTGATGCAATCAATACGACCAATGCAGAAAAAGTTTTAGTTTTACCAAATAACGGTAATATTTTATTAGCTGCTCAACAAGCTGCTGAAGTTGTTAAGGCAGAAGTTGCAATTGTGCCAAGTAAGTCAATTTTGCAAGGGATGACTGCTTTATTATCCTTCAGCCCGGAAGCTAGCTTAGCTGATAATCAAGCTGAAATGACTGATGCGTTGTCAACAGTCAAGAGTGGTTCAATTACAGAAGCAATCCGTGATACTGAGATTGATGGCTTAGCAATTTACAAGGGTCATTACATGGGCATCGTTGATGGTAAGATTCTGGTAGATGATCCTAATCGTCAAAGTGCCGCAATTGCAACGGTTATCAAAATGCTTGATGAAGATAGTGAGATTGTCACCATCATCATTGGTCAATCTGGTAATAAAGATGAAGCACAAGCTATTTCTGATGCTGTCAGTGCTGAGGATGATGAAATTGAAGTTGAAATTCACCAAGGTGATCAGCCAGTTTACCCATATTTGATTTCAGTTGAATAATTAGCGTTAAAATTGTGGTAAAGAAGGTGTGCAGACTAGTTTATGGCAACCTTTTTTACCACTTTTGTCATGTTATTTTTGATGAGGGGGGGAAAGTATGATGCAACTAACAGATCCAATTACTATTTTAAGTGGCGTGGGTCCCAAAACTGCTGCTGCTTTGGCTGATTTGAAAATCACGACAATTAAATCGTTGTTATTTTACTTTCCCTTTCGCTATGATGATTTAAAGTCACGTCCCCTGGCTGAATTAGTTGATCAGGAAAAAGCCTTGTTTAAGGGAACAGTAATTAGTCCACCAGTGATCAGCCGTTTTGGCCCGCACAAAATTCGTTTGTCAGTGCGGCTGTTGATTGATCAAGTGGCAGTCATTGTTAGTTTCTTTAATCAGCCTTGGCTGAAAGATAAGTTTGAGCCAGATGAAGAAGTGGCCGTTTATGGTAAGTGGAATTTAACTAAAAAAAGTGTTGTGGGGATGAAAGTAATCACTGCCGCCACTAAAAATGAGTTAGATCCTATCTATTCAGTTAATAAAAATATTCGTCAGAAAAAACTAGTTAGTTTGATCCAAGAGGCTTACGACCAATATCATGATTTGCTGCCTGATGTTATTCCGACCACAGTGCGGTCACATTATCGATTGCTCAACGATCAGGAATTAGTGCGGCAAATGCATTTTCCTAAAAATCAGACAGAATCGTTGCAGGCTCGGCGTAGTGCGATTTTTCGCGAATTTTTCCTGTTTGAATTACAAATTGAATCATTGCGCGTTCAGAATCATAATAGCGATACTGGTTTACAGCTGAACTATGATTTAGGAGCGCTAAAAGAATTTATTCAGACGCTGCCTTTTGAATTAACGGCTGCTCAGAAACGAGTTGTTAACGAGATTTGTGCTGATTTAAAAGATGCCCATCATATGAATCGTTTGTTGCAAGGTGATGTTGGTTCTGGTAAAACTGTGGTGGCAGCAATCGCGATGTTCGCAGCCGTAACGGCCGGCTTCCAGGCGGCCTTAATGGTGCCTACGGAAATTTTGGCCGAGCAGCATTATCAGAAATTAACCAAGTTATTTGCACCGCTGCATGTTCGAGTTAGTTTATTGACTGGTTCCTTAAAAACAGCCGCTCGCAACCAAGTTTTAACTGAAGTAGCAACTGGACGAACCAATATTATTATTGGCACCCAAGCTTTAATTCAAACGGGGATTACTTATAAAAACCTTGGTTTCGCAGTAATAGATGAACAACATCGGTTTGGTGTTAATCAGCGCCGCGCTTTACGAGAAAAGGGACCTAACCCAGATATTTTGGCAATGACGGCGACGCCAATCCCACGAACTTTAGCGATTACGACCTACGGTGAAATGGATATTTCAACAATTGATGAGTTGCCAGCTGGTCGACGGCCAATTCAAACAAGCTGGTTGAAAATCAATCAAGCTAATGAAGCATTTGCATTTACGCAACGCCAGTTAGCCGCTGGTGATCAGGCATTTGTTGTGGCACCACTAGTCAGCGAATCTGATCAGGTCAGCTTAAAAAATGCTGAAGATCTTTATCAACGGTTACAGAAATACTTTGGTTCCCAGACGTCAGTCGCTTTGCTCCATGGACAAATGCCCACGGCTGAGAAAGAAGCAACTATGGCGGCTTTCACTCAAGGAAAAATCCGAGTTTTAGTGGCTACAACAGTTGTTGAGGTCGGTGTTGACGTACCTGAGGCCAATGTGATGATTATTTATAACGCCGATCGGTTTGGATTAGCGACCCTGCATCAACTTCGTGGTCGTGTTGGTCGTGGACAACGGCAAGCCTTTTGTTTTCTAATTGCGGATCCACAAAATGAAGTGGCTGTTAAACGAATGGAAATCATGACCCAAACCAATGATGGTTTTGTTTTGGCCGAAGCGGACTTGAAATTACGGGGCCAAGGTGATATTTTTGGAGATAAGCAGTCAGGCATACCGGAATTCAGATTAGGTGACCCTGTCGCTAATAATAATATTCTCTTAACCGCCCGCTTGGAGGTCCAAGCAATTTTTAAAGAAGATCCGAAATTGACGCAAACAACGCACTATGAATTGGCGCAGTATTTGCAGCAACAACAAGCAGCAGATAACTTTGACTAAGCGGGGATGAAAGTATCATGAAAATAGCAGTAGATGCCATGGGTGGCGATCATGCACCAGAGGTCGTGATCAGGGGAGTTGAACAGGCTCGTGATCAATGGCCTGATTTAGAATTTATTTTATTTGGTGATTTAGCAAAAGTTAAGCCACTTGTTCAAAACAGTACGCGCTTAACTTTTGTGCAGGCAGATAGCCAAATCACGAACGAAGATGAACCGGTTAAGGCTGTTCGGACCAAAAAAGATTCATCAATGGTCATGGCAGCTCAGGCTGTTAAACAAGGCGAGGCTGAGGCCTTATTTTCGATGGGTAACACTGGTGCCTTATTAGCAACCGGAATTTTTATTATTGGTCGGATCAAGGGCGTCGAACGGCCAGCATTGATGCCAACCTTGCCCACAACTGATGTGACCAATGTAGTCAATTTGTTAGATGCAGGCGCAAATGCTGAAAGCAAGGCAAGTTACTTGGAACAGTGGGCAATCATGGGGTCAATTTATGCGCGCGATATTCGTAAAATTGCTCAACCGCGAGTTGGTTTACTGAATAATGGTACTGAATTTGACAAGGGTGATAGTCTGCACCAAGAAGTATATCAACGCTTACAAGCAAACACTGCTTTAAATTTTGTTGGTAATATTGAAGCGGGCAATCTATTAACTAATAAAGCCGATGTCATTGTCACTGATGGATTTACTGGTAATGCTGTTTTGAAAGCGACTGAAGGTATGGCGAGTTTATTAATGAAACAAATCAAGTTAGCTTTGCTTAACAGTGGTACCCGAGCAAAATTAGGTGCGTTAATGATTAAACCAGCCTTAGGTCAGATCAAAACAAAATTTAGTACGTCAGCCAATGGTGGCGCCGTGTTATTAGGTGTAAATGCGCCAGTCATTAAAACACATGGTGGTTCTGATGAGGGCGCGGTTGTGTCAACCATTGGTCAGATACGCGAAATGTTACAACAACAAACGATTCATCAGATGATTGCTTTTCTAAAAGCTAATCCAATCAAATAGGAGGACCATCATGACTAAAGAAGAAATTTTACAAAAAATCAGTCAATTAATTGCTGGCCGGTTTGAAGTTGCACCAGAATCGATTACTGCGAGCACTAATATTAAGAGTGACTTAGCAGCTGATTCAATTGATCTCGTTGAATTTGTGCTGGAATTAGAAGATACTTTTGGCGGTGAAATTCCTGATGACGATGCGGAAAAACTAGAAACTGTTGGGGATGCCGTTGACTATGTTTTTGCCCACCAAACGAAATAATTAAGTGTTATTAGCTGGCTGGTAACAGAACTTAATTGTGCCGAACAGTCAAATATTATTTTGTAAACGTGCCTGCAAGAGGTGGCTGGTCCTACTCAATGATAAAATCCGGGCGATTCTTCTCAGAATTGTCCGGATTTTATCATTACTGATCAGTGGAAAACCAGTGCTGGCACGCTTTATTTTTGTAAGGAGTTTTCGATGATGAAGTGGAAGTCAGGACAGCTAGGGTTATTAGTTGCCTTCTGTATGGGAATAATTTTGCTAGCTGGTTGTCAGCGTCATGATGATGACACCAAGTCAACCGGTAATTATCAAGGCACAACTTTGGCTAAGTTACCAGTCGGTGTGCATAATCAGCACACAGCAGTAAGTGGTGGTCATTTTAAATATGCATTAGTTTCTTGGTCACCTTTTAAGGGGATTTTCAATGAAGCTTTCGTGACTGACAAAAATGATGAAGTTATTGCTGACCCAGGTAATGAACCTTTATTCAAGTTTGATGATAATTACCGCATTATTGATGGTGGCGCCGCTAATTTGGCTTTGAATATTGCTGCTAAAACGGTGACAATCACGATTAATCCTAAGGTCCGTTGGTCAGACGGTCAGCCCTTGATTGCTGAGGATATTTTGTATTCGTATTTGCTAATTGCCAATCCTAAAAGTCAAAGCCAGCGTTACACGAATTCATTGGCGCAGATTGTGGGCATGGCGGCTTATCATGCCGGTCAATCTGACCATATTTCCGGCATTGAACTACCGGCTGGTGCTCAAGGCAATCAAGTGGTGATTCATTATTTAGCAATGAAGCCCGGAATGACCCAAAGTGGCAATGGCTATTTTTGGGAATATGCAAGTCCTAGTCATCAGCTCCGGCAAATTGCCTTTGATCAGGTCCGCAATAGTGCCGCAATTCGTGAAACCCCGCTGTATTATGGCCCCTACCAAGTTAAAAGTGTGGAAACTGGGCAGAAAGTAGTTTGGACACCGAATCCTTATTATTATGGTCGCAAGCCACAGTTAGCTACGATTACTTATAATGTGGTGTCGCCTAATTCAGTGGTTCAAGTCATGCAAAAACACCAATATGATGTTGCTACTGTTGCCGATGAACAATTTACAGCATTACAATCAGATACGCATACTAAATTCATCGGCGATAAATCGTTAAGTTATCGTTATCTAGCGTTTAAAGTAGGCCGCTACAAAAATGGCAAAAATGTGATGGATCAACATAATAAGTTGCAAACAAAGGCTTTGCGGCAGGCCATTATTTATAGTATGAACGTTCAACAAGTATCGCGTCAGTATACCAATGGTTGGCAATTTAAAATCAATACTTTGATTCCTCGGGCTTTTAAGCAATACTACAATGATCAGGCGGCTAGCTATGATTACGATCCAGCTAAAGCTGCCCGACTCTTGGATCAGGCTGGGTATCGCAAGTCCGGCAAATGGCGAGTGCAACCAAATGGCAAACCATTAGTTCTCCATTTTGCAGTTAAGCGCGATAGTACGCATAAAGAGGAAATGGTGCAAACTTATTTGGCTGAATGGCATAAACTGGGGCTAAATGTTAAATTAACGTCAGGTCGCTTGTTAGAAGCGAACAGCTTTTACGACAAGTTAATGAATGATGATCCGGATATTGACTTTTTTGAAGCCGCTTGGGATTTATCGACCGAGCCTTCGCCAGCTGATTTATATTCAGAAACGGCTAGTTTTAATCTCAGTCGCTTTGTCACGAAGAGAAATAACCAATTATTAGCCGCGATTGATGATGTTGCTGCTTTTGATACGACGACACGGGTTCAGGCTTTTCGTACTTGGCAAACTTATATGAACCAAGCTGCTTATGTTGTACCAACGACTGGAAGTTGTGATGTTCGTGCAGTTAATCAGCGTGTAAAAGGATTTTCATTAGCACCGACTATTGGTTGGGAAAACGTGAGTGTCACCTCACAAAAACGCTGATTTAGGGTATAATTGAAGTATTCAGGATTATGATTGAATTTAGGTTAGGCTAATTAATTAAGGAGTGAGGTTTTATGGTCGCTGCCGAATTTACGACGGCTTTGCGAGCAAAGTACGGTGTGGAGTTTAAAGACTTATCTTTATTAGATGCAGCCTTTACGCATGCCTCATTTGCCAATGAAAATAAAGAATTAGGTTATGGTAATTATGAGCGGCTAGAGTTTTTAGGTGATGCCGTCATGGAACTAGCTGTTTCAGATTATTTATTTGAAAATTACCAACATTTACCAGAAGGCAAGCTAACCAGAATGCGAGCCGCAATTGTTAAGTCATCAAGTTTTTGCAATTTGGCACTGGAAGCTGGGTTTAAGCCTTATATCAACTTAGGTGTCGGTGAGGAACGAATGGGCTCGCGGGAACGTCCCAGCTTGTTAGAAGATGTTTGGGAGGCGTTCAATGGCGCTCTTTATCTTGATCAAGGTATGCCCGCAGTAGTCGCGTTTCTCAAACAAATACTTTTCCCTAAAATTGACGCTGGACAATATTCCTCTGATGTGGATTTTAAGACCAGATTGCAGGAATATTTGCAGCGCGATGGCGAACGCCAGATTGAATATGTGGTGTTAGACACAGTTGGTGATGAAAATGATAAACAATTCATCGTTGAGTTGCAGGTGGATGGTCAGCTGGTTACCAAGGGTGAAGGTAAGAATAAAAAAACAGCCGAAAAAGCGGCTGCTAAAAGTGCATTGTTGAAATATCATGTTATCAATGAGGAATAGGTTGGATGATTCATGCCGCTAAAATCACTAATTATTAATGGATTTAAATCTTTTGCTGACAAAACGACCATTGACTTTACAACAGGGGTCACTGGCATTGTTGGTCCTAACGGCAGTGGTAAAAGTAATATTACTGAAGCTATTCGCTGGGTGATGGGCGAACAATCAGCTAAAAGTTTACGAGGCAGTCATATGCCGGATATTATTTTTGCTGGCAGTGCGTTGCGAGAACCATTAAATCGGGCTGAGGTCACTTTAATTTTTGATAATCGTAACCATGAATTAACGACTGATCAAACTACCGTGTCTGTGACCAGGCGATTGTTTCGCGATGGTACCAGTGAGTTTTATCTTAATCAGAAAAGCTGTCGTTTACGTGATATCAGTGATTTGTTTCTGAATGCAGGTATGGGCAAGGCCTCTTTCTCGATTATTTCTCAGGGGCGGGTTGAAGAAATCTTCAATAGTAAGCCAGAAGAACGACGGATGATTATTGAAGAAGTGGCTGGTGTTTATAAATATAAGCAGCAAAAGCAGCAGGCTGAAGCTGAACTAGCGACCGCCAATGAAAATTTGAATCGAGTTGCGGATATTTATGCCGAATTAAAAAGTCGGATTGAGCCATTACGTCAACAAGCCAGTCTAGCGACTGATTATCAACGTCAAAAAAAGCAGTATGATCAACTTGATCAACAAATTTTGGCTTTGGAATTGGCTGATTTGCAGCAACAACAAACTGCTAAGCAAACGCGTCAAACTGAATTACAACAGATTTCTGACAAAATCGATCAACAGGCCCAACAAGCAAATCAGAATTTAAGTGAATTGCGTCAAAAATTGGCCGTGATTAACCAAAAAATTGAAAGTCAGCAGCAATCGCTTTTAGAAAAGACGCGTCAACAGGAGCAATTAAAGGGTCAGGTTTCTTTGACCACAGAACGTTCTAGTTATCATGATACGAGCTTAAGCACGACCCAGCAGCAATTGGCGGAGTTGGCAACTAATTTAACCCAGCAAACTGCTAATTTACAAACGACTACTGACAATGTTGCGGCAGCGACTAAGCAGCAGCAGGATTTACAACAACAATTGCGGCAGTTGCAGACACAACTCAATGAGAATCAAGACGATTTGGCCACTCAATTGACTCAACGACGTGGTGACTACATTGAATTGTTACAGCAACAAACTACTAATCGTAATGAATTGGTTCATTTAGAAGATAGTCAAACGCGTTTGGCTAACCAAATGCAACAGCAAACTGCTGATCAACAGCAACAGGATGCACAATTGGCCAAGCAGACAACGATTTGTCAACAACAAACGCAAAAAGAAGCTGATTTGCAGCAGACGCTTGATCAACAAATCGCCGCATTACAACAAGCCAAATTAGCGTTTACACAATTAGAAAATGAAGCTAACGAAGAACAACAAGTATGGTACCAACAATTAGAAAAGTTTCAGCAATTAAAAGCACGTTATCAGAGTTTACAAGAATTAACTACTGATCATAGCGGCTTTTACTTAGGGGTCAGAGCTGTTTTGAACCCGAAGAATCAATTACCTGGTTTGAAGGGCGCTGTTGCTGATTTACTGACAGTGCCAAGTGATTATCAAGTGGCGATTGAACAAGTATTAGGTGCGCAGCTGCAACAAATTGTTTGTCTAGACACCCAAAGCGCTAGTCAAGCGATTCACTTCTTGAAAGAACGCCGTTTGGGCCGTGCCACATTTTTGCCTTTAACAACGATTCAAAGCCGCTCAGTTGCACAACATGTTTTACAAACGGCACAACAGCTGCCTGGTTTTCTGGGTGTCGGTGCGGATTTAATTAAAATTGCTCCTGGACTTGAAAAGATTTTACAACATTTACTAGGAAATGTTCTTCTAGCAACTAATCTGGTAACAGCTACGGCAATTGCTAAAGCAATTCATTTTCAAACCCGAATTGTCACTTTGGAAGGCGATATCCTTTCACCAGGGGGTGCCATGACGGGGGGCCGCCTTAAGCAGCAAGGCCAAGGATTATTGAATCGACAGCAGGAGTTGGCTGATCAGCAGCAACAATTGAAGACTTTACAGCAATCTTTAAATCAAAAGAAAGAGCACTTAGCCACAACTAAACAGCACCAAATGGCAGCTAGTGAAGCAGTCACGATTGCTGAGCAAGCCCAACAAAAGCAACAACTGGCATTAAGTCATATCCAAGATCAAACCCAGCAAGAACAAGCACAATTAAGTCGCTTACAGCGAGAACAACAAGTTGGCCAATTAACGGCTAAACGATTACAAACTGAACAAGCTGACTTAGTTGCGAAGATCGCAACAACGAAAGAT
This sequence comes from Lapidilactobacillus gannanensis, assembly GCF_003946675.1. GTDB lineage: Bacteria > Bacillota > Bacilli > Lactobacillales > Lactobacillaceae > Lapidilactobacillus > Lapidilactobacillus gannanensis. The sequence goes on along the minus strand of NZ_RHOT01000012.1, from coordinate 11,742 downwards.
CAGCAGGAGCAACTGGCCCAACAAGTGACGCAAGTGCAAGCACAGCTTGATCAACTTCAGGAACGGTTAACTAATTTCAATAGTCAAAAGGAGACTTTAACAGGAGAAATTAGTGAATTAAAAACTCAGTTAGCGGTCGTTAATACCACTTTGCAAAATCAACAGGATCTAGCTAAACGGCAGACACAAACTTTGCAACAACAAAAGGAGCGGCAGCAACAGTTACAACAAACACTGACTGATTTGACGGCGACAGCAACTCAAAGTAAACAAGACATTGATACCATAAAGCAGCAGCTAGCGGATTTAACTGAACAAATTAGTCGTCAGCAAGCCACTTTAACACGGGCACAGGCTGATCGAACGACAGCTAGTCAAGCTTTGACCACTTTGGAGCCAGAAGCTGAACGTTGTTATCAATTACAGAAGCAAACCGCAAAAGAACAGGAGCAAGTTGCCGTGGCAGTTAATTCATTAAAAACCGCCATGAGTCAACGCTTAACTCGCTTAAGTGAAACTTATCAATTAAGCTTTGAGGCCGCCTATCAGCAGGCTCAGCAACAGCAGGTTGTTTTGTCGGAGTTACAACAGCAAATAAAATTAGTTAAAATGGCTTTGGCCGATATCGGTCAGGTGAATTTAGATGCTATTCAAGAATTTGCTGAAGTGAATGAGCGTTATCAATTTTTGGCTAAACAACAGGCGGATTTAATTGCAGCCCGTGAACAGTTATTAGCAACAATGACTGAAATGGATCAAGAGGTTAGTCGCCGTTTTCAAACAACCTTTACTGCGGTTAACCAGGCATTTCGTGATATTTTTCCAAAAATGTTTGGTGGTGGCCAGGCGCAACTTGATTTAACTGACGAAAGTGATCCATTAACTACCGGAATTGAGATCAATGCGCAGCCACCTGGTAAAAAGTTGCAACATTTAAGTTTGCTGTCTGGTGGTGAACGCGCCTTAACAGCGATTACATTACTATTTGCTATTTTGAAAGTACGGCCAGCACCGTTTAGTATCTTAGACGAAGTTGAAGCATCTTTGGATGAAGCAAATGTTGACCGCTTTGCGAATTATTTACAACATTATGAGCAACAAACGCAGTTCATTGTCATTACGCATCGTAAAGGCACCATGGTTAAAGTTGACCGGCTCTATGGCGTGACCATGCAAGAATCAGGTATTTCCAAAATCATCAGCGTGTCACTAACGGACCTTGATCAACAAGCTGTATCTGTCAGTGGACAATAAACAACAGGATCTCAAACAACTAATTTAGGGAGGAACTTCATGGGATTTTTCGATCGGGTTAAGAAAGCATTTGGCGGCGGTAAAGCCGAGTCAACTGAACCAACTGAAAAAAAAGCAACAGTTGCAGCTGATGACACGGAAAACTCGGCATCAGGTTCGACAACGGCTGATTTGAGTACGTCAGAGACAGTATCAGCTACAGGTCAAGCTGCATCAACATCGGCGACTACAGAAAAGTCAGTGGTTACCCAAACATCGCTGACTAATGAGAATAAGCAGGCTGACGAGCAATCAGCACTACCAGCAGCTGAACAAGCTGCGTCAGACAGTGCTGCACCAGAGTCAAGCGACCAATCATTAACCAGCCAAGCAACTAAGCTAGCAACACAGGCATCAACTGTGGCAACATCAGCTGCTAACGAAACCTCAACAACATCGGTTGATGCTGAATCCACCTCAGAATCCTTAGTGACGCCAACTTCAGTAGTAAGTGCGACGTCTGAAACTAGTGCGACCACGACCACTGACGAAACCACGACCGACTATGACCGCGGGTTGGCTAAAAGTCGCCATGGTTTTGCAGCACGGTTGAATGAATTTTTAGCAGGTTTTCGTTCGGTTGATGAAGATTTCTTTGAAGATCTGGAAGGAATGCTAATCGAAGCTGATGTTGGGTTTGAAACGGCAATGACGATCAGCAATCAATTACGTGACGAAGTTAAATTACAAAATGCCAAGACCAAAAAACAAGTGGGTTTGGTCATCGTTGAAAAAATGGTTGATTTATACGGTGATGCTGGTGCCGAAGAAGACAACCAGCTTCATTTTGCCGCACCAACTGCTGGCCCAACTGTTTTCCTATTTGTGGGCGTTAATGGTGCTGGTAAAACTACCACCGTTGGTAAATTATCAGCTCAGTTAAAGGCTGAAGGCAAAAAAGTCCTGTTAGCAGCCTGTGATACTTTCCGGGCCGGTGCAATTGAGCAACTGGCTGAATGGGCCCGTCGTGTTGGGGTGGATATTGTTAAATCTGAACCTGGTGCTGATCCAGCTTCAGTTGCCTTTGAAGCAGTCAAAAAAGCTAAAGCCGAAAACTATGATGTGTTATTGGTTGATACTGCTGGCCGTTTGCAAAACAAAGTGAACTTGATGAATGAGCTTGCCAAAATGAAACGAGTAATTGTGCGTGAGTTACCAGCAGCGCCACAGGAAGTGTTATTAGTTTTAGATGCTTCGACTGGGCAAAATGCCTTAAATCAAGCTAAACAGTTCCAAGCAACGACCGATGTTACCGGCATTGTCTTGACTAAACTTGATGGTAGTTCTAAGGGGGGCATTGTCATTGCAATCCGAAATGAACTACATTTGCCAGTTAAACTAGTTGGTTTAGGCGAACATGTTGGTGATTTGCAGGCCTTTAATGCCGAAAAATTTGTTTACGGCCTATTTAAGGGCTTAATTGATGAGGCGGCTAATTAAAATGAATCTGGTGCCCAACGAACACGTTAATGAACTTTACGATTTTTATCAGTCCTTACTGACCTCCAAGCAGGCGACTTATCTTGATTTATATTATGGCCAAGATTACTCATTAGGTGAAATTGCTGCTGAATTTGAAGTGAGTCGGCAGGCAGTTTATGATAATATCAAGAGGACCGAAAAAATTCTACAAAGTTATGAAGATCGCTTGCATTTAATGGCGCATTTTCAGCAACAAGTGACGTTGGTTAATCAATTGAATCGCGTGGTTTCCCAGCGTTATCAAACTGATGCCGAATTAAAGTCACTACTTAAAGATTTTGAACACTTAATTGATTCTCAGTAAGGATGGTTGAAGATAAATGGCCTTTGAAGGATTAACAGAACGATTACAAAATGCCTTTAGCGGTTTACGCCGTAAAGGTAAGATCAATGAAAATGATATCCGCGAAGCAATGCGTGAAGTTCGGCTGGCACTCCTGGAGGCCGATGTTAACTTTGACGTGGTTAAGGATTTCGTTAAAACAGTTCGTACCCAAGCACTAGGTAAAGAAGTGCTGGAAAGCTTAACGCCAGCGCAACAAGTGATTAAAATCGTCCATGATGAATTAGTTAAAGTTATGGGTGAAGCTGCCGTACCGTTAAATAAGTCTCCCCATATTCCAACAATCATTATGATGGTTGGTTTACAAGGTGCTGGTAAGACAACCACTGCGGGTAAATTGGCTAATCGCTTAAAGAAGCAAGAGCATGCACGGCCCTTAATGATTGCGGCCGACGTTTATCGACCAGCCGCAGTTGACCAGTTGGTAACAGTTGGTCAACAATTAGATGTCCCTGTTTTTGAAATGGGAACTGATCATGACCCAGTTGATATTGTCAAGCAAGGTTTGGCCGAAGCCGATAAAAATAAAAATGACTACGTGATCATTGATACGGCCGGTCGTCTGGAAATTGACGAACAATTAATGGATGAATTGGCCCGTATTAAGGCTTTGGCTCAACCAAATGAGATCCTATTAGTTGTCGATGCGATGACTGGTCAGGTTGCGACTCAGGTTGCCGATGGGTTCAATCAGCAACTCGACGTCACTGGGGTTATTTTGACCAAGTTAGATGGCGACACTCGTGGTGGGGCGGCGTTATCAATTCGAGCCGTCACTGGTAAACCAATTAAATTTATTGGGCAGGGTGAAAAGCTCGACCAATTAGATGTCTTCTATCCTGATCGAATGGCTGATCGCATTCTCGGAATGGGCGACATGATGAGCTTGATTGAAAAAGCTCAACAGGACTATGACACTGATCAGGCTGAGAAAATGGCCCAAAAGATTCAGGAAAATAGTTTTGACTTCAATGACTTCGTTGATCAAATGAGCCAGCTTCAAAACATGGGGCCATTGGATGAAATTATGAAAATGATTCCCGGAATGGCGAACAATCCAGCATTGAAAAATGTCAAAATGGACCCTAAGGATATTGATCACTTAAAGGCAATCGTTTATTCAATGACGCCTAAGGAACGCGAGAATCCTGATCTTTTGAATCCTAGTCGCCGCCGCCGAATTGCCGCTGGTTCTGGCCGCAATGTCCAAGAAGTCAACCGGATGATCAAACAATTCAAACAATCCCGCGAAATGATGACCAAAATGTCTAAGGGTAACTTCTCTGGCATGGAGGGGATGCTCGGCGACGGCATTCAAGGACGTATGGGCAAAATGGCAATGAATTCGATGGTACGTAAACAGAAGAAGAACAAGAAGAAACGTTTAAAGAAAGTTAAACGATTTAAGTCTAAGTAATGGTTGGCAGTGTTAGTAGAATTCTCCCAATTTGATTGGTGGTTGCTGGGCGATTGGCGTCAGCTGTGAAATTATTCTTAGCGATTTATCGCTTAGAATAAGCCTCGAATTTGAGATTGTTGCGCTAGCAATAAGCTCAAATCGACGGCCACAGCGTTCCACGCCAGAACAATCGCCCAGCAACCACCTGAGTAAACTAACAGAACTGAGCACCACTGTTTAGAAAAGCAGATTGAAGTAAACCACTAAGCCTGTTTGATAATACTTCTGAATTAAACCAGAAAATTGTCAAACAGACTTTTTTGGTGATATTGTTCAATTATGACGACAATTCGAATTAAGCCGCTCGGCTCCACGAAAATCACCTTAACAACCAACAAAGTTGAAGCGTACTACCTCAACTCCTGACGGAATGGAGGGATTTTGTCGCCAGCCAATGGTTTTAATTTGCGCCCGATCCTGGGCGAGTGGTAGCCAAATTATTGTTGGTGCTTTAGCACTTACAATAAGACCTGTATTTGAGGCAATTTGGTTTGTAATTGGCTCAGATCAATGTCGGCAGCGTTCCACTACAAGCAGCAGGAATGCAGTCAGAACCTGTCCCGTTTTACCACTATGCTAGGCCTTAACGTATTTTCTGTGTCAAGTATTTCTAGATGTAAAGAAAAAACACTTTACATCGGTGCCAAGATTTGGTATATTATTTTGTGTTAGTTATTTTAGGAGGAAATTAAATTATGACTGTTAAGATTCGTATGCGCCGCATGGGCTCAAAACGTAAACCATTCTATCGCTTAGTTGTTGCTGATTCACGTGCACCTCGTGATGGCCGCTTCATTCAAGAAGTTGGTTACTACAACCCAATCTCAGAACCAGTTCAACTGAAATTGGACGAAGATGTTATCTTAGACTGGTTACAAAAGGGTGCTCAACCTTCAGATACTGTTCGTAACTTGTTATCAACACAAGGCATTATGAAGAAGTATCACGAAGCTCGTTTCGAAAAGAAGTAGTAGCAGATGACCACGGAAGCAGTTAAAAATTTGATCAGCGCTATTGTTACACCGTTAATCATGGTACCTGATGAATTATCAATTGCAACTACGGCAGATAGTCATTTTGTGACCTACAATTTAGCGGTTAACCGCAAAGATATCGGTCGAATTATTGGTAAGCAAGGTCGGGTCGCTCAGGCAATTCGGACGTTGATTTATGGTATTCGTTTGGATAATGGTAAACGAATTCGTTTAAATATTCTTGATAATTAGGACGATTGAGCTGGGATAAAGTTTCTTTATCCTAGCTTTTTTTGAATTAAAATAACTGAGATAGACAATTGTGGAGGAAACAATCGTGGCAGAAAATTACTACGAAGTTGGTCGAATCGTGAATACCCATGGTGTTCGTGGTGAAGTAAAAGTGCTGGCAACAACTGATTTTCCTGAGAAACGTTTTAAGATCGGGCGGACTTTATTTGTGCAGATCGGCGGCAATCGTTATCAAGAATTGACGATTAAAACCCATCGTCGCCAGCAACAAATGCATTTGTTGACTTTTACTGGTTACGATAACTTAGATCAAGTTTTACCATTGAAAACACACTTATTATATGTGACGGAGGCTGAACAGCATCGTTTGGCACCTGGTGAGTATTATTATCGTGATATTGTTGGCTTAACGGTAGTTGAACAAGCAACTAACGAAACTATCGGTGTGGTCAAAGAAATTCTGGCGCCGGGAGCCAATGACGTTTGGGTGATCAAACGCCCGAAAAAGGCTGATCTGTTATTGCCCTATCTAAAATCAGTTGTTCTTAAAATTGATTTGGCTGCCAAAATGGCCTATGTTGAAGTGCCAGCTGGCTTGGATGATTAAGGAGTCACATCATGCAAATTGATATTTTAAGTTTATTTCCAGAAATGTTCGGGGCCCTGCAAGCGTCTTTAATTGGCCGCGCACAGGAAAATGGTATTTTAAAAATTGATGTTACAAATTTTCGTGACTTTACTACAAATAAGCAGCATCATGTTGATGACACACCATATGGTGGTGGTGCTGGCATGCTGTTGCAAGTTCAGCCAATTGCAGCGGCGCTAAATGATGTGACGGCCAAACATGGGCCTTCTGATCGGACAATTATTTTGGATCCTGGTGGTCGCCAATTTGACCATGCTTATGCAGTTGAATTAGCGCAATGCCAGCATTTGACGTTTATTTGTGGTCACTATGAAGGCTTTGATCAACGAGTTTATGATTTAGCGACGGATCAAGTTTCTTTAGGTGATTATGTGGTTACTGGCGGTGAACTGCCAGCAATGGTGATGATTGATGCGCTCGCCCGGCAAATTCCTGGTGTGTTAGGTAAACAAGAATCGGCAGCAACTGATTCGTTTGCCCAAGGTTTATTGGAATATCCGCAATATACGCGACCAGCTGATTATCAGGGGCAAACGGTACCATTTGTGTTGACGAATGGCAATCATCCATTAATTGCCGAATGGCGTTTAAAAGCTGCCGTTTGGCGAACCTTAAAAGAACGACCAGATTTATTAGAAAAAATTACTGATCCGACCATTCAGAAATTAGTTCGGCAATTAAATCAACGGGATGACTTGTCAAGCTTTAACGATTTGTGATATTATTTAATATTGTGGTAGGACCACATAGCAACAATATTCCGCTGTCTTGGTTTAGAAACAAGGTAAGAATGTTGGATGAAGAGGAGAAATTGGTATGAATCAATTAATTTCAGACATTACCAAGAGTCAATTACGGGAAGATATTCCTGATTTTCGTGCTGGGGACACAATCCGTGTTCACGCTAAAATCGTCGAAGGTACTCGCGAACGGATCCAGTTATTTGAAGGCGTTATTATCAAGCGTCATGGTACTGGCATTAGCGAAACTTATACTGTTCGTAAGATCAGTAACGGCGTTGGTGTTGAACGGACATTCCCATTACACACACCTCGGGTTGAAAAAATCGAAGTTATCCGTCTTGGCCGTGTACGTCGTTCTAAATTGTACTACTTACGTGCCTTACGTGGTAAAGCTGCTCGTATCCCAGAACGTAAACGTTAAGATATTGCAGCAAAAAAAGTCGTCAGAAATGACGGCTTTTTTTATTGGCGAATTTATGACTAAATTGCCACTTGTAGGATAGTGGCATTCATGATGGAATGAATGTAAGGGCGTTGTTTTATCAGTAAATAACTATTTATAATTAGGCAATTTACAAAAAATTTTTTTTTTGGGGGGGTACTTCTGCAACTTAATTTAGCTTGAGCTTACTTTTAGCGCTCACGGTTATTAATGCCAGAATTAATTTTTAATGACCACTAGTCACTTTAATGCCAATAATACCCACAAGTAGCATGATGACAAAAACCCAAGTCAGAGGGCTCAATTGGTCTTTGAATAAAATCACGCCAACAATAATCGCACCCACGGCGCCAATACCAGTCCGAACCGGGTAAGCAAGGCTCATCGGCAATTTCTTGATTGCTTGCGCCAGCAGTAAAAAGCTGGCGATCATACCGAAAATAGTGGCTAAGGTGAAAGGCAATTTACTGAATCCGTGGGATAATTTCATCGTCGTCGCCCAAACAACTTCGAATATTCCTGCAAAAACTAAAAATAGCCATGACATAATAATTTTCCTCCTTGATTTGCGATCAAACAAAAAAACGAGAGGGTCCTATTCCAACATGACCTAATGGAATAAGTACGCTCTCGCCCGGTGGCAAATCGTTTAATATTTATAGTTAGCATAGCAAATCTTTAATTTTTAAGCAAGTTTTCATAAAAAAACGGACAAATAACTTATTTTGTGTAGAATGAAAGAGGAACTAGTTTTATGGCTTGATATTTTTAGAATGAATTTTTCAGGAGTAAAATCATGCAAAGAAAATTTGAACAATGGCAAGAGCAACCAGATTTAAATTCGCAACAGCGGACTAGTGATGCTCATTTTTGTCCGCGTTGTGGTCAAATTGTGACACCAGAAGATTTATTTTGTGCTCATTGTGGCTATGCGTTAAAAGCAGCTGCGACTGATCCAGAGGCGACTCGGCAATTCAAGGTCCAGACTGATCAGGCCGACAATCAGGGTGAAGATTCAGCGCAGCCTTTATCGCGGACTCAGCGGCAACATTCAACTAAAGTAGCGCCCAGTTCGGATGCTGGCCAGTCGCAAGGTCAGCACCAACATCACTTTTTTAGCAAATTAACGCAAACCTTAAGTAAGTTGCATTTGCCGAAACTGGCTAAATTGGGTGTTACAGGCTGGTTAGCTGTTATTGCTGGTTTTATTAGTTTATTAGGCGCTTTTGGTCAAAGTTTTATTCAAAGTCAAGGCACGGCCAGTTTGGCACATTTATTGTTGGCTAGTGGCGGTCAACAGTTAGGTAGTAATTTTGTGGTTTCCGCAACGTTGCTGAAACTAGTCGGTCAATTATTGATTCTTTTGCCAATTGTGATTGTTATTTTTAGTCTGCTTAATGCTAAGTTATTGCGTAACCTGGCTTATCGGTTTGCTGGGCTGAACTTGATTCTGTTGATTTTGGCGGCGGCTTTATTTGTTAGTCAAATGTTGAGTAGTACTGGTAGTGGCTTAATTACCAATACTGGCACACAATTTATTAGTCGTTCAATGATCTTTTTACTGGTTGGTGATATTAGTTTGTTAGCCATTACTGCTAAACGTCGTTTTAAGAAACAGCGAGCTTTTAGTAGTCAACGTTAATGAAGAATATTTGAAATCGCTTTAATAAAGCAGTTGTTTCAATTATAATAGCATTAGTCTTAATAATTGAGGTGAAAGTATGTATCAAGCAAGCAAACAACGTTATGAAACAATGCCATACCGTCATGTGGGGCAATCGGGTTTAAGATTGCCAGCAATTTCTCTAGGCCTGTGGCATAATTTTGGTGATGTTGACCGACTAAGCAACCAGAAAGAAATTCTTTGTGGCGCCTTTGATCGTGGCGTCACTCATTTTGATTTAGCAAATAATTATGGACCACCGGCCGGCTCGGCAGAACGTAATTTTGGCCGAATTTTACGGGAAGAATTAGGACAGTATCGGGATGAATTAGTGATTTCCTCTAAAGCTGGTTATTATATGTGGCCAGGCCCTTATGGTGAATGGGGTTCAAAGAAGAATATTATTGCCAGTTGTGACCAGAGTTTGCAACGAATGGGACTGGACTATGTTGACATTTTCTATCATCATCGGCCAGATCCAGATACGCCAATTGAAGAGACAGCGGGCGCACTGGATTTATTAGTTCGTCAAGGCAAAGCACTCTATATTGGTGTTTCTAACTATTCGGCTGAACAAACAGTAGCTATTGCCAAGGTCTTCAAGAAATTGGGCACACCGTTTATTATTCACCAGCCGCGCTACAACATGTTTGATCGTTGGATCGAAGACGGTTTAACTGATGTTTTAACCCAGGAAAATTTAGGAGCGATTACTTTTAGTCCGTTAGCACAAGGGCTGTTAACTAATCGTTACTTAAATGGTATTCCAGCTGATTCTCGAGCTGGCCGTTCTTCAAGTCCTTTCTTATCCCCAGAAAATGTTGAAGCGACTATCAATAAAGTTCAGCAGTTAAATCAAATTGCGCAAAATCGGGGACAAAGCCTTGCGGAAATGGCGCTAGCATGGAATTTGCGGCAACCAACTGTTACCAGTGTGCTAGTAGGTGCCTCACGCTTAAGCCAACTTGAAGATAGCCTCAAAGCACTAAATCACTTGGATTTTGCAGCTGAAGAGTTGGCTCAAATTGATGCCATTGTTGGCAAATAATAGCTAAGCACAATCAGCCAGCAATGAGCTTATCGGCGACCAGATTAACAACCCAGAATTAACTCGGCACTAATTAAAAAAATAAATGACGGTAATTATAAAGCCTGTGTGGCAATTTCCAGTTTAACTGGGGATTGCCACACAGGCTTATTTTGGCAGTAGATATTATTTGAAGTTGTCGGGTGGGTCCGCATTTAATCGCTAAAAGTATGCGTGTTAAGTAGAACGCGTTAGTAATTTAGATTACTTTAAACAATTAGATTGGTCCCTAGTGACTGCCTAAGTGGCGGTACTTGTTTAGGATTGATAGGGAATTACTGCGGTCGTAAATTGGTCGGGTTGCAAATTAATCAGACGATAACCACGAGGTAAATCGCCATAACAATTATATCCAGAAACGTTCCCGTAAATCAGTTGCTTGCCTAAATAAGTGCCAACAAAATTGTTGTCGTGATCATGGCCACAGAAAACGGCTTTTAACTGGTCATCCTGAGCTAACTCAGCAAAAAGTCCCGAGTTCAATTGGCCACAGGAAACACGTGGGTTTTGTTCCCAAAAGAACCCCGCTAATTGATGTTCGCCCGCTTGTTGGTATTCAGGCAGTGGAATGTGGATAAAAGCTAAGTCAAGTATTGGTCGATCTTGGTTGGCTTGGTAGTCAGCTTGTGTTTGGCGCCACCAAGTAACTTGTTGTGCAGAAGGGTAGTCATAGGCTGTTTGACTGCCTGGGGCGTGGTTACCAGTATCAATGACATACAGTACGTGGCTTAAACCGTGCTCATCAGTGATTTCTAACGTGTAAGCTTCTTTATCACGATCATCAACAAAGGCGTGCTGTTTAGGAACCCGATATTTTAGTCCGGCTTCTAATTGGCGTAGATGAGTTCGGGTCATGGTATCCTCCGCATCATGATTGCCATAAGTCACGGCAATTGGGAAAGGTAATTGATTGAATAATTCAACCAAGGCTTGATAACCTCGCTCAGGTTGCTCAACATCATCGGACCAGATCAGATCACCGGTGACCATGATTAAATCCGGCTTAACGGCCAGTACGGCCTTTTTGATAGCGGCCAAGGTTTGTAAATCCTCCGTGACAAAGGGGAATGAACCAATGTGGATGTCAGTTAATTGCATGATGCGAAATGCTCGCTCTTGGTAGTGCAACATTAGGCGTAACCTCCATTTTTTAATAAAACCTCGCTGTTGTTAGATCTGCCCGGGAAATGGTCAAACTTAACATCATTATTTCCAACATAGCCATTTCTTGAAAAGAAGACAACTACTGGCGTAACTTTTTATTCATTTATTCACGCCGGATTTAAAATTGAAGTGCAACACCTAAATGACTAGACCAAAAAGGCCATGAAGACCTATTCTTATAGTTACCACAC
>NZ_RHOT01000011.1 GCF_003946675.1 Lapidilactobacillus gannanensis | reverse complement strand
TTTAAGGGGCTTTTTGCGTGTGGCAAGCCCTTCTAGGGCTAATAAAAAGCCACCCGCTATGCGGGTGGATGATTACTAAGCAGCATTGATTGCCTTTTGAAGACACATTGCCGCAACTAAGATTTATTATCGTTCCGGGTAAACTTGTGGCCGAAATAAATATTTTTTGAATTGCGGTTTGTTAGCGCTTGCACAGATGAGAAAAATTTGCTATGCTAGAAGGTAAATAATGTGCGTCATTTAACAATTGGAGCGAAACGGATGACAATTCAAAAAACTGCCCGAATTCCCCGAAAGACCTTGGAACGACTACTCATTTATTATCGCGTCCTCTGCAATTTAGCCGATAATGGCCAACGCCGGATTAAATCTCATGAATTAGGCCAAGCCACTCAAATCGATCCGTCGACGATTCGTCGGGATTTTTCTTGCTTTGGTGAGCTGGGGCGGAGTGGTTACGGTTATGATATTGCCCATTTGCTGAGAATTCTCGGTGAAATTTTAGAAGTCGATGAACCACAGCTGCTAGGATTGGTTGGTGTGGGTAATTTAGGCCGAGCATTATTAAAAAATAATTTTCGGCGCAATCCTAATATTTCAATTGTCTGTGCATTTGATGCTGATCCAGCAATTATTGGACAAACGATTGATGAAGTGACTGTCCAACCAATGAGTGAATTGGCCGCGACTTTAGCTGTCCAACAAATTAATACTGTGATTTCAACAGTGCCAAGCCATTCTTTGCAGGCGGTTGCTGATTTGTTAGTGAATAATGGGGTTCGTTCAATTTTAAGTTTTGCGCCGGAGCCAATTATTTTGCCAGCCGGAATTCATATGCGCTATTTGGATTTAACGTCAGAAGTACTGAACTTATTACTTTTGTCAGAAGATAAGATTGCTTTAAAGACACCTTAACAGAATTAATTTCAGGTCAGTGGTTGACGTTGCGCTTTTTTTAAGCTAGAATTTTGCTAACGACATGTTAATTAAAGACTGTGAACAAGAGCGGTGGCAGCAATATTCGTCAGTGAGAAAATGATTAGTGAGAAATTTTCCGAATGGCTGTCAGCGGTAGCTTGGGAGTTGCGTAAGTGAATCAAGTAGTTTGCGCCGACCGACATCGTTATTGTCATTTAAGCGGAGCAGTGATGCTCAAGTTAGGTGGTACCGCGATTAATCGTCCTATTTTTGAATAGGGCGATTTTTTTATTGATTTAATAAAATTGTTCATAATTGGCGTATTTATTTAAGGAGTGATAAACATGGCAACAGAAATGGCACCGAAGTATGATCCACAAGCAGTTGAGACTGGCCGTTATCAGACTTGGCTTGATGAGGATGTTTTTAAACCAAGTGGTAACAAAAAAGCCAAACCTTATTCAATTGTTATTCCCCCGCCTAATGTAACTGGTAAATTGCATTTGGGCCATGCTTGGGACACAACTTTACAAGATATGATTATTCGCCAGAAGCGGATGCAAGGTTATGACGTTCTTTGGCTGCCTGGCATGGACCATGCTGGGATTGCTACGCAAGCTAAGGTAGAAGCTAAATTGCGTGAGCAGGGACTTGATCGCCATCAATTAGGTCGTGAGAAGTTTGTGCAACAAGTCTGGGATTGGAAAGACGAATATGCCGCTACAATCAAGGCTCAGTGGGCTAAATTAGGCTTGTCGTTAGACTATAGTCGTGAACGCTTCACGCTTGATGCTGGCTTGTCGAAAGCAGTTCGCACTGTTTTCGTTAAGCTTTATAACGAAGGCTTGATTTATCGTGGCGAGTACATTATTAATTGGGACCCACAACTACAAACAGCTTTATCCGATATTGAAGTGTTACATCAGGACGACGAAGGGGCTTTCTACCATGTTCGTTATCCATTAGCTGATGGGTCTGGTGATATTGAAATTGCCACAACGCGTCCGGAAACACTACCAGGTGATACAGCAATCGCTGTTCATCCTGGGGATCCACGTTATGCAAACTTAGTTGGCAAAATGGTCAAGTTGCCCTTAACTGATCGTGAAATTCCAATTATTGAAGATTTTTATGTTGATCAGGAATTTGGAACTGGCGCAGTTAAAATTACCCCAGCACATGATCCTAATGATTTTGCTGTCGGCAATCGTCATGATTTGCAACGCATTAACATCATGAACGATGATGGCACGATGAATGCCAATGCTGGTGCTAAGTATGATGGCATGGATCGGTTTGAAGCTCGTAAAGCAATCGTAGCTAATTTGAAAGCTGCTGGTTATTTATTAGACGTTGAAAAAATCACTCATAGTGTTGGACACTCAGAACGTTCAGGCGTACAAGTTGAACCACGCTTATCGACGCAGTGGTTTGTCAAAATGAAACCGTTGGCTGAGTTAGCATTACAGAATCAAAATTCAGCTAATAAGGTTAATTTTGTACCAGAACGGTTTGAAACAACTTTTGTTAATTGGATGGAAAATATCCATGATTGGGTTATTTCACGACAACTATGGTGGGGTCATCAAATTCCCGCTTGGTACCGCAATGATACTGGCGAGATTTATGTTGGTATGGACGCTCCGAAAGACATTGAAAATTGGCATCAAGAGACAGACGTGTTAGATACTTGGTTCTCTAGTGCTTTATGGCCATTCTCAACAATGGGCTGGCCTGACACTGATAGTGCTGATTATAAACGCTATTTCCCAACCAATACTTTGGTAACTGGCTACGATATTATTCCATTCTGGGTTGCGCGGATGATTTTTCAAAGCTTGAAGTTTACTGGGCAACGGCCATTTGAAAATGCGCTGATCCACGGTTTGATTCGTGATGAACAAGGCCGTAAAATGAGCAAATCGCTGGGCAACGGGATTGACCCGATGGATGTGATCAAGAAGTATGGTGCCGATGCTTTGCGTTGGTTCTTGTCAACTGGATCAACACCAGGTCAAGATACGCGTTTCAGTTATACGAAGATGGATTCTGCTTGGAATTTCATTAATAAGATTTGGAATGCTAGTCGTTTTGTCATTATGAATTTAGGCGATGTTAAAGCCAGCGATAAGTTGCGCAATCGGGATGAATTTGATTTGTCTGACCGTTGGATTTTCAGCCGCTTGAATGAAACTATTGCTGATGTGACGCGTTTGAATGATCAATTCGAATTTGGCGAATCAGGTCGTTTGTTGTATAACTTCATTTGGAATGACTTCTGTGATTGGTACATTGAAATGAGCAAAGCAGTTTTAAATGGGACTGATCAGCATGCTCAAGAATTAAAACGACAGAATTTATTATATGTCTTGGATCAAATTTTGCGGTTGATGCACCCAATCATGCCATTTGTTACTGAAAAAATTTGGCTATCAATGCCGCATCATGGCGAATCTTTAACAACCGCTAAGTACCCGGAATTCAATAGCGACTTAACAGATTTGGCGGCAGTTGATCAAATGAATGCTTTGATTGAAGTGATTCGTGGCGTCCGCAATATTCGGACTGAAGCAAATGCACCAATGTCTAAACAAATTGAAATTATGATCAAAACTAAAACGGCAGTGTTGGAAGAGACTTTAAAGGGTAACTTAGGTTTCTTGGAACGTTTCTTAAATCCAACAACCTTATTGATCGGCCCTAATGTGACTGCGCCGAAATTGGCGATGTCGAATGTCATTACTGATGCGGAAATTTTTGTACCGCTAGCTGAGTTAATTGACCTTGGTCAAGAAATCAAACGTTTGACTAAAGAAGATGGTCGATTAGCACAAGAAATTCAACGAATCGATCGTAAACTAGGTAATCAAGGATTTATTGCTAAAGCCCCAGCAGCGGTAGTTGACGAACAACGAACAAAACGGGCCGATTACGTCGGACAACAACAAGCTGTTCAAGCACGAATTGCCGAGTTAAAAGCAAATCAAGCCTAGTTGGTGAGGAGGTGAGCTGATGATTGAAACAGTGGCAGAAGCAATCGCTTATATTCATCAACGACCGCGACTTCATCGTAGTAATAAATTAGATGTGATGCATCAAGCCTTAGCTTTATTTGGCAACCCTCAAGATAAATTTCCCACGATCCATGTGACGGGGACTAATGGGAAGGGAACTGCGAGTCACTTGATCAGTCGCTTGTTAGTGGCCCATGGGTACCACGTAGGCTTGTTTACGTCACCGTTTATTTTAAGGTTTAATGAGCGTATTCAAATTGATCAGCAACAGATTCTGGATGACGATCTGTTAAGGTGGACGCAAAAGCTTAGCACAGCATTAGGTCAGGCTAAGCTAGCTTTAACTGAGTTTGAATTCGTGACGGTACTGATGTTTTGTTATTTTGCCGAGCAAGAAATTGATGTTGGTGTTATTGAGGTTGGCATTGGTGGTGCCCATGATCGCACTAATGTGATCGATGCGGAGATTGGTGTGATCACATCAATTGGCCTAGATCACCAAAAATTGATTGGGCCGACGTTGGCCGATATTGCTCAAGAAAAGGTCGGCATTATTAAATCGCAACAAACTGTTTTTGTTGGTAAAATTGCGACTGATTTGCAGCCAATTATTATCAAAAAAGTTCACGAGCAACAGGCACATTTAGTACAGATAGATCAAGATTTACAAATTAAGCAGTTACGCCGTCATCATGGTCAGGCACAGTTTACTTGGCAGTGGCTGACAGCAATCCCGCCTTTAAAATTAACTGGGCTAAAAATGCCCGCATGGGGGGATTGGCAACTTTGGGATGCCAGCTTAGCATTAGCCGCGGCTGAGCAATTCTTGCAACGACGTCAAGGCCGACTTGATCCAGTACTAGTGAAGCGCGTCCTAATCAATTTTAATGTGCCTGGGCGTTTAGAAGTGATCAGTCAAGAACCATTGTTGATGTTGGATGGCGCCCATAATGTGCCAGCTGTAACTAATTTAATTGCCAATATCCAGCGAGATTTCCGTGGTCAACCAATTCATTTGATTTTAGGAATGATGGCGGACAAGAATATTGCTGAAGTCGCACACTTACTGGCGCAAACCAATTGGCGGATTACTTGGACCACAGTCGCCAATAATCCGCGGGCTGCTAGTCAAGCAGAATTAGCCCAGCAAATCGGCCAACCGTTCGCCTACAACGAATCTTGGCAGGCTGCCCTACAGAATTTTCTCCAAGAAGATGGTGGTGAAGGTTTGTATCTGTTTGCGGGATCGTTTTATTTGATTAGTGAAGTTCGCCAATTCTTTATTTCCGCTGAAAGTTAAGTATGAAACTTAAGTTAAAAAAGTCACCTTTTCGTATTTAAAAGCGAAGAGGTGATTTTTTATGGAAAATAAAGTCACCGTTTTGACGACAGTGCCAGCTGCGCCAGAACGGCTATTACCACGAGAGTTAGTTGATCAGCATGGCGTACAAGCGGCGTCAGATCAGGAATTATTACAAATTATTTTACGAACAGGCACATCCAAATATTCAGTGGCTAAGTTGGCTGGATTATTATTGCAACATTATGATAATTTAGCATTTTTAGCCCAAGCTAATTTGACTCAGTTGCAAGAATTTCCAGGAATTGGCTTGACCAAAGCAATTGAATTACAGGCCGCGTTCGAATTAGGACGGCGTTCTTTGCAGCAATCCCAATTGCGTCGTGGTGTTGTGGTGTCCTCGGGGATGATCGGTCAGCAACTGGTCGAGCGGATGCAGGGAACTGTTCAAGAAGAATTACGTGTTATTTATTTGGACACGAAGAATCAAATCATTCAGGAACGATTAATTTTTACTGGTAGTTTAAATAGTTCAGTTGCTCATCCGCGAGAAATCTATCATTACGCAGTGTTACTATCAGCGGCGCGCCTGATTGTGGTCCACAATCACCCAAGTGGTCAGGTGACACCTTCACAAAATGATCTGGTGTTTTCGCAACGGCTGGTTAAATGTGGTGAAATGATGGGAATTCAATGTCTGGATCACTTGATCATCGGAAGTAAACAATATTTGTCATTGCGTGAAGCCAAATTTATTTGAAACCTAATTTTTTTGAACGATGGATAGCGCTTGTGACCAAAGGCGGTCAATCGGTGAGCATAAACGTAAATGACTGATATCCAGACTCGCAACAAGCTAATTCGTCAATATTTCGAGCCGTAAAATTTATTTTTACTCAGGTGAAAAACTGATGTCAGCAGGTCAATTTCGCGACTATTCACCGAATTGGTTTTCTTAGAAAACATTTTTGTTTTTCATTCCTCCTCAATCCTGCTAAAATGAAAGTTGACTAGTCATGGCATTGTTTAAGTTTTCCTAGTGAAACCTTTTTAACGTTTTGCCATTATGGTATAATTTCTTTTAGTATAATTTTGGTTTTTTAAGGAGAAGAAAACATTGCTAGGATTCGGTGCGAAGAATATTGGTATAGATTTAGGAACTGCCAATACATTAGTTTATATTGAAGGAAAAGGGATTGTTTTAGACGAACCTTCAGTCGTTGCTAAAAATACAAAAACTGGCGAGATTATTGCCGTTGGTTCCGAAGCACGCGATATGATCGGCCGAACTCCTGCAAATATTGTAGCGATTCGACCGATGAAGGATGGCGTGATTGCCGATTATGATACAACTGCAGCCATGATGAAATACTTTATTGAAAAAACTGTTGGTGGTGGCAAGCCATACGTGATGGTTTGCGTACCTAGTGGCGTTACTGAAGTTGAGAAGCGGGCAGTTATTGATGCAACCCGTGTGGCTGGTGCTCGTGAAGCTTATGTGATTGAAGAACCATTTGCTGCAGCGATTGGTGCCGGTTTGCCAGTAATGGATCCAACTGGTAGTATGGTGGTTGATATTGGTGGTGGGACCACTGATGTGGCCACAATTTCATTAGGTGGCATTGTTTCATCACGCTCAATTCGAATGGCTGGCGACAAAATCGATGAATCAGTTATTTCTTATGTCAGACAACATTTCAATCTGTTGATTGGTGAACGGACTGCTGAGCAAATCAAAATTCAAATTGGTTCTGCTTCAGTTGAAAAGGCTGGCGAGTTAGAAAATATGACTATCCGTGGTCGTGATTTGATTTCCGGTCTACCTAAAACAATTGAAGTTTCAGCTACTGATGTTGCGAAAGCAATTCAAGAAGTGATTGATGCAATTATTGCTGCTATCAAAGAAACACTTGAAGAAACCTCGCCAGAAATTGCTGCTGACGTGATTGATCATGGGATTGTTTTAACTGGTGGTGGTGCTTTATTGAAGAACTTACCAGAAGTGATTTCTGATGCGACTAAGGTGCCAGTTTTCATCGCACAAGACCCGCTTGATTGTGTGGCAATTGGTACTGGTGAATCACTAAAAAGTATTGAAGTTATGAAACGGAAACACTAAAATCCGAATGGCGGGCCTGTCCCGCTTTTTTGATTTATGGAGGATTTAATGAATAAGTTCTTTTCTAACAAAAAACTGATCATTGTGATGGTCACTTTGATCGCGGTTTTTGGGATGATTTCAGTTTCGATTGGTTTGCGGAATAACCGCAAAGCACCTGTTTTTGTCCAACGTTTTGGTAATGATACTTTAGGCATTGTTGGTCGTGTGATTACGACACCAGTTAATGCTGTCCGTAATTTCTCTGGTAATATTAGTGATTTGTTTAATACTTATGATGAGAATAAGGCTTTAAAAGCTGAAGTTCAGGATTTAGCTGAGACTAAAGTTCAAAATCAGACTTTGAAAAACGAAAATCGTGATTTAAAGAAACAGTTAAATTTAAATGAAACCCTAACTGACTATTCAAAAATTACCGCAGCGGTTATGAGCCGCTCGCCAGTGAATTGGCAGAATTATTTAGTGATCAATCGTGGTTCTGCTTCAGGTATCAAGAAAGATATGCCAGTTATGTCTGGTTCAGGCCTAATTGGGCGGATCATCGAAGTTGACAAAACCAATGCCAAAGTGGAATTGGTTTCTAGTGACAATAATTCCAGTAATCGGTTTGCTGCCGAAATCAGTGTTGATGGTGGCACACCTGTTAGTGGCTTGATTACAGGTTTTGATGACACGACTGCTACTTTGAAGATGAGCCATTTAGTGACCGCAGATAAAGTAAAGAAGGGTCAAAAAGTGATTACCTCAGGCCTAGGTGGTTTAACACCACGTGGCTTGTTAATTGGCACCGTCGTTAAAGTTAAAAAAGATAACTATGGTTTAGCAAATACAATCTATTTGAAACCGGCAACTAATTTGAATAATTTCTCTGTTGTTACGGTAATCAATCGGGCCATTGGGGATGATTAAATGAAAGCACAACCACGGCAATATCAACATCGTTGGCTGCTACCATTGGTCATTGCAATCAATTTTTTCCTGGACGGCAGTTTAAGCTTAGTCTTTTCAAATTTCTTTTATGATAATAATTTACAAATGGCACCGCAGTTAATCCTTTTGAGCGTGGTGATGTGTACCTTTGCATTTCCAGAATCAAAAATGCTGTTTTGGTACGCGCTATTAGCCGGTTTAGCTTATGATTTATTTTATACAGGTTTAATCGGCCAATACATGTTGATTGTGCCATTAACGTATTTGATGACCAAAGCATTGATGAATTATTTTCTTCCCAGCGCGATTTATGAATTAGGTGCTGATATCATTTGCGTTTTAGTTGCACAAATGATTCTTTACTTTCTTGCACATTTCTTTGGCATGACGCAGGCTGGTGTTGGGCAATTTATTAGCAATGCTTTAGCACCGACAATCATTCTGAATGTCATCTTATTTTTAATCTTTTATTGGCCAAATAAATGGGCGTTACACTTTATTCATCGCAATCACGGGAGGTAACTACTTTGGAAAATGTTTTTCTACGGGGACGTAATGATGGTTATGAAATTGAAATACCGGCTGATCGTAATTTTACTGATAGCCTAACAGACTTACAGGCTTTATTAAAAAAAGTTCGGGCTGAAGATACTAGTACCACAGAAATTAGTTTTAAGGTACGAACTGGTCGGCGAATTTTGACAGCTGACCAACGTCAGGCTTTGTACGATTTAGTTGCTCAATTTACTAACTTCAAAATTTTAGAAGTCACTGCTGATGTGATGGACCAGCAAACGGTGGCGACTTTATTACGCTCCAAACAAGTTCACTTAGTGCCTAATACGATTCGGAGTGGGCAAGAAGCAAGTTATGATGGCGATGTGGTGCTATTGGGCAGTGTTCATCAAGGGGCAACGTTAAAGGCTTCGCACAATATTTACGTGGTGGGGACCGCCCAAGGTATTTTACATGCTGGCTATCCTGATAATGCTGAGGCAATTATTGCTGGAAATCTACAACAGGCTGCCCAGCTACGAATTGCTGATTTGGTCGAAATCGTCGCTGATGACCAGAGTATTACCCGAGCACAGTTCGCCTACATTGATGATTTGCATAAATTAATTACCGCGAAGTTGACTGAGTTGCCAAAATTGAAACCGAAATTATATCAACAATTGGAGGAACAATAATGGGAACAGCATTAGTGATCACCTCTGGTAAAGGTGGCGTTGGCAAGACCACAACGACAGCAAATCTAGGAACGGCATTGGCACTATTAGATAAAAAGGTTTGTTTAGTTGATTTGGACTTAGGCTTGCGTAATCTTGATGTCGTTATGGGCCTACAAAATCGGATTATTTATACAATTGTCGATGTTGTTGCTGGTAAAGTGAATTTAAATCAGGCTTTAATCACGGACAGTCGGTTTGATGGTAAATTAAAATTACTGCCAGCTGCTCAAAATACTGATAAGAATGTCCTAACACCAGAAAATGTTCGCCAAGTAGTCAATGAATTGAAGCAAAGTTATGACTTTGTGTTGCTCGATTGTCCAGCCGGGATTGAACAAGGCTTTGAAAATGCTGTTGCTGGTGCTGATGGTGCTATCTTAGTCACAACACCAGAAAATGCAGCAGTTAGTGATGCTGATCGGATTATTGGGATTCTTGAAGATCACCAGCTAGAATTTGCGCCACGTTTAATTATTAATCGCATTCGCAAGCATCTGATGAATCAGGGCGAAATGATGAGTATTGATGATATTACTGATCATTTAGGTATTCAGTTATTAGGCATTGTTTTCGATGATGATGGCGTGATTGCTACTACTAATGCTGGTGAACCAGTTGCGCTTAATCCGGATAATCCTGCTAGCCAGGGCTATCGCAATATTGCCCGGCGAATGTTGGGTGACAGTGTGCCATTAATGACTTTGAAGGAAGAGACTGCACCAGAACCTAAGAAAGGTTTTTGGCAACGTTTATTCCATCGTTAGTTTTTTTAATAAAAATTCATTTTTTCCTTGACATTTTTATTGGCAATGCTAAAATAATGTCAATCTAATAAATATGCAATTGCGATAAATTGTCCCGATGTTAACCGCTATGCTAAGAGAACTTCTGGCCGGCTGTAAAGAAGAGATATGTTAACATGCACAACAATTTTTGCTGATCAATGTCAGTCTGTTAATAACTGGTTTTGGTAACAAATTATTAATACTTAAAGTTGGTCCGGTTGCCGCCGTTAGTGGTCAGTTTTTTTAAAACTGGTGGAGCCATTTATTGTGAGATAAATGGGATCATGAGGTGGAACCGTGTTTATACATAATGAGCACCCTCTAGACGATTATCGTTTAGAGGTTTTTTTTTTATCTAAAAAAGGAGTGAGTCAAATGAGTTGGCAATATTTTACAGGAATTTTTCCGGCGTTATTAAGTGGGACTAGCATGACTTTAAGTATTTTTGGATTAACTTTGTTATTAGCTTTGCCATTAGGGTTATTGGTTAGTGTGGGGTTACGCAGTCATTTTAAACCATTGCGAGCTTTGCTGGACTTTTATGTTTGGGTGATGCGAGGCACACCACTATTACTGCAATTGATTTTTGTTTTCTATGGGTTGCCATTAATTCATTTGGTGTTAGAACGATACAGTGCTGCCTTGTTTGCGTTTGTATTGAACTACGCGACTTACTTCGCCGAGATTTTCCGTGGTGGTTTACAAAGTGTTGATCAAGGCCAAATCGAGGCAGCCCAAATGCTGAAATTAAAACCAAAACAAATATTTATGCATATTATCTTGCCTCAGGTGAATAAAAAAGTTATTCCAGCAATTGGCAATGAAGTGATTAATTTAGTCAAGGATTCATCTTTAGTTTATGTGATTGGGTTAGGCGATTTATTACGTGCTGGTAATATTGCGATGGCTCGCGACGTGACTTTGTTGCCGTTGTTGGCGGTAGCAGCCATTTACTTGGTACTGACAGCAGTTCTAACGTGGTTGTTGCGTCGGGCTGAGCGGCACTATGCGTATTATGAATAGGAGGGGTTTTGATGTTAACTTTAACGAATATTAGCAAGCAAATTGATCAGCGGCAAATTCTAAAGGCTGTTTCTTTAACCGTCAAGGATGGAGAAACGTTATGTATTGTAGGTCCTAGCGGTGCAGGTAAAACAACCTTATTGCGAATTATTACGGGGCTGATTGATTATGACCAAGGTCAGATTCAGTTAAATCAGCGGGAATTTCGACCAAGTCGTGATAATTTACAACAAGGTGTGATTGGGGGTGTTTTCCAAGATTTCCGGTTATTTCCACATTTAACAACTTTAGAAAATGTGATGTTAGCACCTAAATTGACGGGTTTGTTAAGTGCCGATGAAGCCCGCCAACAAGCAACTGAGTTGTTGACCCAGCTAGGTTTGGAACAACAGGCGCAACAATACACCTTTCAATTATCAGGTGGCCAAAAGCAGCGGGTCAGTATTGCGCGTGCTTTAGCCCTCAAGCCCCAAATTCTTTGCTATGATGAACCAACTTCAGCCTTGGATCCTAATTTACGAGATAGTGTCAGCCAACTGCTGCTGCAACTTAAACAAACTGGGATGACGCAAATCGTTGTGACTCATGATCTAACCTTTGCAGAGCAGATTGCTGCTCAAACTTATCACTTAGCACCATTACAGTGAGGTGTTAGCCATGATTAAAATGAAAAAAACACTACCAAGTTTGCTGTTACTATTACTTGGCCTGATACTAAGTGGTTGTGGTGGCGTGCGGCAATTGAAACAGGTTGATCAGGGCCAGCGCCCATTAATTATTGGCTTGGATGATACCTTTGTACCGATGGGATTCCAACGTCAAGACGGCAGTTTAGCTGGCTTTGACATTGATTTAGCTCGAGCTGTCGGGAAAAAGATGCACCAAAAAGTGACTTTTCAGGCGATTGATTGGAATATGAAGGAAACTGAGTTAAAAAATGGCACGATTGATTTGATTTGGAACGGCTATACCAAAACACCAGCACGAGCAAAAAAAGTAGCCTTTTCTCAACCCTATCTCCGTAATCAACAAGTACTAGTCACTCTGCGAAAAGACAAGATTAATAGCTTCGCGGGAATGCGTCAGCAAAAAGTCGGCGTTCAAAATGGTTCATCAGGGCAAACCTTATTTAATCAGCAGTCGCAAGTCTTAAAAAATATTGTTGCTGATCACAGCGCTGTTTTATATGAGAATTTCAACACGGCATTTTTAGATCTACAAGCAGGTCGGATTCAAGGTGTAGTTGGTGATAGTATTTATGCTGGCTATTATGTTCGCCAACAGCACAGCGCTAATAAATATCGTATCATTAGTGGCGGTTACCCGGAAGAAACATTTGCCATTGGGATGCGGAAGCAAGATCGACAGTTGAAACAGCGCATTAATCAGGCGTTGGTTGCCTTAACGCGTGATGGTACTGTTTCTAAGCTTAGTCAGAAGTGGTTCCAACAAGATTTGGCAATTAAATAGTTGTTGCAAAATTGCTCACAGTAAAACTCAACCAGCATAGTGGCCGTTAATAATCATTAAGTTGGGTAAGGCACTGTAGCATAAGCGCTTTTGAAAATCGGTGAGCTGAGTTTGATTTTAGCACTTTACCGATCGTTTTAACCGCTGCTGATTTTGAAAAAAGGTCCGGTAAAAGTTGACTTTTGAACGGTTTCACGGTTAAATGAAAGTATCATAAATCAGAATAGACCATCACAAAGGGGAGCTCATGCAGCTGAGAGTGATTTCGGATCAGACCCTTGAACCTGTTGTGTTAATACACGCGTAGGAATTGTGATGGAGTGAAAACACTCCGACTTTGTTGATGGTTAAATTCAAAGGAGGAGTATTTTTATGCATGAAAATGAACGATTACAAGTAATGGTGGAGGGCGCTATTTTTGCTGGCCTTGCCATGGCTTTAGAATATGTGCCACATGATTTAGGGGTTTCTTCGGTACAGTTTGCTTATGGTTTGATCCCGTTAGGTATTTATAGTCTGCGCCGCGGACCAATACCTGGCATGATGGCTGGACTGGTTTGGGGGCTATTAGATATGTGGCTGCGCGGGAGCGGTTCGCTGTTTAATCCGTTACAAATAATATTGGATTATCCTTTGCCATTTGCTTTGGCCGGCTTAATTGGTATTTTTCACCGTCAAGTTAAGACTGCACTACAAGCAAATCGCTGGTCACTTGCATTAGGCTGGATCACAGTCGGTTTTTTAATTGGTGATTTAGCAAAATATACGGCGCATTATTTCTCTGGTGTTTTTTTCTGGGGGCAATACGCGCCTAAAGGTCAATCAGCTTGGTTATACTCTTTGGTGATCAATGGCGGTAGCTTCATTGCTAATGCGGTTTTAGGTGTGATTGTCTTTGCACTGATTGTCCGGTTACTGCCTAATTTGTTAACCCGTCATTTATCGGTTTAATAACTAAATCTGCCAGCAGCTGGTAGCTAAATAAATTTTTTTAAGAAAAAACTGGGCCTTTATTCAAACTGATTTTGGATATGATGGCCAATAAGGGACATCACTAGATTTCTGTCTTTACGATTACTGTGGTAGTTTCAGATTAGGCCACAATCAGGTGATGTCCTTTTGTATGGCGCTGATGTTTAAGAATAATTTCCAAACAAGTCATTTAGCCACAGTAATCATGGTTACAGCGGGTTCTTTGAATCACTTTAAAATTAGAGTAAAATAAAAACGTGCTGCCGCTGAGCCAGCACGTTAAGTTATGAAGATGATTTGTGGAAAGAGCGGTAATGGTATCTAGAAGCCTAGGGCACTAACAGCACCGAAGACGACACCAGCGACAGTAATAATGATCATTAACCAGACAAAGACCATTGTAATTTTGCTAAAAGTACTTTTTTTCTTTTTCAAGTTGACACCTCGTTTACTTATTCTATATCATTCTACTTAAAAGCGCTGTGAATTTCAATCTAAATTGTGAAGTAAGGAAGAACATTGATGACGGGTAATTTAAGAATGTTGGGGATTTTACTCCCTCTAATTGGCTTAACAATTGGTATTTTAGCCCGGACTTTATTAGCCCGGTTCTTGGGGCCCAAGTGGCGGTTCTATGATTTTCTGCCGCCGTTTTTAACAGTGGGGACTGAATTGTTAGCTCAAAGTGCTGATATTCAGGGGACCTGGGCTTTTGGTATTATTGGCGTATGTGTGCTAGCCTTGGCTTACGCGGCCTTTTTGGCAGTCGATCATCATGAAATTCTCTTTGGCCATTACTTTCGCGTGGTTTGGCGCCTTTATTTACTAATTAGTTTTGTTTGGTTTGCATTCATGCTTTTCTGGTTATTAATGAAATGATCAACTAATGTTTAGTAAGCCCAGCCAGACAAGTTTTTGGGATGTTTTATTAAAAAATAATTACAATTTTATCATTTTTTTAAAAGCCTTGCTATCAAGGCTTTTTTTATTTTTGCAAATTGTGGAGGATAACTGAGATAAAGTGGTTAATAGTGGGGGGATGTGGTAAAATTTAAACAAGATAGGGGGTGAAGCAATGTTAATGGGTGAGTTTCATCATACAATTGATGCCAAAGGTCGACTGATTGTGCCAGCTAAATTTCGTAGTGAGTTAGGCGATAATTTTGTTTTGACTCGAGGCATGGATGGTTGTTTGTTTGGTTATCCAATGCCTAAATGGCAACAATTAGAGGCAAAACTTGACCAACTCCCCCTGACCAAGAAAGATGCTCGGGCGTTCGTGCGTTTCTTTTATGCAGCGGCAGCCGAGCAGGAAATTGACAAGCAAGGTCGAATTAACATTGCTAAACCATTACTTGAATTTGCTCATCTAAGCAAAAATTGTGTCGTTGTTGGAGTTTCTGATCGCATTGAGATTTGGGATGAGACACTTTGGCAAACCTTTAATCAAGAGGCAGAAGCCAACTTCGATGATATTTCTGAGAATTTACTGGATTTTGATTTATAAGTCAGTGTTAATTTAGAGAAGAAGAGGTGAAAACATTGTTCAAACATCAAACCGTCCTTTTAAAAGAAACAGTCAACGGTTTAGCACCACATGATCATGGTATTTATGTAGATGCGACTTTCGGCGGTGGTGGTCATACCCGCGAATTATTGAGCCGATTTAAAGGCGGACATGTTTTCGCCTTTGATCAAGACGAAATTGCGATTGCTAATGGGCAACGATTATTACAAACAGATCCAACTTTTCAAGATGCTCAGCGAGTTACTTTGATTCATGCTAACTTTCGACAGTTGTTACCAGAATTGCAAAAACTAGGCATTGATCACGTTGATGGTGTGCTATATGACTTGGGGGTCTCCTCACCGCAACTTGACCAAGTAGACCGTGGCTTCAGTTATCGCTTAACAGCACCGCTAGATATGCGAATGGATCAGGACAATCCGCTGACAGCAGCAATTATAGTCAATCAGTGGTCTTATCAGGATTTGGTCCGAATTATTCACCGCTATGGGGAAGAAAAATTTGCTAAACCGATTGCGCGGGCAATTGAACGGCAACGCGCAATTGCTCCGATTACCACAACCACTGAATTAGCAGAACTAGTAAAGACGGCTATTCCTGCGGCTACTAGACGGACTGGCGGTCATCCCGCTAAGCGAACTTTTCAAGCCATTCGCATTGCCGTTAATGATGAATTAAGTGCCTTGTCTGATAGTTTAGATCAGGCCATTGCTTTATTAGATTTAGGCGGACGTTTGAGCGTCATTACTTTCCAATCGTTAGAAGATCGGATTGTTAAACAAACAATGAAATCATATGCTGAAGTAGAGTTACCACCGGGTTTACCAGTGATTCCCGAAGAATTAAAGCCAACTTTAAAAGTTGTCCAGCGTAAGCCAATTTTACCAACGACGGAAGAATTAGCTGAGAACCATCGCGCTCACAGTGCCAAGTTACGTGTTGCTGAGAAAATTAAATTATTTGATTAAATAAGTTTAATTAAATATTGGGGTATTTAAAATGAATGATAATACAGTTAGAAAAATTGAAACCGAGCCTTTAGTTACACCAGATGCACCGGCAACACCGGCCCACGTTGACCAAGAACAATCAGCGCGCGTCGCTTTTTCCGGATTGGAACGTGTTTGTGCCTGTTGTGCTGGGATTGCCACCATTGCTTTAATGATTTTCCTCGTACATACGAATGTTGGCATTGCTGGCACCCAGCGACAACTGCAGGATGTTCAAGTTAAAATTTCGCAGATTAAGGCGACTAATGTTGATTTACGCCAAGAAGTAAGTGAGCTCTCAAGCTCTGATCGTCTGTCTGCCTATGCTCAAAAGAACGGGTTAACTTTTAATGATGCTAATGTGAGGAATGTCAGCAAATGACCCCAAAAGAAGTTAGAAATAGAAAAACAGCTAGGAGGACGCAGCAAAATCGGATCAAGACAGGATTTATCTTGATACTGATCATGTCAGCAGTTCTCCTGTTTTTTATCGTTCGCTTTGGCTATATTGCCGCCAGCGGTCACGTCGGTGCAGTTGACCTAAGTGAAAAGACCAAGCAAATTTATCAACAAGATAATGTTTTGCGCGCTCGTCGGGGAACGATTTACGATACAAATGCGAATATTTTGGCGGAAGATTCCAATGTTTATACTTTGTATGCGGTGCTCGATAAGAAGAGCGTTAGTGCGGCTGGTAAGCCACTTTATGTCACTGATAAGAATAAAACGGCCCAAGTTTTAAGTCAGTATATTAGTTTGCCGGCAGATAAGATTCTGCAATTTTTATCGCAAAAGAATTATCAGGTCGAATTTGGGAGTGCCGGGCGTAACCTATCATTAGATACGAAGCAAAAAATTGAGGCTGCCAAGTTACCAGGCATTTTCTTTACTGATACTCCATCAAGAATGTATCCTAATGGGACTTTTGCATCACATATCGTCGGTTTGGCCCAACTAGCAGATACGAAAACGGCTGATAATATTAGTACCAAGCAATTAACCGGTATATTAGGCATCGAAAAATATTTTAATAAAGCACTCACTGGTAAAAACGGTTCGCAAATTAGCAAACGTGATTCATATGGTTATAATATTCCCGGGTCAAAAACAGTGACCAAACAGGCAGTTAATGGTAGTGATATCTATTTAAGCCTAGACGCTCGTTTACAAAGTTATTTAGAGCAACTGATGCAAAATGTTCAAGATAAATATCAACCGAAAAAGATGGACGCAGTCTTAATGAACGCGAAAACTGGTAAGATTGTGGCAGCCACGCAACGGCCAACTTTTAATGCCGCTACGAAAAAAGGCTTAGGGGATCTTTGGCGCGATAGCTTAGTGGAAGATACTTATGAACCAGGTTCAGTTTTTAAACTGTTAACTTTGTCGGCGGCAATTGATTCTGGCCATTATAATCCGAATGCTACTTATCAATCAGGTTCGGTTACAATTGGTGATTCGACGATTCATGACTGGAATAATTCTGGTTGGGGCACAATTCCATTTTCTGAAGTCATTCCACGGTCTAGTAATACTGGGGCAGTGGCAATTGAACGCAGTATGGGGGCCGATATTTGGCAACAGTATCTGAATCGTTTTCATGTTGGTCAAAAAACTGGCATTACTTTGCCAGGGGAGGCAAGCGGCAGTATTCAATTTAAAACCCCGCTTGATCGCGCAGTTACTTCCTTCGGTCAAGGGATCGATGTGACGGTGATGCAGATGATGTCCTATCTAAGTGCAATTGCCAATGGTGGTAAGATGCTGCAGCCACAAATTATTGATAAGACTATCAATAGTCAGGGTAAAGTGACTAACTATCCCACAAAAGTTCTGGGTCAACCGATTACCGCCGATACCGCTAAGCAAGTGATTGCGGCGATGCGAGATGTTGTTGAGAAGGATTATGGGACTGGTTCAGTTTTCAAAATTGATGGTTATGAGAATCAAATTGCTGTGAAAACGGGGACGGCACAAATTGCCGGCGATGATGACAAGTATTTAACTGGCTCAGAGAATTACATTTTCTCAGTTGGGGGAATTGCCCCAGCTGATGATCCAGAGTATGTTTTGTACTTAACTGTTCAGCAACCTGATTTAACGGATACTTCTGCTGAAAAAATTATGTCAGAAATTTTTAATCCGTTAATGAAACGGGCTTTGAAATATCGGACGACCAGTGCTAACTTAGACGAAAACGCGATTAAAATGCCAAAGCTAACCGGCTTAACGACCGCTGAGGCAGCGAAAACTGCTCAAGAAAAGGGATTAACTGTTGCTCAAGTTGGCCAAGGTGCGAAGATTGTGCAGCAATTACCTGCGGCCGACGAAAAAGTGATTGCCAAACAGCGAATTGTGTTGTTGACCGAGGGCGCAATGACGATGCCGAATGTTGTTGGCTGGTCAAAAAATGATGTGTTAAAATTAGCAGAGATTACTGGTTGTCAATTTAAATTTAGTGGTACCGGCTATGTTACTAGCCAAAGTCTAAACGCTGGCGAAGTGCTGACCACAAATAAGACGATTACTGTCAAATTGGCAGAACCATAAAACAGGAGTGAATGAAGATGCAAGTGCCAATCGTTGCACTAATTAGTGCATGCTTACTGACAAGCTTGATTTTACCTTTCTTTATTAGTTACCAACGTCGTCATGACGAAGGCCAACAAATCCGTGAAGAAGGGCCTAAATGGCATGCAAAGAAATCTGGCACCCCAATTATGGGAGGTTTGGTTTTCCTTAGCGTGATTATTTTAGTATTATTAGTTTTAGGGGCGATTTTCCATCAATTGACTACTAGCTTATGGTTGTTTATTTTAGTGATTTTCCTCTATGGAGCAATCGGCTTCTCTGATGATTTTATTAAGCTGGCAAAGAAACGGAATATGGGATTAACCGCGATTCAAAAGTTTAGCGCTCAAATTCTGACAGCAGTTTTGTTCTTGGTCATCTTGATGAATGATCACCAACCT
The DNA here is from genome assembly GCF_003946675.1 of Lapidilactobacillus gannanensis. Lineage (GTDB taxonomy): Bacteria > Bacillota > Bacilli > Lactobacillales > Lactobacillaceae > Lapidilactobacillus > Lapidilactobacillus gannanensis. The sequence continues at coordinate 45,606 of NZ_RHOT01000011.1, read as the reverse complement.
CATGCCTTACCAATGCCAGGCACACTGAATCCAGTGCAGGCACCAATTATTTTTGCGATTTTTGTGGGGATTTGGTTAGTCGGTTTCTCCAACGCAGTTAACTTAAGTGACGGTCTTGATGGGTTAGCTGGTGGTTTGAATGTGATTGCTTATGGTAGTTATGCTGTGTTGGCTTATCGTGATCATAATCAAGTGATGCTAATGGTTTGTTTAGCGGTTGTCGGGGCACTGGTGGGCTTTCTTTTCTTCAACCATAAACCAGCCCAAATTTTTATGGGTGATGTTGGTTCCTTGGCTTTAGGTGGTGGCTTAGCGGCTATCTCAGTGATTTTACAACGTCCTTGGTCATTATTGCTGATCGGCTTGGTTTTTGTTTTGGAAACTGCTTCCGTTATTTTACAAGTGGGTTCTTTTAAATTATTTCATCGCCGAATTTTCTTGATGACACCAATTCATCATCACTTTGAAAAATTAGGTTGGTCAGAGACTAAAGTTGTCATTGTCTTCTGGCTAGTGGGACTATTGAGTTCAATTTTGTATTTGTCATTATTTCATTAAAAAGTATCATTAAAAATTTAAGAAGGGTCCCTTATCATGAAAGAAATTACCGATTATCAAAATAAAAAGGTCCTCGTTTTGGGCCTAGCCAAAAGTGGCTTGCATGCTGCCTTGCTGTTACACCGACTAGGCGCTTTAGTCACAGTTAATGATCATGCGCCACTGGAAAAAAGTCCGGATGCACAAGAATTGGTGGCCGCAGGAATTCGTGTTATTTCTGGCTCTCATCCTTTAGCATTATTGGACGAAGATTTTGCAGTTATGGTCAAAAACCCAGGTATTCCCTATTGGAATCCCATGGTTAAGCGGGCACAGGAAATCGGTTTACCGATTATCACTGAACCAGAACTAGCTTCGGAAGTACTGGACGGTGAATTAATTGGGATTACAGGCTCTAATGGTAAGACAACCACCACTACCTTGATTAATTTGATGTTGAATCAGGATCAAGCAACAACGAAAGCTTATGTTGCTGGTAATATTGGTGTTCCAGCAACTGAAGTCGCTGAGAAAATCAAACCTGGTCAAACAATGGTGACGGAACTATCAAGTTTTCAATTGCTAGGTGTCACCAAGTTACGTCCGCATATTGCTGTTTTAACGAATATTTATGAGGCTCATTTGGACTATCATGGCAATCGCCATAATTATGTGGAAGCAAAAATGCATTTAATTCAAAATCAAACAGCCGCAGATTATTTTGTGGTTAATTGGGACAGTGATGAGTGGCAACAGCTTAGCCAACGGACTAAAGGACAGGTCGTGCCATTTTCACGACAAGGTTTAAGTCATGAAGGCAGCTACGTTGATGATGGGCAAATTTATTTTCGCGGGGAAAAGATTTGTCCAACGGCAATTATTAAAATTCCTGGACAACACAATGTTGAGAATGCTTTGGCTGCAGTCGCCGTTGCAAAACTTAAGGGTGTCAGCAATGCAGCAATTATTAAAGTCCTAGAAACATTTTCGGGGGTCAAACATCGCATTCAATTTGTGGAAGAGTGGCAAGGTCGTCGGTTCTACAATGATTCCAAAGCAACCAATATTGAAGCAACAACCGTGGCTTTACAAAGTTTTGAGCAGCCGATTGTTTTAATTGCTGGTGGCTTGGATCGAGGGTTCACTTTTGAAGCACTGGTGCCGTTAATGAAGCAGCATGTCAGAGCGATGGTTGTTTATGGTGAAACTGCTGATTTAATGATTACTGCTGGCCAACAGGCTGGGATTAAGGTGATCAAGAAAGAGGCTGATTTGGTTGCAGCAACCAAGACGGCAACGGCTTTATCACAAGCCAATGAAATCGTCTTATTATCGCCAGCTGCAGCTAGCTGGGATCAATTCAAGACTTTTGAAGATCGTGGCGATTTGTTTATTAAAACCGTTGCAACAATTACTGGTGAAACCGAGGAGTAGGAAAAATGAGATTAATGATTTCTGGCGGTGGTACTGGTGGTCATATTTATCCGGCCCTAGCTTTAATCAAACGACTTCAGGAACGGCATCTTCTTGATGAAGTCATGTATGTTGGCACTGAGAAAGGTCTTGAAGCAAGAATTGTTCGTCAGGCTGGGATTCCTTTTGAAACAGTCGATGTGCAAGGATTTCGTCGCAAACTAACTTTTGATAATTTTAAGACGATCACGAAGTTTCAAAAGAGTATTAAACGCGCACGTCAACTAATTAAGGATTTTCAACCCGATGTTGTTGTGGGAACTGGTGGCTATGTTTGTGCGCCAGTTGTCTATGCGGCCAGTCGGCTAAATATTCCAACATTGATTCACGAACAGAATTCAGTTGCGGGGCTTTCTAATAAATTCCTTGCTCATTATGTGGATCGAATTGCCTATGTATTTCCAGAAGTAGCACATCAATTTACGGAAAAGAAAAAATTAGTTCAAACTGGTAACCCACGTGCCCAAGAAGTATCCACTTTAAAGCCACAAGGTATGTTGGCAGATTTGGGATTACGAGTTGATTTACCAACACTATTAATTGTTGGTGGTAGTCGCGGTGCCGCGCCTCTGAATAAGGCAATGATTGCGGCTATTCCAGAATTTTCGGAAAAGTCTTATCAAATTTTATTTATTACTGGTCGGGCGCTTTACGACCAAGTAAAGGATAATGTGGGGCCTTTGACCGAAAAATCAAATATCAAGATCGTGCCTTACTTAGATAATTTAAGCCAATTGTTACCGGAAATTTCAGTTTTATGTGGTCGTAGCGGTGCGACTACCTTAGCTGAGGTAACGGCCTTGGGAATTCCGTCGATTCTAGTGCCAAGTCCGTACGTGACACATGATCATCAAAATAAAAATGCTGATTATCTTGTTTCCAATTATGCAGCAATTTTACTGCCAGAGGTAGAATTAAACGGTCGCTCATTGGTGGCGGCGGCTGATCACATTTTGTTGGATTCGGATGTATGGCAACAAATGCATCAAGCTGCCTTAAAATTAGCAACGCCTGATGCCAGTGATCAGTTGATCAAGGTTTTAGAGGCACTAATTTATGAACATCGACAGGCTTAGCTAAGTAAACTATTGGGGAGGTGGGTAACTTGGTTAAAAAAAATCGTCCGACAAAGGTTGCCCAACAAGACCCTAATTCAACGATTCAGGTCTGGGAGTCATTTCAGAAACGGTTTCAAAATAAGCAAGCTCATACTCGCAAGCAGCCAGTAACACGCAAATTACCACAATTACAAAAACATCGTCGCTGGCAACTCATCTGGCATCTTTTAATAATTATTTTGATTTTTGGAAATTTATTAGTTGGTTTGCTTTATTATGTCTCGCCGTTGGCCCATGTAGGCGAGCTATCAGTAACTGGTGTAAAAATTACGGCGGCGCAAGATGTCATTAATGCCAGTCGTTTGTCACAAAAATCTTATGTGGTGCCGACTATTTTACAACAAAAGAAAATTACGCAACAAATGCAAAAAAAGATTCCTGCTTTAAAACAGGTCAAAATTAAATTTAGCCAGTGGAATCATGGTCGAATTGAGGTTGTTGAGCAAGAAACAGTTGGTTTTTTTGCTAAAAAGAATGGCTATCAACGTATTTTCAGCAATGGTGCCGTTGATCGAGAGATACTTAGTAAACCAATTGGTAATTTTCCAGTTTATGCCGGGTTCAAAGCTGGCGCAACTTTAGATCAGGTAGTCAAGCTTTATGCCAAGATGCCCAATCAGATTCAAAATGCGATTTCAGAAATTAAAGCCGATCCCAGTAAGAGTAACCCTTATCGTATTCATTTATATATGAATGATGGTAATGAGGTGTTGGCAGATTCTCGGACAGTGATTAGTCGCTTGAAGTATTATGGCAATATTGTGAGTCAGACGAAAGAAAAAGGTGTGGTTGATTTAGAGGTTGGGGCATTCTTCGTGCCTTTTGCTAAACAGTAGTTTCTAAATGGCCGCATCAAGTCGTGAATGTCTGACAACGCAATTATTTTTGTTTATTTGCTAAGGAAACCTAAAGTTATTCCCTAAAACTAGGAATAACAGTTTATTATCAAGCTTGCGGTGTGGTAAACTTTAAGAAGTACTAAATTTTTTTTGAAAATGAATAATATAAAGAAAAATCGGGGAGGCTTTATTGATGAATAAAGCACAAGTATATGTGGGCCTCGATATTGGCACAACTGCGATTCGCGTGATTGTCGGGGAGGCTGTCAATAGTCAGCTCAATGTGATCGGCGTTGGTAGTGAACGATCACAAGGGTTGAAAGACGGTGTCATCGTCGACATTGACAAGGTTGTAACTGCAACTAAAAAGGCAGTTCAACAAGCACAAACGAAAGCTAATTTGAAATTCGATCAAGTTGTTGTTGGTATTCCCGCAAAAGATTTGACCATTGAACCAGCTCGAGGCATGGTGATCGTTGCGAATCAGCCTAAAGAAGTCACTGAAGTTGAAGTATTTAATGTCGCCACTGCTACATTGTCACGGAGCGTGCCACCTGAGCGAGAAATCATTGGCATTACGCCGGAACAGTTCATTGTTGATGGTCAATCGAATATTATTGATCCACGAGGCATGAGTGCGGTTCGCATTGAATTAGAGGCACTCGTTTACTCAGTGCCACGGATTGTTGTCAATAACATTCGTAAAGTCCTTGAAAAAGTTGGCTTAAAATTAAAACATTTTGTTTTGAATCCACTAGCTTTAGCCCAAGTAGCTTTAAATGATGGTGAACAGGATTTTGGTACGGTTCTGATTGATATGGGTGGTTCTCAGTCTAGTGCTTATGTCATTCATGATCACCAATTGAAGTTTGTAAGTGTTGATGATGAAGGTGGCATGAATGCGACTAAAGACGTGTCAATTGTGTTAAACACTTCGGTTAGCAACGCTGAGAAGCTTAAACGAGACTATGGTATTGCCGATCCCGATCAGACCTCAGCCAGTGAAAAATTCCCAGTGACTGTCGTTGGTAAAGATGATCCAGTTATGGTTGATGAAACTTATTTATCGGAGATTCTTGAGGCACGTTTTGAGCAAATTTTCCAGCGCTTGGATCATACTTTAGAACAGGTCAATGCGCTTGATTTACCAGGCGGTATTGTTTTAACTGGTGGGGTTGCTGAAACGGCAGAGATAGATTCATTAGCTGCGCGGTTCTTCCCACAAGGTGTTCGGATTTATGCGCCTAAAGAAATGGGCATTCGGAATGCTAGTTTTGCCACTGGCTTAGGTTTATTAGTTTATGCTTCAAGGTTAAGCGAAATCGAGTTACTGGTGACTAGTGTGATCAATAAACGGGCCTTGAATGATACTCAAAGTCAACGGGTTGATGCACCACGCGCTGCAACTAATGATGAACGTGAACAAGACCAAGCTGACGCACAACCAAATCAAGCACAAACGCAACAAAATAGTGCACCTAAAAAGGGTTTGCGTAGTTTCTTTAGTAAATTTTTTGATTAATAAAAGCATTATGACTGTGAATTAGGAGGAAATCGCATGGATTTTTCAATTGATCCCCAACAAACTACTGGTCCAGTAATTAAAGTTATTGGGGTTGGTGGCGCTGGTGGTAACGCCTTGGATCGGATGATCGAAGAGAGTATTCAAGGCGTCCAATTTATTGCTGCAAATACAGATTTACAAGATTTAACTAAGTCAAAAGCCGATATTAAAATTCAAATTGGCCCTAAATTGACTCGTGGTTTAGGTGCGGGTTCCACTCCTGAGGTTGGTCAAAAGGCAGCTGAAGAAAGTGAAGAGGTCATTACCGAAGCACTTAAGGGTGCAGATATGATTTTCGTAACTTGCGGTATGGGTGGTGGTACCGGAACTGGTGCTGCACCTGTCATTGCGCGCATTGCTAAAGATATGGGTGCCTTGACTGTTGGCGTTGTTACCCGGCCATTCACTTTTGAGGGTCCTGATCGGAGCCGTTTTGCTGCCGAAGGTATTGCTGAATTAAAGCAGCATGTTGATACATTAGTGATTATTTCCAATAACCGGTTATTAGAGATCATTGACAAAAAGACGCCATTGAATGAAGCATTCCATGAAGCTGATAATGTTTTACGCCAAGGTGTTCAAGGTATCTCTGATTTGATCACTGCACCTGGTATCGTTAACTTGGACTTTGCCGACGTTACGAATGTGATGCAAAATCAAGGTTCAGCCTTAATGGGTGTCGGTTCTGCTAACGGCGAAAATCGAATTACTGAGGCAACGAAGAAGGCTATTTCATCACCATTATTGGAAGTTTCAATCGAAGGTGCCAATAAAGTGCTGTTGAATATTACTGGCGGCCCAGATCTTTCACTTTACGAAATGGAAGCTGCTTCGCAAATTGTTTCTGACGCAGCTAATTCAAATGTGAATATTATTTGGGGGACTTCGATCGATGAAAGTCTTGGTGATGAAGTTCGTGTTACCGTAATCGCAACTGGTATTGAAAATCTCGATACTAATAAGCGTAAACGGGTTGCCGATGTTGCTAATAAGAAAGTGAACGGCACTAAAACAAGTACAGTAAAGGCTGACGAAAAGAACACCAATGCCTCACAAAGTGGTAAGTTTGATTCTGATAGTTGGAATATTCTTAATGCTAAGAATAACCAACGGGAAGATACTGATCAACAATTTGCTGATATTGAAAAACAAGATTTTGATGTTTTCCAAGCCCGGCAGGTCACAGATCAGACCAATAACGATCAAGCTGATGATAATGATGTGCCACCATTCTTAAAACGGCGGCAACCTAGAAAATAGGTTTCGGGATTTAGATTAGTGAGGTGAAAATCATGGCTTTTGAAAAATTAAGTCATTTCTTCGGGATTTCTGATGAAGATGAGTACGATGAAGCGGAATATCAGTCAGAAGCAAATGATGAATCAACGCCGGTTGCACCAACTACGAACAGTACCGCTACTGGTAATGTGGTGGCGATGAATCAAGCTGGTCGTAATGTGGCCCGGAAAATCATTATTTTTGAACCGCGGATATATGCTGACGCAAAAGATATTGCGACTAATTTATTAAATAATCAAGCAGTTATTGTTAACTTTACCCAGCTTGATGATAGTCAGGCTCGTCGTATTGTTGACTTTCTAACGGGGACTGTCTTTGCATTAAAGGGCGAAATTCAACGCGTTGGGGATCAGATATTCCTTTGCACACCACCTAAGTTTGAAATTGAGGGCACAATTTCTGAGAACTTAAAGAATGACCAAGGACTGTAATCATGATGATTCTTGGTGTACTTTATCGCATCTTGAGCACGCTGTTGGAGTTATACGGGATTGCAATTATTATTTATGCGCTGATGAGTTGGGTACCACAAGCATATTCTTCTAAATTTGGTCAGTTTATTGGACGGCTAGTTAGTCCGTTAATGAATACCATTGAAGATCATGTGCCTAGTATTTTTGGGTTAAGTTTTGCGCCAGTAATTGCGTTACTAGTCGTTGGTGGCTTGCAATGGTTATTACGCGTGATATTTAGTTTGTTTTAGATGATGAGGGGAAGTGTGGTTAGTTATGGATAGTGCCGTTTTTCAACATTTTCGTCCCGAGGAACGACCATTTATTGAACGAATCAATGATTGGCGTAATCAGGCAGTCGATGAATATCGGCCAATTTTAACCAACTTCTTGGACCCACGACAGATTTTTCTAGTTGAGTCTGTTTTGGGTAAATTAGATCAAAGTTTTCAATACTGGCAATTTGGTGGTTATAACCAGGCTGAACGGCGCCGCGTTATTTTTGCACCGGGTTATTACACGCCTGAAACTGCTGATTATCAGCTGCAATTGTTTGAAATCAAATATCCGCAGAAGTTTGCTGAGTTATCTCATGGTAAGATTTTGGGAACTTTGATCAATTCTGGCGTTGATCGGAGTCAGTTCGGTGATATTATCACTAATGGTCATGATTGGCAGTTCTTTGGTGTCAAAAATATGACTGATTTCTTCACCGAACAAATCAGCAAAATTGGCGCCATTAATGTTCGAGTTGAGGCAATTTCTGATATGGATGTGCTTGTCCCAAGTAATGATTGGCTTGATGAAACTTTATTAGTCACTTCTTTTCGATTGGATACTATTGTGGCTGATACCTTTAAAATTTCGCGGCAACGAGCTAAGGATTTAATTGAAGGACAACGGGTTCAAGTTAACTGGACAGTTGTGACCCAGCCAGATTTTCAAGTAGATTTGCTGGATATGTTAAGTGTTCGTAAATTTGGTCGCGTTCAATTGCGAGCTGTTTTAGGTCAAACTCGCAAGGAACGCTTTAAAATCCAAGTTGGCACCTTACGCCGGCAGCCACTTAGTGGACAAAAATAGGAGGCAAGCAATGACATTACAACCAGACGATATTCGCAATAAGACTTTTGAAACAAAATTTCGTGGTTTAGATCCAGACGCAGTCAAACCATTTTTGACCGAGATTGCTAGCGAGCTAGGTGAACTACAAGAAAAAAATCAGCAGTTGACTCAGTCGTTAAAGGAAAGTCAAGAACGGGTGGCTTATTTTACTGACTTGAAGGATGCTTTGAATCAGTCGATTATTGTGGCCCAGAATGCTGCTGATCGCGTAAAAAACAATGCCCAACATGAAGCTGATGTTATTAAGAGCGATGCCGACAAGCAGGCCAAGCAATTATTGACTGAAGCAACTGATCGTTCTAATCAGATTCTGCAAGATGCCTCAGAGCGTGCGCGTCATTTGACGATTGAAACCGATGATTTGAAGAAGAATACACGGGTTTTCCATCAACGGTTACAAGTGTTACTTGAGTCACAACTGGCAATGATTAAAACACCTGAATGGCAAGCTTTGCTTGGGCAAGCTGATCAAGGGACAGCTAATGTTGGGGCTTTATTAGCTCAACAGCAAGAACCTGTTGCTTCAGATCAAACTGGTACACCGACGGTCTCAGCAGCACTTGCGCAAAATGATGATGACGCGACATTGCCAGAACATGATGTGATGGCCGCAACTGAGGAAGATTCAGAAGTTGAGACAACAAAAGCGGATACTAGTGAGGCACCAGCGGCTCCAGTCGCAGTACCTTCAGCGGCAGATATTAATTTGACATCACCTACACCAACTGAGCCAACAGCTGACAGTGAAGTTACTTCAGAAAGCGACCCAGCAGCTGCGACCCCTGAGGATGAGTCACCAGTTTTTCAACATCGCGGTAACAATCAACTAGTTCAGCCGGAGAATATCACGTCAACTGATGATCAGAACAATTATGATGGTGTAACGATTGTTTTTCCTGATGAAAACGAGTAGAATATAGACAAGTATTTCTGAAACTAAGAAATTAGTTATTATTTCAAGTGAGTCAGCGATAGTGTGAGGCTGGTAATTAACGGTTAATTTCGCATCATTTCAGAAAATAATTTAAATAGTATTTTAAAGTGGAAAAGGTAACTTTTCAAATTAGGTGGTACCACGGGAATCTCGTCCTATAATTAGGCGGGATTTTTTTATTTGTGATGAAATTAAGACGTGTTGGCATAGTTATTGACTACTGCTTACACATTATATTAGGAGGACTTGGCATGCGAGTTAAAGATACCTTACATCTTGGCAAAACAGCTTTTCCAATGCGCGGTAGTTTGCCTAAACGCGAACCAATGTGGCAACAAGACTGGGAAGAGAATCATGTATATGAACAACGGCAAAAATTGAATGAAGGGAAACCAACCTTTATTCTTCATGATGGCCCGCCATTTGCAAATGGGGATATTCATCTGGGACATGCGTTGAACAAGGTCAGCAAGGATATTGTTGTTCGTTATAAATCAATGCATGGTTTCCGGTCACCTTATGTGCCTGGTTGGGATACACATGGTTTACCAATTGAACAGCAATTAACTAAAAAAGGTATTGATCGCCGTAAAATGCCCCGTGATGAATATCTGGAGTTGTGTCGAAAATTTGCGTTAGAAGAAATCGACAAGCAACGGACAGGATTTAAGCGGTTAGGTGTAGCAGGTGATTGGGATCATCCTTATATTACCTTACAACCGAAGTTTGAAGCTGAAGAAATTCGTTTATTCGGAGAAATGGCGGCTAAAGGTTATATTTATAAAGGTAAGAAACCTGTTTATTGGTCACCGTCTTCAGAATCGACTTTAGCCGAAGCAGAAGTTGAATATCATGATATCAAATCACCATCAATGTATGTGGCCTTTAAAGTGGTTGATGGTAAAGGCATTTTGGATCAGGATACTTCGATGATTATCTGGACCACAACACCTTGGACAATTCCTGCTAATGAAGCAGTTTGTGTTAATCCGCGTTTTGATTACAGTGTGGTTGACGCTGATGGTCACAAATATGTGATTGCTAGTGGTCGACTTGATGCTGTTCAAGAAGCACTTGGCTTCAAAAATGTGGCGGTAATCAAGCAAGTTAAGGGGAAAGATCTTGAATATATGACGGTGCAACATCCTTTATATGATCGGACTTCTCTTGTGATCCTAGGAAATCATGTTACGCTTGATGATGGGACTGGTTTGGTTCATACGGCACCTGGTCATGGTGCTGATGACTTTAATGCTGGTCAGAAGTATCATTTGCCAGTGTTATCTGTTGTGGATGCCAAAGGGATGATGACCGATGATGCACCTGGTTTCGCAGGCGTCTTCTACGATGATGCCAACAAACTCGTTACTGATGCACTAAAGAAAAATGGCGCTTTGTTGAAGCTTAGTTTCTTTACCCATAGTTATCCTCATGATTGGCGGACTAAAAAGCCAGTTATTTTCCGGGCAACTGCACAATGGTTTGCTTCAATTGACGCTTACCGCGACCAAATTTTGGCTCAAATCAAAGATGTTAAATTTAGTCCTGATTGGGGTCAGAAGCGACTTTACAACATGATTAAAGATCGTGGCGATTGGGTCATTTCCCGGCAACGTGCTTGGGGCTTACCATTGCCAATCTTCTATGCAGAAGATGGCACGGCAATTATCACACCAGAAACAATTGAACATGTGGCCCAGTTAATTGAAAAACATGGCGCGATTGTTTGGCAACAAATGTCGGCTAAAGAATTATTACCTGAAGGTTTTAGCCATCCTGGGTCACCAAATGGTGAGTTCACTAAGGAAAAAGATATTCTCGATGTTTGGTTTGATTCTGGGTCGTCACATCGTGGTGTTTTAAGAGAACGTCCAGAATTATCATTCCCTGCAGATTTAATTATTGAAGGATCTGATCAATATCGAGGCTGGTTTAATTCTAGCTTGATCACTAGTGTGGCAACAACTGGCCAAGCACCATATCGCCATGTCTTGTCACAAGGGTTCGTTCTCGATGATAAGGGTCACAAGATGAGTAAATCATTAGGCAATGTCATTGATCCTAATGATATTTTCAAACAAATGGGCGCTGAAATCATTCGTTTATGGGTTGCTTCAGTTGATAGCAGTTCGGATGTCATGGTTTCGATGGATGTCTTGCGACAAATGTCCGAATCGTATCGTAAGGTTCGTAATACGATGCGCTTCATGTTGGCTAATATTGCTGATTTTGATGTTAAGAAAAATCGCTTACCAGAGAACGACTTGCGCGATGTTGATCGTTATTTACTAGCACGCTTGCATGAAGTGAATCAAAATGTGATTGCGGCTTATGATGACTTTAACTTTGCCACTGTCTTTAAACAAATCAATAATTATTTGGTGAATGATCTGTCAGCCTTCTACTTAGACTTTGCTAAGGATGTTATCTATATTAAGGCGGAAAATGATTTAAGCCGGCGGGCCATGCAAACAGTTATCTATGAAGCATTGGTGACTTTAACTAAGTTATTGACACCAATTTTGCCTCATACTTGCGAAGAGATTTGGGGCTTCTTGCAAGAACCTGAGAAGTACGTGCAGTTAACTGAGCTACCAACGGCCACTGTTAGTGCCGCTGATCAAAAATTGTTAGATCAATGGGCTAATTTCATGACATTCCGTTCAGATGTTTATCGTGCGTTAGAACAGGCTCGGACTGATAAACTGATTGGTAAGTCTTTGGAAGCGGCTGTTGTTGTCTATCCTAAGGCTGAGTTAATCCCAATGTTAACTGAACTAGAACCAGAATTAGCAGAATTACTGATTGTTTCTAAATTCCAATTAAGTGAGACTGAAGTGCCAAGTAGCGCGACTCAGTTTGAGGGCTTTGCGATTGAAGTAACACATGCGCCAGGTCAGGTTTGCGAACGTTGTCGTAAGACTTTAACGAGTGTTGGTACTAATCCAGATTTACCGACTTTTTGTGCTGATTGTGCTAAGATTGTGGCTGAAGAGTTTCCTGAAGCAATTACGGAAGGTTTTGAAGCTAAAAAGTAATTAGAACAATTGGTTGATTGAAAAAAGAAGGTATGGCCCTGACAGGGATGCTGTCAATTAGGCCATACCTTTTTTATTTAGGGGGACATCAGTGTTATGGAAGATTATTTGGCAGATCCAAAAGTTCAGTCCAAACGTTGGCTGATTTTAACAGCGGTTGGCATGTTCACCTTCATGTCAACATTGGATGGCAGTATTGTCAACATTGCTTTACCAACAATTAGTAAAGATTTAGGAATTCCCATGAATCAATCTGAATGGGTTGTTTCAGTTTATTTGATTGTTATCTGTGCATTGCTATTGTTTTTTGGGAAGCTAGGCGACATTGTTGGTAAAATTAGAATTTTTCGAATTGGAACGATTTTGTTTGTCTTAGGATCGCTATTTTCTGGCTTTAATCATGGGTTATATTTGTTACTGGCTGGGCGGGCAGTCCAAGCAATCGGGGCAGCTATGACCATGAGTACTAATAATGAGATCATTACTGAAGTTTTTCCGATTCATGAACGTGGGAAGGCTTTGGGCTGGATTGGTTCTTTTGTTTCCTTAGGGAGCATTGCTGGTCCAGGAATTGGTGGCCTGATTTTGGCAAAACTTTATTGGGGAAATATTTTCTGGATCAATGTACCTGTCGGTATTTTAACAATGATCCTGGGTGCTTTTGTGTTACCCAAGGATATTTCTTTTGCAAAAACTAAAATTGACTGGTTAGGGACAATTACTTTTGCCGTGCTGATCATCGGTTTGTTTGGTGGCATTTTTGTGGGCCAGGATACTGGTTATCAGCATTGGCCAGTTATTTGTTTATTTATTTTAGCAGTTCTGGCTTTGGGTATCTTTATTTATCATGAGAATCGGGCGGTTGCACCTATGCTTGATTTTAAGATTTTTAAAAATGTTGATTTCTCACTAAGTTTACTGACTGCTTTTATGATTTTTGTTGTCAATTTCGTTTTCAATGTTATTTCGCCATTTTATTTACAAAATGCTCGTGGCTTGGCGGCAAGTACTGCTGGCTATTTACTCATGATTTTTCCAGTCGTGCAGGTGTTAGTGGCACCAGTTTCTGGCGCTATTTCTGATCGCATTGGTCCTGAAAGCCTAACTTTTTTCGGTTTAGTTTTTATTACGGTTAGTCAGGTTGGCTACTATTTAACGAATTTGCAAACCCCTTTGTGGTTATTTACGGCTTTTGTTGGCTTGGTCGGCTTAGGTAATGGGATGTTTCAAGCGCCTAATAATACTATTGTGATGAGCTCGGTCGAACGACAGGACTTGGGACAAGCAGGTGGTATCAACAGCTTAGCACGGGAACTTGGGATGATTGTTGGGATAACTTTTGCAACGACGATTTTATTCAGTGCTATGAGTCATCAATTGGGTCAGCATGTGACAACTTACTTGCCAAAACATCCGGAAACATTTATTTATGGCATGAAAGTAACTTTCTTAATTTCTATGGGGTTAAGTTTGATTGCAACAATCTTAACTGGTTATCGCTGGTTTAAAGGACGGTCAAATCGAAAAAAATTAGCCGATTAACCTTCATTCAGCATGAAACCGGCGGATAAAGAATTAGGTTATGTCAAAAAGCAGCGTGTGATCAGGGCGGTTAAGTAGAACCGGACCCTGTCACAAGGTGCTTTTGCATGTAGTCAAACTATTTTTAATTATTTGTTATCAATTCGGGGATCAGGAATGGGGTCAACTTCTTTGTGAGTGCGATAATCAGTTGCAGTTTCACCGCGACTATAAGCCAACAAATGTGCCTTCAATTCCGATTCCATTTTTTGTAATTCTCCTTCAGCTGCTTGCCGTTTCTTCCGACCATCTTGCTGAATTTTCAAGGTTTGTTGCAAGGTTTCAACCAAATCATTTTGAGTTTTTTGTAGTGTTTCGATATCGACCACACCACGTTCATTTTCTTTAGCTGTTTCAATTGCAGAAATCTTCAACATTTCTGAATTCTTAGCTAATAAATCATTGGTTGTTTGTGAGACCTGTCGTTGTGCAGTGACGGCATCTTTCTGCCGAAGTAGGGTCAGGGCGATTGCAACTTGATTCTTCCATAATGGAATAGCCGTATTGATTGAAGCTTGGATTTTTTCCGCTAAAGCTTGATTGGTTCCTTGAATCAGGCGGATTTGCGGTGCTTGCTGAATTGTAATTTGACGAGCCAGCTCTAAATCATGGGTCCGTTTTTCCAATCGATCAGCAAATTGTTTTAAATCGTTAGCTTCTTGAACTTGCATTTGATCACCAGATGCTTCAGCGGCCGCCAGTAATTTAGGAATATCATTTTCTTCCAAATCTTTCAGTTTGACTTTTCCTGCGGCAATATAAACATTTAAGGCATCGAAGTAAGCCTTATTTTGGTCATAAAGCCCATTTAACATTTTATTATCTAATAATAAATCATTTTTTTGATGGTCAAGTTTAGTGGCGATTGAATCAATTTGCGCACCAATTTTTTGATACTTAGCCGTTAATTCGTAAACTGAGCGTTTAACTTTGCCAAAGATTTTACGGAAAACATTGTTATTTTCAGCTTCTAATTCACTGGGATTGGCTTCATTAAGGCGATACATTAAATCAGTTAAGCCATTGCCAATCTCACCAGTTTGCTGGCTTTGCACTTGATCAAGCATTTTTTGAGAGAAAGCCGATAATTGTTTTTGGGCGTTAGCACCATAATTAAGGACGGCCGCCTGATTTTTAGTGTCAATTTGTTTGACCAAAGCAGCTGCTTGTTGCTTTTGAGTCTCATTTAAACGATCAAGGGCTGCAGTTTCATCAGCAGCCTTAGTGGCCGCCGCTTGGTTATCACTGGCAGTTAAATCCCCATGATCGGCGAATGGATCGGCCAGCAAATCATCATATAAATTACTGTTATCTGTTTGATTATTTTCCGTCATCGTGATTTTCATCACTTTCTTCAGTTGTGTCAGCTGAGTGCTCATTTACTTCCGGCTGCGTTGTGTTCGCAGCGTTATTTTCTGCGGAAGTTGCATCCTTTTCAGCTTGGGTGGACAAATAGTCATGTTGGATTTGATTGAGTTCGGCTTGCATTTGGGCAATAGTTTGATCACTTTGACTACTGAAATCAGGCTGATCATGATTATCATTAACTGAATCTAACGTTGATTTTAAATCAGTGACATCTTCAGAAACAAAGTCGAGATAATCGTGCTTAATTTGTTCACTTAAGGCAGCTAACATTTCCACACTCCGGTCCAATACTGCGTAAGTATCACTAGTCTTCAATTCGTGATGGCTAATTTCTTGATACTTTTTCGCAATTTGAAGGCTAGTTGGTAAGTGCTTGTAAAGGAATGGTGCCGCTTCTTGTAAATGATCTGGTTCTTTAACTAAAGCAGCAAATAACGCTTTACTTAAGTCGATTGTATCGTGATTAAGGTTAATTGCTCGTAATTTGGGTACTTCTTGCATCGTCGTCTCTAGGGCAACGATTTCTTTTTTTGCTTCGGCCATGGTATCACGGAAAACTTTAATTTCAGCATCACTTAAACCAGCTTGTTGGTAATGAGTTAGCATCTGCTTACTTATTGGTGTATCGAAACTATCACCTTGGTTGCGTGACTTTTCCCGCCGACCACGGTGATTAAACAATAACAAGGCAAGACCAATCAAAGTGAAAATTAACATTGCTTGAAAGCTATCGTGGTCATCATAAGCCAATACAGTACAACTGGCGAAGATAATCACCCAGGCCGTAAATAAAACACGCATTATTTTTTTAAATGTCATCATAAACCTCCATCTCACTCAATCACTACCTTGATTCTATCATAATTTCCCTAAAGCTGAATAAGGCTAAGGATTGATTTTATTGCTCCGTCTTGAGACGGGACGTTTTACTCGCAACACGACACTGGTTGGATTGTGGGTTAAGCCGATTTTACGATGACAAGATTGGTGATGGTTTGATTGAAACGTGTTTGGGGTGCCAAATGGCTATGGCTAATTTAAATAATCACTCGATCTGCTGCGCAGCTCAAGCAATTATTTGAAATTATCCTACGCCAAAAAATCACCAGCGCTCACACTCTATTCAAAAACGTGTTCGGAGCAACAAATGGCTAGGCCTAACTTGATTATTTGCTCGATCTGGTTGGCACCAGCTCAAGCAAATATTTGAAATTGTACTACGCCAAAAAACCACCAGCGCTCACAACTTGTTGAAACGTGTTTGGGGTGCCAAATGGCTATGGCTAATTTAAATAATCACTCGATCTGCTGCGCAGCTCAAGCAATTATTTGAAATTATCCTACGCCAAAAGACCGGCACCCCTCACACTCTATTTCGAAACGTGTTCGGGCTGGTAAATGGCTATGCTATAATCAAACTAGTCACCATAATTTTTATTAACAAAAAGTAAGCATTTTTAATTTACATTCTGTTCATATTTCGGTATGATATTATTTTATGGGAGTTGGCTAAAAAATGGATTTCACAGAAACAGTCAAGCAAGATCGGGTCCTTTATGATGGTCGGATTTTGCGTTTACATCAGCAAGTTGTCGAATTACCAAATGGTAAAGCAGCCGAACGAGAAATTGTGGAGCATCATGGGGCAGTTGCTATTTTAGCGTTAGCTGATTTAGATCATGCTTATTTTGTGCGGCAATGGCGTGCACCACTGGCTCACGAAACTTGGGAGGTTCCGGCTGGTAAAATTGATCCTCTAGAAACTGATCCGTTGCCAGTTGCACAACGTGAACTAAATGAAGAGATTGGTTATGCAGCCGAACGTTGGCAACTTTTAAGTCGATTTTATAGTTCGCCTGGGTTTGCAACGGAACAGATGTCACTTTATCTGGCGCAAGATTTACAAAAGATTGCCCATAAGCGGTCACTAGACGTCGATGAATTTTTAGAAGTTAAATTGTTTACTTTAGCAGAAATTCAAGCTTATTTAACTTCAAGTGAATTTATTGATGCTAAAACTTTGTTAGCTGTTCAGTATTGGCAGCAGTTAGTGGGAGGCCATCATGAATAAACGCCAGCAACGTTCAGAGCCAGATTTGATTGTGGATGTTCATCAGGCAGATACCGCAACATCTGAATCGGCAGCAACATCAGCACCGTTATCGCGGGTTGCCCGCCAAGAACAACTTCAGCGTCAAGGGCAGACTTCCACTTTTGTCGCCCATCCGAAAATGCGCCGTAAATTAAATTGGGCGATTTTAATTGTGAGTAGCTTAATTGTGATTGTTTATTTGATTTTATTTTTTGTTTAACAGGTAATTGGTTTAATTTAAGGAGGGCACTTATGAAAGTTGGTATTTTAGTTCCAATGGCTGAAGAAATCGGTTTATATCGGCAGCAATTATCAGCAGTCGAGACTGTTGAAATTGGTGGTGCTAGTTTTACGATTGGCAGTTATCAAAGCATTGATTTAGTATTAGCACAATCAGGAATTGGTAAAGTGCAAGCAGCAATGACAGCAACAGTGTTGTGTGACCACTTCCAAGTTGACTTGATTATTAATTCTGGTTCTGCCGCCGGTGTCGGGGCTGGGTTACAGGTTGGTGAGCTGGTTATTGGTGATCGGCTGGTGTACCACGATGTTGACGTGGTCAACGGTGGCGATTATGTGATTGGTCAAGTGCCTAATCATGATTTGTACTTTCAAGCTGATCAGCGGTTAGTCAAAATTGTTGAGGCTGCCGCTGAACAACTCGATTTAAAAGTTGTGACTGGCCTAATTGCGACCGGAGACCAATTTGTGGCCGATCCGCAACGGGTTACAGCAATCAAGGCTGATTTTCCTGGCGTACAAGCTGTGGAAATGGAAGGCGCTGCTGTGGCGCAAATTGCCACTAACTTTGATTGCCCTAGTTTAATTATTCGTGCGATCAGTGACAATGGTGATGATGAGGCTAGTGTTAGCTTTGATGAATTTGTTGTTCAAGCTGGCCGTCACGCCGCCCAATTATTACTATTAGCATTACCAGAAATGCAAAAAGAAATTTAATATGCACTCAATTGCAATGATTGTAGCCAGATGACTTTAACCTGAAATTGTAATTGGGGTTAAGGAGTAAACGTGATTCATGACACACTATTATTTTGACAATGCTGCTACGACACCAATGAGTAGCAGTGTAGTAGCGGCAATGACTGAAGTTTTACAGCACAGCTTTGGTAATGCCTCCAGTACGCATTACTTTGGCCGCCAAGCGCATCATTTATTAGACCAGAGTCGACAAACATTAGCGACTAGTATTCATGCGGCCTCACCGGAGGAAATTATTTTCACTAGTGGTGGGACTGAAAGTGATAATACCGCAATTTTAAGTACGGTCCGGGCTTATAGTGATCGCGGGCATCATATTATTACGACTGCGATTGAACATCCAGCTGTTTTACAAACCATGGCTTATTTGGAACAACATGGTTATGAAGTTACTTATTTACCAGTTGATCAACAAGGTCAGATTTCGTTGGCTGATTTGCAGGCGGCGTTGCGTCCTGACACAATCCTAGTTTCAGTCATGCTTGCGAATAATGAGGTTGGTAGTATTGAACCGATTGCTGAGATTGGCCGTCTACTAGCTGATCATCAGGCTATTTTTCACACCGATGCGGTTCAGGCTTATGGTGTTCTAAACATTGACGTGCAAGAATTAGGCGTTGATTTCTTATCCATTTCTGGTCATAAGTTACATGGGCCAAAAGGGATCGGCTTTCTTTATGCCCGCACCGGTGTAAAATTAGTACCATTTATGCGTGGCGGCGAACAGGAACACAAGCGTCGCGCTGGCACTGAAAATATTCCTGGGATTGTTGGCTTGGCACAAGCTGCTCATGATTTGGCAGGTCAAGAGAAAGCTAAAAAACGGCGGCAACTATTTGCTATGAAACAAGAAGTAATAAATGTTTTAACCGCAGAACAGGTTGACTTTGCAATCAATGGGCCCGATTTAGCTGACGCTGCACCGCATGTTCTAAATATTTGGCTGAAGGGTGTGCCAACAGAATTGGCCTTGATGAATTTAGATTTACGCGGCTTTGCTGTATCGGGTGGCTCTGCTTGCACTGCTGGTAGTTTGGAACCCTCACACGTTTTAATTGCCTTATTTGGTGAACAGGCGCCGCAGATTCGCGAATCATTGCGTTTATCTTTCGGTAGTGAAAATGATTTGGCTAGTGCGCACCAACTAGGGCTGGCAATCAGTGCAGTGGCCCATGATTATTTGCAAAAAAAGTCCGCCGACTAGTCAGGAAGATTGTTCTTGTTGACTGACTATTTGCTATAATGAAACCAGAATATGATCTGGCCAATTTTTTGTTGACCGTGACTTGGAGGAATAAACATGGCAAAAGATGAAGTTAAAGTTTTAGGGGATAAACGGACATTCAAAATTAGTCCTAAAATTAAAGCTTACGCCTTACGTGACGTTGGCTTTACGAAGACCCCACGTGGTGTTTTTCAATTAGAACGACCATTAAGAGGATCTTCACCTTATGAAGCGATTTATAATTTAAAAATGTCAATCAGTGCTGATTTAACGACTTTAAAGATGTCAGTGACTGATCGTAGTGGTATGAAGAGTATTAATATTTTCAAAGATGAAAAAAATGTCGATGAAGTGGAGCAGTTTAACTTCCAAATTGACAATTTGATTGAGCGGGATATCTTAGTTGTGACCGCTTAGAAGGAGCTAAAGAGAAAAGATGGATAATTCAAAAACCCGAGTAGTTGTTGGCATGAGTGGTGGCGTTGATTCTTCAGTAACGGCGTTGTTATTGAAAGAACAAGGCTATGATGTTGTCGGCGTATTTATGAAGAATTGGGATGATACAACTGACTCGGGCGTTTGTACAGCAACCGAGGATTTCGAGGATGTTGCTCGCGTCGCAAATCAGATTGGGATTCCTTATTATTCAATCGATTTTGAGAAGGAATATTGGAATCGCGTGTTCGAATATTTCTTAGACGAATATCGTCATAACCGGACGCCTAATCCTGATGTGATGTGCAACAAAGAAATCAAATTTAAATCTTTTCTTGATTATGCGATGGCAATGAATGCTGATTATATTGCCATGGGCCATTACGCGCAATTACGGCGTGATGACGCTGGCCAGGTTCATTTGGTGCGTGGTGCTGATGATAATAAGGATCAGACTTATTTCTTGAATACATTGTCGCAAGATCAATTGCAAAAAGTCATGTTCCCGATTGGTCATTTACGCAAGCCAGAAGTACGCGCAATTGCTCAGCGGGCAGGTTTAGCGACTGCTAGCAAGAAGGACTCAACTGGTGTTTGCTTCATTGGTGAGCGTGACTTCAAGAAGTTCTTGAAGGAATTTTTACCAGCACAACCTGGTGAAATGCGGACACCTGCTGGTGAGTTGAAGGGTCAGCATGATGGCTTAATGTATTACACAATTGGTCAGCGTTCAGGCTTAGGTATTGGTGGTGGCACTGGTTCTAATGACCCTTGGTTTGTTGTCGGCAAGGATATGAAGACAAATACCTTAATTGTTGATCAAGGTTTCGATAATCCTTTACTTTATGCAACGAGCTTGAAGGCCGTTAAATTATCCTTTGTGGCTGGTCAGGCACCAGCAACTGAGTTCCACTGCACTGCTAAGTTTCGTTATCGTCAGGCTGATGTTGGTGTGACTGTTAAGCTTGATGCTGATGACGCTAGCCAGGCAACTGTTATTTTTGATGCGCCAGTACGGGCAATCACCCCAGGCCAGGCCGTTGTTTTCTATGATGGCGACGAGTGTTTAGGTGGCGGTACAATTGACGTTGCCTATAGTGAGACTAAGGCACTTCAGTACGTTTAATTAACACAGAATAGCACTTCAAGACTGCTCCAATTAGGAAGTAAGTGGTGGTTGCTGGGCAATTTAGCAAAGTTGGTTATCGACCCGACTAACACAAATTCAACACTGCTTATGAAGAAAAGCAACTTGTAAAAACGAACAAAGTCTGTTTGATAATTTTTCTGGTACTAAGTCAGAAACTGTCAAACAGACTTTTTGTAATACTGTTCCGTTGTGACAACAATTTGATTTGTAATTGGCTCAAATCAACGTCGGCCGCGTTCCACAACCAGCAAGCCCGAAATGCAGTCAGACGCAATTCTGTTTTAATACCTTCACCGGAGTTTATACTTTTATACTTAAACCGGCCTGTTTTGTTTCCTTTTGGCAACAACTTACTCGCAAATCTTGAAGAATTTGCGAAACTCAACTAAAATGAAAACATTAACCTAATTGATTGGGGCAAGCTAATTAGTCCTTGTTTGGAATCAATTTAGTAGCGCTGTTGTTGAGCAGGAATCTAGAGTAAGGGTAGGTTAGGCTATGACCAAAATTTATTTTGTCCGCCATGGTAAAACAGAATGGAATTTGGAAGGACGTTATCAAGGTTCACACGGTGACTCGCCGTTGTTACCTGTTAGCTACCGTGATATTACACGCTTATCTAAATTTCTATTAGCCAAAAAAGTGCAATTTCAAGCAATTTATACCAGTCCATTGTTACGGGCGCAAACGACCGCGGTTTTTATTAGTGAACATTTAAATCAAGCAATTCCTATTATTATTTGTCCTGATTTACGCGAGTTTAACCTGGGATTGATGGAAGGAAAAACTTTTAAAGAAGTCGAAAGTAAATATCCTAATGAAGTTGATGCGTTTCGCCATCGTCCCGATCAGTTTGATGCCGCTAAAATTGAGGCAGAAAGTTTCAGTCAACTGATTTTACGGATGCGAAAAGTGATTGTCAAAATCGCGCAGCAATATCCAGCCGCTAGTGATAATATTCTAATCGTCAGTCATGGGGCTGCGTTAACAGCTTTGATGCAATCATTGATTGGGACGCCATTGGCTGATTTAAGGAAAGATGGTGGCTTGGCTAATACTAGCTTGACTGTTTTGGCAACGACTGATCAAGGCCAAACTTTCCGAAAGGTTCTTTGGAATGAAACGTCTTATTTAGGCAAGAAATTAGGCGCCACTGATTCCGTTTAAGCTAAAGGAGTTAAAAATTTGAACGCGACTGAACGAGACAAAATTACGGCAGAAATTCATGATTTAACCGTCACTTTAACAAAGCAACCTCATGATATTTCAGCATTGCTGACTTTAGCGACCGATTTAATTGCAGTTGCTGACTTTAGCCAAGCGCAAATCGTGTTGGCACAAGTCCATCAGTTAGCACCTGAGAAAATTGAAGTTCCTTACAACCAAGCAATTATTGCTCATCAACTGAAACAAGATGAGCAGGCCTTGCGTTTGTTATCGCCGCTATTGAAAACAAAATTAGTTGGTGTTGCAAGCTATTTGATGGCAGTTATTTACTTTGAACAGAACCAAATTCAACTGGCAAACGCATTTGCTTTAACAGCTGCCGAGCAGGCAACCGCAGGCCTTCCGGAGTATTTACTATTGGCGCAAATATTAACAAAACAACATTTATGGACAACTGCGCAACCATACGCTCAAAAAGCTTATGATTTAGCGCAGGACGATCCAGATGTCTTGTTCGTTTTAGGCGGTTGTTTAATCAATACACCTGACCAAAAGTCAGCTGGCACTCAGTTATTAAAACGGGCGGCCCAGTTGGCACCGCAGAAATATCAGACGGCGGTAGCAGCAATTTTTCCCGATAACTGAAATAAATGAAGTGAGGTGATTTCGATGGCACAACAGGAATTAGAAGGCACTGTTGATGGTTTTCTGTTTGAGAGTCCAAGCAGTTTATTCAAGATTGTTTCGATCAAAATTAAAAAAGCCGACTTTCAATGGGATGCAACTACAATTGTTGTGACCGGAAATTTTGCTGAACTTAATTATGCTGAACGTTACCAGTTCTTTGGCGAATTAGTGGAACATCCTAAATATGGCAAGCAATTTAAAGCGAATACTTACCAGCAAGTGCGGCCTGATAGTGAGGCCACATTAATCAATTATTTATCTGGTGATCAATTTCCAGGTATCGGTAAAGTGGCCGCGAAACGAATTGTACGCCAACTAGGGCTTGATGCAATTGATCAAATTTTGACCGACCCAAGTAGTTTGGATCAGGTGGGACTGAAAGCGGATCAAGTTCAAGTCCTTAAAGAACAGCTCCAGGCCTCCCATGGTACGGAACAAGTTTTACTAGCCTTAGGTAATTTAGGGTTTGGACCACAATTAGTTGAGAAAATTATTGAAAAATATCAAACTGATGCCTTAAAGATGATTCAGACCAATCCTTATCGCCTTGCTTTGGATATTCGTCAAATTAGCTTTCGTCAGGCCGATCAAATTGCTGTGGCGGAGAATATTGCTGCTGACGCGCCAATTCGGCTCCAGGCGGCTTTAATTCAGTATTTACGTCATGACTTAGCTGTGACTGGTAATACTTACGCCGCGGCTCGAGAAACTTTAGCAGGAGCGGCCAATTTATTAGCACAAACACGATCAGAACGGATCACTGATCAGCAAATTGCCGATCAGTTGGTACAAATTGCCGGTGATGGCCGAATTGCCGTTGAGGAAGATCGCTTGTATTTGACCAATACTTATTTGAGTGAGATGCAAATAGCACAGTCAATTCAACAATTACGCCAGCAAAAAGTGAAAGCTTGGTCGACTGCTACTTTTAAGAAAGAATTACACGCTTTAGAACGTTGGCACAAGGTTACTTATAATGAGCAGCAAGTTGCAGCAATTGAGGCGGCGCTTAATCAACCGTTGACCATTTTAACTGGTGGTCCTGGAACTGGTAAAACAACCATTTTAAATGCTGTAGTCGCTTTATTTGCCAAGAAAAATCACTTTCAACTTGAGATTCGTAAAGGTGAGGAAGAGGATTTTCCAATCCAGTTAGCCGCGCCAACCGGAAGAGCAGCCAAACGTTTGGCCGAAATGACTGATTTGCCAGCTAAAACAATTCACCGGCTGTTAGGATTGAATCGAACTGATGATCAATTTGAACCATTAATGGGGCAAGATATTCATGGCCAATTATTAATTGTTGATGAAATGTCGATGGTTGATCAACAACTTTTCCAAGCGTTATTACAAGCGTTACCTAGTGGCATGCAGGTCCTCTTAGTTGGTGATCAAGACCAATTACCATCAGTGGGTCCTGGCCGGGTATTTGCCGATTTGATCAGTAGTCAGCAGGTACCCGTTACCGCTTTAACCGAAATTTATCGGCAATCAACTGATTCGACAATTATTGATTTGGCGCGAGACATTAAAGAAGGCCAGGTACCGGATAACTTAACGGCTAATTTACCAGACCGTTCCTTTATTGCTTGTCAACCCGGTCAAGTAGCCCATATTGTTGATCAAGTGTTGCTACTTTCTCGAGAGAAGCAGTTTAGTTTAGCAGAAACTCAAATTTTAACTCCAATGTATCGCGGCGTTGCAGGAATTGATCGGCTAAATGCGTCGATTCAAGAGCTAGTTAATCCAAGAAAAACGGCAGCTACTAAGCAGGTCACCGTTGGTAAAGTGAACTATCGGATTGGTGATAAGGTCATTCAGCTTGTTAATGATGGCCAGCGCGGTATTTATAATGGAGATATTGGTAAAGTGATTGGGATTGAGAAGGCTAGTGCTGCCAATGATAATCAAGCGCAACTAATCATTGATTTCTCTGGGCTTGAGGTTAGCCTAGCACGACCTGACTGGCTAAATCTCGGGTTGGCTTATTGTGTGTCGATTCATAAGTCTCAAGGTAGTGAGTATCAATTGGTTATTTTGCCCTTAACCATGGATAATCGGCGAATGTTACAGCGCAAGTTGCTTTATACAGCAGTGACGCGGGCCAAAGATAAGCTAGTAATGATCGGCCAAAAGGAAGCTTTTGTCCAAGCCATTTTGGAACAGGGCACAGAACGGAAAACAACCTTAGCCCGTCATATTAGCCAACAGTTTAAGGCTGAAGATAAGGTAGTGACCGCCGGACATTCTGAAAACCAGACAACTGTTGACTCAAAACCGACTACGGCCGAGATTAATCCTAAGCTGATCCAGTTGACAGATGATGAACCGGCTTCAGCAACTAAGCAAGCCACATCTGCTGATGCAGTTGACCAGCAAGTTGAGGAAACGCCGATCAGTGAGTACCGCTTAACAGCAAAATTAATTGCTGGCAATACGATTGATCCAATGATTGGTATGGCCGGGACGAAATTAGCATAAGTAAATAGTAAAACTGAGTGTAACCGCAACCAAAAGCGGTTAGCTGGTGATTATTAACGTAAAAGCCGGCGCTGCAATATTTGAAGTGGCTAAACGACTTGTCTTGAAATTTCTTTTTCTATCCTATTAATATTGTAGCGCCACAAAAAGACGAACAATTCGCGAATTGTTCGTCTTTTTGGTGTTAAGCTGACTGAACCAGCTGGCTTTTGATTAGTCTAAATCCAGAAAGGATACTGGTTATTGGTCGCATTAAGTTGAAATGAATGGTGGCCCATATCCTCACCGTCCATTTGACCAAATTGCGCTGGTTGACAACTAACTTGTAGTTGCTCCGTTTTAAAAAGATGGACTGCGGGACTGTTTAAATGGTGGCCATTGACCAACATTAAAATGAATAGGCCAATAAACTTAATTAAACTGGGTTTTTCTAAGATGATCAAATCTAGTTCTTCAATATGTGGGTCTGCTGTAGGCACGATGGGCACGCCACCGCCAAAATAAGCAATATTAGTCAGGGTGACAAGGTAAGCTTGATCGAAATGGGCTTTCTCCTGCTTAGTTTGTACGTCAACGGCAAAGGACTTTTGATTTTTCAGAACAGAAATTAAGTTAATGACATAAGCTAGGTTACCAAGATGCCAGCGGTTTAATTTTGCCTTTAAGGTTGAATGTTCAGTCAGATGAACAACATGGGCATCAAAGCCCATGCCAAAGTTGTTAATGAGCAATTGTTGTTGGATCTTGCCAGTTTCATCCTTGATCTGCACTGCGAAAATATTTAAGTTACTTGGCTGTCTGATTTTTATTAAATGGTCAATGAAAGTGGCAATTTTTTGTTTTAAATGTAAACTACGGGCAAAATCATTACCTGATCCGGCTGGGAAGTAAGCAATTGGAATTGGCGTAGGCGTGACGTCATGAATACCATTAAGAACTTGATTGACTGTCCCGTCACCACCAACGACCATAAAGACTTGCTCGCTGACTTGCTGTGCGGGTAATTGTTGTGCGAGCTGGCGGCTAAGAATGGTGGCATGACCAGAATATTCAGTAAAATAATAAGTGAACTTGATTTTAGCTGCGGTCAAAGCCGTTTTTAGCTTGGGCCAAACTTTTTTAGCAGCACCGCTACCAGCTTGGGGATTGATAATGATCGTGTAATTCGGCAAAACAAATTTCCTCCAAAAAAACAAGATAAATGGTGCTGATGAACATTAAAACTATGATTGCTGAATAGCTGGCAACTGTGACAACACAATCCGTGATAAAAGTCAATTAGCCAGTGAAGCTTAACGTAAATAACGAACAATTCGCTAGAATTGCTCGTTATTTTTGCGTTAGGCGGAACCGGTTGCCTTTTGAGAACACGTTTCGGCAACCAAATTTGGCCTTATTTGTCTAAATGACTAATGTCCCAGATGCTATTTGTATTAAGCGGGAACCTTTCAAAAATACATTTAGTTAAGCTGTGGTGATCAACATTGGTAAAATCATCGGATGCCGCTCAGTTTGATTGAAGAGGAATTCCTGCAATGAGTCAATAATAGCATCTCGTAACATTGATTCAGTGACATTCTCTTCGTCAGCGAACATCTTACGAATTAAATTGTAAATCCGTTTTTGGGCGGATTCAATTAAGCTACCAGACTCTCGCATATAAACGAAGCCCCGTGAAAGGATATCAGGTCCTGCCAAGACTAATTTGCGCTTGTAATCAATGGTTGCGACAACGACAACGAGGCCTTCTTCAGAAAGAATCCGGCGATCGTGAAGCACAATATTGCCAATATCACCAATTCCGGAACCGTCAACATATACGTCGTCAGCAGGGAAGTGTCCTGCAACTCGGGCGCGATCACTTGTTAATGCAAGGACGTCACCATTTTCCAAAATATAACTATGATCCATTGGGACGCCGCATAATTCAGCTAATTCTGTGTGAATCTTCAACATGCGATATTCACCGTGAATCGGCATAAAGAATTTCGGTTTCATTAACCGCAGCATTAGTTTTTGTTCTTCCTGACCACCATGACCAGAAGTATGGATATTATTGACTTTACCATGAATAACATGAGCACCAGCTTCTGACAACTGGTTGATTAAGTGATTGACACTAATCGTATTTCCAGGAATAGGGTTACTAGAGAAAATCACCGTATCACCAGGATTGATTGAAATCTGGCGGTGCGTGCCATTAGCAATTCGGCTAAGAGCTGCCATAGGTTCACCTTGAGATCCAGTACAAAGAATCATGACTTCATTAGCAGGTAAATGGTTGATTTCATGAGCATCAACTAAGACGCCATCAGGAATTTTCAGATAACCTAATTCCTGACCATTTACAATCGCTGTTTCCATACTACGACCGAAAACAGCGACTTTTCGATGGTGTTCAATGGCTGCTGAAACCGCTTGGGCTACCCGGGAAATATTAGAAGCGAATGAGGCAAAAATGATGCGCCCTTCGATCCCTTCAAAAATATGACGAATGGAATTACCAACAAAGCGTTCGGATTTAGTAAAGTTGGGAATTTCAGCATTAGTTGAATCGGACATCAATAAGAGCACGCCTTCTTCACCTAAACGCGCCATTCGTTGAAGGTTAGGGGATGGTTGATCGCCAACTGGTGTTAAGTCAAACTTAAAGTCACCAGTTTCAACGACAACGCCTTGGGGGGTATGAACGGCAACCCCAAGTGTGTCAGGAATTGAGTGGGTTGTTCGAAAGAAAGTCACACTGACTTTTGGAAATTTCAACACGCTGTCTTCACTTAATTCATGAAGCTCAGTCGTATTTAATAAGCCGTGTTCCTCAAGTTTTCCCTTAATTAGGGCTAATGCCAAAGGACCGGCATAGATTGGAATATTAGGGATTTGTTTCAATAGAAACGGAATCCCACCGATATGATCTTCATGGCCGTGGGTAATCACGAGCGCCTTAACCTTATCGATATTATCAGCAATGTAACTGTAATCAGAGATGACGTAGTCGATCCCTAGTAAATCATCTTCGGGAAACTTGATCCCAGCATCAATGATGATGATTTCATCTTGGAATTGAACGCCGTACATGTTTTTGCCGATTTCACCTAATCCACCGATGGCATAAACTGCAGTTTCGTTATTTTGTATTTTAAGCTTTTTGACCATTAATTAAACTCCGTTAGTTTGAAGTCGGGACTCTTTTGTTCATAGTCCAAAAAATTGCCGGTCAATTCTTGGATCAATTCAACATTATAGTCAGTGTTTTTGGCAACGAGGGCCCGAGCAGCAACAGCTGAGTCAGCTTCTAGATACAGTGCTTGAGTTAATTCCCGTTGGGGATTGCGAATGGCATTTGGTTGGTACAATACTTTAAAAATCAAGATAAAAACTCCTTATAAACGATATTTTTTAGTTTTCCGAACGTTGGGTCAATGAAAAAATAAATTATTTTTCATTCACAGTTATGATGATATTATCATATTTTGCCCAACTTGTATACTCTCAGGAACCACTCAAAGCGCCTCTTAGGGCCAATAGTCGTCTTTTTTTAGGTGTTAATTGCTAAATTTCTTTTGAGGAAACCTGGCTTTATTTAAAAGGACTTTATTAAGCTGTAGCAATCAGATTGCCGCAATAAATGCGCTTTAAAAGTTCGCGCTAACTTGCGGTAATTCGTTCCGACGGCAAACGCAGGGCTTTTTTGTAGCTTACTGTTGCCTTTTGCATCTTTGAGTCGGGTGAGTGTCAAAAATGCTAATAGGATTGGGCAAGGGTTCAAAATAGTTTTTTAGTTAGGGAGTCGGTATACTAGCAGTAAAGGATGTGATGCTATGATTATTTGGTGGTCGATTTTAATTATTTTAGCCGTAATTGTCTTAAGTTGGACGGGGCATCATCTCTGGCTGATTCACTGGCAACACCAACAGCAACTCATAGTTGATCAACAAATTAATCAGGCAATTCAAGTCTGGGCGGCTAAATTGCCGCAACTAACAGCACAAACATTACGTAGTGAGGTGCCGGTATCAATTTGGCATCGTGATGTGCTGGTTTTTGAATATCAAGTACAGTTAGCTTCTTCAGAAAAAATTACGCTAACCATTGGTGAGTTTGAACGTTATCTGCGCGCGAGTGTAGATTTGCCGGCGGAGATTATCGTGACTGAATACTGGCAACTTAAGGATACATTTCATTTTGATGTTGCTTATTTACGTAATCATGCGACCGCAAACTATGTTCATGACATGGCCCGGATTTCTCACGATGAGGCCCAAACAAAAACGCCGACTGCTCACCCCAATTGGCAAACACCGACGTCTAAAAGTCATCATCCGAACGAATAGTTTATTTCACGAATCTTAATCAATTAAGATTGTGTTTTTATCAGTTAACTGATAAGGGTCTTTTTGATTGATTAAGTCATAATAAAGATGACCGTTCAAGTGGTCGATCTCATGTTGACAAACAATGGCTGGATAATCACGCAGCCGAATTTTGTGAGTTTTTCCAGTGACGTCTTGATAGCGTACAGTGATCCGATCGTGGCGAACCACATAGCCTGGTAAGTCGTGATCCACTGATAAACAACCTTCACCCTCAGATAGAGCTGCTGATTGAACGGAATGACTAACAATCACTGGATTAATGATGACTTCTTTAAATAGTGGTTTTGCATCTTCTTCAGCGCCAGGAACCAGCACGGCGGCCATCATTTCAGAAACACCAACCTGTGGTGCTGCTAAACCAACACCAGGACGTAGGCCATATTTTTCAGCAGATTCAGGAACTTGACTCACGACCAAATATTCCATCATATCATGGGCTAACTTTTGATCAGCCTCGCTTAAGGGAAAGGTTACTTTAGCTGCTACTTGGCGCAAAACAGGGTCGCCATCACGCGTAATGTCTTTCATTAAATACACGGTATTTCCTCCAAACAAACTTACAATAATAAATTAATTTTAGCAGATAGGGGCCGCTTTTTAAAGCGGTCAACTAAGCACAATGATATTTTTTGTGATTACGCGTTGAAAATATGCTTCGTTAAGGTTAGTCATGAGTTGCATTTTCTGAAAAAATCAGTATGATAAATAACTGAATGATTCGAAATTAAATAACACCTGTTAGGTGAGGCTCCTATACAAACATAAGCTACTGCTCAGAAACATCGAGAGATGCCCATGAGTCAGCTGGAATTGCCTTCAAGGCTCTTTCTAATGTAGCTGAATTTATTTTCTACGTTGTATAGTGCTAAAACTCAACAGTGATCTAGCAAGTAATTGCGCACACTCACTGTTGGCGAGTGTGCTTTTTTATTTTACCGCGGCCTCGTAATTTAAATGAGTCCGAATTAATTTTGAATGAATGTCATTGTTGTTCAAGAATTTTCAATTTTGGAGGTGATCTTGTGCCCGCTAGTCCTGATCCAGATAGTTTACCGATACAGCAACATTCGCGTACTGCAGAAAGTGCGCCAGAAAAACCTGGAGGTGGCAACAATGTTGTTTTCAACCAAAAAGGGTGCAATCACCCAATCCAAAACCGATGCTTTGCTGGCAGCAAGCCAGTTAGCTCCGGAAGAAATTCTTAAGCAATTACAAACTACAACGACAGGATTAACAGCCACTGAAGTTGAAAAACGTCAAGACCAATATGGCTTAAATCAAGTTGTGGTGAACGCCGAGGTTAGTCGCTGGCGAATATTAGGGCAGTCATTCTTAGATCCCTTTGTCATTGTTTTAATTGTTTTAGCAGTTGTTTCTGCCTTGACCGCTGATTATGATGGGGCCATTGTCATGACCATGATGATTCTATTATCGGTCGTTTTGCGGTTTACCCAAGAAGTACGTTCACAAAAAGCTAGTCAGGCGCTGAAACAGATGATTGCCAATACTTGTGCAGTTACCCGAGATGGCTTTACCGCCGAACGGCCAATGACGGAGGTTGTCCCCGGTGATATTATTCAATTGCAAACAGGAGATTTGATACCTGCGGATGCTTATTTATTAACTGCCAAGGATTTATTCTTAAATCAATCCTCAATCACTGGTGAATCAATGCCAGTCGAGAAATTTGTCGGTGCTGATCGGCTTAATGATGCTGTCACTGGTCAACAGATTTTTGATCATCCCAATTTGTTGTTTATGGGTACCGATGTGATTAGTGGTGCTGGTCAAGCAGTGATTCTCAAAACCGGACGAGCAACGCTTTTTGGTGATTTAGCCAAATTAGCGACTGCCAAACGTGGTACCACGCAGTTTGATCGTGGGTTACGTCGTATTTCTAAATTACTGATTATCATGATGTGTGTGTTAGTCCCAATTGTTTTCGCAATTAATGCCATTACGAAGGGGGATTTAACCCAAGCGTTTTTCTTTGCCGTGGCAATTGCGGTCGGTCTGACCCCAGAAATGTTGCCCATGGTCGTGAATAGTAATTTAGCCAAAGGTGCCACCACCTTGGCTAAAAAGAAAGTGATTGTCAAGGAACTACGAGCGGTCCAGAATTTAGGTGCAGTGGATGTGCTTTGTACGGATAAAACTGGTACCTTGACCCAAGATCAAATTACGTTGATGTCGCATTTAGATCCCCAAGGAGTTAACGATCAAGAGGTGCTTCATTTGGCCTATATGAATTCTAATTACCAAACTGGTTGGAAGAACCTGCTAGACCAAGCTGTGATCGATTATGGTAATTTGCCAAATCACCAAGCAATGATGGCAAGTTTACCAGCTGACTTACAGAAAGTTGACGAAATTCCATTTGATTTTAATCGGCGGCGGTTAACTGTTGTTGTTAAAAATCAGCAACATCAATGGATGGTTACTAAAGGTGCCTTCGAGGAAGTTCTGGGTATTTGTAATCGGGTGCGGTGGAATGGCAGCATTCAAAAATTAACGCCGGATATTAAAAAAGCCCTGATCCAGCTTAATCAGCAACTCAATGATCAAGGAATGCGAATTTTAGGCATTGCTTATCGGATTGATGTTCACGAGCAGGCAACTTATGAGGTCAGTGATGAGAACGGCATGGTTTTTGCTGGTCTGATGGGCTTCTTAGATCCAGAAAAGGCCAGTGCCGCGCAAGCAGTTAAACTACTGCAACAACATCACGTGACGGTTAAGATTCTGACTGGTGATAATGGCACAATTACCCAGCATGTCGCTGGTAAAGTCGGTATTAAAAATGATCACTTCTACGAAGGCCGACAAATTGCGGCAATGACTGATGAAGAAATTAGTCAGATTATTGAGGATTGCGATTTATTCGTTAAATTAAATCCAGTTCAAAAGGCACGGTTGATCAAAATTCTTCAACAGCAGCATACAGTTGCATATATGGGGGATGGCATCAATGATGCACCGGCCTTACGCCAAGCAGATGTCGGCATTTCCGTAGATAATGCGGCGGATGTGACTAAGGAAGCCAGTTCTGTTATCTTACTCGAAAAAAGCCTGTTAGTATTGGAGGACGGTATTCTTGAGGGCCGAACAGTTTATCGAAACACAATGAAGTATATTCGTATGACGATCGCTTCAAATTTTGGTAATTCACTGAGTGTTTTGTTGGCTAGTATTTTCTTACCATTCTTACCAATGTTATCATTGCAGATTTTAGTGCAAAATTTGATTTATGATTTTGCCCAAATGTCATTGCCTTGGGATCACGTTGATCGACAAACGTTGTTAAAACCAACGCCTTGGCAAACTAAGGGATTATTGCGCTTTGCCCTGATTTTCGGGCCAGTCAGTTCAGTTTTTGACTTAATTACATTTGCGTTTATGTGGTTTGTTCTTCACGCTGATGTTGCCGCACGAGCTGGCTTATTCCAGACCGGGTGGTTCCTAGTAGGCCTCATTACGCAAAGTTTGGTTGTTTTTGTCTATCGAACGACTCGGGTCCCATTCTTCAAAAGTCGCTCCAGTTGGCAAGTCGTTAGCGCAACAGCTGGTGCAATTTTGTTAGGGTTTGTGATGGTCTTTGGGCCACTACAACATACTTTTGGCTTTGAGAACTTACCAGCAATTTATTGGTTATTTTTACCAGCAGTTGTGTTGTGTTACTTGGCACTGTCAGATGTTTTGAAAAAGTTATTAAAAGTTAAGTTGAATTGATTTCGCGCTAAACGTAATCAATGTCAGCCTCGATCAATTAACGGCAAAGAGCTTGTGACAAAAGGCGGTCAGCCGGTGCGCATTAACGTAAAATGTCGAACAATTCGTTAGAATTGCTCGGCATTTTTGCGTTAAGCAGAACCGGTTGCCGTTTGAGAAAACGTTTCAGCAGCGAACGTTTGCCTTGTTTTTGGCAAAAAAGGGCGATGACCTGGTCACTGTTTATTTTATCAACTAAGTTTTTTAAAAATTGAGGCACCAATTTAACAGTTTACGAACATCTAAACCTAGAAGTAACGCTTATTTCTTTGGTAAAGTTTGGAAAATTGATAACAGAATAAATGCAAAAAGGAACAGCATTAATTGATTGGCATAATCACTGATTTTCGTTTTTAAATTCACACATAGTTATAATGAAATCGCTTAATTAACGAACTAAATTCAATCACTTGCATGTTTATTTTAATCATGATATCTTTAGTCTAGTCTAGTATCTTAACACAGATTACAAATAATTGTGTAACAGAAAGTAGAGGGTGAAAGATGGCTCAAGGAAAAATCAATTTTGCAGCAATCCTTAACGAAGAAGCACAGGAATTTAAAGAAATCCAGGTCTTGAATGAGGCTGGGGAAATTGTTGCGCCAGATTTGGTGCCAGATTTAACTGATGCTGAGTTGGTCAACTTGTTAACAAAAATGGTTTGGGCACGAACTTTGGATCAGCGCGCCACAGCATTAAATCGTCAGGGTCGGTTAGGTTTTTATGCACCAACGGCTGGCCATGAGGCGTCACAAGTTGCTAGTCAACTGGCGATGGATCAGCAAGATTTTCTATTGCCTCGTTATCGTGATGTACCAGAATTGATTCTTCACGGGTTGCCACTTTATCAGGCTTTTCTGTGGTCGCGTGGTCATCAAGCTGGTAATGAATATCCAGCTGATTTTCAAGCTTTACCACCTCAAATTATTATTGGCGCGCAATATGTGCAAGCTGCTGGGGTTGCTTTAGGGATTAAGAAAAATCAGTGCCCACAAGTTGCCTATGCTTATACTGGTGATGGTGGCACTTCTGAGGGCGATTTTTATGAGGGCATTAACTTTGCCGGTCATTTTAAAGCCCCAGCAATTTTTGTGGTTGAAAATAATGGTTTTGCTATTTCTGTGCCGCGAAGTGCGCAAACAGCAGCCAAAACCTTAGCTCAAAAGGCTGTTGCTGCAGGTATTCCGGGAATTATGGTTGATGGGATGGATGCCTTAGCAGTTTATCAGGCAATGGCTTCCGCTCGGGCCTGGGCCGTCGCTGGAAATGGGCCAGTCTTAATTGAAACAATGACTTATCGATATGGTCCCCATACGTTGTCAGGTGATGATCCTAAGCGTTATCGGACGCCAGAAATGGATCAACTTTGGCTAAGCCGTGATCCATTGATTCGAATGCGCAAATATCTAACTGCCAAGCAGCTTTGGAGTGATGAGCAAGAAGCAGCACTAGTTGAGCAATTCAAGGCTGAAATCAAAGCGGCAATTGATCAGGCAGATCAAATTGCACCTCAGAAAGTTACTGACTTTTTAAAGAATACGTATCAAACAGCGCCACAAAATATTCAAGAAGAACTACAGAAATTTACTCAGCGGGAGGCCAAATAATGACTCAAAAAACAATGATTCAAGCAATTACAGATGGGTTAGCAGCAGAACTAGCTACTGATGATAAAGTCATGGTTTTTGGTGAAGACGTTGGTAAAAACGGTGGTGTCTTCCGGGCAACAGAAGGGTTGCAAGCTAAGTTTGGCGAAGATCAAGTTTTTGATACGCCTTTAGCGGAATCAGGAATTGGCGGTTTGGCCATTGGTCTGGCTTTGCAAGGATTTCGACCAGTGCCAGAAATTCAATTTTTCGGTTTTATTTTAGAAACAATGGATTCAATTGGTGGACAGATGTCACGTATGCGCTACCGCATGGGCAATACGCGCCAAATGCCAATTACGATTCGGGCACCTTTTGGTGGCGGGGTCCATACGCCAGAAATGCATTCTGATAATTTCGAAGGTTTGATCACCCAATTTCCGGGGATGCGGGTGGTAGTGCCTAGCAATCCCAAAGATGCTAAAGGGCTGCTGATTAGTTCAATTAAAAGTGATGATCCGGTTTTATTCTTGGAACATATGAAGCTGTATCGGTCTTTTCGTGAAGAAGTGCCTGATGAGGCTTACGAGATTCCGTTAGATCAAGCGGCAATTGCTCGTTCAGGCAAAGATGTGACTATTGTGACGTACGGCGCGATGGTGCGTGAGTCTTTAAAGGCTGCCGCTGAACTGGCTGAAAAACAAATTGATGTGGAAGTAATTGATTTACGGACAATTTCACCTCTAGATGTTCAAACGATTATTGATTCGGTGATCAAAACCGGTCGTGTCGTGGTCGTACAGGAAGCACAACGTCAAGCAGGTGTTGGCAATCAGGTGATTTCAGAGATTTCACAGCGGGCAATTTTAAACTTACAGGCCCCAATTGGCTTTGTGGCTGCGCCAGATACACCATTCCCATTTGGCCAAGCAGAATCGTTGTGGCTGCCGAATGCTCAAGATATTGTTGAAAAAGTCCAAGCGACTGTTAATTTCTAAATTCAGGAGGCTAACTAAATGAGTTATATTTTCAAACTACCCGAACTAGGGGAAGGCATCGCTGAAGGCGAAATTGTTAAATGGCATGTGCAACTCGGAGATCAAGTTAAGGAAGACGAGACCATTCTGGAAGTGCAGAATGATAAGTCAGTTGAAGAAATTCCCTCGCCAGCCAGCGGCACGGTTACTCAGATTTTAGCGCCTGAAGGTGCTACTGTGACTGTTGGGGAACCATTAATTGAATTTGATGGTACTGGCGACAATCCTGCCAGTACTTCTGCTGAACCAGAGGCAGCACCAACTAGCACGTCGACTAGTTATTATCAATTTAAGTTGCCTGAGCTAGGAGAGGGGATTGCTGAAGGCGAGATTGCCAAATGGCATGTTCAAGCTGGCACTGAGATTAATGAGGACGATACTTTATTAGAAGTTCAAAATGATAAATCAGTTGAAGAAATTCCCTCGCCTGTCACTGGGAAAGTGATTCGGATTTTAGTACCAGAAGGCGAAACGGTGACTGTTGGGGAACCATTAGTTGAAATAGATGCGCCAGGGCAGAATGGTACTGCTGTTGCACCGACTGCAGCAACGCTGGCCCAACCAGCTGTGACCGAATCAGAGTCAACTAGCTCAACACCACCAGCAGTCGCGCTTAGTACAGCTCAGCATCCAATTTTGGCAATGCCGTCTGTGCGTTTGTATGCGCGGGAACAAGGCGTTGATCTCGGACAAGTAGTGGCCACTGGTAAGAATGGTCGAATCACGCGGGCAGACGTGGCTGCTGCTAAGTCAGGCAATACCGCAGTTACTGCTGCACCAACAGTAAGCCCAGTGACTGCAGCTCCAACTCAAGCGCCAGTTGTAGAAACAACCCCGGCGTCAGCAGCACAGCCATTGCCGGTCAATCCCTATGAGACTAGGGAAAAGATGAGTCCTACTCGGAAGGCGATTGCTAAGGCGATGGTTAATAGTAAGCACACCGCTCCGCACGTGACGCTATTTGATGATGTGGAAGTTTCTAAATTAATGACCCACCGTAAGAAATTTAAGACAGTGGCCGCTGATAAGGGGATTAAATTAACCTTCTTAGCTTATGTGGTCAAAGCCTTGGTGATTGTCTTACGTGATTTCCCAATTCTGAATGCGTCAATTGATGATGCGACCCAAGAAATTGTGTATAAACACTACTTCAATGTTGGCATTGCAACAGATACGCCTCATGGCTTATATGTGCCTAATATTAAAAACGCTGATGCCAAAAGTATTTTTACTATTGCTGAAGAAATTAGTGCCAACGCAGTCAAGGCGCAAGATAATAAATTAAAGCCTGATGAGATGGCCCATGGGTCGATGACGATTAGTAACATTGGTTCAATTGGTGGTGGCTGGTTTACGCCAGTCATCAATTATCCTGAAGTGGCCATTTTAGGTTTTGGTCGGATTGCCAAAGAACCTTATGTGAATGCAGATGGTGAAATTGCCGTTGGCGCAATGATGAAATTATCATTATCCTTTGACCATCGCTTAATTGATGGTGCCACCGCTCAAAAAGCAATGAACGAATTGAAACAGTTATTAGCAGATCCAGAATTATTATTGATGGAGGGTTAATTGATGGTCGTTGGAGATTTTGCAATTGATTTAGATACTGTGGTGATTGGTGCTGGCCCTGGCGGTTACGTAGCGGCAATTCATGCGGCGGAATTAGGCCAGAAAGTAACGGTGATCGAACGCGAATATGTTGGCGGTGTTTGTCTTAACGTCGGTTGTATTCCGTCAAAAGCACTTATTACAGCTGGTCATCGCTTACAGGAAGCTCGAGATGCTAGTGCTTTTGGTATTAGCAAGACGGACGCCACAATTGATTTCGCCAAAACTCAGGATTGGAAACAACACCGCGTAGTGGAGCGCTTAACTGGCGGGGTGCGGATGCTTTTTAAGAAGCACAAAATTGACTTGATCGAAGGGGATGCCTTCTTGAAAGATGCCCATAGTTTACGGGTGATTCAAAAAGACAGTGCCCAAACTTATACGTTTAAAAATCTGATTATTGCTACTGGTTCGCGACCAGTCGAAATTAAGGGTTTTAAGTTTGAAAAACGCGTCCTTGATTCAACTGGTGGTCTTAATTTACCCGCAGTACCAAAGAAATTAGTGGTTATTGGTGGCGGGTATATTGGTTCAGAATTGGCTGGTGCCTATGCTAATCTTGGTGCTGAGGTCACGATTCTTGAGGGTACGCCGTCAATTTTGCCTAATTTTGACGCTGATCTGGTCAAATTAGTCTTAGATAGTTTCCAGAAAAAGGGCGTCAAAGTTATCACTGGTGCCATGGCTAAAAATGCCGAAAATTTTGATGACCATGTTACAGTGACATACGAAGCCAACGGGACCACTGAAAAAGTCGATGCTGATTATGTTATGGTAACAGTTGGCCGCCGTCCTAACACCAATGATATGGGTTTGGAACAAGCTGGCATCAAAATGGCTGAGCGCGGCCTCATTGAAGTGGACCAACAAGGTCGTACGAACCAGGCTAATATTTACGCAATTGGCGACATTGTTGCTGGTGCTGCTTTGGCGCATAAAGCTTCCTATGAAGGTAAAGTTGCCGCGGAAGCGATCAGTGGCAAACCGGCTGCTGTGGATTATCGCGCGATGCCAGCGGTTTGTTATACTGATCCAGAACTAGCGACAACTGGGTTAAGTCTGACTGAAGCTAAGGACCAAGGTTATCAAGCTAAAGCAGATAAATTTCCATTTGCAGCCAATGGTCGGGCAATTTCCTTGCAAGCAACGACTGGCTTTGTGAAATTGATTTCTGATAAAAATGATGGCACTTTACTTGGCGCTCAGGTCGCGGGTAGTGGCGCCAGTGATTTGATTTCTGAATTGACCTTAGCTGTTGAATCAGGTATGAATATCAGTGATTTAGCACTAACGATTCATCCTCATCCAACTTTAAGCGAAGCCATTATGGATGCGGCTGATCTAGCTGAAGGGATGCCAACGAATATCTAGCTGGTGCTTAATTTTAGACTCAGTAAGCATCAAGTGAGTCTGATCAGATTCAGCGTTTTATAGAATGCGAATCATTAGAAAATCATCACCTCAAAAAGTAATAGCGTTTAATGATCAGCTGCTGGAACAGCGGTCATTAAACGCTATTTTTAAACTAATCATTAGAAGGTGGATGCCCAATGCAGAAATATCTCTGCACATTGATCAAGGCAGCATTCTTAAGCGCTGCAACTGTTATAGAAAGATGCTAGCTTTTTCTCCGCTCGTAAGATTGAC
The DNA here is from genome assembly GCF_003946675.1 of Lapidilactobacillus gannanensis. GTDB lineage: Bacteria > Bacillota > Bacilli > Lactobacillales > Lactobacillaceae > Lapidilactobacillus > Lapidilactobacillus gannanensis. Next base: position 6,016 of record NZ_RHOT01000011.1, on the reverse strand, counting down.
CATAATTGGGCTTGATCCATTAAGGCAGGGCTTAAACTGGTGAGTATTATTGGCGAGATTCGCTGTTGTTAGCCAATAAATGGAAATCAGCACAAAAGAGGTGGGACAAAAGTCCGCTCAACCACAAATAAACAAGACTTTAACTGCTGAAACATGTTCTCAAAAGGCAGTCGGCCCGCGTAACACAAAAAAATAACAAGCAATTTTATACGAATTGCTCGTTATTTTCCTTTGACACTGACGGTCTTTTGTTGGACGCGGTTCTGTTCTAAACAAGTCTTGGATGATTGACAGTTTAGTTGTTTTCTCGGTTATAGTTCGACGCCAGCTTCGTCAAAGAAGTGGGCCAGTGGTTTTAATTCTTGAGCATCATAGCTAGCGAAGAAGTCTGTCAAACTAGTGGTGCCTTGTAAATCATGGTTAGCGTTGTAGCTAGGATTGATGGTTTCAATTAATTGGCCATCTTTAATCGTGAGCTCTAATTCTTCAACTGGTAAGCCACGTTTTTGAGTAATCTTTGCATCAATTAAGAATGGTCGCCCAGCTTTGGTTACCTCAAGAGCACGATCAAAGGCTGCTGGTAATTCACTTGATTTACGAACTGTGATCGATTCAACACCCATACCTTGGGCAATCATGGCAAAGTCTTGGTCTTCCAAATCAATCCCACTGTGATGGGCAATATTTAAATCATCTTGCTCAGATTTAATGAAGCCTAAAACAGTGTTGGAAGTGATGATGTTAATAATTGGTAACTGGTATTTCTTTTGATCAATTAAATCTTGCATGACCATTGAGAAAGCACCATCGCCGGAAATATTGAAAACTTGGCGATCAGGGTAGGAGAGTTTACCAGCAATCGCCCCTGGTAAGCCATAGCCCATTGAGGCGAATAAGGCTGAAATCGTCCATTTATTTTTAGGCGTCAAGTTTAAATAACGGAAAGAGTTAATGATGTTATCACCAACGTCAATTGAGAAAACAGCATCTGGTTCAGCAATGCGATTGATTTGTTTGTAAATCGGTTCGAACTCCAGAGGATCAGTTTCCCGATTTAAAAGTTTGTCTAAATATTGCCGCCAATTCTGATTAGCAGCGACTGCCGCTTTAAAGTAAGGACTTGGTGCTGCTGTTTGACTGCGGGCTAATGCTTTCTCAACAAAAGTAGTCGCATCGCTCCAAATGCCTAAATCAAGGAAGTGGTGTCGACCAAATTGTGCCTCATCAGCGTCAACTTGGACGAATTTAAACGGATGGGTGCGATAAACTAAGTTAGCAAATGGAAAATCGGTGCCGATGGCAATGACTAAATCACTAACAGCAAAAATTTCATCGGCAGCTTTAGCAGCGGCACGATTGGCATAACCTAAATTGCCTTCGTAGTGATCATCAATCAATCCTTTGGCCAAGCCGGTTAGAATCAGTGGCACTTGTAACTTCTTTGATAATTCGATCAGCTTGTCGCCGCCACCACGAATACCACGACCAACGTGGATCACCGGCCGTTTAGCGGCTTTGATCATGTCCAGAACTTGGTCAACTTCATTATCAGTGGCCTCTGGCAATGGTTTGACTTTATTATCGGTTGGTGAAACGCTTGTATAAGGTTCGTCAGGAATTTCAACATAACCGAAGTCGTTTGGAATAATGACCACTGCAACGCCTTGATGCTTGTATGCCTCACGAATTGCTTTGTCAACAACGTAGGGCAGACTTTCAGGTGTCATGACTAGTCGATTGTAAACTGCCACGTCTGCAAAAATTGGATTTTCGTCGAATTCTTGGAAATAATTGTAGTTCATATTTGTACTAGGAACTTGACCAATTAACGCTAAAACTGGCGCGTGATCTTCACGAGCATCATATAAACCTGTTAATAGGTTTGTGGCACCAGGACCAGCAGAGCCAAAAGTAACGGCGATTTTGCCAGTTAATTTAGCATCGGCTGACGCGGCCAAGGCCCCAACTTGCTCATGACGAATTTGAACATACTTTAGCCGTTCTTTTTCTTGGTCTAAGGCAGCCATCGTTGAATTAAATGACCCACCTGGGTAGCCGTAAATATGGTTAACCCCCCAAGATTCGATGACTCGTAACATTGCGACACTTGCTGGAACTGTTGATTGATTGTTCATGATTGATATCCCCCAATAAGATAAAGATTGTAAACAATTTGTTCGTAGACAATGTAACACATTTTGCAAACGGTTGCAACAGATTAAGTATACGGGATTGACTGATTATTTAGCAAGTTTTATGAACCGCTTTCAGAAACGCTGATAAATCAAGACTGCTTCGGTTAATAAAGAAAAAGTGTTCACCTTCAAAAATATTTATTAAGACAAATCTGGCACGATTTATTGGTGGTAGAATAGCAAATATTTTTGGTTAAACAGCTCTTAAAATCCGCTTATATAATGAATGAATAATCTAAACCGAATCATTATTATTAAAGTATGTAACAGACTGGTGGTACTGTGTGGGCAAACTGATAATGGGATTAAAATATCAGCTGGATCAATTGAGCTCTTGCCGATGTCAAGTGAGCAGCAATTGGTGATGTTTGTCTGATTAAGTTCTGATAGTAGTAATACTCTTACTATTTTGTTAATCTGGCAGTTGATTAACTGTTATCATGCCTAAGAGTCTGGACCCTATCGTAAGTAAAAGTGTGTTAAAATTAAGCAACAATCATGTTCGGAGTGAGTGACAGGGCAATTATTTTGCATCACTCCAGATAGACGAAGAAGGAGTGATGGTAATGGACACTAACTATAGTTACCCACTTGATCCTGAATGGAATCAAGATCAGTTACTGGCGACAATGGCGATTTTTAATTTAACGGAGGACGCTTATGAAACTAAGTTAAATGTGGCGGATTTTCAGAAAGCTTGGCAACAATATCAAACGCTTTTCCCAGCCAAGATGGATCAACGCCAAATTGATCGTGAATTTGAACGAGTTAGCGGCTATTCGATTTATGCGGTTCAAAAAGCAGTTGCTCAGGCAAAGTCAGCGACAATTAAGATGAAATGAGGATTAACGATGGCATATGAAACTTTAAAGATTCAACAAGACTTAGTTGAATGGTTATCACTGACAGGTGATCAATTACGACGGCATTTACATAGTCCACTTGAAGTAACGACTAAAAGTGGCCGCAATGATTTAGTGACCAATTTAGATAAACAAACCGAACAATTTTATGTGCAACAGATTCGGCAACATTATCCTGAAGCACATATCTGTGGTGAAGAGGGATTCGGTGATCAATTGACTGATTTGACCGGGTTAGTTTTCTTCGTTGATCCGATTGACGGGACGATGAATTTTGTTCGTCAAAAAAACAATTTTGCGACGATGATCGGCGTCTATCTAGATGGTCAGCCATTAGTCGGGGCAATTCTTGATGTGATTGGTGAAAAACTATTAGTAGGTGGCGCTGAAACTGGTGTTCAGTTGAATGGGTATCCGCTCACGCCAATTGCACCAGCACCAATCGCTGAGGGGTTGCTCGGCGTCAATGCAATGATGTACGCCCATAATGGCTATCATTTGCAGGATTTAGCTGCACAAACATCTGGCGTGCGTGTAACTGGAAGTGCTGGTCTGGAGTTCATTCAAGTCATTACCGGTCAACAAAATGGTTATGTTTCGTCATTATCACCATGGGATGTGGCCGCTGGTTGGGCGATTGGCCAGGGTGTTGGTATCGAGGCACATAACTTAGCTGGGCAACAACCACAATTGCGCGAGCGGGAAGTTATTATCGCTGGAATCCCCGAAATTTGGCGCTCATTTCAGAAATTACAAAATTGAAACCGATTTTATGAATAATTTTCTGTAAGCTGGCTCATATTTATGGTATTATTTTACTTGACTGTACGAGAGAGCTTATTACCTATGCTTTTTGGAAGGAAGAAAACATTAGTGAAAACACGTGAAGATATTCGAAATATTGCCATCATCGCCCATGTCGATCATGGTAAAACAACTTTAGTCAATGAATTATTAAAACAATCTGATACCCTTGATGAACATATCCATTTGGAAGACCGGGCAATGGATTCTAATCCAATTGAACGGGAACGTGGGATTACCATCTTATCTAAAGTAACGGCCGTTGATTATCACGACCACAAAATCAACATCTTGGATACCCCAGGACATGCTGACTTTGGTGGCGAAGTTGAACGGATCATGCGCATGGTTGATGGTGTGCTGTTAGTTGTTGATGCTTTTGAAGGCACCATGCCACAAACTCGATTTGTTTTAAAGAAAGCATTGGAACAACATTTAACACCAATCGTTGTCATTAACAAGATTGACCGTCCTGGTGCTCGTCCTGAAGAAGTTGTTGACGAAGTGCTTGAATTGTTCATCGAATTAGGCGCTGACGAAGATCAATTAGACTTCCCAGTTGTTTATACTAGTGCCGTTAACGGGACTTCTAGTATGGACGCTGATTTGGATACTCAGGAACACACGATGGCACCTGTTTTTGATACGATTTTGGATACAATTCCAGCACCTGTTGATAACAGTGACGAACCATTACAATTCCAAGTTGCCATGTTAGACTACAATGATTATGTTGGTCGGGTTGGTATCGGCCGAATTTTCCGTGGTCAAATTAAAATTGGCGACAGCGTTTCCGTTTTGAAATTGGACGGGTCTGCTAAAAACTTCCGAGTAACCAAATTATTTGGTTTCTTCGGTTTGAAACGAATTGAAGTTAATGAGGCTAAGGCCGGCGATTTGATTGCCGTTTCTGGGATGGAAGATATCTTCGTTGGTGAAACAGTCACACCAGTTGATCATCAAGACCGGTTACCAATCTTACGGATCGATGCGCCAACTTTGCAAATGACGTTTGCCGTTAACGACTCACCATTTGCCGGTAAGGAAGGTAAATTCGTGACACCTCGTAAGATCGAGGATCGTTTGAAGTCACAATTACACACTGACGTTTCATTACGGGTTGATGATACTGATTTACCAGGTGCTTGGGTTGTCTCGGGTCGTGGGGAATTACATTTATCAATCTTAGTTGAAGAAATGCGTCGTGAAGGTTTCGAATTACAACTTTCTCGTCCGGAAGTTATCTATCGCGAAATTGATGGCAAACTTTCAGAACCATTTGAAAGCGTCCAAATCGATACACCTGACCAGTACGTTGGTTCGGTCATCGATTCAATGGCTCAACGTAAGGGTGACATGCAAAACATGGAATCACTTGGTAATGGCCAAACACGGATGATTTTCTTAGCACCATCACGTGGTTTGATTGGTTATTCAACTGAATTCTTATCACAAACTGGTGGTTACGGGATCATGAACCACTCATTTGAGAAGTACATGCCAGTTGTTCGTAACTGGAATCCTGGTCGTCAATCAGGTGCTTTGGTTTCAATCAACCAAGGAACTGCCACAACTTATAGTTTACAATCTGTTGAAGATCGTGGTGAATTATTCGTTGATGCTGGTGTTGACGTTTATGAAGGGATGATCGTTGGTCAAAGTAACCGTGATCAAGATATCGCCGTCAATGTCACTAAGGGTAAAAACTTAACTAACACCCGTGCCGCTGGTAAAGACCACGCAGCTGCGATTCGGACACCACGGACAATGTCACTTGAAGAATCAATTGAATTCTTGAATGAAGATGAATTCTGTGAAGTAACGCCAACCAGTGTTCGTTTACGGAAGAAGATTTTAAATACCAACGAACGCCGGAAAAATGACAAGCGTCGTAAGATGGCTGCCAACGACAAGTAATTGAATTAACGCTAACGCTAATGCGAGCGTGACAAAAGGCGATTAGCCGAGTATTAACGTAAAATGCCGAACAATTCGAAAGAATTGCTCGGCATTTTAGGCTCTTCGTCAACTGAAGTTGATAGAATATTTTCTAAGTAGTTAGACTAAAATTGGTCTAGGCTATACTCCTTCTTGGGTAGACAAGCAAATAATTAAAGCTTGTCTTCCTAGGAAGGAGTTTTTGTATGGGCCGGA
>NZ_RHOT01000010.1 GCF_003946675.1 Lapidilactobacillus gannanensis | reverse complement strand
CGGTTCAGTCTCTTTCACATCGCCGGTAGGATTACTTGGCACGCCCGTCGTGTGGTGATTCATCTTGCTTCTAACTATGTTTACAAGAACTGGTTTAGTCGGCTCATGGACGAAGTCCATCAGTTGGCGACCTGAACTGAATAACTGAATAGGTCGTGCGTCGAGCCGAAAACTGGGTCGGTCTGTTCGTGGTGCATCGATCACCAACTTCTCCGCTCAGTCAGTATTCGCAACGCTCCAAACGTTGCTTTCAGACCGGCCAGATGCGATTTCATGTCCCCAATACCGAGGTGAATAATCCAGGGTAATTGTTACTAACAACACAAACGGCTCCGTATCACGATTCGGATTGAATCGAGGTGCGAAGCCGTTTGTGTTGTCTAAGCTTACGTCGGCGCGATATTGTCATGGTTGGACCAACCCGTCGCTGGCATCATTGTTTTCTTTGGCATTCGTGCTGCGAATTCGAATGATAAGTTTGTGCGGAAGACAAATGCTTTGTTGGCCGACAGATCGAATCCAACTGGTATGGACCGCAATTTGATCTGGTGTGTTGTCCTCCTTATCGCGGATGCGAGCGCCATCCACTTCGATAATGTTGTATTCACCTGGATGTGGATGAAGTGTGAATTGATAATGTCGCTTATTTCCAGATAACGTCACTTTACGCACAATTTTGCCATCGATGCTGATGGTGGCGTAATGTGTTGAATTTTGTGGTTGCTGTGCTTGTTGATGCCAAAAAATCACTAACGGAATGAAACTGGTAACCAACAGTAAGAGCACAATGGGAACATCATATGGCCTTAACATACGCAATAGTCGATTCTCCTTAAAATAGTCAGCGTGATTATCTCATGGACTGCCGCTGCAAGCAACCAGGTAATTGTTTCGGCTTTTTTCAAGAAAGTGTCGATTGACACAATTTCTCCACATCGACGGATTAAAGTTACATTTGTAAACCCAGGGAGGATAATATGACAGCGTTAATCAAAACTTTAATCGACCGTCGCAGTGATTTACTGACTGCATTGATTCAACATCTAGAGCTTTCAATGATCGCCTTGCTGATCGCAGTAGCAATTGCAGTGCCGTTAGCAATTTTGGTCATTCCGCATCGAAAGGTAGCAGAAGTATTGATGCAAGTGACCAGTATCTTACAAACAATTCCCTCTTTGGCTTTGTTAGGACTGCTGATCCCTTTCGTTGGGATCGGGAATACCCCTGCAATCATCGCCTTGATCGCCTACGCCCTACTCCCAATTTTCACCAATACGTATACCGGCATCAGTCAAATCGACCCGTTATACCATGAAGCGGCAACTGCTTTTGGGATGACCCGGTGGCAACAATTACGGAAAGTGGAGCTGCCAATGGCAATGCCAACCATTCTTTCCGGCATTCGCACAGCAACTGTGATGATCATTGGTACCGCGACATTGGCCGCTTTGGTTGGGGCAGGTGGCTTAGGGACGTTCATCTTATTGGGGATCAATCGTAATGATTCTGACCTTACGTTGATTGGTGCAATCGCAGCAGCTGGTTTGGCTGTTATCCTTTCTTTAGTATTGGCCGGACTGCAAAAACTGAAATGGAAACAAATCTTGATCGGCTTGTCGATCCTTATCGTCGCAGGTGGTGGTGGCTGGGGAATTAAGCAACTGACGGCACCTACAGTCGTAAATATCACGATTGCTGGGAAGCTTGGATCGGAGCCCGACATTCTGATCAATATGTATAAGTTGATGATTGAAGCCAAAACCACCCGTGTGCATGTGACACTAAAACCGAATTTTGGTCAGACCACGTTTTTATATCGCGCATTGAAAGCCAAAAAAATCGACGTTTACCCTGAGTTTACGGGAACGGTGCTAGAAAGTTTTGTCAAGCCAACAGCTAAACAATCTGCTGCAATCGCGCAAGGTGCTGATAGCTACCCAGTGGCTAAACAGTTGATCAAGCGCCAAGATCATCTCACGTTACTCAAACCTTTGGCTTACAACAATACTTATGCGGTGGTCGTGACAAAGAAATTTGCCGAGGAAAATCATGTTCAAACGATTTCAGATCTTCGTCGCGTTCAATCGAATCTCAAAGCGGGATTTGATCTTGAATTTATTGACCGTCGAGATGGGAATGTAGGGCTGAAACAAGTTTATGGATTGAATTTAGCGATCAGCTCAATGGATCCGTCATTACGTTATCTGGCTTTGAATAAAGGCGATATTAATGTAACTGATGGGTACTCGACTGATTCACAACTGGCACAGTATCATCTGATTGCTTTGAAAGACGATCGTCATTTATTTCCAGAATATCGTGGGGCACCGCTAATGCGAACAGATTTTGCCCAAAGTCATCCACAGATCGTTAAAATCTTGAACGAACTTGCTGGAAAGATCACGGAAACTCAAATGCAAGCGATGAACTATGCCGTCAATGTTCAGAAAAAAAGCGCTGCTAGTGTGGCAAAGCAATTCTTGATACAGCATCACTTATTGACGAATGGGAGTAAATAATGACAGGTACATTAAAAATTTGTGGTGTCACAAAGCAAATGGCTGGTAAAGATGTGGTGTCACAGCTGGATTTATCGGTGCGTGCGGGTGAATTGTTTGTATTGGTGGGTGAATCCGGGTCGGGAAAGACCACAATATTAAGAATGATCGATCGTCTAATCGAACCCAGTGCGGGTCAAATCCGCTTGGACGGAAAACCAATCGAAAGTTTTCCTGTGACTGAACTGCATCGTAGCATCGGGTATATATTCCAACAAGGGACGTTATTTCCCACAATGACGGTATATCAAAATATCGCGCTGATCCCGGAACTAAAACATTGGGCGGCTACCAAAATTCACGAGCGGGCTAGTACCTTGATGGACGCCGTGTCCTTACCACTCAGTACTTATGCAGGACGCTACCCCCATGAATTATCGGGCGGTGAGCAGCAAAGGGTCGGCATTGTGCGGGCGTTGATTGCAGATCCAAAGCTAATTTTAATGGATGAACCGTTCTCGGCGCTGGATCCTATTGTGCGCCAGGAACTGCAAACATTATTGTTGAGGTTGCATGAAGAACTCGACTCTACCGTGATTTTTGTGACTCATGATATGCAAGAAGCCCTACGGCTGGGGGATCGTATCGGTGTGATGCGCGCAGGATGCTTGCTTCAAGTCGATGCGCCGAAAGTGCTCCGTCAGCATCCAGCCAATCAATTTGTGGCGTCACTGTTTGCCAATCAGCAACAGCGGGGATTTGGAGATATCCGCTCAAGTGAATTGATCAAGTTTGCCCTACCGACGCATGAAGTGTTGGGAGAAACGCTGAACGGTAATGCCTCAATCAATGAGGTGATTACCAGTTTAGATCAACATTCGCGAGTCTTTATTGAAGTCTCGACAGGGCGTTATGTGGTCACCCAGCAAGTGTTGATCAAATGGTTATGCGAATTTCAACAGTAGGACTGTTGACAACTGTAAATGGAAGCATTATAATACGCTTGTATTTACAGTTGTAAACGTTGTGGCTATTCCACTAACATCATAATATCTACATGTGTGCCAGTTAAGCTATTCATGGTGTTAGGGAGAATATGGAGGAATTGCAATGAATAACATGGATATGCACCACGATCATCATGAGATGAAAGACATGCAGATGGATAACACCATGATGCAACACGGTGGTCAGATGATGCACATGGGAAATTTGAAGTTGAAGTTCTGGATTTCTCTAGTCGCATCTATTCCGGTCATTATACTGTCACCTATGTTAAAAGTTGCTTGGTTGCCGACATTCTCATTTCCAGGATCAGAATGGGTGGCTTTGATCTTAGCCTCATTCTTATATTTCTACGGTGGGGCACCTTTTATCACTGGTGCTGTGGCGGAAATCAAGGCCAAGAAACCGGAAATGATGACTCTGATTGCGATCGGGATCTCTGTTTCATATTTTTACAGTATCTATTCATTTGTGATGAATCATTTCATCGCGCCAAACGGCAATGTGATGGACTTCTTCTGGGAGTTAGCCACATTGATCGATATTATGTTGTTGGGTCATTGGATTGAAATGAATGCTGTGATGGCTGCTGGTAATGCGCTCCAGAAGATGGCGGCGTTGTTACCAGGTGAAGCAACGGTGATCGATACAGACGGCACACAACGCACGGTGCCGCTAAAAGCAGTTAAGGTCAATGACGTTGTGTTGGTTAAAGCTGGCGCCAAAATTCCAGCTGACGGTGTGATCACAGCAGGCAACACGTCAGTGAACGAAAGCTTGGTGACTGGTGAAGCACGGGCCATCACTAAAACTGTGAAGGACAAGGTCATCGGTGGCTCAACCAACGGTGCCGGGACGTTACAAGTGAAAGTTACCGGTACCGGGGATTCAGGGTATCTGGCGCAAGTGATGCAACTGGTGAGTGATGCTCAACGTGAACAATCCAGCGCCGAAGGCATTGCTGATAAAGTTGCAGGTTGGTTGGTCTACATTGCCGTTTCCGTGGCGCTGATCACGTTTATCGTGTGGTGGGCGTTGACTGGAGAATTTAATTTTGCTTTGGAGCGGATGGTCACGATTTTGGTTATCGCATGTCCGCATGCATTGGGCTTAGCAATTCCACTGGTAGTTGCGCGTTCGACCTCGATCGGTGCGAAGAACGGTTTATTGACGCGCAAGCGCCAAGCATTGGAAGATGCTGATCACCTCGATATGGTTCTGATGGACAAAACTGGTACTTTGACCGCAGGAAACTTTGCCGTAGCCGCGTTTGATTCATGGGATGACAGTTTTTCAAGCCGTGACGTGTTAGCGAATTTCGCGGCGCTTGAGCAAAACTCTAGCCATCCCTTGTCGGTAGGAATCCTTAATGCTGCCAAACATGAAAACGTAGACGTCCCAAAGGCCAACGATGTGATCAACATCGCTGGTACCGGGTTGTCCGGCTCGGTAGGCGGGCGAGCATTAATGATCGCCAATGAGCGGTATCTCATTGACCAAGGAATCAGTTATGATCACGATGTTGTCCATGAATGGGCGACGAAAGGCAATACCGTTAGCTTTTTGCTAGCAGATCAACAGGCGGTTGGCTTTGTCGCACAAGGCGATCAAATTAAACCTGAATCGAAGAAGTTGATTGACGGACTAAAAGCACGTCATATTACCCCGGTAATGTTGACTGGCGACAATAAACAAGTTGCTCTGGTGGTAGCTAAGCAACTGGGTATTGCGGAAGTCGATGTTCACGCTGAACTCAAACCGGCCGACAAGGAAGGCATCGTGCGCCAATATCAAGCGGGCAAGCATACGGTGGCAATGGTCGGTGACGGGGTCAACGACGCTCCCAGCTTGGCTCGGGCAGATATCGGGATCGCCATTGGTGCCGGAACGGATGTTGCGCTTGATTCTGCGGATATCGTGCTAGTTCGCAGTGAGCCGTCTGACATTCTGAATTTCTTAGAGCTAGCTCATAATACTAGCCGTAAAATGGTACAAAATTTGTGGTTTGGCGCAGGTTACAATATTTTCGCGATCCCCTTAGCGAGTGGTATCCTGGCTCCCGTAGGATTTGTGTTAAGTCCGGCATTGGGTGCGGTATTGATGGGATTGAGTACGATCGTGGTGGCCATCAATGCCCAAACTTTGCACATCCGCAAATGAGGTGAACGAAATGACCAGTTCAAAAAAAGCAGTGGCGGTATTAGTCAGCTTCGTGGTAACGGTGCTTCTGGTAAATGCTTGGTGGCTATTTCAATATTTACGTTAGACCCACAGATAAGGAGTGATTCATTATGTGGACATTGATTATCTTTTTAGTTGCATGTCTGGCCATGCATGGTGTGATGATGTTATTCATGCACAAGGGCCATTCGCATCATGACCTTTAATTCTTGTAAACACAAAAGGAGCAATCTATGACGACTTGGATATTTCTGATCGCGATGTTGGCGATTCACGGTGTAATGATGTTTATGATGCCTGGTATGCATGGCGGACACGGCCATGATCACGCTAAGAAACACGTTGATGAAGATGATGACGAAAACGACGAATAATCAATTCGTCAAAGCAGCAGGAGGTCCCGATGAAAGTATTAGTCGTTGATGACGAGCCGAAAATCGTTGAAATTGTGACCGCGTATTTGCAAAAGGCGGGGTATATGGTCGAATCTACTGATAGTGGCACGCAAGCCCTGGCAATGGCACAGTCACATGACGTGGACTTGGTGGTGCTTGATTTGATGTTACCAGATATGAATGGACTTGAAGTTGCCCAGTTGCTGCGTGAAACTCGGCATGTCCCAATCATCATGTTAACGGCTCGTTCCAGTGAGGCTGATGTGATCAAGGGTTTACGTACTGGTGCAGATGACTATATCATTAAGCCGTTTAGTCCACGTATTTTAGTTGCGAGGGTAGAATCGGTTTTACGTCGCCAAGTTCCAAATCACGCTGACGAAATCTGCACTGATGATGGCAAAATCAAGGTCAACTTGATGACGCGGGAGGTGCGCTGCCATGGAGAAACAATTGAATTAACCAAGACTGAATTTGATTTGTTAGAAGTCATGATCCGTCATCCTAAACAAATCTTTTCTCGCGAGCAATTGATCCAAACGACGCGCGGGATCGATTATGAAGGAATGGATCGCATGATTGACTCGCACATCAAAAATTTGCGTAAGAAGTTGGAAGTTGATCCTAAAAGCCCTCACTATATCAAAACTGCCACGGGCAGTGGATACTTTTTTACTGAGGTTTCTGCATGAAAATGTCGTTGCGGACGCAATTGTTATTGATTTTTACCACTGTGATTGTATTGATCATCGGTGCCGTTAGCCTGGTAACGGTGGCGCTAACCAATGATCACTTTGACAAATATGTGACACAACGCAACAGCACGACTTTGGTCACCATACGGCAACAAATTGCGTTGAGCTATGTAAACAACCATGATCAATGGCAGGCCAAGCAATTACGGGAGATTCGCAATACTGGCTATCGGGCCGGTGTGCTAGTGACGATTTACGCGCCTGATGGGCGCATTCTGATGCGACCGACTGCCAAACAGCAGCAGTCTGTTAGCACCGGGTTTGACCGCAAACACACCGAATCGATTCGTATCCAAGGCAAAGTGGTCGCCAACGCTGTATTCTCCGGATATGATCCTTTGGGTTATGGACGCCACGACGTTGAATATGTCAGTGAATTGAAAACTAGCTTGATTACCATTGCGGTCATCACATTCATGGTGACCATCGTGATTGCTTGGTGGCTGGCAGGACGCCTGACTGCGCCAATCAAACGGGTTGTTGCTTTTACGGGTAAAGTGGCGACAGGAAACTATCAACAGCCGCTTCCGGCGAATACTCGCATCACCGAGATCATTACTTTATTGGAGTCTGTCAATGCACTATCAGGTCAATTGAATCGTCAGCAGGAAACCCGTGAGCAGCTATCCTCCGATATCGCGCACGAATTACGAACACCATTGACGATGTTACAAGGGACGCTGGAAGCGATGATTGATGGCGTGTGGGAAATTTCAACCGAACGGCTACAAAATATGGATGAGGAAGTGATCCGTTTGACTCATTTGATTAAGAATATTGAATTGATTGCTTCCATCGAAACCGATGCGGATCAATTACACAAAGCCCGCTTTGACATAGGCGCAATGGTTGATGCAGTCACTCAGAACTTCCAAGCGAAATTGGAGGCCAAGCAGCAGCGTATCACAGTCGCGACGCGCAAGATCATGATGTATGGTGATGAAGAAAAGCTACGGCAAGTCTTGCTCAACCTCTTGACCAACGCATCGAAGTTCTCTGACTTTGGTGCCACGATTCAGGTGCGTTTAATGCAAGAATCTGCCAATGCCGTGATTCAAGTTATCGATTCTGGTATTGGAATCGACGCCAAAGAATTGGTGCATATTTTTGACCATTTCTATATGGCCGACCCGGCACGTTCAAGTCGCAACGGCGGTCAGGGGATCGGCTTGGCGATGGTGAAAACAATTGTTGCCGCACATGGTGGTGCAGTCAAGGTTGATAGTCAGTTGATGAAGGGCAGCACGTTTACAGTTAAATTGCCCATTCAAGGAGGTGATGATCATCGGTAGTCTTAATCCAATTGCCCTTCAATTTGGCCCGTTTACGATTCGTTGGTATGGCTTGATTATTGTGACTGGTGTCATCGTGGCTTATGCAATGGTGCAAAGAGAAGCGAAACGCCAACATATCGATAGTGAACTTTTCGACGATTTGATCTTGTGGGGGTTACCGGTTGGGATTATCAGTGCGCGCATTTACTACGTCGTCTTCGAGTGGTCCAGTTACCGGAATAATCCCGCTGAAATCATTGCCATCTGGCATGGTGGTATTGCAATCTATGGTGGCTTGATTGGCGGATTTTTAGTGGCGATATTGGTGGCGCGCAAGCATCACGTTTCGCTTTGGCAAATGTTAGATGTACTAGCTCCGGCGGTGTTAATGGCACAGTCAATTGGCCGTTGGGGTAACTTCATGAATCAAGAAGCTCATGGTGCAGTGACGACGTTAGCGTTCTTGCGTGGTTTACACTTACCGGACTTTATTATTCGGCAAATGTGGATCGATGGTGCTTATCGACAACCCACGTTCTTGTATGAATCATTGTGGAGCTTGACCGGAGTGATACTGTTTTTAGCATTACGCCATCGTAAACAGCTTTTTCGGCGCGGCGAGCTGTTTCTTGCCTATCTGATTTGGTACGGTACTGGGCGGATGTTCATTGAAGGGATGCGCACTGATAGCTTATATTTAATTGGCGATATCCGAGTATCACAAGTACTTTCGGTGATTTTAGTGATTACGGCGATTGTACTGATTGTTGTACGGCGTAGGCATAATGTTGAATGGGCTGATTTGGCTGAATGAGGTGAGCAGATTATGCGTAAAATAGTCTTACATTTCACTAGCATGTGTTGTGAATGGCGAGTCAAAAGCATCTTTTTCACGTTGCATGACGTGATCGGAGTTGATACCGTCACCTTGGACTTTGATTCCAGTAATGCGACAGTTATCGCTGATCGTACATTGAAACCCATGGCCTTAGTCAACTTATTCGGTGATGCCAGTGTTGTCGCATAGATTGGAGGGACTTTATTATGTTCAGTGTAATATTGATCGATACGGCAAATGTCGTGTTTTTCGGACTTGCCGTGTATTACATCTATTGGCAAGCGAAAATTGATGTCCGGGCTAACTATAGCATTACTTCGGTTTTGATGGGAGCGTTCTTTCTAATGTGGTTGGTCAACGGTCAAATCGGTGGTCGTTTGGATTATGCCATCTTTCTCGCTTTGTTTATCATGATCAACATCATCTTTGGCGTTGGTGGGTTAGGCAAGAATTTTTTGATCAGTCAGAGTTTTGGCCTGCGTCGGCGTATTGACTTCAAACATATCACGGAGATTCGTTTGACACCTTTTGCGCAAACCAGCCGTGGTGGTCGAGTGCTGGGGCAATTTATCACGGATAAACATCAACGTATTCAGTTGGTTTTCTCAGGTGATGTTGACTCGTTGCGTGGCGTATTACAAACGCGAGTGAGTGAGCAGGTCTCAATCGAACAAGGCTCTTCCGGGTCTGGATCCATGGGTTGTTGAAGGGTAGCGAGATGATTGAAGAATATTCATTTGAAGCCAAAATTCATCATCGGCATTGCCCTCATCATCCTGTTGGCGATGGGGACGCTTGTGGCAATCAGGCAGTATAATACACTGCAGCAGAAGAAGCAATCAGTAGATGCGAGCTGGAGCAAAGTAGCGGTTGCAATGCAACGACGGTCTGACTTGATTCCCAACTTAGTCGCCGTCGTTAAAGGACAGATGAAAGATGAAACAAAAGTGTTTATTGGGATTGCGAAGGCGCGTTCAGCATATCATGATGCAAACAGTACCGTAGCCAAAGCCAATGCAGACCGTCAGCTGAATCAACAGGTTGTGACCTTAGTTAGTGTGATTCAAGAGCAGTATCCTCAGTTAGGGTCACAGAAATCAGTTAGCGGGTTAATGACTAACCTGGTGGCTGCTGAAAATCAGATAGCAATATCGCGATCAAGTTACATCAGTGAAGCTACGCAATACAATCGTTTGCTCAGTACCTTTCCGAGGAATATAACTGCTCAACTACTGGGCTTTAAGTTGAAGCCGTTATTTAAGTCGACGCATGACGCCCGCCAAACACCTAAGATCAATTTGACGAATTAATGAATGAACAAGACAAGTTAGTAATCAATCGATGCGTTGCCGAGATAAACCGGCAGCGTATTTTTTTCGATGGAATGAATTTGTCATGTAAGTGCTGGCTTTGTTACATGACGGTAATCGGGTCTACACCGATTCTCCACAATCGTTGGCTAATATGACATCATGGCAAGTGCAAGTGATATCTTCACTCGGGAGGAACAGACAATATGAAATTGACAAAATTATCAATGATTGGATTGACCAGCGCAACGATCCTTGCAGGGATCGCACTCTCACAAACTAATGGTGTACATGCAAGTACCTTAAGCACGAAGTATTCGTCAAATGTACGCCAAGCACCCACCATTCACGCTGCAATTACTGGTGGTTTAGCGGTTGGTACTGATCGTAATTATCAAACTGTGGCACAAGCTGATGGCTATACGTGGTATCAACTGGCAAATAATCAATGGGTTGCCAATGCTGGTGCTCAACCGATCACCGGAAAGCTTACGGTGATCGCTGGCTCAAATAAGCGCACTGGGCCTGGGTTAAAGTACCAGATTGTTGGTAGTTTTACGACTGGTCAAAGCCTTAGCTTCACCAACACGACAAAAGCTGACGGATATACTTGGTATCAAGTTGGCAATGGTGCATGGGTGGCTAGTGCTGGTACCCGTGAAGTTAGTGATACTAACGCAGTATCAACTGCTGCAATCAAGCAATCAACGACGACTTCGGAAGCAAGCAACGGCGCTTCTCAAACGGCAAGCACAGCTTCCGCGACAACACCAGTTCAAAACTCTACAGCAGCATCACAAAGCAGCTCAACTCGCAGCGCTACAGCCCAGAGTACAACAACGCAAAGTACAGTAACACAAAGTACAGTAACACAAAGTACAGTAACACAAAGTACAACTGGTACTTCGGTTAGTGCAAAAGCAGCAGCAGTAATTGCATTAGCCAGACAGCAAGTAGGGAAGCCGTATGTATACGGGGCAAAGGGCCCCAATAGTTTTGATTGTTCTGGATTGATGTATTACGTGTTCTCTCACGCATTAGGGATGAATATCGGTGGCTGGACAGGCACCCAGCAGTATGCTGGTACGCGCGTTAACTTGAGCAATCTTCAGCCCGGTGACCTCTTATTCTGGGGCAACAGCGGTACCCCTTATCATGATGCGCTCTACATTGGCAATAACCAGTTTATCGACGCGCCGAAGCCTGGTGAAACAGTTCGTGTATCAACGATTTCAAGTTACTTTATGCCATCGTTTGGGGTACGCGTGCTGAAATAATTTGGTCGTAACTGTCCACCTTTTTAGTTGAACGTGTGGATAATCATGTCTTGTTGTAAATTCTACCGTGATTGTTAGTAGGGCAACTTCAAAACAGACGACATATACTTGAAAAAAGGCACTAAAGAACTCGACTTAACCATTCCGCAAAAATGCGTGGTGGTTGAGCCGAGTTCTTTTACATTACATGCCGTCGATAATCGTCCAGTTGTTGTTTTGTTTCGAAAGGTTCAGAGTGTATTGCGAAACCTGGGTCATGTCGTTGTCAGTGTCGAGGTATTTTACAGATAAGGTGACAGTTAAACCGTTTTTCGTCTGCTTGAAGATTGGATCGAGTAGCTCAACAAACTTGAGATTCCGTTTGATTGGGCGTGCGCCGTTCTTGACGTAATACTTGAGTTCGTTGCGATCGCTTTGCGGGTAAAGTGCGAAGAACGTCTTGAGGAACTTGGTGACGTCTTCTGTGGTGGCGCTGTCTACCGAATCATCGGACTGTGTGTCCGGTAGCTTGATTCGTGCTGTCGCTGGTTCAGCGGCAATGGTTGGGTTCTTGGTGACTACCATATCGCCGTTGCCGTTTTGCATAATGTTGATGGTGTAGGTGCTGGTCACGGACTTTTTGTCTTTACCCTTGGTGAGATCTTGGGTCACTGTGAATAGTACGCGGAATGTGTCTTTGGCGGTCTTGCTTACGTCCCAGACTTTGACCTCACTTACCGTGGCAGTTGTTGGAATATCGTTGCGCACGGTGTCGGCATTCAGTGATTGCAGTTGTTCTACGAGGTACGGTTGCAAGTTCTTCTGCCGTTGATCCAGCGCTTCATGATTCGGCTGCCAAGCGTAGTAGATCTTCGCGAAGTCAGTGGTGAAGGTTGCCAACGCGTGAGTGTCGATCACCTTAGTCTTCATAACTTGGGTTTCATGAATCGTGTGGGTGTCGATAGCGGTCAGGTCTTTATAGACGCCGAAGCTGGTAGCGCCGATTAGTACCGCCCAGCAAAGTAGGGTTACCGGGCGCCGCAAACCGCGCCGTTTGATCTTCGGCGGCTTTGGTGCGGCTGGTTGTTTCTTGAACCAGCCTTTCTTTTTGGTTTCATTTTTACTCAAGGTTAAGTCACCCTGTCCTTTCTGATTTCGTAGCAGCGGTAAAAGTCATCATAAATATCGAGAAACTGGGTGAACAGGCGTTGCAAGGAGATGCGCTTGTAGCTTGCGTAGTCGGTTTCAATGTACTCGCCGAGTTCCCGGTCGTGGTCGAAGTAGTCTTCGGCCAGGTGGCGTTCACGGTCGAGAATGTACTTACGGTCTACTGGCGCGAACACCTTACCAACGAGCCAGTGATCCACCGCGACTTCATGCGCGACGGCCAGTCGATATTCGCGACGGTGGCCGTACTCCATTTCAGGCATTCGATCCACGAAGCGTTCGAGCACAACGCAGAGGTCATCAGTGTTGGGTAGGCGCTGCTTAAAGAACTTGATCCGTTCCCATTCAGCGGAGGCGAAGTCTAGTTCCTTATTGCGCAGCGCATTGTTATCGCCGAATTTGAGATCGACGTGGGCTTTTTGGAGCGCATCGTCGTAGGTGTTAGTAATCAGTTCCATCCAGTCGAAGTAGCTGATGCCAGAACCATCCATTCAGCTTCACCTACCTTTTGACCCGGCCAGCACCAATCAGATGCGCTTGCCAGTATTTTGAATTCAAGTCGGCGTAACCGAGCGGATCACCAGCGTTGTACATTTTCATATTGCCGACATAGATCCCAACGTGGGTCACGTAGTCGGCGGTGTTGTAGGTTGAGTGGAAGAATACCAAGTCGCCTGGCTTGGCGTCTTTGATGTTCAAGTGGGCGGTAGCGTCGTATTGTGCTTGCGCCGTGCGTGGCAAGGTGATGCCAGCCTTGGCATAGGACCAACTGGTCAATCCAGAACAGTCGAAGCCAGTGGCTGGCGTTGAGCCGCCAAACACGTAGGCTGTGCCTTGGTACTTGAGTGCTTCGGTCATGATGACTTGCACCGTCTTGTCGTCGAACTTCGCGCCATCCGTGACCAGGTATTGTGAGATCACCTTGACGTAATACATGTTGCCGTAAGCGTAGCGCCAGCCGGTGTCCGACACCGGATTCGTATACTTGACCTGCTTGCCGCCAGCTTTCGCTTTGGCAAAATCACTTGCCAGCTCAAAGGTGTATTTCTTGCCATGCTTTGCCACATAGTCAATAAATCCGCCACCGAAGTTATAGCTTTGAATCGCAGTGTTGAGATCCACATCGGCAGCCTTCATGCTTTTGACCAGTGACGCGAAATACTTGACGCCTTGCTTGATTGAGGCATCAGTACCAAGTGTATTGACCGGCAGTCCCAGTGATTCACTGGCTTGCATCACGTCGCCACCTTGGCCGCCAGATTCGACTTGCATGATGGCAAGAATCACCATGACCTGATCGGTGATACCGAATTCTCGGCAGTATTTCTCCACAGTCAGCCGGTGCTTGAGAACCGCAGCGGAGAGGCTCATGGCATCGGTGGTGAGCGCGGAGTTTGGCGGGTCTTCTTCATCGTCGCTGGCGATCACGGTGAAGAACAACATGCCTAACATGATGATTGGCAAAGCGGCTAGTGCCAACCAACGCCAGAGTTTCATCGTTTCTTCGTACGCGCCTTGGCCTTGGAAATCCGCTGCGGCTTTAGCGTGTGAGGTCTGGTTGCTTTTTCTGGGACGAGTTTCAACGGTTTCGGTGCGGCCTTGTGTGTCTTCGGTGGCCGAGTACCGTTGGTGGTCTCGGTTGGTGGCGTGTTAGTCGGCGTGATGGGACGCTGACTAACCGGCTTGATCGTGCGCCGCTTGGTTTGCGGTGTTTGTGACGGCTTACCGACTAACTTGGTGCGATCGGCAGTCATGCCAGCGGGACGCTTGCCCTTGATTGTCGCAAGCGGTTTGCGCAGTGGCTGACTAGGATCAGACGTTGGTTTGCGGCGTGGCGTACCAGAAGCTGACCTCGGCTTGGCACCAGGGGTGATGGCGAGCTTACGGTCACGCATCTGTTGACGGTGCTTCTCGCGTTGTTGTTCGCGTTCTTTTGCATTAGCGGCACGGCGGTCCTTGAAGTTACCTTTCGCCGTTTCCGTTGCGTCTTTGGCTAACTCTTTGCCGCGATGCAGACCATACAAAACGTTGGTTGGCGCGTCTTTCACCTGATTCAAGCCGCGTTTGGTCTTGTCCTTGAGCTTGTTGCCGACATCAGAGACATCGGCGAGCTTTTCACCAAGACGCTGACTGCGTGGCTTTTGCACTGGCTTAGGCTTGGGTGCGCCGTTCGTTTGTTCACGTTGGCCGGTGGCGGGGAGTTGCGGGGCGTGTGCTTTACCCATGCCACGCGATAGGAACCGACCAGCCATTGCACCGCCCATCGCACTGCCGACAAATTGCCGCAGCATTCGATTGCCACGCCTTGAGAAGCGTTGTGCCCCTTGTTGGGCGTCAGAGCTGTGTAGCTGCATCATACCCATCAGATCGCCGAGCTTCATCCAGACGCCAGCAAAAATCGTGACTTGCAGGAAGGCGACGAGGAAAAACGGCGAGGTGGCGGACAAGCCGTAAACCATCGCTGACAGGGAGAACGCCACTGTTAGCACCAACGTCACGCCGACGCGGGTCATGATCGTGTTGAACAGCTTCATGATGTTTTGCTTCATCAGGCCGTTGAACGAGGGCAACATGGCAAGCAGGAACGACACCGGTAGGAACGTCGCGTAAATGATGAACAGGATCTGCGAGAACAACATCATTGCCGTCAGGAAGAAGACGAACAAGGTAATCGCGATATTGAAGATCACAACGAAGGTGGTTGTTCCCAGCCGATTGATAGTCATGGTCGGCGCAAGGTTTTCGTTGTCCTTATCTTCGATTTCGGCGCGCACCAAGTCCGTTCGGGTCTTGCCTTTATCCCCGAACGGATCAGCCTTCATCAGTTGGTTGACCCGATTCTCGCCGACTTCACCAGCATCGCTGTCGCCAAATTGCAACAGTGTCCAGGGCTGCTTGACCTGAATCTCAAACAAGGTGTCACGGATTGCATCCACGCCGGACTTGTTGGTTGACGTGTTCGTACCGAGAATCATTTTGGAGCCGGTGTTCAAGGCGCTGGTGCTGATGTCGGAACTGAATTCATTGATCTTGCTGATGTAGCTGGGCGCGTAAGCGATGAAGCTGGCGGAGGTAATGAAGATCACCACGAAGTTGACGATTGCCGAGATGGCTTTTGAGGTTTCCCGCTTGATGATGCCAGTGTAGGCGACGTAGATCCCAACGACTAGCGTGATCAACAACAACAATCCTGGGTAGAAGCCGTCAGTTGAGAAGCCGTTTTGCGAAACGCCTGCCAGCAACTGCATGTTCTTCCCAATCGCGGCCGAGGTGTCCTTGATGAAGTCCAGCGAGTAGGCTTGCTGGATCAAGTACCCGGCGGCGTTTGAAAGATAGACAGATAACGTCCACAAGAAGTTGGTGACGGCATACAGCCCGTAGTTGACCGATTTGCCAATCCCGTCGCCCCAGTTCCAAGGTAGCCAGTCCCAACTCGTGTCCACGAAGTAGTCGAGCTGATAATGCGACAACGGGTACTTGGCATATTCAGCGGAGCCGCCAGAGTGATCATCCACCAGCCCAGCGGCGTGAACCGGTTGACTGCCAGCCACGAGTAGCACCATCATGAACCCTGCCGCCAGTCCCAGAAATAGGAACAGTCGGCGCCGATTAGCTTTGGTCATCAAGATTCACCTCCTTTGGCTTTGGTGGCCGAGTGTCAAACGCTTTGTGCAAGTGCTCAAAGATGTAGTCGAAGTGCAGCACGCCGACGTGTCCCCAGATGTCTTGGAATAGGCACTCGCCATTATCCAAGGAACGGAGCCGGTTTTGATTGCCTTCGTCTTCGGCGTCGAGACCAAAGAAGGTCAGCGTATTTTTGATTTCTGTGATGTCGGTGCTGCGGAAGGCAAATTTCTGGGCGATGTTGTTCTTCATCTTTTCGTCCAGCAGATCGTCCGCATTTTGCGTCACCAAGTAGACCCCGGCATTCATCGAGCGTCCTTCACGGATTAGCTTCATTGACAGTGCCTTGCCTTGCGCGACGTTCAAAAACGCCCAGGCTTCGTCCAAGTCCACAATCTTGAATTGCGAGCGGTCTTGGTGAATGAAGTCGATGGCAAAGGTGCTGATAATCATGAGCATCGCGACCGAAAGCATTTCGGCAGTGATGTACTCGTCTTGCGTCTTGTCGGCATCAGGCAGCACGAGGTCAGAAATTTGCACGATGTTGATCTTGCGGTCAAGTGCGATGGTGCGGCGAGCCGTGCCATCCGAAAACAGCAGCGCGGCAAAGTCGTAGTCCGTGAAGGATTCGATGTGATCGGCGATATTACGAGCAATGTCAGTATCTTCGCGGCGGAGTTCATCAATCACCTTGAGCAGTCCTGGTTCTGGCGCTTGCGTGACCGCACGAATGGCTTTGCGCAAGGTCGGGAACCGGTCAGCGTCGCGGCTTGAGATCCCAGTTAAGAAGGTCAACGTGTCCACCGCGAGGCTTTCCGAATCCTTGAGGTTGGACAAAATGATATAGGGGTCGAGCATTCCGCGATTGGCTTCTTCGCTGGTGAGCGTAACGATATTGATTTCATCACCCATGAAGTCGAGATTTTCCGCCCAGCCAGTCCGTTCAGACTTCGGGTCGAGAATCAGCGCTTGTGCGCCGTATAGCACAGCGTAGTAGACAAGCAAATTGTTGGAGAAAGATTTCCCGCCACCGAGGCTACCCAGAAAGGCAGCGGACAAGGCGTTGGTGACGGTGCCTTTGATCCCTTGCGCGGCGATGTCTGGTTGAAGGTAGACATTGCGCCCGGTATCCACGTTGTAGCCGATGTAGATCCCTTCCTTTTCACCCAGTGATTGGGTGGCGCCAAAGCCGAGGCTGGCAATGAAGTCACTGGTGACGTATTGGATATAGTCGTTGATATAGCGCTTGGATGCCGGGATAAATTCGCCATGCAGACCGAGCATGTCACCGAACGGGCGCACGAGCTTGATGTTCAGGCTGTCGTAGAAATCGAGGATCTGATCGGCGCGACGCTTCATTTCGTCTTCGCTGCGGCCAGAGACGCGGATCACGTAGGAAATCTTGTACATGGCGTCTTTGGTTTGGTCGAGGGTGCTTTCCAGTTCATCGACGGAATCCAAGGCATCACTGACGCCGCGTGTGGTTTCGTTGCCAGATTCATAAGCGTGGGAATCCAAGTCCTTGAGTTCTTTCTTCTTGTTGCGCACCTTGGTCAGTGCCTTTTTGTTCGTTACGATCTCAACGTTCAATGAAGTGTCGATTGGAAAATCGAATTGGCTTTGCTGGAAATAGAAGATTTCAGAGCCGGGGAACTCTAGCTCACCCACAATGTCTGAAAGCGTCAGATAGGTAACGTAGGTTTCCTCCAAACCGTGAGTGATCTTGAGTGACCTTTGGTGCTGCTCAATCAGCGACCGCGTGGGCTTGATCAAGTCGTAGCGCTTGACGATGGTGTCACGCTTGTTGCTCATGCGCGGCAGGTGGTATTCGTAGTCGTCGTAATCTTGACCAGTCATGCCATAAAGGTGCTCCAATAGGTAGCCGAAATCGTTCTTGTCGAGTGGGCGCACCTTGAAGCGGCGACCGATTTTTTCGGCGAGAAACTTGGCGGACTTGGCGTAGCGCTCCACTTCGGCGTTGCTCATGGTCATGAAGTCACCGGCAAAGGTTGTGTTGAATTCGGCGAAGAAGTCGCGAATGCCAAGGGAGATGTCTTTGAACATCGACTTGGCAGTGATTTCGGCGTCGTTAAGCAATAGCTTGAAGCCGATGTAGAAACGGTAGTCCACTTGATTGTCACCGATGTTTTCAGTCAGGGCTTCGGCTTGCCCGTCGATGTGCTGGAAGGCGACGTCTTTCAGCGACCCTTTCACCAACTGCTTTGAGCGATCGAGGGTGTCGCGGACGCTGGCTTCGGTGGCGAGTTGTAAGAGGTGTAGCTTGCCATCGCGATTTTGGGAGATTAGCTGGCGGAAGTTTTCGTGGACTTGTTGCTTTTGTTCAGGTGAAAGAAACGAGTAGTTGTAAGGGACGAGTTCAAAGTAGGCGAAGCTTTCTCCGTCTGTGTTCCAGACCAGATTGTCTTCGATGTACTTAATGGGAAATTTCATGGTGATACCTCCAAACGTAGGTCACAGCAGCGGTTTGTTTCTGCTTCTGTGCCTTCACAGGTTTACCAGCATAGGTCAGCTTCGGCGCAAAGGCGTAGTTGATCACCGACCGCAAGAAGCCGACGGGTTTCTTGTTGTCGAAGGTCTTTTGGCTCATGAACCAAGTGATCCCAGCCGGCAGACCGACGTATTTGAGAAACGCGCCGTCGATCAGAGATAGCGGCGGCAAGTCGCCGAGCAGCATCACCACAAACAAGCTGACAATGAACCAGGTCATTTGCGTGAAGGTGATCGGAAACGGCAGCGTCAAGTCGTTGATGGCGTAGAGCACCTTTTCCACTGACCAGATGCTGGTATAGGAGCGGACTTTCTTCATGTGATCTCCTTTCGATGAGATAAAAAGACTGACGCCTGTTGCAGCGCCAGTCCAGCAATTATTCTAGTAATTGGAAAATGCCGTGCGGGGTTTCAACGTAGCCTCCTTCAATCTCAAGGTCACGGCCAACCTTGGCATAGTCGATATAGTTTTCAACTTGAGGTGGAATATCGCCGAACCAGCCTTCATCGGCCAGGGTTTCGGCTAGTTCAGTCATATTCGCAACGTGGTAGCAAGCGATGTCCTCCTTGTGGGCGGCGAGTTCAACCACGTTGTCATACCATTCGCCAATCAGCTCCTTGATGGCAGGGTAAATATCGGTGCCTTTCAATGCTTCAACGGCTGCGGCAGCTTCGTTGATCTCACCAATCGTTGAATACTCACTAAAGACAACGGGGCCTTCGTAGTCCTGAACCATGTATTCTTCGTACTGGTCGTTCAGTCCTAGCTTTTCAGCGAGTTCTTCGTTGTTGATTGGCGGCGTGAACCATGCGCCGACGATCTCGCCCTCGTTATACTTGCCAAGATTGGCAATAAAGACTTTGATATCGTCCATAGGCTAAGCCCCCATGACGCGGTTGAACAAATTCAGCAGTACGTCTTTGACCCCGGCGGTGTTGAACACCAACCCGACGGCAATGATCGCGATGACGAGAAAGCCGATGAGCTTAGAGAACTCCCTTTTGAAGCCGAGGTAGACCCCAATAATGGCAATCGCCATCAGCACCAAGCTCTGCGCGTTGGAAGTGAACCAATTAAACAAGTTTTGTCCGAAATTCATAATAATCATCCTTTGATTTTTAGTTTAGTGACCATGGCTCCTTTCAAGATTGCCGCTGTTTTGGCGCGGTCAGCGGCGACCGGATCATGAGTGATGAATCAGAATAGTTCAGTTTGAGTTGCGTGGTGGTGCTTGATGCGGTCAAGGGCGCGCCGCCAGTATTCTTCGCTAATTTCATAGCCGATGAAGTGGCGGTCAGTGTCCATTGCAGCAATCGCGGTGGTGCCAGACCCCATGCAGTTATCCAGCACGATCTCGCCGGGTTGGGTGTAAGTCTTGATGAGGTAGGCAAAAAGATCGACAGGCTTTTGCGTCGGGTGCCAGCCGGTGCGATCAGACTTGTAGTTGAGCACGTCAGACGGGTAGTTCGTCCATTCTTGCGTGTAGCTATCGGGAGCGTTCCACGGGTGCAGTTGATTGGAATTTTCATACTTACGCGAGTTGACGGTTTTGTTATAGGGGAGCAGTCCTTGAGGAAAATACTTCATGCCTTTGGTGTCAGGGGAGTTACCAAAGTTGGCCGTACCCGACTTGGAGAAGACGAGAATCTCCTCGAAACGGGATAAGGGGCGGTTCTTGGCATTGACGAAGTTGGTGACAGTATTCTTGATCCAAACCCACTTGTAGCGATACAAGGCCGGGTTTGATTGCACTAAGTCCGCAGAGAACCGTTCAGTTGCGGTTAGCACAATCGCGCCTTGGGGTTTGATGAGCCGTTCGTATTGACCCCAGAGGTGGGAAAACGGAATCACCTTGTCCCAAGCGTTGGCTGTGGTACCATACGGCAAGTCGCACAGGATCATGTCGATAGAGGCTGTCGGTAAGTCCGCCATACCTTCCAGACAATCGCGATTGTAGATGACGTCTAGTTCGATTGCGTTGATACTCCTTTAGTTGAATTTGTGACCATCACTCCTTTTTGAATTGCGATTGTTTTGGCGCGGTCAATCGCGACCAAGTTTGTTAATCGAAAAACAGGTCTTCCACTGGTGCAGCGAAGACCGGCCAGCCTGATTCTTCGGCTGTTTGATAAAGCAGTCGGCGCAGCTCACCGTAGTTCAAGGCGCGCCCATCGCGGCCAATCAGAGCCGCTGGGTGTTCTTGTTGCTGGTGCCGCCAAGCGATGTAGCCTTGTGCCGCGAAGCCAAAACTGTTCATGTCGCAAATGCGCCGGTACTTCTTGTGCTCGACGACACCGACTAATGTCGCCTTGTAGACGTAAACGTTAAGCACGCAGTCTTTGAATGCCTTGCCTCGCAGCGGGTGAGAAGCCAGCACGTCATTGACCAAACATGTCACCTCCTAGTTCCTCGCTGCCGACAGTCTGTTGCTCAATAAGCTTGAGGTGCTTGTCGGTTAGTTCGGCATCCTTGATCATGAGCTGCAAATCAGTGGTACCGAAGTAGTTGTCAATTTCCTTGATGACCTTGAGCGTGGGCATGACTTGCTTTTGGAGCCACGCCTTGGTCTTGTTCAGGTCAAAGGGCTGGGGATCGGTAGTCAGACGAATCGGCTGGCGTCCGTTACCGATAAAGTATGCCCAGCGGTCGTTGAGCGGCCACTTCAAGCGGCTTTTATCAGGGACAACATCTACAAACCGCATATAACGGGTGATGATACCGAACGCGACCTTTTCGGCGTCACGGGTAATCAGCATGTTCTCAATCGCCTTGATTGCTCGCTCGTTTTTCAAGCGAATTTCAAACCGGTTGATGATCGGCGTGTCAGCAATCGAGATACCGCGCTTGGCAGCTTGTTCGGCTGCCTTTTCGTAGATGCAGAAGTACACGTCGCTTTTCATCGTGCCGACGTAAAGCGTATTGCCTCGGCCAGCCTCGTCGAGATCCACGAGCTTACCCGATTGCAGCCCTTGGAACGATCGCATGACAGAGATGCACTCGTTGTTCAGACACTTATTGACCAGTTCTGGGATGCTTAGCAGGCCAACCATGTCGTTAATCGCAATATCAACCCGCTTGAAGATGCCGCCAGCTTCATCGACCCGAAGAAAGTAGTCGTACCAGGTTTCACCGTGACTTAGCAGAATGCCTTCAAATTCACGGCAGCCTTGGCCTTTCATCTCAACCAGCGTGCCAAGGTTTGAGCCAACCGGCGCGACCATGACCTGAATGTTGGAAAAAATATACATGGCCGAATAGCCGTAGAAGCCATGTTCCTCAAATATCAGGTGTTCCGGGGTTAGGCCGAGAATCTTGGTGATCACGGCCTTGGCGTCATGGGTTGGAAAACGCACGCGCATGTAGTCAAACATCAGCGTTAGTTCTGGTTCATCGTTCCAATTCTTGAGCAGCCGGTCGATTTCCATTTGCAGCGATGAACTAGGGTTAGTCTTGCCGTTCTCCACTTGAACGTAATGCATCCGCGTGACACCTAAGCGCCGGGCGACTTGAGCTTGGGTCAGCTTGAGTTGCTTGCGTTTGATTTTAGTTTTTTCATGCCATGAGCACATGGCAACGCTCCTTTCAAAAAATGATGGATTGGGGTTGCCATCCATCATTTTGTCTTTTTCTATTGAAACGCCGTCATATCAACCTTTCTACCCTGTGTTCAGGCACAGACGTTGTATTTAATACCCCCCTGTTAGAGTACTGGGGGTAAGCGGTCGGCGCCAGCCGACCGCTGCCACTCACGCTTGCGGCTTTTGCGCTGCACGCCGCGCGTGGCGGCAGGGTGCAGCCTTGCTGAACAGATTGGTTAGTCATAGTCCTGCTCCTTTCAAAGGCTTTGTCTTGACGACGGCGTGTAGCCGATTAGTAATGATGCGCCCAGCTATGATAGGTGAGCTGCATGCCAGTTTGCGTCATGTTAGCTGTGAACCAGAAGTAGACGGGCTTGCCCGAAATAGTGCGATCACCGACGAGCTCGAGCCAGTGATCGCCGTCTTCGTAAGGCTCAATGTAATCGCACATTTCCAGCAGGGCGTCTTCTGCGTCCTCTGGGGTTCCAGCTATAATCGTGTCAGCGTAGTCTTCCTGAAAACGACTTTGATTGTTAATAATTGGTATTCTCATGGGTTCTCCTTTCGTACTTGTGATTTCACGTTTCAAGCATCGTTATATGGTATAATGATGCTTGAAACGTGAGGCGAACTTAATGTCAGATTTAATTGAATCCTTCTTGAAGCAAAATAACGGGCAGGTAACGACTGCGGATGCTAGAAAACTTGGAATTGATCCACATCTGCTTATTGATCTTGCAAACCTTGGTAAGCTAGAACGAGTAGGGCGTGGGGTGTATATTGACCCGGCGATATTTGAAGATGACATGTATATCCTTCAGTATCGTTTTAACAAAGGTATCTACTATAAAGACACTGCGCTCTTTTTGCATCATATGATCGACAGGACACCGGATCGTTACCAAATGAATTTTCCTCGCGGCTATAATGCAAGTTCACTCGGCGAGTTTCCTGTGCGGGTCTATCGTCAAAATGTAAAGTGGCATGAGCTAGGCGTTGAGGAAGTGCTGTCTCCGGGTCAGCACAAGGTACGGGTCTACAATATTGAGCGAACCCTCTGTGATATTTTACGAGCGCGTGATTCATCAGATTCGGAAACTATTCGTCAAGCAATGATTAGCTATTCGCAGCTAAAGCAAAAAGATATTGGGCGGCTGGTACGCTATGCAGATTTGTTCAAAGTTAGAGAAAAAATCAACAACTACATGGAGGTACTACTGTGAAACTAGGTTTTTCAAATGGGCAACAGTTCAAAGCCAAGGTGCGTAACCTTGCCAAGGAAAAGCAGATTGATCCCCAAATATTGATGCAAGAGGTGGCGTTAGACGAGATTGTAGATCGTATTTCTCGTTCGCCTTACCGGGATAACTTGATTCTCAAAGGCGGGTTTCTAATCGCGTCAATGCTAGGTGTTGATACACGGGCAACTCGTGACGTTGATACCTCGATCAAAGGCTTGCCGGTAACAAAAGAGGAAATCCTCAAAGTGTTTACGGACATCGCTGATATGAACGAGCCAGACAGCGACGTAACAATCAGAATTGCTAAGATTGACGATATTCGTGTCGCCGCAGAATACGCTGGGTTTCGCATTCATATCGAAGCAAAGATCTACAACAGCGTCGTAGATACGAAGATCGATGTTTCAACGGGGGACACAATCACGCCCCGCGAAATTTCATGGCATCATCGTACGATTTTTAATGATCAAGATATTCTAGTTATGGCTTACAATATGGAGACCATTCTTGCCGAGAAACTCGAATCCATGGTTGTGCGGCAAGAACTTAATTCGCGTATGAAAGACTTCTACGACTTGTATCTGTTCGATAAGGTGCAACGGCAGAATATTGATTTCAAAGTCTTAAAGGATGCATTGCACGCGACGGCGGATCTTCGTGGTTCGGAAGCACTGTTGCCGCGATACGCAGAAATCATTGCAACATTGCGTGGGTCTGTGCTATTGAAACAGCGCTGGGAAAAGTACCGAGTGGCCTACGTATACAGTGAGAACGTCACTTATGAAGCCACCTGCGATGCTGCATTAGATCTGGTGAACGAGATCGGATTACCATAGATCTACTCCTCATCGCCTTCATCTGCGACATTGGTGTAAGTCATGACCAAGCCACCGTCGTCGCCAGTAGTGACGTTGAACCAAAAGCGCTTCGGAAAACGATCAGCGGTAAGGCCGCCGGGAGCGCCCATCCAGATCCGTGAATCTGGGTACTCGTGGGCGTGCATTGCCATCCATTCAAGTTGGTCTTCCGCGTCTTCGTCGGATTGGAAAGGCAAGTTCTCGTGAAAGTCGTTGAGGAATTGCGCGTGGTTTTCGATTTTGACATCAGTGCTCATTTGATACCTCCTGTTCTGTTGGGGTTGCGGGTACGGTATTGGCTACGGCACCAATTTCGGTGAGGAAATCATAGCCGCGCGGCACTAGTGGTGTGTAAAATTCAGAGATCACGCTGCCGCCAGTGTCCACATAGCCGCGTCCCTTGATCGGTTTTTGAAAGAAGTCTTTATTGGTTTCGCCGAACATCATGGAATAGCCCAGCTCACTCATGCGCCCAAGCGCAACGCGGAACATGAACTGATCTCTTATCCCGTCGCCTAAATATTTTGCGTCAGGCCGTTGGCAAGCCAACACGAGGAAGAAGCCGGCTTGACGGCCAAGCATGACAATCTGTTTGAGCTTGGACATGACTTGCATAGCATCGCGGCCAAGCATATCCATGAAGGCGACATATTCATCAAAAATCAGAAAGTGGGCGGGTAGTCCAAGATAGGCGTAGTTCTCGCCGGTCTTGTACCCGTCCATTTGTTTCATTTTGTCGTTGCGCGCCATCATGTCCTGATAGAAGGTTTCAAGCGCACCAAGCATGGCCTCCTTCTTCGAGTAGACCCCTGGCATCACGTCTGCCAGATCGGCAAGGTCGGCATTTTTCGGGTCAAGAATGGTGAGTTGGGCACCGTCTTTCAGAAGTGCTTCAATCAACGTCAAAATGAAGTAGGTCTTCCCGCCACCAGTGCCACCAGCGATTAACATGTGAGGCAGTGCGTCATAGTGCCAAGCCACAGTTTCCATGAGCTGAATGGAGCCGTGTTCACAGGTCACGTCAGCAATGGTGATACGCTTGCCGATCGTGTCGTAAAGCAAGGTGTACTCGACATAAGAATCGTGCAAGATCTTGTCTACCAGCTCACAGTAAAGACCGGCTTCGAGCTTCTTTTCCAAGTGCAGGAGCTGATCTTGATAGGAAGACATGACGATTTCAACGGAAACGTGGATCAGCCCGTCTTTGAGCCGGTAGTAGATTTTGGGAAAGTGCGAGATCTTCTCTTTGGTGCGCGTTGAGCCTAAGTCCTTGAAGAAACTCTCGCTGTTGGTTTGGTCAGTTTGGTACCATTTATTCTCCATGATCATGCGGGCGAGCTTTTGGCGGTGTTCCATCTGCTTGTAGGAATCCGCAAACCAAGTTCGATATGACCACAAGCCAGCGCCAAAGAGTAGCGCTGTGCATAAACTGTTAATAATCAGCGGTAGCCATGACCAAGGCAAGGCGGCCACGTCCGGCCAACTAAACAACTTCCAGTTGATTTGTCTTAGCAGCGGCCAATAGGCAATGGCAGCTCCAGTTACCCACAAGCAAACCACAACCGTCATCGCCGTGTTGTAGAGTAAGTTGCGTTGACGGGGATAGACCCGTGTACCGCGATACGTGAGTTTCATTCGTCAATGTTCACTCCGTCGTAGCCAATCACGAGACCAAGTGGACTACTTGAAACGTTGAAACCAAAGCGCGCGCCTTGAAGGTAGGCTTCGGGTTTCGCACACTGCTCGCTGGCTAAAATCAGGTCACAAGCATTCATGCCAGCTTGAATCGCGTGATTAGCTGCGTCGATTAAGTTGATGATGACGTCACCAGTGGGTGATGCACCGTTGTCAAAGTCAGCGATGTGTTCGTAGTGAAATTGAAAGTCGTCCAGGTTGACGAGGGTTACTTGATCATTCATAGAAATTCTCCTTTGGGCGTTACTTGACGCCAATATATTTGATAGCGGGTTGTCGGTCTTCGGTGTCGATATTGAAACTGAACTCTTTGGATTCATGATCGCGGGTACATTCGCCGTCTACCCAAATGGAAAATGGTTCATCAGGATTGGCCTGTTCGGCGGCCATCAGTACCATGTCGATCAAAGCGTCAGGGCTGGGGTCGTGGTAATCAGGGTCAACTAGTTCGGGATAGTCCTCCAAAAAGCCGTCAATGCTTAGTGCTTGTGCCATGTCATCAGTCCTTTCATTCATCGCTGACGCCCAGATACGAGAGCCGCAAGCCATCTTCACCTTCGTATGAAGTGAACGAGAACAGCTTATTCATGCCGTCGTTGGTCTGTTCACTGTCGAAATGTAGGTGTTGGTAAGATTCAGGGCTTTCTTCCATGAGTTCCACCATGTCTTGCAGAATCTCGTCTGGGTCAAGGCGGTAGTCGTTGTCGATTTCTTCGTTATAGTCGTCGATGAACACTTCACGACCAACTACGGTCAATGTGGAAGTCATCATCTATGGTCAACTCCTTTCATGAGTGGTAAGCAACCGCCGCAGCGGGCGGCGCGCGTGAGGAGTGGGGCAATGAGCTATTTCTTGTCATTGTTGCTTGGCTTCTCCTGTGGCTTGACCGGTGCGGTGGCAATCACGAGATCCTTGGCCTTCATGTACCACGAAGTTTCGACGCGGTTGAAGTTCGCGTTTGCCACGGTGTCGATCACTGGGTCAACCAAAGCAACAATCTGGTTGTACTTGAAGTCTTTGATTCCAGCTTCGGCCGGAATGGAAACCTGAATCATCATTCCCTGTTTCATGGACTTCAAGTCATAGGTGCGTTCCTTCACGTCGTCAGTACGATTGCCGTCTTCGTCTTGCACGAAGCGTTCGCGGCGCTGGCCGGAGAATTTTAGGACGCCAAAGGTTTCTTCTAAGTCGATAACGATGCCTTCTGCTAATCGCATGTGAGTTCCTCTTTTCTTTATTTGACTGGGACAATATCGTCGGCATTGCAGATGTAGCGCACAAAGGCTTGTTCACCGATCCGGTAGCCAACGGTCGCAATCCGCGGCTTGATGATGGTGACCGGTGCGTCAACTTCAATGCTTTCGGCCTTGTCACCTTTCTTCGCCGGAATAGTGATTTCGATGTTGTCGGTGCGCTGCAAGTCGGAGAACAACTCGTAAGTGCGGGAGACAACCTTGCGGTTGTCACGATCTCCTTCTGACAGTTCGCGCTTGAGCGAGCCGAAGTATAGGTGACCGAACGTCTTTTCAATATTTGGTGCAACAAATTTGAGTTCCATGTTGAAGTCTTCCTTTCGTATTCAAAAAGCCGGGTAGTTGGGCTACTCGGCTGTGGCTTGGTGATAGTATTCGGTTAGTTGTTGGAGCAGATAGTCGTAAAACGATTTGGAGATTGGGTGAACCGTGCGGCCATCAGCGTATCGTGGGAACTGAATATACCAGCGATACTGACCTTCGATGAGCTTCACGTTTTTCAAGATCAGCACATGATCCAATACGATGTCTCCTTGGAGCAGCACGTCGCCACCGGGATCAGGGTACATATTGATAGAAGAAATGCGCATGTTACTTGCCGTCTTTCTTCTTGGCACCACCGATCACAACCATTGCAGCGAGGACGCCGAGCAGCAGCACTACACCGATGACGATGAGCCAGCCGGAGGTCGCGTTACCGGTTTGTGGGAGGCCAGGCTTAGGTGTCTGCTTGTCGGTCATGACGGCCTTCACGATTTCGCCATCCTTAGTGATCTCGAATGGCACGAGGGCTTCACTAATTTCGTAGCCCTTTGGTGCGTCGTATTCTTGGAAGCTGTACTTGCCAGCAGGCAAATTGCCGAAGGAGAAGACCCCGTTCTTGTCGGTGCGACCAGATACGACCGTCTTGCCGTTTTCGTCCAGAATGCGGATGCCGGTGTTTGGCAGCCGCTTCCCAGTAGAAACGTCGGTCTTGGTCAGTTCGCCTGTGCCTTTGATCAAGTCGTTGGTCAGTTCAAAGTCGATAGTCGGTTCCTTGGCATCAGACTTGGTCTCACCAATCTGCTTATCCTTACTATCGAAGATCGTCACGCCGTCCTTAGTAGATACGAGCTTGAGGGTTTCCTTATAAAGAACAAGGTTAGTAGCAGAAGGCTTGGATTCACGGAGATAG
This sequence comes from Lapidilactobacillus gannanensis, assembly GCF_003946675.1. Classification (GTDB taxonomy): domain Bacteria; phylum Bacillota; class Bacilli; order Lactobacillales; family Lactobacillaceae; genus Lapidilactobacillus; species Lapidilactobacillus gannanensis. The sequence continues at coordinate 37,350 of NZ_RHOT01000010.1, read as the reverse complement.
AAGGTGCCCACAGGCAAGTGCTTGATGGAGCCAGTGGAATCCTTGCAAACGGTGATGGTCTGAATGACCTTTTTGTCAGCGTCAAGCAGTTCAAAAATCGCACCAGCAGCGTTACCGGTCATCGCGTAGGAGTAGCCTTTACCCGCAACCAGCGTAGCAATTTCATTGATCTTCTTGAATGACAGTTCGTTTTCGTAGAGCTTGTTGCTAATCACCTTGCCGTCATTGAGGTCGATGTGCTTGATTTTCTCATTGTCAGTGGTGTGGAAATGGAAGCCGTACATCGTGGTATTCAAGTCGTGCTTCTCACCGGCATCAAGTTCCTTGACGTAGTAGTAGCCTTCTGGCAACTGGATCGCGCCAAATTCACCTTTGCCGTCTTTGACCGTCGTGGTGGCGACGAGTGATTCAGAAGGAATCACAGTATCGCCGATTTTGGTTTCGCCTTGCGTGAACAAGCCGAAAGTCTGACCGTTGGCCGCGATGTTCTTGATAACTGGGAGGTTGTCCTTCCAGCCGGTGATGCTTTCTTCTTGCTTGTTTAGCGAAACGTCGAGCTGCTGGAAGTCGTTCTTTGCTTCAAGTGAGGTGGAGGTTACCGTCACTTCTTGCCCGGCATACTTGAGTTCAAAAGCAATCGGATCGGTATTCATAATGAACCCGTTTGGTGCAGAGATTTCAGTTGCCGTGTACTTGCCAAGATAGAGTTCTGGGGTCTGAATCTGACCTTGAGCGTCAGTGGTGCCGGTAGCAACCACGGCACCCTTGTGGGCACGAACGGTACCGTCAGCGGTCGTAATGTCTTCGGCTGCCTTGAACTCGAACCTCGCACCAGCTAAGGCGGTATAGTCGTACTTGAACTTGTACTGATCGCCGTATTCAGTTTCAACCTTTTCGACGGCGACTGGGGTAGCCCCGGTCTTGGTCAAGGTGGCGACGCCCTTTTGGGAGAGGTCAGCGAACTTAATGACCACGATGCCGTCCTTATGGCTACCATCGATGGTGAACTTGGCTGGTTCCTTAGCCAGTACATAGCCTTCTGGAGCTTGAACTTCTTCGAGTTGGTATTTGCCGTAGCCGAGCGCTTCGGCTGTGATCAACTCGCTGGAATTGTCGGTAGCGAACTTGTCAGTCGTACCGGTCTTGTCGGCAGTTGGCTGGACTTCGTATTTGTTGGTTCGTAGGTTCTTAATCCGGAAGATTGCACCAGCGCGCAGCACAGTCTTACCAGTTTCGGTATCGACCTTAACAACACGCAGCTTTTCTTCGATAACCTTGTTTTCGATGCTGTAATGCTGGGACTTTTGGGTACCGTCAACCGTGACTGTGAACGGCTTGATGCCGTTATAGCCCGTTGGGGTCTTGGTTTCAGTGACGGTGTAGGTATCGTAAGGTAGATCCGTGAACTTCACGTAGCCTTGCGCATCGGTGAGGGCAGTGCGAACAACCTTGCCAGTCGTCTTGCTGGTGACAGTGAACTGGGTGCCCTTTAGCATGACTGGCTTAGTGCCTTTGCCTTGAGTTGCCCAGTCGTAGTTACCGTACTTGAGCAAGTCGAGGTCGCCAGTGATGACTTGTTCCTTGACCGTCGTGGTAGCGGCGGTAGTGGTCACGTTCTGCCCAGCGTATGCCAGCTTGAAGGGATGCTTTTGCGGATCAAGCACGTAGCCAGTCGGTGCCTTCACTTCTTGCCAGTAGTAATCGTCCAGTTCCAAACCGGAAACAGAAGCGATGTTGTTGGCAATCGTCACCGACTTCACGAGCTTGTCATCGGCTGCACGGTGGAGTTCGTAGACAGCGCGGTTAAGGCTGGCAGCGCCTTGTGGCTGCTTACCCGTAACGGTGTCAACTTTTTCGATGGTGGCGGTGCCGCGTTGTTCTTGATCAGTCGTATCGACGTGAGCAGTAGTGACCGCGACAGTTTGACCAGCATACTTCAATTCAAACGGCAGCTTGGCTGTATTCAGAACGTAGCCAGCAGGAGCTTTTTCTTCCAGCGCGTAGTAGCTACCAAGCTTGAGATTCTGCAAGGTGCCTCTGCCGTTACCGTCAGTGGTGATTGCGCCAACCCGTGTGCCGGTGCTTGTGTAAATGCCGTAGACAGCACCATTAAGCGAGTAGTAGGCATTGAACATGTCGCTACCGAACTCACGCCCAATCTTGGCGAGGGTCACGTTACCGAGCTGTTCCTTGTTGCCGAGGACAACTTCAACGGTCTTGCCGGGTTCGATGGTGACTTCCTTGAGTTCACCCTTGTTGACGTAGCCGTTAGGGGCAGTGACTTCGCTGATCTTGATCTTGGTACCAGCTTTGATCCCATTCAGAGCAGCATAGCCGTCAGTGCCAGTTGTGACTTCCTTTGTGGTGCCAGCGTATTCAAACTTGAGCTTAGCACCCGGTAGCGCCTTGTTGGTGTCGGCGTCAACCTTCTTGGCCTTCACGTTACCGTTCAAGTTGACCTTGATTGGCAGGCTAAACTCACCGTTGTTGGAGAGCTTGAAGTTGACGAGTTTTTGTTGTGAGCCTTTCGTGTAGACGAAAGAAGTACCAACGTCAGCGGCCTTTGCAATCGCGTAAGCCACCTTGCCGGATTCCTTCGACTGGGCAGTAGCCGTCAGCGTGAGCTTGTTGCCGGACTTGGTGATCTTGAGGTTCGCGGTGTTTGCCGTTTGCTGGGCGAAAGCTGCGAGCCGTCCGTTGGTGTCAGTCAACGTGATTGAATCACCAACGGCGAGCGTGATCTGTTTGCCGTTGAAAGACGGCTTACGATCATGCGCGGCGACCTTATCGAGAATCGCTTTCTTTTCAGACTGATAGGTCTTGTTTGGTGTGGTGAGCAACGAATCGCCGAGCGTTTCCCAAATAATCATCTGGGTCACGGCGTAGTTGCGATTGGTTGGTTTTTGGTAGTAGCCGTAGTAAGCGATCTTGGCTAGTTGATCCTTCTTAGCGTCGGAGTAGGCGCTGGGGTTGTAGCCAGAGCCGCTCATATCGAGATCGACCCCGTGCTCCACACAGAAGGCAACTTTGCCGTCCACCTTTTTCATCCACATACCGGTGTCCGTCCAATGTAAGCCATTGAACAGATGCAGGTGCCAAGTATTTCGCCAGTCAGCGACCTTGGTGTTGGTCATACTGGCGGCGAGAGCGATTGAGGCGGGGACAAAGAGTTGGACGAATAGCATAATCAATGCGGCGAAAATTGAGGTTCGCCGAGCTGCTTTCATCAATGTAATTTCCTCCATATTTAGTGATTTGTTCTTGATTAAAACGAATTTTGAGGACAAAAAAAGCAGGTCTGGTTACAACCTGCTTTACGTTCATTTGTGCGTTTGCTTTGCGTTAATCGTAGCTTTACGAAATGCCCATTTTGTACCAAATTAGGGCGTCACGCTCAAAACTCGTTGAAATTCCATAAAAGTGAGTGAATAGAAACGTTGATATAAAGGGACTTTGAAACTCGGTGAAACCGTATAAAACCGAGGAACGTAAAGCCAGGTCTTAAGAAAGCTCGTAAAGCTTCACAATTCTCAAAACGTTAATATATCCAGCATATCAATGTTTAAGACACTTCGCAATTTACTTTGTGAAGTGCCTTTTTTTGTAGTTGACAGGACACGTTTTTTACGTGCTTCGTCAAATAAGCTAATGACTCTTTTCCTAGACATCTAAGTTATAATTAATCTAGTTATTTTATTGTCATTTTTCCTATGCTACCTCAAAGTGTCAAGAATGATTTAGAAAACGTGAGTATACTAGCAGATTGGATACAATAGGAGCGAAAAAATTTGGAAAAAATATATTTTATTTGTACCGGTAATTCATGTCGTAGTCAAATGGCAGAAGGGTTTGCGAAAACAATTTTTCCAAAAGATTGGGAAGTTCAAAGTGCTGGGATTGAAGCACATGGTGTTAATCCTTTAGCAATTAAAGTGATGGCTGAAAGTGGTGTGGATATTTCAAATAACCAGTCAAAAACGATTGATGCCAAATACCTCAACCAATGTCATGTAGTGCTGACGCTTTGTGGAGACGCACGCGATCGATGCCCAATCACACCACCAGAAGTTAAGAGAATTCATTGGCCGTTAATTGATCCAGCGCTTGCTGAAGGAACTGATGCCGAAAAATTAGCTGTGTTCCGTCAAGTTAGAGATCAGATCAAGGGAAATGTGATTGACCTAGCTAAACAGTTATCATGAAATCCCCCGGGTTTTAACCATTCATGTAACTAGTAGTGGTTATAATATTTACTTGAACACTAGTGAGTCTTTACAAAAACATCCCTGCCATATACTGGCGGGGATGTTTTACTTTGGTAAGCGATGATTTGTGACGATATTGGCGCCAAAGCGCGTCAGCCATGATGACACGCTAATTGGTTAATAAGCTGGTTTAATTTCATATAACTGATAGAAGCCTTTTTTACGGTCATAAACGACACCACAGAGCTTCTTTCGTGGATTGTCATAGGAGAAAGATTCGTGATCGTTAAGGGCATAAGTAATCGTGCTTGATTTTGTGGGCGCAACCACAATCTCATACCTGGCCAGTTGGTGAGAACTAGCAGTTTGCAAGACGCTTTTGAGAAAAATACCAATCATGAGGCCCACCACTAACAGGATGATGGTCTCAAGTGGCTTACTTAATTTTTTCGTCTTCATTAGTGCCAACCTCATTTACTTCATATTTTTGGTACAATAATCACAAACTAATTATAACAATAATAGATGCATTGTCAAATTATTATTCAATTATCGGATATATTTATATGATTGCTGTATTAATCGCTGAATGATCAGGGTTTGCTTTTATTGCCAATAATTGAAGTTACAAACTATCATCAAAACGACAGGCTCATTGATAATTGCCTAAGAAAGATAACTATGAGAAAAGACTCGGACAAGATATTCTAGTTTTTTGTTACTCTTCCCTTATCGAGATTAGCGTTTAGTGCATAATCTTTGATTTCCTTTAATAATAGAATATAATGATTTTATTTACGTGAATTAAATTACTATTGGGGGGAGATAATCTGATGCGTGCAGTAAAAAAATTCATTAAGCACTACTTTGTAACGATAATTTATACTGTTATTTGTTCGCTGACATTTATTTTATATTTTGTCGATCCCGATTTACAAATTAATCGATTGTTCGGTGACACAATTGATGCATTAAATAGTGGTGAGTTTTATCGGATTTTTACTTCTTTTTGGGTACACTATTCGCCTGACTTGTTGCTAGATTTAGTTCTTTTATTTGTTATTGGTCGACTCATTGAAGAGTATCTCGGGCATTTAACGCTGGCCGTTCTGTTTCCAATGTTTGGCATTGTTGGTAATATTGTATGTGATATCGCTAGGCAAATAATCCTAAAAAAATCTGTCAACGAAATGGCCCCTTCCTGGCTGAATACGAATGATTTATCAGGTATTTATACAGGTTCCTCGGTTGCGATAAATGCTTTGCTAGCTGTTCTATTACTCGCTATATTATTTTCATCGAAGATACGAAATACGTATCTATCTGGCCATCCAATAAAAATTACTTTCATGATCATGCTATTTTTATTTTTTGTTATAAGATGGATAACTCCAGTAATATTGCGTGAACAGTACTTCTTCTATGAGATTGCACACGTGATTGGATTTATATTGGGAATTTTTGCCTTTTTTCTTTATGCAGTCACAGCTAAACTGCAGTCTGACCATTGATCCGCACACACTTTTTAATTTGCCAATCTGCTCATATAATCGGTACAATGGTAAGTAATGTTAAATTTAATTGGAAGTGGAAAGTATGACGGAATCAAGTTATTGGCAGCAGATTGCTGATCAGGCTAAGCGCGAGCAGCGGCCTTTCTTTAGTTTGGCGCCAATGGAGGCCGTGACGGGTTCTGTTTTTAGACGAGTCGTCATGCGGGCCGCGGCACCTGATAATTTTTATACGGAATTTACCAATGCGTTGAGTATGACCCATCCCTTGGCCAAAGAAACTACTAAAGGTCGGCTTTATATTGATCCTGCGGAGTCACCGAAGCCAATTGTTCAATTATGGGGCAATGATGAGACAGACTTTGCCAAGGCAGCAGTTGCGGTGGCACAGCAAGGTTATCAAGCCATTGATATTAATATGGGCTGTCCTGACCCAGCGGTGCTGAAAAATCATAGTGGTAGTGATTTAATTCGCCATTTTGACACGGCTAAGGCTGTGATTGATGGTGCGCGGCAGGGTGGCTTACCAGTCAGTGTCAAGACGCGCTTAGGTTTTAGTGAAATCAATGAAATGGAAAATTGGATTCCGTTTCTATTGCAGCAACAGGTGCCAATTTTGACCGTTCATTTGCGGACGACCGTAGAAATGAGTAAGGTGCCGGCTCATTACGAGTTGATCGACCAGTTGGTGCAAATGCGCGATGCTTATGCGCCAGCCACATTATTACAAATCAATGGTGACATTGCCGATTATCAGGCCGGCATGAAATTAGCTCATGAACATCCTGGTGTTGATGGCATCATGATCGGCCGCGGCATCTTCATGAATCCTTACGCTTTTGAGAAAGTTCCTCAGGAGCATTCAGCCCATGAGTTACTTAATCTTCTGCGTTATCAATTAGATTTGTATGATGAATTTGTTGCTAAAGGTTTTTCAGGTCACTTTGCACCACTGCAACGTTTCTTCAAGATTTACGTGCGGGGGATGAAAGGCGCTGCTGCAATTAGAAATGACCTGATGCAAACCAAGACTACTGATGAAGCCCGCAAGATTGTTGATGAAATCGATCCTGGCGAGGAGTAGCGGTAGGAAAGACAATTCGTTGATTAAAATCAAAATTATTGATAAGTAACGGTCAATATAATAAGCCATTAAAACCAAATTGAACTTTGGTTTTAATGGCTTATTTTGTCGAATCAATCCTCGGCAACACTCATTAACTGATTTAAATATTGTGGTGCCTGTACTTCATCAATTAAGGCTGCGGCAAAGTCAGTGTAGGACACGACTGATTTACCCGCGGCGTTCTTTTGTACAACCTCGGCACTGGTGTGGTAATGACCAGTTGCTGGGCGGTCGAAGCTGTAGGTGACTGCTGGCGCCACCACCGTCCAATCAAAGCCAGTCGCTTGATCACGCAAGGTGGTGTAGGCTGCTTCCAAAACTAACGAACCCGTGCGTAAGCCGGATAATTTCATCATTAGCGTATCATAAAACTTCTTCGTTTTTTGATCATTGGTAAATAAATAGCTGGCGGCACCAACTGTCAATAAACGTTTATGCGAGTTTTTCAAGATATCGAGATAATGGTCATCACTTGAACATGTTCTTGCCGATTATTGCCATCAGAGTTTCCGAAAGCACTGATGATCACGTCAAAAGGTGCTAAATCAGATGCAGTAATTTGGAACACTTCTCGTTGAATAAATGGTACTTTAGCAGTTAATTTAGCTGGACTACGGACAATTGCCGTTACGTCTAAACCGCGATTTAAAGCTTGTGCTAATATTTTTTGACCGGATTTCCAAGTGGCACCAATAATGGCAATTTTCATGATTGAAGACTCCTTTTCAATTGAATGATTTTTTATTTTTCCAATATTCTGAATATAAAAGCATTTGAATTGTACTGCATACTCTTATTTTTGATTGTCTTAATTTTACCAACCACGCTGTATCGCCTTAACTTCTGACTAACATGAAATGCACTAAATCAACTCCGGACGGAATGGAGGGCGTGGTTGTCAGCCGCCAAATTATTGTTAGAGTGTGAGGAGCATCGGTCTTTCGGCGTAGAGTAACTGCAAATAATTGCTTGAGCTGGTGCAACCAGATTGAGTGATTATTTGCAGTTAATCATAGCCGTTTGCTGCTTCGAACACATTTAGTGCTTTAGCACTTACAATAAGACTTGTATTTGAGACTTTGCAGAGCAAAGGCTCAAATCAATGTCGGCCGCGTTCCACAACCAGCAAGCCCGCAATGGAGTCAGAACAGACTCTGTTTAATTAGCTTCATCAACGGTGTAGATTGTTAGAAAAGGTTGGCTTATTTTGTGACAATCCCTAAATCAATCATTGATTGGGCGGTGGCGATAATGGCGTCTTTGGCTGAACGTGGTTGCCAGCCTAATAATTTAACGGCTTTTTCATCGCTAGTGTCGGCGAAGTTATCGGTTAAAGTTGCTAACATTTTTAGAGATGGGTTGAATTTAGCAGCTAGCTTCAATACAAAATTAGGAATGGTTCTATGCGGTAATTTTTCCGCGTAAGCAGGGAAAGCTGTCCGTAGGATATTGGCCACATCCAGCATCGACAGAGTTTCCCCAGTAGTCGCTAAGAAACGTTCACCAGCTGCTTGAGGTGCCGTCATGGCCAGAATATGGAGGCTGGCGACGTCGCGAGCATCAATATAACCAGAATTGATTTTAGGGACTGCTGGGACTTTGCCGCTTAATAATTCTTGAATTTGACGGTTAAAGTGCGAATAATCGCTGGCTAAAACTGGTCCCATCACGCCGACCGGATTAATCGCGGCCATTTCCATGCCTTGCCCCTCAGTTTCTATGAAGTGCCAAGCGGCATGTTCTGCCATCGTCTTTGAACGTTGGTAAAGGTCTAACTTAATGGCGTCTAGATTCGTCCAATCTTTCTCAGTGAAAGGTTTCGTCCGTTGCTTGTCGTGGCCCATGCCGACAGCGCCATATGCTGAGGTTAGGACCACGCGTTTAACTCGAGCGTCGCGAGCAAATTTTAACACACGTAAGACGCCATTAACAGCGGTTGTGGTCATGGCCTCAGCATCGGCAAATTCACCAGTCGGTGTTGATGAGGCCACGCTCATGACATAAGTAGCGTCCTTCATGACTTGAGTCCAATTTTTGTCTGAGTTCAGATCTGCTTACACGAATTCAAGGTTTGCAAAATCACTGATGCCGCTGTTAGTGAGCATCGTTTTAACGAGTTCTGTTTTGGCCAAGGAACGTACGGTGGTCCGCACCCGATAATTTTGTTGTAAAAGTTGACTAATGATATGGCTGGCGATAAAGCCGGTGCCGCCAGTAACGACGACTAATTTTTGCTTGTTATTCATTTTTGCTCTCCTTACAGATGTTATACTTGTAACACAAGTGAGAATATCGTACAATGCTTGGGCAAGGTAAGCAAGGGCAAAAGTCGCATCTGTGACAGATTGGAGAAATTGTAATGGCAGCAACGAAACATGCACAATTAATTAAACAGGATTCCCGGGAGTATTTAACCACGGCGCTATTGCAGTTATTGCAAACAACTGATTTCAATGATATTAAAGTTTCGCAATTAGTGACGCGAGCAGGTGTGAGTCGAATGGCTTTTTATCGTAATTTTACAACGCTTGACGATGTGTTAGTCGCTTATTTCGAGCCTGAAGTTCGGCAGATTTTCGATGAGGTGCTTAATCATGTTTCACCAGCGGAAAAGTTACAGCGATTAAGTGAGTTTCTTGAACAATTCGGGGCGGCAATGAAGCTGTCGATTCAGCGACATTATGAACCGATTATCCGACAAATTTTTTTCGCGAATATGCAACGTTTTTATGAAAGTGAGCCGATGTTGCAACAGGTTCCAGCGACAAAACGCCGTTATTGGATTGGCTTCATGAGTGCCGGTATTTACGAGATTTGGCGCGAATGGTTACTTGATGAGCAGCAAGATACTTTGAACGATTTACATGAGTTAATTGCGGCGCTGCAAACGGCGACGTTTAAGGCGGTAATAAATTAAGCAGTCGCTATAAAAAATGGATTGAATTATAGGTCACAAAGAATTATACTACATGTGAACTGATGAGTTATTTAGAAGTATCAAATCAGCCTGATTAAGGAATCACTTTGGAAATATTGGTAATCTGGCAACAATTGCGGGCTGATGATCACTTAGGAATAATTCTCAGAGAATTAGAAAAGTGGTTAAGGGAGTGTCTGGTTGATGAAGAAGATTGCTTTCGTGCTCTACAACAGTCAGGTAGCTAGTTACACGTATTTCAATGGTGTCATGTCTTCAAAGAAATTGGAGAAAAAGTTACATTAAGTTTTTGATGCTGATTATCAAATCGAGTTCAAATGGGATGTGGCCCAAGATTTGGACGCCTTAGTTGTCCCTGATCCAAGTACGCCTTTCAACGATCCGCGACAACTACCGCAGATCAAAGTACCAGCCAAACTATTTTATGAAGATGGTGTGGTTGCGATTAAGAAAATTGTGGATGATTATTTTCAGGCATCATAGCTATAGGAAACTGATTTTATTAATCGGGTGGTAAAAGGCATTCAGTCGATGAATATTAAAGAGAAATAACGAGTGATTCTGATGCGTTTTGTCAGGACTACTCGCTATTTTTGGGTTAAGCAACTTTTTCAAATGGAAACGCGTTAACAATTCTTAAAATTTTGCCACTATTTTAGTTTAATCAAGATTATTATCAGAATTATGATATGATTATCACAATAAAGCTAGACGATGATAACTGTCTGGCTGAGGAGGATGGCAAATGACTTCAGAGCTATTAAATAGTCAACGACAAATGCTGGCACTGATCCAAAGCGGCCTGCATTACACTAAGGAACCTTTTGAACGAGACCGCTATGAGAAACTGGAGCAAATTCTACTGGAACAAATGGCCACAACCACAAATACTAAGGTAGCTGATTTAACGGCGGCTTTAACACAGGACCAGGGCTACATTACTCCTAAAGTTGATGTTCGTGCCTTGATCGTCAAAAATCAGCAAATCTTAATGGTTCAGGACAAACCAACTGGTGAGTGGTCACTGCCTGGTGGTTTTGCTGATGTAGGTTATACGCCAACGGAGAATATTATTCGCGAAGTATTTGAAGAGACAGGCTTACAGGTGACCGTCCAGGGGTTGCTTGATATCTTTGACACGGCTAAAAGAACTGATATTCCGCAGCCGTTCCAGTATTATAAAATGGTTTTTGCCTGCCAACCAGTTGCTGGTCACTTTGCCGAGAATATTGAAACTGGACAAATTGCTTATTTTGCCTTGGATAAACTGCCTGCTTTATCTTTAAATCGGACGACGAAGGAGCAACTAACAACCTTAATGGCACGTAAAACGGCGATTACTGTTGAATAGTTGAGATTGCAGTGAAGAAAAAAATCAAAATTATCCTATCAATATTGTTGGTGCTGATTTTGGTAGGGAGCTTGTTTGGGGCAGTTAAGGCGCGACATTCGTCGACAACTGTGCAAACGACTAAGTTAGCGCCGGCGAAAAAAGGTTCAACTGTTAGAAAAAAGGCGGCAACTCCGCCATCGTTTTATCGGAAAATCTATCCGATTACTGCTGAACTAGATTTTGTTAATTATCCGCAGGATTTTGCCGGCTTAATTGAGAGCGGTGAATTAACGGTTGTTGGGCAGATTACGGCGCTGAAAAGCTATGTTTATCAGGGCAGCACGGTTTCAGCATACACGTTAGCAACGATTAAGGTCCAACAAGTATTGGCCCACACTGGTAAAAGAGTGCCAAAGTCAATTAAGGTTTTATTTGCTGGTGGGAATATCCGCAAAGATATTTTATTAGCCCATTTGGCGACTAAGGATTTTATTTCTGATCAGGAAAAAGCAGCACTACAGTCAACTGAGGTTGTCACCGCCAAATATTCATACTGTCCTTTACCTCAAATAAATCAAGAATTAGCGGTCATTGTGTCCCGAGAACCAGCGGGGACAAACGGCGTTGATCAGCCATTTTATATGCCAGTATTTTCAGGTAAAGCTGTTTTTCTTAAACAGAAAAATGGGCGTTATCAGCGTGAGGCAGCGAACAATGAGTCGCGCCAGGAACTGCTTGATGATCAGCAGATGAATCAGAGGATGACTGACCGCATTAATGTTGGTCGGCCCATTTAATCAAATAAATTGCTGCCAAAATTGATCTGCTAAAGCATTAAGATTGTTTGCTAGCTGATCAGAACTAACGTTGAGCAAGTTTTAACGCAGAAATATCGCACAACTACTATTTAATTTGCCGTCATTGACAAATTTGAATAGTGGTTTTTTATTGTTGAATACCGTAGCAGTTGGCTAATAGTGGCTGTTATTAAAGAAATCACAAAATCAGAATTTATTTTTATAAATAGTTAGAAAAATATTTGTAATTAGTAATAATTTAATCTATAGTTATCTTATTAAATTATTATGCATCATGATTGAATTGGGGGAAGTTCACATGCATTTTCATTTATTTCGGACTAATCAATGAACAAGATTAGTCCTATTATTTGTTGCTTTTTTAAGCTTGGCACTCGTGATGAACGAGCATAAAATTGGCGTTGTTCAAGCTGCAAGTTCAGATATTACAGCTGGTACTGGGAGTACAGTCGCGTTTCAATACCCACAGTATATTCCAGAACATCCAGAGAATGGCGCTGATCCAACGCCGGATCGCTGGGCAGAGCTAGTAGCAAATTGGGATCAATGGTATGGCGGCAGTGGATTTAATGCACAAGGTTCTAAAGGGATTATTCCGGGCAATAAAATTTGGCCCGAGGGCACTAGTACCGCTGTTTGGCCTTTAGGAAGTGACTACGATTCGTTGAATAAGTTCGTGACTAGAACGATTCGTTATTATGACCAAGCAACAAATGAAAGTATTGCAGTACCAGTCCAACAACAGGTTCATTTTGGTTCAAGCATGATTATTGATCTGGTTACTGGGGAGAACCTTGGTTATGCCATGCCTGATAGTACAGGTGTTTTAAGTTCAAAACCTGTAACACCGCATAAAAGTGATAGTTGGTATGCTGTCGGCTTGTCTGAATTTCCGCAAGTTGGTTCACCTGACTTAAGTGCTAAGGGTTACGTTAATCCAACTTTGGCAGTGGTGCCAAGCCAAACACCAGTCAATGGTGCCGCAAATTCAGAGATAATAGTTTACTATCAACATCAATTGACCTCTAAGAAGTTAGTCAAAAACGTCACGCAAACAATTCACTACGTTGATGCAACTGGGAAGCAAATTGCCGCGGATAATCATCAAGTAGTTGCTTTAAACGGTGAATTACAAACTGATCTGGTGACTAAGCAAACCACAACTACTTGGAATAGTGGTGCTTTTAAAGATGTGGTTACACCTGTCATTGCAGGTTATACAGCGGATACTAACGTTGTCGTTCGTAGTAAAGTGGCTGCCACTAGCCAAGATCGAACGGTAACAGTTAGCTACCGGAAAAACCAAGTAACAGCTGCTACTGCTAGTACGCCGGCTGATTCTAGTGTTAATCAGGCGATAACTAATCGTCACACTGTCAGTCAGGCTAAGCAAAAAGTGACGGTTAAGTCCCGGAAGTTACCACAAACTAATGAACGTCAGGCCGGTCATTTACCGGTAGTACTCGGTATGTTGCTGATCTTATTAGTGGTAGGTGTAATCAATGTTAATAATAATCCCGACAATACTCGGATTAAATAATATTTATTGATTGCCGTCATAATAGGAATTACCAATGAAATTCCGCTAAAGGTGTCAATCAAGTCAGTGCGATTTATCTCTAGAAATAGAGAAAATTGCACTGTTTTTTTGTGTTGATCGAGTTTAAACTAGTGACCGTTGAAAAATCGGAATACACAAGAAATTAAGACTGACTGATTCTTTGTTCGAGTACAGTGTTATTTATAAAATGTTATAATTGTGATAATTATACTAAGTAAGTTTTAACCAAAAATGTAACCGATTAAAGTTATGACCATCTTTGGTACACGACTAGAAGCAATTAAAATACAGCTTTAGTTCGTGGGCGTTGGTCAATTTACTTAGTAATTAAAATACAGCTGTTTACTTGGTTTAAAATAGTTACAATGTGTAACTATAAATTAAATATTATTAATATTTTAGAATACATTGATACAGAAGTGAATCCCTGCTAAAATAAGCCTAGGTAAGTTTAAAAAATGATTAAGTAAATCTTGATAATGATAAATTATCAACAATTACGGAAGATTAATTAATGCTTTTTTCAAAATACTTAGTAATTCGTAAATGGTTGTTTTGAGTTAATTCGGAGGACGGTAAAATGCGGACGAAATTTAAAGTCTGGCTAACCATGTTAGTGTTATTTATTGGTGCAATTAGTTTCAGTAGTCGCCAGCAAGTTAAAGCGGCGGCCAGTAACATCACGATTGATGGTGATGTCTCTGATTGGGCGAGTGTGCCTAAAGTAACTGCCAGCAAGGGCGCTCAACTGGCAATGACGGTTGATAATAATTACCTGTATTGGTACGTTAGTGTGAAACCAGATGGCGCACCATTTACAGATGGTACGACGCCTGAATTTTCAGTCTGGGAACCGTTTAATTTGCAGGTTGGCAGTCAAAGCTTTTCGCTTTCACCAAAGCCGGCCGCAAATGGTAGTTATCAATTTCCACAAAAACCTGGCACTAAAGTAGCTGTGGATATTCAAATAGATGGCACTAGTGGCCATAGTAATGTTGCTGATAATGGCGGTTATGTGACGGCAGTTGCTGCCAATAATCAATACAAATATAATGATGTTTTTGAAGGCAAAGTGGCTTTGTCTGACCTAGAATTAACTGCTGGTCGCTTGAAATTCACGCTGTCTGGTGGTCCGCATAATGTCGGTAGTTTTACAGCGTCAACAACTTTTGATTATTCTAATCAGAGTGGCGGTGGTGACTATACTGGTCATCCCAATATTGTAATTGATGGTGCTTTTGACGATTGGTCCGATGTGCAAAAGACCAAGTTGCGCTTTAGTGATGGTGACTATAATGCTCATAATGCCGCCTTACTTCAATATGATGGCAATCTTTATTTATATATCAATATGGATCCTCATCGCGGTGCTAGCTATAATGATTTTCAACCGACAACATATAACTTTAAAATCGGTACTCAGAGCTATGATGTTAAGATTGTAAAAGCAAATGGTCAGCCTTATCAACAATTAAAACAAATCGGGGACACTGAGCGGGTAGCTATGGCTCATAATGTCGGTGAAATCAATGTTCTTACTGGCTCTGAAGGTTATGTGACACGTATGGAAACAAGCACAGGCGGTCGCACTGATGTGATGGAAATCAAGGTGCCAGTCAAATCATTTGGTGGTGCAGCTGATGATGGCCAAACAATCACGATGACCAATGTCGCTTTGGGTAACCAAACCCTGACTGTCACAGGTGGTAGTACTGGTCCAATCCTATTAGCCGCTGGTGGTTTTGGAATTGCTTTATTTGGTATTTGGCAATTTAATCGTCGTAAGAAACGTGCTGAGGAATTAACACTATGAATCCTTGGTTACTTTTAGGTATTTTGGTTTGGCTCTATATTTTATCAGTTTTAAAAAAAGTTCACTTGCCAGCCTACTTCTTCATTGTGGGTAGCATTGGACTCTTTTTCATTCTAATCTCGTTAAGCAATCCGTATTGGGTCTGGTTTTTCACACACGCCGTGATTAAGGCAATCCAGGGATTTGGTGATTTGACGGGAATGTGTCAAGTAATGCCAAAATACGGCATTGTTCATATTCTTAGTCAAAATGCGACGACAATGTTAACAATCGACTATGAATGCTCTGGTATTATTGAAACGACGGCTTTTTTGGCACTGATTACTTTCTTCCCAAACTATACCAGACGTGAGCATGTTTTTTATGCACTGTTGGGAGTAATTTGGATTTATTTAGATAATGTTTTACGAATCAGTATTGTGGTCACAATCGTCCACTTCTTTGGTCCCCAAAGTTTCTTCTTGGCACATACGATTATTGGGCGGTTGGTGTTCTATGTTTTGGTGATTATGCTGTATTATAACGTCTTTACCTACTCGCAATTAGCTCGAGGAATCTATGCTCGTTTCCATCGCTTGCCGAAAGGAGTTACGAAGTGATTCATTATTGGTTAGAACTAACCTTTTTCAAGATGGGTTTCTGGATTACTTGGACTATCATTCCAGTGATTGTTGAAATTTTACCGGCGATTATTTCAGCAATTCGTGTTTATCATCGCAGTCGCCATCGTCCAGTGTTATCGATGCCAGCTAAATTACCTTTTGTGACAATTGTGGTGCCTGTTTATAACTCAGAAGATACACTGTATGATTGTTTAAATTCAATTGCTGAATCGACCTATCCAGCTGAAGCATTACAGGTCATCGTGGTTGATAATCAGAGTACGGATAATAGTTTCAGCGTTTTTAGTGATGCTCAAAATATTTTTAGCCAATTAAACATGTCCATTATTCGTACGAAAAAGGGAAAAGCCAATGCCCTTAATATTGCCATGTATAATGCAATCGGTACTTATATTATTAATATTGATAGTGATGGTTTGTTGGAGCCACATGCTTTGATGAATATGATTTTGCAGTTTGAAAATGACGGCCATATTGCTGCCTTAACTGGAACCATCTTGTCCAATCGTCATGATATTCGGGCAACAAAGAACTGGCGCTTACGAACCCTCCAGAAGAACGAGTATTTTGAGTATGCACAAGCGTTCCTATCTGGCCGGACGATTGAATCGACGCATAATGAATTATTTACGATGTCAGGGGCTTTTTCTGCCTTTCGACGGGATGTGTTATTTAATACTTTTATGTACAATACCGAAACTGTTGGTGAAGATACAGATATGACTTTTCAGATTCGCCAACGGTTGGGTGATAAGGTTGGGTTATGTGCGGAGGCGTTATTCTTTATCGGGCCGATTAGTGGGTGGCAGGAATTATATACTCAGCGGCAACGCTGGCAACGTGGTGAACTGGAAGCAACTCAAAATTACATGAGTGATGATCACGCAGGCCTTTCAAAATTCTTTTCTAATTTTTTGGTTAGGCGGATGATGATCGATCACACGTTTATGTTTCCTAAGATGATTTGGTTTTTTGCAAGTATTGTTTTACTTTTTTTCCGTTATTCATTAGTCGTTCTGCTTGCATCTTATGTTTTAATTTACTTCTTGTATGTCATTGTTGAAATTTTTAATTACATTTGTGTGCGGTCGCTGCTCAAGCCTTTTGCCGACGAGCATCATTTTTATAGTCATTTGTGGTGGATTATTTTTACATTGCCTGGCTATAATTTAGTTTGTTTCTGGATTCGGTTGGTGGGTACCATTAATATGATGACCCGACCATTAGACTGGAATGGCGAGAGATTGGCAACCGAAATAAGTAGTATTAGGCAGCAAGTTCGCACAGATTGGCAACAATTTCGTCATCGCCATAAATAGTAAATAAAAAATTGTGCTTTTTTAGCACAATTTTTTTACCGCTCTTTTTTAATTTGAGACATCAATACAGTAAGATCGTGTCGGTGAATCGCTGACCTCGATTCGTAGTAATTCAGCGCCGTTATCTTGTAAGGTCGTACTAATTTTATCGAATAAATACTCAGTGACGTTTTCGACAGTGGGGTTGATGGTTTTAAACTCAGGTAAATCATTAAGAAACTTGCCGGAAAGAGTATCCAGGGTTTGGTGAATAATTTTTTCAATGTCGAAGAAAGCCACCATTTTGTCAAGGGTGTGCAGTTCGCAAGTGATTTCCCAAGTGTGATTATGTTTTTTGCCAGAACCGGTGGCCCAACGAACAGCATGGCTGGCATTGACGTATGATTTTATTTTATAAGTGCGTTGTTTGTTCATGAATGGTTACTCCTTATTGTGCTGACAATAAATCCTTATGATTAGTGTAAAGGGTCTCCGCCTAAATAACAATGCTTGATTGTTTTCGTGATTTTAAATTTAGGTAAAGCGTAGAGGTTCATCGGGTAAGATGCTAATACTTGGCGTTTTTGGTTTGAATTGCTTAATCAATTAGGCGATTAAGCAATCTAGATAATATCGCCATGCAAGGACCGCTTATAATATCCAGAATTAGTGAATCAGATATCTTGTTTATGATGTTTGCGGTATGATTTATATAAAGTTTTATGATTCCCAATTTATTGATTTTGTTTCCTAGGAGTTATTATGCGTACAAAGTTATTTCACTTTAATCACCGTTTATTTAAAATTATTTTTTATTTATTTTTTGCGCCGACGTTATTTTTTGCGCTTACTTCGGTGAATCTTATTTTAGGTGATAACCATATCACGAAAATCGGGACAACAGGATTTACAACTGGTTTTTTGCTGATTGTAATCGCTTTGGGTATCATTATTTACGATAGTAAAAAAGTTCGACATTTTTTTTATTGGCTATTTATTACTCATAAACGACAAACAGCTGTCATCAGTTTTGTTTTAGCAATCCTTTTACAAATTGGTTTTATTTTACTCATTCATCCGGGGATAGGGTTTGATGTCAGTGGGGTTCATGAAGGATTACTGAAACCCAACGATGTTAATATCGTTGGTTATTTCAGTGTTAATCCAAATAACTTAGGTATTTTTTTGATGCAACATTGGTTTGCCCAACTCTTTAAACAAAATTCATGGTTATTTTTTGAATTTGTGACGCTATTCTTGGTTGATATCTCAGCACTTTTCAACCTGGGGAGTATTGCAATCATTGACAAGACGAGGTTACCACTGGCGCTTTATATTCATGCAATGTGGTTTATTACTTTTCCTGCAATTATTGTGCCTTATACTGATACTTGGGTAATTCCGTTTGTTTCAGCCTATCTTTTTTGTTACTGTCTAATTAGTCAGACGCACTTTCCAAGATTGGTTAAACTCTTGGCCATGATTGTTTTTGGCATTGCAGTTAGTTCATCCTATTTTATTAAACCCTCAGCAATTATTCCGGCAATCGCAATTATTATAATTGAACTAGTTCAATTATTGAATAAACAGCGCAGACACTGGTTGTGGCTATTGCTGCTGACACTAACGCTTGCTGTAAGCACTGCGGGAAGTTACGTTTCTATCAATCATACGATTAAAAACCAGTCTTACGTTCGCGTTTATTATTTTCGGGCGAAGCCAATGATTCATTTTATCAATATGGGATTATCCGGAGATGGCGGTTATAATGCAAAAGATTCTTTCAAGATGGTGACACTGATCCATCGTCAAGATAGAATTGATTATTCAGTCAATTCCATTAAAAAACGACTTCATAAAATGGGGCCAGCTGGCTATTTGGCTTTTCTCTGGCGGAAGCATGGCAATAATACCTCTGATGGCACTTTCGCTTGGTTACGAGATGGTGATTTTGTGCCACTAAAATATTCACCATCTGGACATGGCTTTAAACGAAAGGTTGAAAATTTTGTTTATCTGTATGGTAATAATGTTGGTGATCTGCGTTTTATTGTTCAGATTTGGTGGTGTATTTGGCTGGCTTTGATTTTCTTCGGTTGGCAGGATAATCGGAAAATTGTTCAGGTATTACGGTTGGCATTAGTCGGTGGATTTATTTTCCTACTGATTTTTGAAGGTGGTCGTAGTCGTTATTTAATTCAGTTTTTGCCGGCTTTTCTTATTCTAGCAGTGCTTAATTTCGCTGCAACAAGACAAAAACTAAAAGATTTATTCGCTTGGGTTCATTAATTAATCCTAATTGATACCAATAATAAAGATGTTAATCATAAAGCTTGAGGTGGTTAGTGCTGGTCGTTAACGCTTAAAGTATTGAATTGGAGGCTAGCTTTAATGATTAAAAATATTTCCATAACCGATCGGTCATCAACTTTAGTAAGTCAATTAGTTAAACTTTGGCGCGCTTCAGTAACGGCTACTCACGATTTCTTAACGACAAAAGAAATCGCTGCGATTGCCGAAGAAGTACCAATGGCACTTAAAAGCATTCCCACGTTGTTAGTGATCCTTGATCAACAACAACAGCCACAAGCTTTTCTTGGCTTGGTGGGCACAGAAATTGCCATGCTATTTGTTGCGCCAGTCATGCGGTGTCAAGGATTAGGGCGGCAGTTAATCACCATTGCTTGTCAGCAGTACGATGCCAAACAGCTCACCGTTAATGAACAAAATCCCCAGGCGCGTGGTTTTTACGAGCATTTAGGGTTTCAGGTCACTGAACGACGTAAATTAGATGATCAGGGCCGGCCGTATCCGATTTTAGTGATGACCAAACAATAATAAGGCTAAAATAGTAGACTATCATATTGCTGATTCTTAAAGCAATGTGGTAGTTTTTTAGTGGTATTGTGAAAGCAGTTATCATCATATTGTTGAAATGATTATTGATGGACTTAGCTTAATCAGGGTCCTTTTGTAATTTAAGTAATAACCAGTACTATGAATAAAATCGATTATCCGTTATAATGATCACAATAGTACAATTTGTTAGCAGTTATTTAAATAAGGTTTTCCGGGAGGCGACAATGCCTATTTTTTGGTGGCAATTAACAGCAGCGCAAAAGCTACGGCGATTTAAACATTTGAGCTGGTTAGCGCTGGGTCTGATCGGCTTATTATTTTGGCGATTAGAATTTTGGTTGGCATTAGGACTCAGTTTACTGATTGTTTTAGATTGGACGACAACCTGGCAATTATTAAGTTTACGAGCAAATTTGACGAGGTGAAATTAATGAGACGTTTCTCTAAGCTAATTGTTTGGCGCTGGCGGTTACAGTGGCTGATTAATTTTTTGGCATTATTTCCGATTATTCAATGGTTAAGTCCAATCGTTTATCGGGGCGGAAATTTGGGCTATGCCTCGTTAGTTGATGTGCTATTAATATTTTCGGCGGCCATAGTGGCTTACATGTTTACAAATTGGGTGACTGGACGAAACAACGACGATAATTAATTGAAAGTTTGGTGGCATGATGAAGATTGATTTTTGGCAACATGGTAATTGGCGCTTTACGACAATTCTACTTGGTGGTAGTTTGCTGATGCTTCTGAACAAAATTTTTGCTGGGTTCCAATCAGCTTTCTCAGTGGCAGTGTCAATCATTTTGTTTCTAGCGATTATTTATTATCGCCGCGAGATGAAATGGCAACAACGTCTCGAACAACTTGAAGCGCAACGACGTGAATAAGCTTTATTTTACTCATCTTAAAGAAAGCATCATTGGACTAAAAAGTATTACTGACTAATAAAGAAACGTCATATCGCGTTGCTTTTGTGAATTTACACAACAACCATTAAAGCTTTATGGCGAACTTGCTAATTTTTTGAGGTTTAACGAGCAGATAATAACCATGGTAAATTTTGGTGACCAATTGTTAAGTATGTGAGTAAAAAAATGAGTGACTGCGTGTATTTACTGAAAATTGTGTTTTTTAATATTGAAGTAAAATGAGCTAATCACTTTCTTTTTTTATTAAAAAATAAGCTTTTTGCACAAAAATATGCTGAAAACACTTTCCTTTTTCTGCCATTTGCGGTTTAATAATAACATAACAATCTTTTTGATGGGAGATTTTCGGAGTGGATGAACCGATTTTTACAAAACGAGAATTGGCAATTATGCAGATTTTGTGGGGCACTAATGAGGAGTTATCAGCACGGGTAATTAGCGAACAAACTAAAATTAGTAAAAATACCATTCAAGCAGTTTTGCGGAAATTACTTGAGGCTAAGTATATTAAAACTTCGAGCATTGGTTACAGTGGCACTGTTCTAACGCGACTTTACCGGCCAGTCATGACGGAAGAGGCCTATTTAAGTACTGTTGTATCCAAAGCGACGATGGAACGCTTAATTAGTAATTTTGTTGCGCAACAAGAAAATAGTGAGTATTTGGATCACCTTGATAATTTAATTCAAGCAAAAAAGGACGAATTATCATAGCCTGAATTGTCTAACGTCCTAGTCAATCGTGAATAGATGCGTTGATTGTTAGCGACAATTTAAAAAATAGTCGGGCGACTGAAGTCCATCTATCAAAGATGGATTGCATTTTAGTAGTTAAGATGTGGTTACAAAAGACAAAACATTTCCCTAATCAACAAAAAGCGTGTCACAAAAGGCGGTCAGCCGGTGAACTTTAACGTAAAACACCGCACAATTCGTTAGAAGAATTGTGCGGTGTTTGGCGTTAAGCGGAGCCAGTTGTCTTTTGAGGACACGTTTTAGCTGTTAGCGTTCGTTTTTATTTTTAGAGAATAAATTACTGTCACGGCTCGCTATTTTGATTGCTCTTTGTGTGATGCTGTTTTCTTAGAATGATTAGTCGTCTTTTTTTGGCGATAGTTGTGCAGGCGCTCTTGGCGCAACTTGCGCAACCGTGCGGTCATTTCTTTTTTCTCTTTACTGAAAGTATAGCGTGAAGTTGCATAATTTAACAGACCAACCAATACTTGATCAATCGTTTTACTAATGAAGCTATTCCAATGTAAGACACTGATGAACAGCACCATCAAGCCTGAATCGGCGAAAAAACTTAAGCCACGGAAGAAGAAAAAGGCTAATAATTCTGTGAATAACGCATAACCAGTCGAGTACTTAGACTTAAAGACAAGTGATTTATTAGTGAAAAAACCAAAAATAACCGAGATCAACCAAGCTAAGGTGTTAGCAAAGATATAGTGCGTATGGAAAACTTGTTTAATTAGCATAAAGGAGACAATATTAATCACCGATGCTAAGAAGCCAAATAGCGTGTACGCCCAAAAATCGCGATGACGCCGAATAAAGCCGATTATTTTCTCCATTAGCGTTACCGATTAGTTGCAGCAGTAACCAGCTTTTGTACAAAAGCTTCTAAATTTGCAATATCATCAGCCTCAGCAGCTAAATCAACCTTAACACTGTCTGCACCTTTAGTGGCCCCGGTTTGAGCAAAGGCTTTGTCGAAATCGTCCACGGTGGCACAGAAATGCCCCTCATAGAAACGGTCACCTGAACCACAAGTACCATAAATTTTACCAGTTAAATCTTCTTCAAGTAAATCGTCATAGAAATCTTGCGCTTCATCAGGCATGTCACCTTCACCATAAGTATAAGTGACTAAAACACAAATATCAGCCTTTTGGTAATCAGCTGCATCGGCCTGCGAGATTTCAGTCGTTTCAACATCAATCTCTAAATCCTGAAAAGCCTCTTCAACAATTCCCGCAATTTCTTCGTTATTACCAGTCATACTGGCATAAACAATCCTGGCAGTAGTCATCTACTGACCTCCAATCAAAATATCAGCGTATTTTTCTTGTCGTGTTGTTAGCGCAGACTAATTTAAACAGTCGGTGGTGGTAAAAGTTGCACACTCATAAATTTCAATTAGCTGCAGCTATTTGGCAAGAAAACACATTTAAAATAACTAACCGTAAAATTTTTAAAGTTAAACGTTTGAATGACCAGTTTATTTCGAATTAGAAATAATCTTACTTTTCATTATACCAAATAAGCGACAACAAACTGAAATTATAGCAAAAAAACGTTAATTAGCAAATTAATTTTTAGTGACATGTTACGCTTGCGGTAGAGATGGTATGATAAGGTATAAGAATTTTGAGAAAGAGTGACGCAGATGATTATTTGGCTAAATGGGCCTGTTGGTGTGGGCAAGAATATTGTTGCTTATGAATTGAATCGGCGGTTAAGTGCCTCGATTTTGTATCGACCAGATAATATTGGTGCTTTACTGAAGAAAAAATTACCAGCGGAACTATTACTGGACAACTTCCAGGACTATCCTGAATGGCGGCAGTGGAATTATCAGTTGTTGCGAAAAATTAGTTTACAAACTTCGCAGACGGTAATTGTTCCAATGCGCCTTAGCAATGCAACTTATTTTGATGAAATTATTGGTAAATTGCAGGCCGCTCAGATTGATGTGCGCCACTATACTTTGACGGCCACACCAGAGGTGATCAAGAAGCGCCTGCAAAAACGTGGCGATTTGCATAATCAATTTATGTTGTCGAAAATTTCAACGACTGATCAAATGGATTCGGAAATTGAATTTCCCACCATCTTGGATACTTCAACCTTAACAGTTCCGGAAATTGCCGATAAAATTGCGAAGGATTGTGCACTTCGAATTAAACCTGCTATGAAAAATAAGTATGCACAGGGCGCAATGAATTTTGGTGACATGATTCGCTCAAAATGGAATTAAGGAGGGATGACAGTAGTGGCAACTAAAAGTTTAGCTGATTATGAAGTTGATATTCCTAAAGTAGCGGCGTTGTTAGCGGCAGAACCAGCATTAAGTGATTTCTTTAAGACCTTAACGACTGGCTATCAGCGAGAATGGGCCAAATTCATTTTTGGTGCTAAGGCCGAAGCAACTAAATTGAAGCATATTGAAGAAATGAAGACCGTTCTAGCTGCTGGTTATAAGTCGAAGCGTGGCTATGCGAGTGCAATGAAAGCCCAAGGTCAGCACTAAGCTGATTAATGAACCAGCGTTATAACGTCGAATGCCCTAAGGAGATAATGATGCTACTATTGCTGGCGGCCAAGTTTAATGGATGCCAGCAATAGTAGCTTTATTTTTGGATTGCTTTAGGTTACGACTAGAGAGATCGGAGTGATTGAAGATGGATTTTGGTAAACAGATTAAGCAATTGCGTCGGACTCGACAATTGACCCAAGAGGAGTTGGCGCGCCAATTAAATGTCTCGCGGCAAACAATTTCTAGTTGGGAGACTAATCGGAATTTGCCGGATTTAACCATGGTTGTTCTAATTGCCCAAACTTTTCAATTGTCACTTGATCAATTAATTCTAGGAGATGTGACCATGAAGCAAAAGTTAATGCGTGATGGCAGTCAAATGCGGCAGTTACGGTTGCGAATCATTAGTTTGATTTTATTAGTTTTAGGTGGCGGTTGTTTTTTGATCAGTGGCTTGATTGGTTCATATGTTGATAGCCAGGGAATATTACACGAACCATTTTTCTTGATTCCGTTGGGATATTTGTTACTGGCAATTGGCATCATTGGTCTTTTGATCAATCTTATTAGTAAGCTGCGGCAACATTTTAGTAAGGCGTTATAACGTCGTTTGCATGCAAAGGTGCTCGCTGCTAGAGCGCTAATTAGTGGCTGCTAAATACAATTAATAATTTATTAAAAGCCCGATGGTTTAAGAGCTGATGAATAGTTCATTTTATTAGCTGTTAGCGCCAAAATTAGGTAGAATTGGCATGTAATTTACAGAAGGGAGATTTTATTTATGAAAATTGCAATTGCTGGTGCAGGTGCGATGGGATCGCGTTTTGGCGTGATGTTAAGTCGGGCCGGTAATCAGGTTATTTTAATTGATCAATGGGCTGCCCATGTTCAGGCTATTAATGAAAAAGGGCTGACGGTTGATACCGAAACTGGCAGTTCCCAAGTAAAATTACCAGCCTATTTACCGGCAGATGTTCAGGAAAAACCTGAGCTGGTCATTCTCTTTACCAAGTCAATGGGCTTGGCGAATATGTTAGCGGCAATTGAGCCTATTTTAGGTGAAACCACTAAGATTGTATGTTTGCTGAATGGGTTAGGCCATGTGCCAACATTAGAGAAATATGTTCGTAAAGAGAATATCTTTATGGGCGTGACCCTGTGGACTGCAGGACTTGTAGGACCAGGCCATGTTAAGTTAGTTGGTAATGGCCGTGTTGAGGTTCAGAATATTGATCCAGCGGGAGAGACTGCTGCTAAAGAAATTTGTGATCTTTTCAGCCAGGCTGGCTTGAATGCAGTCTATAGCGAAAATGTTATCTTTTCCATTTGGCGGAAGGCTTGTGTTAATGGGACCCTGAATACACTGTGCACTTTATTAGATTGTAATATTGGTGAATTCGGTCAACTTCCACAAGCAGCATCATTATTGCGGCAAATTATTGCTGAATTTGCTTTAGTCGCTAAAGCAACAGATCAAGTAACTTTGACCATTGAGCCAGTTGCTCAGCAAATCGAAGCACTGTACGATCCTAAGCAGGCGGGGTTACACTATCCTTCAATGTATCAGGATTTGATCTTGCATCATCGGCTAACTGAAATTGACTACCTTAATGGCTATGTTGCTAAAAAAGCAGCCGAGTTAAACTTAGCAACACCAATTTGCCAATTACTAACTGAGTTAATTCATGCTAAGGAAGCACTACTGGTCAAATAAATTTGTGTCTCTTATCGAGATTAAGTGCAGATTGTTCCTTAGAAAATCTACTTGCCATCAGTTATTAAGTCACAGCGTGTGACAACTGTGGTTAGCTGGTGAGTGTTAATGTAAAAAAGCAACCAATTCAGACGAATTGGTTGCTTTTTTGCGTTAAGCGAAACCGATGGCTTTTTGAGAGCACGTTTTAGCAGTAATTGATTTTCAATAATTGGCAGGATTTGGGTTTCAACTGATTTAAATAAATACGAATTAAACTGATTATATGGCTTATTAAAGTTCGGAAATAGTTGATAAAATATACTTTATTTGGTATGATGGTTCTGCTGAGCTGAAAAACAAGAACAATTGAAAAAGGTGATTAAGTGTTAGAAACGTTTGATTATGAGAATATTCAATTAATTCCACGGCGCTGTGTTGTGAACAGTCGTCGTGAGATTAATACGGCCGTTAAATTGGGAAAGCGAACATTTAAATTACCCGTAGTACCCGCCAATATGCAAACAGTTATTGATGAACCTTTGGCATTCTGGTTAGCAAAACATGATTATTTCTATGTGATGCATCGTTTTGCACCAGAGCGACGGTTGAGTTTTGTTCGGAAAATACAGGCTGCTGGTCTTTATGCCTCAATTTCAGTTGGTGTGAAACCTGATGAAGTCGCGTTTGTTAAGTCACTTGTTGCTGCTAAATTAACGCCGGAATATATCACAATCGATATTGCTCATGGGCATGCTGATAGTGTGATCGAAATGATTAAAATAATTAAACAAAGTCTACCTGAAAGTTTTGTGATTGCTGGGAATGTTGGGACACCTGATGGCGTACGAGATTTAGAAGCGGCCGGTGCTGATGCTACCAAGGTGGGAATTGGTCCTGGTCGAGCCTGTATCACTAAGTTGAAAACTGGTTTTGGAACGGGTGGCTGGCAGCTCTCAGCGTTAGCATGGTGCCAAAGTGTCGCGACTAAGCCAATTATTGCTGATGGCGGAATTCGAACTCATGGCGATATTGCAAAATCAATTCGTTTTGGTGCGACCATGGTGATGGTTGGTTCGCTTTTAGCAGGGTATGAACAGTCACCTGGCGAAGTTGTGACTCATCATGACCAGAAGTATAAGGTTTATTTCGGTTCCGCATCTGAATCACAGAAACAAGTTCATCAACATATTGAGGGCAAGAAAGTTTTATTGCCTTTGAAGGGTGATTTGTACCAAGAATTGCGTGATCTTCAGGAAGATTTACAATCGGCGATTTCATATGCGGGTGGTCGTGATCTGCAGGCCTTAAAGGAAGTCGATTATGTAACGGTACCGAATACTATTTATAATGGTGATCATGATTAACTGTGCTTTGGCCAGCGACCAATTGTGTCTCACTGATAAAAGAAAAAGTATTTGATTCCTGAAATTTAAAAGTGCAACTGTAACTACTACCGCTGTTTTCAAAAAGCAACCGGTTCCGCTTAACGCAAAAATGTCGAGCAATTCTAACGAATTGTTCGACATTTTTTGTAATGCTCACCGGCTGACTGCCTTTTGAGCACACACTATTTCTGACGAGACTGTGAGTTACTCTGTAACTTTCCTTAGCTGCTGAACCGTTATGACAATTTGTAATTATCGTTGCTCTGGATCAATGCTTAAGATATCGTAAGCAAGATAAGAACCAATCGCGGTGGAGATAAACATGACCACAATGGGCCATCCTAGGGAACTTTGAATAATAATATTCCGGGGTAATAACCAGTGAATGAAATAAATTCCGGCAATACTAAGAATAAAGTCGAGGATTAAATTAAAAATCACGAGCACTTTACCTTGATCAATCAAGAAGAATTTACCAAAATGGGCAACCCAAGATTTAGGATCTTGCAGGACTAACAGCCCCAGTGGTCGTTGAATAATAATTTTTAAGGCCAACATGATGCAGGCACCAACTAAACCTCCAACACCTAACCGCCACCAATTATCCCAATGTTGCACTAACGCATCATAAGCAGAACTGATCATAAAGATGGCCGTCACATAAGGCACCACAAATAGGAAAAAGTACGTAACATTTAATTTAAAACGGGACATATTATAACCTCACTTTTACAATTAATGGTTTAACTCTAACCGCATTTCCTGATGACGAATGTTTGCATCAAGAAAAATTGGCCGTGTCGTGGCTTGAAATTTTAACTTCTGATAAAACGGGACCGCCGTTAATTGGGCGCCTAAAATTAAATAAGGTACGCGCGCTTTCTGAGCTGCAGTAATGACACTAGTTAATAATGTTTTAGCGTAATCGTGGTGACGATATTCGCGCAAGGTTGCCACGCGCTGGATGTGCCAACCACCATCCGCTTCAACAATTGTGCGGCAGGTAACCACC
The DNA here is from genome assembly GCF_003946675.1 of Lapidilactobacillus gannanensis. GTDB lineage: Bacteria > Bacillota > Bacilli > Lactobacillales > Lactobacillaceae > Lapidilactobacillus > Lapidilactobacillus gannanensis. The sequence continues at coordinate 8,982 of NZ_RHOT01000010.1, read as the reverse complement.
GGCATTTTATCCAAGTAACCGACATAATTAGTCGCCACATTTTCGAATTGATCAATTTCCAACGCAACCGCAACTTGCTGTTCCTCAACAAAAACTGTTTTGCGTATTTGTAGTGAATCTTGATATAATTGAGTCATCGCACCCGAGGCATGCTTGATTGTTAAATCCATTGTAAAAATAGCCTCCCTGGCTAAGTTGATCTTGGTCAAGCTGTGACCAGTTGCTTTCATTATACCTTATTCTGAATCGGTTTTGACGAGAAAAATTTGAGGAAAATTATGTTTAATAAATTGAAAAATTCGCGGATCTTATTAATTGGCTTAGAATTACTAGTCATTGCGACGTTAATTTTGGTGTTAAGTAAAATTAGTTTTATTTTTGGTCCCATCCAAACCTTTATTGCGACGCTGTTTGGTCCGTTTCTATTTGCCGGATTTCTCTACTACCTGCTTAATCCACTAATTAACTTATTGGAAAAAATAAAAATTAAGCGTGGTTGGGGAATATTAATTGCCTTTCTATTGTTGTTTGGGTTGTTATTGTTGAGTATTGGTGCCGTGATTCCCCAATTGGTTAACCAAATTTCTCATATCATTAGTAACTTACCGACTTTTGCTAAGGACATCCAGCATACTTATGAGCAGGTTTTAAGTAGTGCCTGGGCTAAAAAATATCATGTCAATCAATTGATTAATCAAATCAACTTACAGCCGACAACGTTATATCCCGAGATCGGCAAATTTATTACGCAAAATTTTGGTAATTTTGGCACGGTGATTACTTCAGTGAGTGGTTTTGCTGTCAGTGCCTTGACGGTGCCAGTTATTTTATACTATCTATTAAAGGATGGTCATAAGTTAGTGCCTAATATTCAGCGTCTATTTCCAGAACGGTTTCGCAGTGAGGTTGCTGAATTATTAACTAGAATGAATCAAACAATTTCAACTTATTTTGCTGGTCAGTTTTTGGATATGTTATTTGTTGGCACTTTAACCTTTATTGGCTATTTAATTATTCGGATGCCATACGCGCTGTTATTGGCGTTTATTGCTGGCTTAATGAACATTGTGCCCTATTTAGGCCCTTGGCTAGGGGTGTTCCCAGCCATTTTGGTTGCTTTAACAGTCTCATTCCCTAAGGCCATTTTAGTAGCAATCGTTGTGATTATCGTGCAGCAATTGGATGGTAATCTGATTTACCCACATGTCATTGGCAAGACGCTACAGATCCATCCGTTAACGATCATCGTGCTGATTTTAGTGGCTGGTAATATGTTTGGATTTCTGGGAATCGTTCTTTGTATTCCGGTTTACGCTGTTGGTAAAACCACAGTTAAGTATTTACTTGATTTCTATCGGCTGCGGAAAAAGGCTAAAACTGAAGCGGCCTTTGTTGCAACGAAGGATGACTCTAAATAGTCATATCAAGTGGCCGATGCGTTCGTTGCTGAGCCGATTTTTCCACGTGAGGGGCTATCCTAGGGGTGCGACCAAGGGCGGTTACTTCTTGTGAACGCGTTTCAGCAGTTAAAGTTCAGCCTACTTTGATAAAGGAACTTTTGCCATGAGTTTGTGCAATTTTGGTGGCTAGTGGTCGCAATATTATTTTTTAATCATCTTTTAATTAAAACAGTCGCTTTTGTAGGTCACAGTATTGAAAGCGAGTAAAGCAGTTGGTATAATTATCTCATTCAACATAAATTTTAAAATCGAAAGTGAGTGGATTCATTAATGAGTGGTGACCCGGCCAGTTCGTCGTTGGGTGGACAGATACTTTTGATCGTGATCTTGACCTTCGTGAATGCGTTTTTCGCGGCGGCTGAGATGGCGATCGTTTCCGTCAATCGTAACAAAATTGAAGCAGAGGCAAGTGATGGTGATAAGCGTGCCAAGTCGTTATTGCAAGTCATGAATGACTCTAGTAGCTTCTTGGCAACGATTCAAGTCGCTATTACCTTTGCTGGTTTCTTATCATCAGCAAGTGCAGCAACATCAATGGCTAAACTTTTAGCACCAGTTTTTGGCACTGCTAGCTGGGCTGAACAAGCTTCTGTCATTATTATTACGATTATTCTGTCATATATTTCCCTAGTTTTTGGGGAACTATTTCCTAAACAAATTGCCTTGGCTAAGGCTGAACAAGTTGCTAAACTTAGTGTCGGTCCAGTCAAATTTGTGCGTGGTTTCTTACGTCCCTTCGTGTGGTTATTGTCAGCTTCCACTAATTTATTAGTGAAGGTTACGCCAGTTGATTTATCAACGGCTGATAATCAAGTCACCCGTGATGATATGTTGTCAGTGATTGAGAAGTCACGTAAAACTGGTGTTATCAATCCAGATGAATACAACATGTTAGAGGGCATTATCAACTTCAATGATATTATGGCACGAGAAGTAATGGTGCCACGGACGGATGCCTTTATGGTGGATATTAATGATCCGGATAGTGATAATATCGACCGGATTTTGGCCCAACCATATTCACGAGTGCCCGTTTATCAAGAAGACAAAGACGTGATTGTGGGAATTTTGCATATTAAGAATATTTTGCAGAAGGCTCACAGTACAGGTTTTGATCATTTAAAACTTGCTGATATTATGACGGCGCCAATGTTTGTTCCGGAAACAGTTAACATTAATGAATTACTGTTAGAGATGCAAAAAACTCACCAGCAAATGGCTATCCTTTTGGATGAGTATGGTGGTGTTGTCGGTTTAGCCACAATTGAAGATTTAATTGAAGAAATTGTTGGTGAGATTGATGACGAGTCTGATGCGACAGAAACACTTTTCACTAAGGTCAATGATCATCGTTATGTAATTGCGGGGAAGATGCCGCTATCTGATTTTAATGATCAGTTTGGGACCAATCTGGAAAATGATGATGTGGATACAATTGCTGGTTTTGTAATTACTGAATTAGGCACAATCCCAACTAATGGCAATCATTTACAAGTGACTTTAGCCAATGGTATGGTGCTAACAACTGGCGTGGTGCGTGGTTCACGGTTAGAAAATGTGACGCTTGAAATACCCGCAGAACCTGTTGTTATTCCAGAAGAACCTGAAGATAATTAACATGAGGAGTTTGGGACCGAAACCCCGAACTCTTTTTTACTGGTTTTTTGTAGTTTTTTGATTTATTAAGAAAGGTGCGATTTCACCGATGTGAGCGCTAATTGATTTGTCGTCGATCATTAAGCCTAGTTACTGGAGCTGGTTAATTTTTGACCAGCTAAGGTTGGGCTAATTGTCGTGCTATAATCAGAACAGAATATTTTATTTGATAATGTCGTTGTGATGAATGAAGTGAGGTAAATATGAATACAAGTGAATTAGCAACAGCGGTAGCCAAACGTCGGACTTTCGCGATTATTTCTCATCCTGATGCTGGGAAAACAACTATTACTGAACAAATGTTATTGTTTGGTGGGGTCATCCGGCAGGCTGGTACCGTCAAAGCGAAGAAGTCGGGAAATTTTGCGACTTCTGACTGGATGGATATTGAAAAGAAACGTGGGATTTCTGTCACCAGTTCAGTGATGCAGTTTGATTTTGACGGAAAGCGCGTCAATATTTTGGATACGCCGGGACATGAGGACTTCTCAGAAGATACTTATCGCACATTAATGGCAGTTGATGCGGCGGTCATGGTGATCGATTCAGCTAAAGGGATCGAGCCTCAAACTAAGAAATTATTTAAAGTTGTTAAGCAACGGGGCATTCCTATTTTTACATTTATGAATAAATTGGACCGTGATGGTCGTGAGCCGCTAGACTTAATTGCTGAGTTGGAAGAGCTCTTAAATATTGAGGGCGTCGCCATGAATTGGCCAATTGGTATGGGCAAAGGTTTGAAGGGAATCTATAATCGTCAGCAGCAACAACTTGAACTTTATCGGCCTACCGATGAGTCTAAGCGGTTCTTACCCCTAGATCCTGAAACTGGTGAGATTGTTGGTGACAATCCTTTGAAGCAAGATGCTGTTTATCAGCAAGCGGTGGCTGATGTTGAGTTGTTAGAAGAAGCCGGCAATCAATTTGATTTGCAGAAGGTTCTAGCTGGTCAGCAAACACCAGTTTATTTCGGTTCAGCCTTAACTAATTTCGGCGTGGAGACTTTCTTGAAGAGTTTCTTAAGTATGGCACCAGCACCTAGTGATCATCAATTGCAAAATGGCACTGATTTACCAGCGACAGCGCCGGAATTTGCCGGTTTTGTTTTCAAAATTCAGGCGAATATGAATCCAGCTCATCGTGATCGGATTGCGTTTGTCCGGATTTGTTCAGGTGAATTCACCAAGGGCATGACGGTAACTTTGACGCGGACGGGTAAGCCCTTGCGGTTAAATAATGCCACTGAGTTCATGTCAGCTGAACGGGAACAAGTTTCATCCGCTGTGGCTGGCGACATTGTTGGTCTCTATGACACTGGTAATTTCCAAATTGGTGACAGTATCTATGGTGGCAAAGAAGCGGTTGAATTTGAACCGCTACCACAATTTACTCCTGAACTATTTATGGAAGTTACGGCTAAGAACGTGATGAAGCAGAAGTCTTTCCATAAGGGAATGCAACAATTGGTCCAAGAAGGGGCCGTTCAGTTGTACAAGACTTATAATACAGATGATTATATTCTTGGAGCTGTGGGTCAGCTGCAATTTGAAGTTTTCCAATATCGGATGATGCATGAATACAATTCCGAAGTTGTCATGAAGCCAATCGGCGCACGGACGGCTCGGTGGATTGATCCTGAACAATTAGATCCGAAGATGTCGTCTAATCGTAATTTATTGGTGAAGGATCTGGAGGATAAGCCACTCTTCTTATTCGAAAATCACTTTGCAGAAAATTGGTTCAGGGATAAGTACCCTGATGTTAAGCTAACAGAAAAACTATAAGCTTTCGGCTCCCTTAACCGCAGATCGGTTGCTGGCGATGGCTCAATGACAAGCGCTGCGACTACTTAAACACACTAATTTTTATCGGATATCTTTTAATACAATATCTTTGGTGACATTTAAATAACCATGACTAATCAGGACTATAGCCAGTTCATGCAAAAAAAGAGTGTGACACCAGGCAGTCAGCCGGTGCGCATGAACGTAAAATGCCGAGCAATTCGTTAGAATTGCTCGGCATTTTTGCGTTAAGCGGAACCAGTTGCCTTTTGAGGCCACGTTTCAGCAGTTAACGTTCATTTTATTTTTAATAAAATAACTTATGTCCCAGATTCGTTTGATCTGGTTAAAAATAATTAGTATTCGCAATTGATAAAATTACAAGTTCTGTCGCCATTTATATTAACGGATACAGACAAAAGTGTGGACACTTTTTGAAAATCACACTTTTTTGTCCACACATTGTCCACACTTTTCTATTTTCCTGTTTTTCCCATTTGCTAAAAGTCAGTATTTATAAGGGCTTTGCTATCCATGCTTTTCCCATTTTACCAGAAATATGCGACAGAAGAGATTCGAACTCTTTACCTACGGCTTAGGAGGCCGTCGCTCTATCCACGTGAGCTACTATCGCGTTAATAAGTTAATTATACGAATTTTAACAGCTATCTGCAATATCTAGTTAAAGTAATGGGGGATGTTGATTTTTGACAATTCGAACAAGTTTCAATTCGAAGTCATTAGATAAATGACAAGGTATATTTTCTAATATGATAATGTTTATTTAAAATATGACTTTATATATTCAAAAATAGCCTTTATACTTAGTTTGTAAACGTTTGCGGTTAGGAGGCAGCTAATGCCTAAATATGAAGAGATCTCTCAAGAATTAATGGAACGAATTAAATCAGGACGCTATCCAGTTAATCAGCCTTTGCCTCGGCAAAATGATTTGGCCGCTGAATTTAAAACCAGTCGAATGACGATTCAACAGGCGTTAAAAATTTTAGTGGATGCTGGTTATCTTTATAGTATTCGTGGTTCTGGTACTTATATTCGGCAAAGTGCCTTGCAAATTTCTAAATTAGATACTTTAGCTAGTGAGTATCATGGTGCGACTTATCGTTTGCGAAATCAGGGTCAAGTGACTAGCAAGATTCTGCGATTTGATACAAGATTTCCTGATCAGAATGAACGGGATAATCTACTGATTAAGGAGACAGATCCAGTTTATGATATTTGTCGTGTACGGTATTTGAATCAGCAGCCATATGCAATTGAATATACAGTGATGCCTTTTAAGGCAGTACCTGGGATTACGCGGGCAGTGTTGTTAAAGTCAATTTACAGTTATATTGAGCATCATTTTGGTCGACAAATTGGCTCGTCTTATCGAATTGTTCGTGCTGATAAGGCAACGACTGTTGATCAGACAGAATTGGCACTGGGACCTTGTGATCCTATTTTGGAAGTCAGCCAAGTGGTTTATTTTGAAGATGGGACACCTTTTGAACTGTCTCATTCGCGCCATCCTTATACTCAAGGTAATGTTATTATTGTGAATCAAAAAAAGACAAAGGGTCATATAAAAAAATGAAGCGATTATTAGGTAGTGATGCATCAACCGTGCTTAAATTGACTGCACCAGAATTGAAGCAGGCAATTCAAGCCTCTGAAGGTAGAATTATTTGTTGTGAAACAGTTGCCACCCATTCGCCGCTAATTGATGATCTTTCCAATGCAGAAGTAGCGGTTGCTTATGGTGCCAATTTGATTTTATTAAATGGCTTTGATGTTTTTCATCCCGAAGTAAAGGGGATTGGTACTGGCAAAGAAGTCGTGAAGACTTTACGCTCGTTAGTCGGACGGCCAGTAGGGATTAATTTGGAGCCAATTGACCCTTCTGTTGAGATGTTAGAAGATCGTGATCAAATTGCTTTAGGTCGAACTTGTACCTTAGCGACAATTGCGGCCGCTGATGAATTAGGGGTTGACTTTATTTGTTTGGCTGGCAATCCAGGCACAGGTGTTTCGACACAGCAAATTCTTAAGAGTATTGCTTTGGTCAAGGCGAATTTTCACGGGTTGATCATCGCTGGTAAAATGCATGGCGGTGGTGCCAATGAGGCAGTCATTCCCGAGGATGATATTTTGCAGGACTTTGTGGCTCAGGGTGCCGACATTATTTTAATGCCAGCAGTTGGTACGGTACCTGGTTTAACCGAGGCAATGGTTTATCAAAAGGTGCAATTGGTACATCAAGCTGGCGCGCTAACTTTATCAGCAATCGGGACCAGTCAAGAGGGTGCAGATCGTGCGACAATTCGCGAAATTGCGCTGGCTAATAAACGTTGTGGCTTTGATATTCAACATTTAGGTGATGCCGGATTCAGTGGCGTTGCCTTAGTTGAAAACATTTATCAAATGTCATTAACAATTCGGGGATTGCGACATACGATTGTCACAATTGCCCGGTCAGTTAATCGTTAATCGTTTAACTTAAAATTCAGCATTAAGGGGATAAATGGAGGTTTTATTATGCAAGCAATTATGAATTGGCTTGAGAAATATGTCGTTCCAATTGCGACTAAAATTGGTTCGATCAAATGGCTAATGGCATTGCGCGATGGGTTTATTGCAACAATGCCGATTACCATGGCAGGTTCATTATCAACATTATTAAATGCGTTATTACAGACTTATCCAGAACAATGGGGTTGGACGGGCTTCGTTAACGCCGTGCAGCCAATTATTACGATTGATGGTACTGTTTGGAACGGTTCACTTGCTATTTTTTCAATTTATTTTGCCTCAATGTGGGGCTATCATTTAGCTCATAACTATGGTGTTGATGGATTGTCAGGCTCATTATTATCTGTCGCTGCCTTCTTTATGAGTATCAACAATACCAGCATGGTTAGTTTAACTAAGAATATTTCTCAATCAGCAGTTAAAGTGTTGAATGATTCTGGTGCAGTTGCTACTAATAATTCTGTAACTGTTAATGGTGTTTTTGCCATGGGACAGTTGAATTCAGCCAATCTATTTACAGCTATGATTTTCGGGGCGATTGCGGTATCAATTTATATTTGGTTAATGAAGAAAGATTTGACCATTAAGATGCCCGATAGTGTACCGCCTGCAGTATCCAAAGCGTTTGCGGCATTGATTCCTGGGATGATTTCCATGTACGCTGTTTCATTGATCAACTTCTTATTTACGAAGATGACAGGTGCATTCTTTGGTGATTGGTTGGCAAAAACAATTCAAGCCCCCTTGATGAAAGCTGGACAAGGCTTTGGCATGGTTATTTTAGTTACCTTCTTAGTTCAAATCTTCTGGTTCTTCGGTATTCATGGTTCTAATGTTTTAGGACCAGTATTGGAATCTATTTGGACGCCAGCCCAAAACTTAAATATCGAAGCAATGAAGAATCATGCTAAAATTCCTTATCAATGGGTTCGTGGTTCATTTGATATTTATGCTTGGTTTGGTGGTGCCGGTGGAACTGTCTTGTTGATTGTTGCTATTCTAGCCTTTTCTAAACGTAGCGATGAAAAAGCAGTCGCTAAATTAGCTTTGGCACCGGGACTATTCAACATTAATGAACCAATTATGTTTGGTTTACCAGTCGTTCTAAATGCGATTTACTTTATTCCATTTATTGTCGCACCAGTAGTTGATGTGACGATAGCTTACTTCATTACTCAGGCTGGTTGGGTTAGTCCAGTCCAAGTTGCTGTACCTTGGATCACACCACCTGTTTTGTATGCCTTCCTAGCAACGAACTTTGACTGGCGGGCAACGTTACTTTCAATCATTACGATGGTCATCGCCTTTATGATTTGGTTACCATTCGTTAAAGCTTCAAGTAAAATCAAGGTTGATGACGAGTAATCGTTATTCATAATTAGCGGGTCCAATTGTTGGCCAAACTAAAAATATGGTCGGGTTTTAACAGGCAGATAACTGTTGAAATCAGAAAAGCGTTCGGTAAATTTTGCCGGCTATACTCCTTCTTGGGTAGACAAGCAAATAATTAAAGCTTGTCTTCCTAGGAAGGAGTTTTTGTATGGGCCGGA
>NZ_RHOT01000001.1 GCF_003946675.1 Lapidilactobacillus gannanensis | reverse complement strand
GATCTGAATGATTGATACAAGTTCATTCTAGACAATGGCGGTTGTGAATTATAGCCGTGTAATATTTACTCGCTTACAAAAAAGACGCAATTAGCAATAACTCAATTACCGAATTTTTTAGGCAACGTCGGTAAGCTGAGCTATTTGGCAAATTGCGCCTTTTTTTGGATAGTTTTCCACATTGAAAGCAAATGAACAATATGTTAGCCTGAGGATACATGGAAAGTTAAGCGGTGGCTATTCTTGGCGAGTGGAGCTGATGATTGCCTTTGGCATGCTTGTCATTGTGCTATTGTCAGCCAACAACGATCTTAAGAAATAGACCAAATAAAAAACCGCCCCTAACTTTGGACAGTTAAGCGGTTTTTTAGTAACAAACTGGCCACCGTATTAACGGTTCCATGTGGAGTGTCTGCTGACCGCGCAGGCACTTCTTTTGTATCTTCAGTTTAACATGGTTGGCTGTTAAAACCAACCTTTACTGTTTGATAGAATGAGGACAGCTTTAAACGCTGGTAGATTAAATGTCAAAGCCGTTTTGTTTGCTGGTTTCAGCTAGCCAGTGGCCAGAAGCTTTGATTGTTTTTGTTTGGGTGCGAATGTCATTACGAATCAGGCCATAGCGATTGCGGTAGGCATTGGCCCAAGACCAGCAGTCAATTGGTGTCCAGACGTGATAGCCGAAGCAATTAGAACCAGCTGTGATACCCTTGTGTAACCAGGTCAGGTGCTCCTTCATAAATTTAATCCGATATTGATCATCAATCATCCCCTGATCGTTTAGATAACGTTCCTCACGGGAAACACCCATGCCGTTTTCCGAAACGAACCAAGGAATGTTGTGATATTCATCGCGAATATTAAGGGCAATATCATAAAGGGCTTTAGGATAAATTTCCCAGCCTTTATCAACATTCATCACGCGACCAGGCATATCGTAGTTAGCAAAGTATTTATTAGGCATCCAATCCATTAAGCTATCTGGCGAGATGTCCGGACGTTGAACGCGGAAAGGATGGTAATAATTGACACCCAGTTGATCAATGGTGTTGTGCTTGATCAGCTCAGTTTCTTCAGGCGTGCTTTGCCAGATGACTTGATCTTTGGTCAGTAATTCAACTAGTTCTTCAGAAAAATGACCGAGAATAGCTGGATACAAGAAAAGTTTATTGGTCCACAGCTCAGCAATATGAGCGGCTTTTTGATCTGCTGGATCATCAGAAGCAGCGTAAGCAGGAGTTAAGTTAAGAATTGTTCCGATTTTACCATCATTATTTTTGGAGAGACTGCGATATTTCGCAATGGCTTTAGCAGAAGCCAAGGCTAAATTATAAGCGACTTGAACGGCCTTTTTACCATCAACGATTTTAGGATAGTGGAATTGATGAAGATATTGACCTTCAACGATGACCATCGGTTCATTAAAGGTAAACCAGTTTTTAACGCGATCACCGAATAAACGGAAACATTGTTCAGCATACTTCGCATATAAGTCGGTGACATGTTTGGATTCCCAGCCGCCGTATTGTTGATACAATTCAACTGGTAAATCAAAGTGGTGTAAATTGATGATTGGCGTGATGCCATTGGCAATAAATTCATCAATGACGTCATTGTAAAAGCGAACGCCATCAGGATTGAGGCTGGCAGTTTCGAAGTCATCGATTAAGCGGGTCCATTGAATTGACGTACGCACAGTGTTAAGACCAACCTGCTTCATTAATTTAATGTCCGCTCGAAAACTATGATAGAAATCTGAAGCAGTGTTGGGACCGACGAAATCGTGGAAATCGGTGGGAGTAGTGTCGTACCAATAATCAAAGACATTGGCATGGGACTTATGAAATCTGCCTTCTGATTGTGGGCCGGATGTCGCCGCGCCCCACCAGAAATTATCGGGAAAATTTAATTGCATTATGCAGTAACTTCTTTCTGTTGGAATTAAGCAGTTGGTTGACTAATATCAAGTACCGTGTAGCTACGAGCATTGTAACGATTGCGACTAAAAGAATATTCAAATGGCGTGCCGTCTTGGAGCCAAGCGACTTGTTCAACCTCAAGGATGGGATCACCAGCTTGACAATTGAGGTATTGAATGTCGAAGTCATTGCTTAAATCAGCATGGATTTTACGATAGGCGCCACTTAATTTAAGGTTAAGGTTCTCTTTTAAATAGCTATAAATGGAATGGCGCAGGACTTGCTCGTTTAAATCGGTCATCAACTTCTGAGGCATATAAGTATGCTCGAGCACGTAAGGCTTGTCATTAACTAGCCGCAAGCGAATGATATCAAAAACTGGTTCATTCTTCTTAAGCTTCAGATGAGTCATTAGTTCATCAGTTAGAAACATAATGGCAAATTTAATAATTTTACTTGTCACACGATCATGACCTAGTTCTGCTGTCAGACCTAAATGTTCTTCAGCCGGAGAGTTAGTATCGATTTTAAGAGGGATGTCGCCGAGAACATAGGTGCCGTCACCGCGTCGAGTATAAATCAACCCTTCCATCGTCAATCCGTCGAGGGCCTTTTTGATGGTCATGCGACTGACCCCAAATTCGTCGGCTAAGGTATTCTGATCGGGTATGGCAGTTTTTGGTTGATAAACACCTTCACGAATTCGTTTACGGATTTCTTTGGCAATTTGCTCATATTTAGGTGATTGTGGTTGCATGGGCTAGCTTCCCCCTTATGATTTTTTTACTCCGTCGGCTTGAGCTGGAATAGACGACTAGCAAAATCAGTCGGTTGCGGTCGTTGCCAATACTCGGCGGCTTTATTTGTATAGTCTTTATTGAGTATTATACCAATATTTTGTAGTTCATCGCCGAAAACTTCTTCGGTACTAAGAATGGTATTATTAGATAAATTAATTTCAGTTAATTGATATTTTTGTGTTGGAACCAGACCGCGCAATTGTAGTCGATGGTAGCTAGGATTGGCTGGATTGAGAATTTGGTAGTAACCAATTAAACCGGTCTTTGTTTCTGAATCGTAAACTTCCCACGCTGGACGATTACTCGTAAAGGGACTAGCTAAACGATAGAATTTTCCTTTTTGAATAAGTGGTTGGACTGACTTAGCAAACTGAATTTGAGCCTTGATTTCAGCCAGCTCAGTTGCTGTTAATTTGGTGATGTCTAACTCATAGCCGAAAGTGCCAAACAAAGCTACTGCCGCCCGAGTACTTAAAGGCGTGCGTCGACCAACTTGGTGATTTGGCACAGCCGAGACGTGTGAGCCCATACTCTGCAGTGGGTATAACATGGAAGCACCATATTGGATTTTCAGGCGTTCAACAGCATCAGTATCATCGCTAGTCCAGCCTTGGGAAGCATAATAAAGTATGCCGCCATCAAAACGACCGCCACCACCAGCACAAGATTCAATCAGTAATTCTGGAAATTCGGTTATTAATAGGTGATAGAGGTGGTAGACTCCCATAATATAACGATGATAAAATTCGCCTTGGCGCTCTGCTGGTAAATAAGTCGAGAAAGCCTCTGAGATGTAACGGTTCATGTCCCATTTCACGTAGCTGATTGCCGCACTGTGTAAAATCGCTGCCATTTGCTCAAAGATTGCTGATACGACGTCTGGATTACTAAAGTCAAGTACATATTGGTTACGGCCTTGGGAGCGGCGTTTCTGAGGATGACCCACAATCCATTCAGGATGTTCTGCTGCTAGTGGGGTATCTAATGAAATCATTTCCGGTTCAAACCACAGGCCAAATTTGAGTCCCAGTTGGTTGACCTCGCTAGCTAGATGGGATAGGCCAGCAGGTAATTTATGATGATCAACGGTCCAATTACCTAAAGAACTATTGTCACTATCGCGCTTGCCAAACCAACCGTCATCTAAGACAAAAAGGCCAAGATCGAGTTGCTTTGCTTGCCGGGCAATCTTTAGCAACTTGGCTTCGTCAAAATCAAAGTAAGTAGCCTCCCAATTGTTGATTAAGATTGGTTTCGGTTGATCGACCCATTTTTGATCAATGACATGTTCGCGGAAGAATTGTTGGAAAGCTTGGCTCATCCCTGTTAAGCCGGTATGACTGCAAGCTAAAACTGCTTCCGGTGTTTGAAATTTACTTTGTGGGGTTAGCGTCCAATCGAATTGAGTTGGGGAAATACCTAGGCTCAAACGGGTCACATCATAATTATCGACTTCAACTTGGCCTAAGAAATTGCCGCTATAAAGTAAGGTTGCACCATAAACGAGGCCGTCTTTTTCCGTGCTGTCAGTTGCTGCTAAGGCTAGAAATGGGTTGTGTTGATGACTACTGGCACCACGATCACTATCAATTGCCATGCGACCAGTCATTAATGGCCGTCGCTCAACTTGCATTTCTTTAGCCCAAGCACCATGCAGATGAATCAGATCATAATCAGCATCTGGTAAATCAAGATTCAAGCTTAAAGCTCGATCCAAATGATAGCTATCAGTATTACTAGTATTCACAAAAGTTGCGCTACGAATGATCACGGCATTTTTCGTACTAATTGTGTAGTGTAATTGAATTTGTAAAGGGGAATACTGATCCTGCAAAGTAACGGTTAATGTGGCCGCCGACTCATCATGGTAGCGCGCATGCGGTAATTCACCAAGATCAGGATAGCCACTAGTGATAGCAAATTGTTGATACTTAAACTCAGAAATATAATCACCACTAGCATATCTGATTGCATAAGCGCCTTGACGAAAATCAGTTGTCCCAAAGCAAGGATATTCTTGACGAATATGCTCCAATGATGAAGTGCCATCATCAATTAATTGATTGTTTGATGGTCGAAATTCGCGGGAAATCAAATGGTGAAAATCTAGCGGCGTAGTAATCACCGGACCAAAATAAACTTGTTCTAGTTGACCAATCTCCGGGATGACCCGAAAGATATAACTGATTTGCTCGTTGTGCAGGTGAAAGAATTTTGCCTGCTCATCGACGGTGATTAAGTTAGTACTAGTTGTCATTGATAAAGAACCCCCCTAATTTTGTCACTGATGTACGGAGAATAAAGATGGATATATTTTGGCAATATAATTAAGTGCCTTTTTTCTGATTTCTATCATACGTCGTAAATTATGCTTAGAGAAATAATCATATTTTGTTTTCATATTAGAAGGAATGTCGCTAATTAATGAATTGGGTGCAAAATAATAATAGTTTTGAACGTGCACTTTTATTTGAAAAATAGCAATTAGGTATAAAATTTTTATCAGTCTTATTCATTAAAAAAGATTCCGTCCAATTGTAATAATAGAGGCAAAGCTTAGTTATCTCGAAATGTTGAGTCTGTTATTCAATCTTGATAAGTTAATTACGCATTTGCTGGGTTTATATCTAATACTGTATAACTACGAGTATCATATTTGTTACGGCTGAATGAATACTCAAATGGAATGCCGTTTTGTAGCCACGCGACTTGTTCAACTTCCAGAATTGGATCGTTAGGTTGGGATCCTAAATAACGAATGTCTAAGTTATTGCTGAAATCAGCATGGATTTTTCGGTATGCACCACCAAGTTTTAAATTCAGGTCTTTTTCTAAGTAGTTATAGATGGAGTGCTTTAAGACGCGATTATTTAAATTAGGCATCAGTTTTTTTGGCATATACGTATGCTCAAGGACATACGGCTCTTTGTTTACTAAGCGTAATCGAATAATATTTAAGACTGGTTCATCATGGTTGATTTTTAAATGTTCCATTAATTCTTCTGTAGGCATGATCGTTGTAAACTGAATAACTTGACTACTTAAACGTGAACCTAGTTCAGCAGTTAATCCTGTATGTTTTTGAGCAGGGGAATTAGTATCTATTTTTAAAGGGATATCGCCAAGAACATAAGTACCATCACCACGTCGTGTGTAAATCAGTCCGGCCATACTTAGACCATCTAGAGATTTTTTTATAGTCATACGGCTGACGCCAAACTCCTTGGCTAATGTGTTTTGATCAGGTATAGCGGTTTTAGGCTGATAGATACCATCGCGAATTCGTTTACGAATTTCCTCGGCAATTTGTTCATATTTTGGGGCACGGATTTTCATATATTATTTCTCCACTTTTAAATTAATATTAATCACTACAATAAAAGTATAGTCATATAAAAAGAAAAATAAAGCGAAATTTATTTTTTTTACATAATATTTAAAATATAACTTAACTGATAAATAGAAGATTGAATAATTTGGCTAAAAAAAGAAGTAGATTTGATATATATTTGAAGCAGAAAAATCATTATGTGGGGGATTAAATATTCAAAAAAATGTTTAATCAGTACGATTTAAATGTATAGGCTTTTTGTTTGAAAGCGCTTGACCACTAAAAAAAATTGTGCTATATTTAGCTTCGTGATAAGTTTGTTTGTAAAACTTACTAATGATAAAAAGCTAATGAATTTTATTGAGACTTATTTATAAAATAAAATACCCTTTTTTTGAATATTAATTGCTGATTGCTTATCGGCATAAGACTATACAAATGATAGTACTAACCAATCGTTAAGTACAAAGTTATGTGGCTAAAATATATGAAAGTGAGAAATATTTATCATGGAACAAAAAGGAAATATGACCTTGTATAAAATCTTTACTTTCGTTACAAGCATTGTTTTTCTAAATTTGCTGTTCTTAATTCCCAATTTACCAATAGTAGTTATTGCAATAATTGTAGGGGTTAAGAATATCTTTCATTATCCATTATTTATAATATTGTTTTTTATCACTCTTTCACCTTCTGCTATTGCACTATTTAAGACCACGTTTAACTGGATTATAAATAAAAACTTTAGTTATAAATACTTTTTTTGCTCATTTATTCATGGGTTTTCATTTGATAGTTTACCTCTATATTTTTTAACAGTTATACCTAGTTCTCTTCTTTTTCAGAGAATGATTATAAAGAATTTTCCATTATTTGGAGTAATTATTCCTATTTATTATTTAATTGCAATAATTTGTGGTTGTATGTTTCCATTTGCTTGTTTGGAAATTTCATTGTTTAAAGTCCCTTTGATTCAGCAAGTAAAAAATATTTTAATTGAAACAGTAGTTCACCCGGGACTATCAATGATAACAGCGTTATATGTTGTTTTCTCTTTGTTAATAATTGGCTCGTTTCCGGCTAGCCTATTAATATTTATCTTTAGTTTGTACGCATACGTCTTTACTGCCTTTTATAGTGGTAATCTGCAGGATCGTATTGAGTTAGCGAGGTCGATGAATATAGAAAATAATAGGTAGTAAATGATAAGCAACTAGGGGTCTAAAAAAATAAAAAAGGGTGTTCTAATTTGGTTAATCAAAAGAATAAGAAAAAAACAAATTTTAGAGAAACTTTCAAAAAGAATCGTCCATTATTTATTCTCTCATTACCTGGAATTATCTGGTTTGCAATATTTTCGTATTTACCAATGTTTGCAATTCTTGTAGCTTTTAAACACTTTAAGTTGAATGGAAACTTTATTCATAGTTTTATTACGAGTGATTGGGCTGGATTTGATAACTTTAAATTTCTTTTTTCAAGTGGTGATGCTGCATTAATAATTAGAAATACTCTTTTATATAATATCGTATTTATTATTTTAAATATTGTTATTCCGTTAATTGTGGCTTTGGCTATAAACGAAATTTTTAATAAGCAGTTATCGAAGTTATATCAAAGCGTATTATTTATTCCATACTTTTTATCAATGGTTGTGGTTAGTTATGTCGTTTTTGCGTTCTTAGATCCAACAAGCGGTTTCTTTAATGCTGTTCTCAGTATGTTTGGCCATAAACCAATACAATTTTATATGGAACCAAAATATTGGCCATTCATTCTGACAACAGTTCAAGTTTGGAAGAATATTGGCTATAACATGATTATTTTTCTTGCTGCTATTTGTGGTTTAGATAAATCTTACTACGAGGCAGCAATGCTAGATGGTGCTTCAAAGTGGCAACAGACTAAATCAATCACCTTACCGATGCTGACACCGGTCCTTGTAATGTTATTAATTATGGCTGTTGGCGGTATCTTTAGAACTGATTTTGGTTTATTCTACCAAGTACCAAAAAATTCAGGTGCCTTAATTTCAGTTACTCAGACAATTGATACGTATATTTATCGGGGACTAACTTCAATGGGGGATATTGGGTTGTCTTCTGCTGGTGGTCTTTTACAATCTGTAGTCGGATTTGTTTTAGTGGTTATCACAAATGGCATTGTTAAGAAATATGATAGGTCTCAAAGCTTATTCTAAATTAAATTGTTTATGAGGAGGATCTACTTTTGAAAGATGAGAAAAAAACATTAGGAGAATCACTTAATCGTTTTGGTCGTGTAACACCTAAATCAAATCGAATTTTAACAATTTTATTGGGAATACTCTCATTTCTAAGTGTTGTACCGTTTATTCTTGTAGCTATTATTTCTTTTTCTAGTTCGATGTCCATTAAAAAATACGGTTATAGTTTTTTTCCAAAACAGTGGAGCTTAGAAGCTTATCAGACTGTTTTTGCTGACGGGCAAATTTTTAAATCATTTGGATACTCTTTGGTTATTACCGTAATTGGTACGATTATTGGCGTCTTTTTAATGTCAACTTATGCTTATACGTTATCTAGAAAGACCTATGCTTATCGTGGCTTTTTAAATAAATTTTCCGTTATGCCGATGTTGTTTAGTGGTGGGATGATTGGTAGCTATATTGTTGTCATTAATATCTTACAGTTACGTAATTCAATCTGGTCTTTGATTTTACCATTGTGTATGAGTACTTTCTCTATTATGGTTTTAAGAACCTTTTATCAAATGTCTGTACCTGATGCTTTGATCGAGTCTGCATATATTGATGGTGCTTCGGAATGGCAAATTTATTTCAAAATTATTTTACCGCTATCATTGCCCGGGTTAGCTACTATTGCGTTGTTTTTAACATTGGGTTATTGGAATGATTGGTTGAGTGCCTTACTTTATATTGATGATAATAAGATTGTTCCTCTACAATACTTGCTAATTAAAATGCAGAATAATGTCGAATTTTTATCGACGAATACCAGTGTTGGTGTTGCCCAGACAGGAAATCTACCAACCGAAACAATTCGAATGGCTGTTGTAGTTGTTTCAACATTGCCTGTATTAATTGCCTATCCATTTTTCCAAAAATATTTTATCGGTGGTCTTACTGTTGGTGCGGTTAAAGAATAGGAATGACTAGTTGATGAATTAAGGGAGTGAGATGCTTTTAGGTGGATAAATGAGGAGAAGATTTTCCAAAAGTTTAAAATTATCGATGGAGGCTTTAGTGATGAAATTAGTTAAAAAAGCTTTGGGTATTGTTGCAATTGGTATGGCAGCACTAGCGTTAACAGCATGTGGTAAGGGTAGTGCAAATAATGATAGTTCAAAACCGGTTCATTTAACTTGGTATATTGATGGGACCCCTCAAAAGGATTTAAAGAAGGTTAATAAGGCAGTTAATAAGTATATTGAACCAAAATACAATGTTACTGTCACTTTGAATCAGATTGACTGGGGGGAATACGATCAAAAAATGGGTACCTTAGCTAATTCTGGCCAGAAATATGATTTAGCCTTTTCTTGTTCATGGTTGCAAAGTTATAATTATTTAAACAATGCACGTAAAGGTTCATTTTTAGACATAACTAAATATGTTGATGATTCATCCAAACTTAAGGGTGCTATTAATAAGAACTTTTGGAAGGGTGCAACAATTGATGGTAAGCTCTACGGTGTACCGGCACAAAAAGAAATTTCTGCGACTGAATTCTTTGTTTGGAATAAAGCGTTAGTTGATAAGTACAATATTCCTTACAAAAAGATTCAAACATATGCACAATTGGAACCATGGTTGAAAGAAGTAAAGGAAAAAGAAGGCATTACTCCTTGGTTTGTTAATGAATCATATAGTAATCCAACGGAATTTGATCAGTTAGCAGTTACTGATGGTTTTGATTTGGAAGGCAATAAAAATAAAGTTATTGACCGGTATGATACGAAAAAATTCCAGTCCAAAGTCAAAACGATGCGTGACTTTGTAAAAAAAGGATATGTAAATAAGGATGCTTCATTGGTTACAGCCAATGATGTAGTTGGTCGAAAATGGCTAGTTTCATCGACACAAATGAGTCCGTTAGATACGGCCACAATTAAGGATACTTGGAAGACTGATGTTGTTGTTAGTCCAATGACGGATTCCGTTGTAACTAATTCTTCTGCAACAGGTGGTACAACTGTTATTGGTGCCAATACTGATCATCCAAAAGAAGCATTTAAATTATTAAAAGCAGTTAACACGGATCCAAAATTGATGAATATGTTAGCGTATGGTATTGAAGGCGTTCATTACAAGAAGACTGGCAAGGACACAATTAAGTGGATGAGCGCACATGAACGTTACACAGTGCCATTCTATATGTTTGGTAATTACTTCAACCTTTATCATCAAGATGGGGCCTCAGCGGATGAATGGAAAATTTTAAAGAAATACAATGAAGATGCAAAGGCATCGCCTGCTCTAGGATTTAGCTTTGATACAAGCAAAGTTACATCTCAAATTGCTGCCATGCAAAACGTGGATTCAGAGTTTAAGAAAACCTTGAATACAGGATCTGTTGATCCAGAAACTGCACTTGCTAATCGTGACAAGAAAATGAAAGCTGCAGGCAGTGAAAAAGTTATTAATGAATTACAAAGCCAATATAATAAATGGAAGAAATCAAATAAATAGCTAGTTGAAAATGTGTGGACTAATTGCTTCTAATAAGTAGCTAGTTCATATTTTTTCTTGTTAGAGAAATGTGAGGATAGATATGTCAGAAAGTTTATCTTTTGGAAGGGTTCGTCGTTTTACTGAAGAGCTTGCAAAGAGAATCGTTAAAAACCGAATTATTGCAAAAAAAGAATTTATAAATGCTGATGGGAAAGAAATCCCATTTGAAAATGAAAAATATATAGGTCGAAAAGATGGGCATTTTAACATCAAGGGAACCTTTGAGTTGGAAGAACAAATTGACCACCCTGAAAATCATATTCTTGAAGTAACGTCAAGATATTATGATGATGATAATACTAAGAATCCACAACTAAAATTGTTCATCAATGATGATTTAGTTCAATCATTTGATATCAATCATCGTTATTGTCCGATTGAGTCTGCATGGATTTCGAAAGATGGATTATTTGACTTTAGATTAGAATTATATTCAGGTAATGAAGAAAGAAAGTTCCCAATTAATATTTCAATTATAGAAATTGATCGACCGACATTTAACGCTTATTTTGACTTTAAAAATACACTTGAATGCTGGAAAACTCAGTTAGATGACTCAGATACTTCGAATATTTATGAAAAGTATTCTTTAGAAGCAATGAATAAGGTCGACTTCTTAAATATATATTCGAGTGAATACTATCAAGGATTAGTGAGCGCTAATAAGATATTAAATAATTTAGTTACTAATGATCCTAACGTGCCATCGGTTTATGCCATTGGACATACTCATATAGATATGGCGTGGTTGTGGACATTAAGCCAAACTATTGAAAAAGGAGAGCGTAGTTTTTCGTCTGTTTTAAATCTAATGAAAAATTATCCCAATTTTTCTTTTTTGCATACATCACCACAATTATATCAATTTATAAAGGAGAGAAATCCTAAACTTTATCGGAAAATAAAAGATGCGGTTGCCAACAAAAGATGGGAACCAGAGGGTGCTATGTGGATTGAGGCTGATTGCAATCTTACTTCTGGAGAGTCCTTAGTTCGTCAACTACTTTATGGTAAAAAATTTTTTAAAAAAGAATTTAATGTTGAAAGTAAGATATTATGGCTTCCCGATGTTTTTGGGTATAGTGCTGCACTTCCACAAATTCTGAAGAAATCTAATATTCCTTACTTTATGTCCACAAAGCTTTCTTGGAATGATACAAATGGTATTCCGTATGATTCTTTTCTTTGGCAAGGTATTGACGGTTCTCAGGTATTAACGCATCTAATAAACACAGTTAGTGAAGGATACAATCCAACACCGTGGTTTACGACATATAATGGCCTGCTTAATCCTAATGTTGTGAAAAAGTCTTGGGAAAGCTACAAAGAGAAAAAGTTGAGTAATGAAATCCTGATTGCATATGGTTATGGCGACGGCGGTGGTGGACCGACATTCCAAATGCTTGAGACGATAAAGCGGTTAGAAAAAGGTTATTTGGGCATGCCCAAAGTAATACCTGCTTTTGCAACAGAATTTTTCGAAAAGTTAAGAAGTGATAGTAAACAAAAAGATTTTCCAGTTTGGATGGGTGAACTGTATTTTGAAAATCATCGAGGAACATATACGTCAATAGGATTTGCAAAAAAGGATAATAGAAAAATAGAGAATAGACTGCAAAGTATTGAAAAGATATATTCTCTGTATGATATGGATAATTATCCCCAGAAAGAATTACAAGAAATTTGGGAAAGAACTTTGCTGAATCAATTTCATGATATTCTTCCTGGAAGTTCATTTGGACCAGTTTATGACCAATTAAAGAAAGATAACCGACATACATTTAATTCATTAGATCAATTAATTAGTAATTTTGAATTAGATGTTCTTAAATATCGAAAAGATAGTTTAGTAGTTTTTAATCAGTTAGGTTTTGAACGAGATTCGATTATTAGCGTTTCTCTTGAGGATGGATATGATGTGTTTGACGAGAATGATAATAGGCTAGAAACTCAAAATAGTTATAATCACAAAAAATTAATAAAGGTTTCAACCAATTCGTTATCATTTTCAAATTATAATATTCGAAAAGTAAATCAGATTAAAGCATCAGTTAATTCAAAAAAATTTGGAAAAAAATATGAAAATCCCGATTTTCGCATACTTTTTGATGAAAGCTATAATATCATTTCTCTATTTGATAAAGTTGCTGCACGAGAAGTGATTCCTCGGGGAAAGAAATTTAATCAATTTGTAGTCTATGAAGATTTACCGGCGGCTTATGATGCTTGGAATATTGACCGCAATTATGAAGATAAATTTTGGTTAGTAAATAAAGTATTAAGTGCAGAAATTATTGAACAAGGCAGCATTCGTGACACAATTAAAATTAAACGTGCATTCAATGATTCTATAATAACTCAGCTTGTGCATTTTTATCATGGCACTAGACAAATCACTTATGAAACGCACGTTTATTGGCATGAACATCATTGCTTATTACGAGTTTTATTCCCAGCTAATATAAATTCGACTGAAGCTACCTATGATATTCAATTTGGAAATATTAAACGTTCTGTAACAGAAAATACATCTTGGCAACAAGCGCAGTTCGAAGTGAGCGGTCAAAAATGGATGGATCTATCCGAGAATAATTACGGCATTAGTTTATTAACAGACTCGAAGTATGGGTACAATGCTAAATATAAACAAATTGGCCTTTCATTGATTAAGAGTGCTACTGAGCCTGATAAGAATGCAGATCAAGGTGTGCATGATTTTATTTATGCAACGGTACTACACGACTCTGACTGGCAAAACAGTCAAATTATGAATAGGTCATTAGATTTGAATAATCCTTGCCTAGTTTGGAATCAAGCAGAATTAAAAGAGTCAATCGATAATAAATTAAGAATAGATTCAAATAATGTTTTAATTGATACGGTTAAGCGAGCTGAGGATGACAACTCGTTGATTGTTAGAATGTACGAGTTTGAGAATAAAACCACAATGGTAAAGCTAACAAGTAACTTGCCATTTAAAAAGGTTATTAATTGTGATCTGATGGAAAATGATTTGGATGAATTAGATTCGTTAGATAATAAGGTCGAATTGCTTTTCTCACCATATGAAATTAAAACGATTAGGATAGTCCTAAACTAACAGGAGGATAGGAGAGTTACTAAATGAGTGTACAATTTCCGTATCAAGATAAAAAATTAACTATTCGGGAGCGAACAAATGACCTGTGCGAGCGTCTGACAGTTAAAGAAAAAGTAGGACAATTAAATCAACATTTATATGGTTGGAAATGTTATCAAAGAAAAGATAATCACTTTGAGTTAACTGATTATTTTAAGAAACATGTCAAATGGGGTGGTGGTATTGGTGCTTTATATGGTGTATTACGCGCTGATCCATGGAGCCAAGTTGATTATAAAAATGGCATCCCTGCTGGGAAAAGTAAGCAAGTTATTAATCAAATACAACGCTTTGTCATAAAAAATTCGAGATTAGGTATACCAGCACTAATCGTGGAAGAGTGTCCACATGGTTTGCAAGGGTTAGACTCAGTGAGTTACCCCACCAATATAGGTAAAGGTAATGCATTTGATATTGAATTGATTTCTGAAATGGCCCATCAGCAAGCATTTGAAATGAAAAATAAGGGTGTTAATTTGGCATTGGTATCTACCCTTGATTTGGCTAAGGATCCAAGATGGGGAAGATTTGAAGAATGTTTTGGTGAGGATCCATTTCTTAGTGCAAGATATACAGAGGCAATTATTTCAGGATTTCAGGGAAATCTGATTCAAGGAACAAATGATTTTCGAAATTTGACTGTTAACGAGCTAGAAGATAATAACTCAGTTGGTGTCGTAATAAAGCATTTAATTGGTCAAGGTGAAACACTTGGTGGGCATAATTCAGGAACAGTCACTATTGGAAACCGTGAATTTATGGATATTTATTATGATCTAATGAACAGTTCTAGGGACGCAGTGGGTGTGATGGCTGCCTATAATGACATTGATGGTGTGCCTTGTCATGCTAATAGGTATCTTTTAGCTGAGCTACTACGTAAAAAAATTGGTTTTCAAGGCATTGTAATGGCTGATGGGGTAGCATTGGATAAGTTATCTGAACTTTATCCCTCAAAATTGTCTGCTGCTGTTGCTGCATTATCCGCTGGGGTTGATTTGAGTTTATGGGATGATACTTATACAGAACTAGAGGCAGCAATAGAGCAGATTCCTGAAGCAATTGATTATTTGAATACATCGGTAAAACGCGTACTAAGCATTAAATTTTTATTAGGGTTATTTGATCGTGATTATGATGACGATGAACAGATAGTAATTAATGATAAAAGTGATGTATGTAACCTTGAGCTAGCACGTAAGAGTATAACGATGGTAAAAAATAATGGAATACTTCCGCTCACTAATATAGAGAAGAGAGTTTTTGTTATCGGGCCTAATGCAAATAACTTGTATAACCAACTGGGCGATTATACATCACCACAAACTGAGATAAGACTGAAAAAGACAATATTCACTGAACTTCAAAGGAAGTTTCCTAATAGTAAATTCTTTAAAGGATCAGAAATCCGTACAGCTAGTTCGGATGAATCTTTAGAATCGGTTATCAGCAGCGCTAAAAAATTTAACCCTAATGTAATTGTGTCCTGCCTCGGTGGATCAAGTACACGTAATTTTACAACCAAATTTTTAGCTAATGGCGCTGCACAAGCTCCAGATAAGAATATGGATTCTGGTGAAAATATTGATTTGGCTTCTCTAAAAGTTGGAGGTAACCAGCTTCCTTTACTGAGAGAGATAAAAAAGCTTAATAAACCTATGATTACTGTTATGATTCAGGGACGTCCTTATGAGCTGACAGAAATAGAACGCCTATCAGATGCTCTTCTTATTGGTTGGTATCCAGGGCAACAAGGTGGGCAGGCACTTGCCGAAATTATCACTGGTGAGATTAATCCTAGCGGAAGACTCAGCATTAGTTATCCACGGAATAGTGCACAATTACCTGTATATTATAATCAACGTGATGTAATGAAAAATGATGATTATTTTGATTTGTCTGGTAGCCCTCAATATAAATTTGGATATGGTTTACATTATGGGAAAATTACCTACTCAAATTTGGTTGGAAACTACAGTCAACAGAAAAACAAAATCTTCTTAGAAGTAACTCTTGATAATTCTGGGAAATATGAGATTGAAGAAACAGTCCTAGTTTTTGCGAAATTTAAGACAGTTGGAGTTTTACCGAGGACGTCTTCTTTGGTGGCCTTTAAAAAAGTAAAGATTAAATCAGGAATGAAAAAAAGAGTGAATATACAAATTTCAGTTACAGATTTACATTATACTAACTCAGATTATCTAACTGTTCAGCCAAAATCTATAACACTAACGATTGAAAACCAAAGTGTAGGATTGAATTTAGAATAAGACGGTTAAATTTTAAAATGTTAATTGATGATAAATGAGGTTTAATTTGATGAATGAATTTGAAGAAATTTTAGACCACTATTCTGAATCATACAATACACAAAAATTGCTTATCTTTAAGAATTACAAAAAATCACCGTAAAATTTGTTGGACATTTTTTCCGTTTTGAGACCTTTAATGTACTATCATTCTCTAAATCGGCTCATCGTAATAAATTAATAAATTGGGTAAGTTCGGATAGTAAGGAATCCAGTGATCTTGTTTTTTATCATGACTTTGATTCAAGTATTGAGGGGGATGGTTTTACTCTTTCAATTAGAAAAAATCATGACATATTAGTAAAGTCAGGTAATTTGAGGGGATTACGTTACGCTAACGAATTATTAGAGAAGTTAATTATTTCAAAATCAGAGGATATTATTTGTCCAGTTGCTACAGTAATTCAAGATAGTCCGATTCAAATTCGTGGAGTAATTGAAGGCTTTTATGGGCAACCTTGGAGTCACAAAAATCGTTTAAATGTTATTGATTACTTGGGATGTCATCGAATGAACACCTACATGTATGCTCCTAAAGATGATGTGTATCAGCGAAAAGAGTGGAGAAAATTATATCCAGTCAATTTACAAGATGAGTTTTCTGAGTTACAAGAAAGATGCTTACAAGAGCAAATTGATTTTTACTATATGATTAGTCCTGGAAATGATATTTGTTTATCAGATGATGATGATGTCAGTATTTTGTGTGAGAAACTACAACAAATGATTGATCTTGGTTTTACTCACTTTGGGTTACTATTTGATGATATTGACTATCATTTAAAGGGAAGAGCACTTGTGAAGTTCTCAACCGCGGCTAATGCACACGCTAATCTGGCTAACCAAGTAAACAGCTATTTAAAGGAAAAATTATCGAGTTATAAATTAGTGATTTGCCCAACAGAGTATGACAACGCCGAGGGTACGGTATATTTATCAGAACTAACTGAAAAATTGGCACCTGAAGTCATGATGTTCTGGACTGGACCATCTACTTTAGCATCGCAAATATCAACCTATGATTTACGAGTGATGGCTCAAGTTTATCAAAGAAAAATGATAATTTGGGATAATGTACCAGTAAATGATTTTCAGAATGATGCTGAGCGCTTGTTTCTTTCACCTTATAGAAATAGGACGCCACATATTAATAATGATCTATACAATGTTGCAGGAATTGTCTCCAACCCAATGCCAGAATGGGAATCTTCAAAAATCACGATAGGGACGATGAGTGATTATCTATGGAATCCAAGCCGTTATCGACCGCAGGAGTCATTTTTGAGTAATCTTGAAGATCTAATTCCGAAACCGCTATATAGTTCATTCTTGTTATTTGCAAGTTTTAATAAAAATCGTTTTATGCAGAACGATTACCAATATGATCAGATAAATATGATTAATCGTAACTCTGTCGATGAAATAACCAATGTTTTGAAAAATTTGATGGAGGTATCTATCAAATTACAAACAGGAGTTGAATCTTCACCGTTGCTAAAAGAAATGCTACCTTGGTTAATGAGACCAGCTAAGGATTTAGAATTATGGAATGCGATTGTAGTTGGAAATAAAAATCAAGTGACCTATCTTAAAAATAGATTAGCTAGTGATCACCATAGAATGGGGACAGACTTGGTAGCAAAGTATATTCAAAAGTATTCGATTCAGTAACAAGATAAAAAAGATAAAAAAGTATTATATGCAAGCCATCTTATTACTAGCACTATCCTTTAGTAAGTGCTAAACTCAAGGTGAACGTTCTTAATGAATGGAGGATGCACATGACTGTATTAACAGAAACATATAAGTTGAGTAATGGTGTTGAAATTCCTAAAGTTGCCTTTGGGACTTGGCAGATTCCTAATGGGGATGCTACTTATAACTCTGTTGCAACGGCTTTGAAGAATGGTTATCGTCATATTGATACTGCGAAAGCTTACGGCAATGAACAAAGTGTTGGTCAAGCAATTCGTGATTCCGGGATTGATCGGAAAGAAATCTTTGTGACTTCGAAGTTGCCGGCTGAAATTAAAACTTATGATGGTGCTTTAAAGGCTTTCGACGAAACAATGGCGGATTTAGATATTGATTACCTTGATCTTTATATTATCCACGCACCATGGCCATGGAACCAAATTGGCAAGAATTGCGATGAGGGTAATATTAATGTTTGGCAAGCAATGGAGAAGATTTATGCTAGTGGCCGCGTGCGGGCAATTGGCGTCTCTAACTTTGCGGTCCGCGATTTAGAGAATCTCTTACCACATGCTAAGGTTAAGCCAATGGTTAACCAAATCCAATATTATGTTGGCTTCACAGAACCAAAAATTACTAGTTATTCGCAAGAACATGGCATTTTGATTGAAGCTTATTCACCATTGGCTACTGGGCGAATGCTCTCTAACGAGAAAGTTCTAGCTATTGCTAAGAAGTACGACGTTACTCCAGCACAATTAGCTATTCGCTTCTGCGTTGAGAATGGCGTGTTACCATTACCAAAAGCAGTGACACCAGCACACATTGTCAGCAACAAGGAATTAGACTTTACAATCTCAGTTGCCGATATGGCTGTTTTGAACGATTTACAAGATACCACCGATGGCAGTAACCATAATCCTACTCAGGGTTAGGTCTTAATAAAGATGATTAAAAAAACACTTCGGAAATTTTTCCGAAGTGTTTTTTTGGCTAAATTTAGCTGTAATAAACTTTAAAAACAATATTTTGATCATGATTACCAAAGCCACTACCAAATAGTGTCACACCACCAACATGTTCCGCGTCTGCTTTAACTTCAATTTTAAAATCCCAGATATCTTCAATGTTTTTGAAATCGGAAATGTTGATACTTGATAAGGGATCACCATCAATATAAGTACCGTTGTCCTTGGTGATTCTCAGAGTTTTTAGTAATCCGTATTGATTAATATTGGTTGGCCACCAGGTTGGTGTGTATTTACCACGTGCATCACCAAAGTCACCAGGACTTGTCCAAGTACCTAAATCAATGCCATTAAGAGAAAAACTAATATCTGAAGGCCATTCATTATTGGTAAAAGGAAATTCTGAAGAAATCTCAAAACTAATTTCGATTTGCTCCAACTTTTCCTTGGGTTTCAGTAAATTAGGTGTTTTATAATCAACGAATCCTTTAGTAAACCAAAGAATTCCTGCATCCATTCTTTCAGAATCCATAAAGTACTTCGGTTCGTCCACTTCACCAATGAAATGACTAGTTGTCGCCAAGCCACAAGTAGGGGACACTTTATAGTCGACAAAGTGGCCAACAGGAATACTAGATTCATAGTTTTCAAATGAATGATAGATTTTCTGAGGAAACTCAATGTTGATTTGGTCCACCTTGAGAATGGAAATGCGTTGTAATCCTGATTTGCCTGGAATTCGCTCGGTTTTAATTAACCCAGCGGTTTCTAACTTATTAATGTGCTTAGTGACAATTGCACTACTAATATTAAGTGCCTTTGCTAAATCTTTGATATTCATCTTATTTTTAGATAACAGGCGGATAATATTGAGACGAACATCACTAGCCAAAGCCTCATAGACCGGTAAAGAGTCGTTTGATATATCTAATTGCATAGCGTTACCCTTCTATTAATTATATTTTACTTAATTAATATAAATGTTTTTCAAAGATTAGTCAACAAATTTGAAAACGAAAAAGATTAATGTTTTAGTTAATGTTACAAATGATAATATCAGAAAGAATTACTTATGTGTTATTGACAGCGATTACAATAGATGATATAAATGACAATGTAGTTAACTTAAGGAGGGGTAAATATGAAAGGAAGCTTGATCTTAGATACGCATGCGAGCGTTGCTAAGATTGATCCACGCATATTTGGTTCTTTTATTGAGCATATGGGACGAGCCGTCTATACCGGAATTTATCAGCCCGATTCAGAATTTGCTGATCAAGATGGTTATCGACAAGATGTCATAGATTTAGTAAAAGAGCTAAATGTACCAATTATTCGTTATCCTGGCGGCAATTTTGTTTCTGGTTATAACTGGGAAGATGGTGTTGGTCCGGTGGCCGCTCGTCCCAAACGCTTAGATTTGGCGTGGCGGACAGTTGAAACAAATGAATTTGGTTTACATGAGTTCATGAAATGGTCACATAAAGTCAATTCAGACGTCTCAATGGCCGTTAACTTAGGAACACGCGGTTTAGATGCTGCTCGACATCTCTTAGAATATTGTAATTTTCCAAAAGGTACGTATTATAGCGATTTACGCCGTCAAAATGGCGCCGAAGAACCATTTAATGTTAAAACTTGGTGCCTCGGCAATGAAATGGATGGTCCTTGGCAAATTGGTCATAAGACAGCTGATGAATATGGACGTTTGGCCGAAGAGACTGCCAAAGCAATGAAATTA
The DNA here is from genome assembly GCF_003946675.1 of Lapidilactobacillus gannanensis. GTDB lineage: Bacteria > Bacillota > Bacilli > Lactobacillales > Lactobacillaceae > Lapidilactobacillus > Lapidilactobacillus gannanensis. The sequence continues at coordinate 175,407 of NZ_RHOT01000001.1, read as the reverse complement.
GTTGATCCAGATATCGAATTGATTGCTTGTGGTAGTTCAGCACTAGATATGCCAACTTTTGGTCAGTGGGAACAAACAGTCCTTGATCACACTTATGATCAAGTCGATTATCTGTCATTGCATCGTTACTATGGTAATCGCGATGATGATACGCCTAATTACTTAGCTCAAAGTTTAGATATGGATGATTTCATCACTGGGGTTTTAGCAATTTGTGATGCGGCTAAGGCTAAACGTCATAGCCATAAAACAATCAATCTTTCCTTTGATGAATGGAATGTTTGGTATCATTCTGATCAACAAACCGCTGACAATAAGCCATGGCAGGTTGCCCCGCACTTATTGGAAGATATTTATAATTTTGAAGATGCTTTGCTTGTTGGCACCTTGTTGATCACGCTATTAAAACATTCGGATCGTGTGAAGATTGCATGCTTGGCGCAACTAGTGAATGTTATTGCGCCAATTATGACTTCCGAAGATGGAAAAGCTTGGCAACAATCAATATTCTTCCCGTTCATGCAAGCCTCTCAGTATGGTCGAGGCACCGCGTTATTACCACTTCAAGAATCACCTACTTATGAAACTAAACAGTTTGAACAAGTACCCTATCTAGAAAGTATCGCTGTTTTAAGCGATGATCAACAAACGGTAACTGTTTTCGCAGTTAATCGTTCTGCTAATGAAAGTTTAGAATTAAATGTCAGCGCCGGCAATCTTAATTTTGACCACGTGCTAATGGCAACTGAATTCGCCGGATATGATGTGAAAGAAACCAACGAGCAAGGGCAAATGAAGCTCGTGAACAATTCAACTGCTGAAGTCACGGCTACAAATGCGACTGCACAGTTGAAACCACTATCTTGGAATGTAATCAGAATTGCATTAAATAAGGCATAGGGAGTGTCAATACAATGAAAATTTGGAAAAAGCTTGGGTTAGTCGCTTTATCAGCGATGATGGTTTTAGGAATGGCTGCATGTGGAAGTAAGAGTTCATCTGCTGATTCTAAGAAACATACTATCACTTTTATGTATCGTGGTGGTGAAGATGAGAAGAAAGCATATGGTCAAGCTATCAAGCAGTTTGAGAAGACTCATAAGGATGTCAAAGTAAAGATTATTGTGACGAGTGCGGATAATTATGCCACTAAATTACAGGCAGCAATCTCTGGTAATAAAGTACCGGATGTTTTCTATATTGAGCAAAATAATTTATTGGCATATGTTAACAATGGTGTTTTAAAAGACATCAGTAAAGAAGTTAAAAAATCAAATGTTGATCTAGATAACATCTGGTCATATGGTGTTAACAGTTATCGTACAAATGGCAAAATTGTTGGTAAAGGTCCATTATATGGTCTACCAAAAGATGTTGGGCCAATGTCACTAGGTTACAACAAGACAATGTTCGAAAAGAATAATATTCCTTTACCAGATAAGGATAAACCTTATACTTGGGATCAATTTATTGAAGTCGCTAAGAAGTTGACTAAGGATACTAACGGTGACGGTAAAATTGATCAATATGCTACTGGATTTAACGTTAACTGGAGCTTGCAAGCATTCGTTTGGAGCAACGGTGGCGATTGGACCAACAAGAATAAAACCAAAGTTACTATTAATACCCCACAATTTGCTGAAGCATTACAATATTTTGCAGACTTCCAAAATAAATATCATATCACTCCTTCTGCCAAGGAAGCTCAATCCCTCGATACTTATCAACGTTGGATGAAGGGGGAATTGGCCTTCTTCCCGGTTGGGCCTTGGGACTTGAGTACGTATAATAAACTGAAATTTGACTATGATTTAATGCCATGGCCTGCTGGTAAAACTGGTAAGTCAGCAACATATGTTGGTTCATTAGGTATTGGTGTTTCTAACAAGACTAAGTATAGCCAAGATGCTGTTGAATTAGCTGAATATCTCTCAACTAATAAGAAAGCACAAAAGACCTTAGTTGATGCCGGTGTTCAAATTCCTAACTTAAAGGATATGGCACAAATATGGGCTGATGATAAATCATTGAAACCAGCTAATCGTGAAGAGTTCTTACAAATTGTTAACGATTACGGTCGTGCAATGCCTGCAGCAACAACTTATAACTCAGAATGGTATGACGTCTTTATGACAGATATTCAACCAGTTCTTGATGGAAAAGTTACTGCAAAGGAATATGTTAAGAAAGAACAACCTAAGATGCAGACAAAGTTAGATGCTGCTAATCAACAATTAAAAGCTACTGCACAAAAATAGTTCAAATTTAGAAAGGGATGGGAAAATTGCCCATCCTTTTCCTGTTCAGGAGGTCTGAATATGACTGAAGAGACTGTTGTAGACAAAAAGAAAAAAACATTTTTTCATCATGATTCTAAACTATATCGTGATGAGCATCGCGCCGCGTTATTAATGATTGTTTTACCTGTTATTGGTTTTACAGTATTTACATTATTGCCCTTAATTTATTCCATTTTTGCATCTTTCACTAATTGGAATGGATTAGGGGAGATGACATTTACTGGTTGGCGTAATTTCCAATTAATGATCAAGGATAATTATTTTTGGCAAACACTGGGTAATACCTTCTACTTGATGCTTGGTATCCCAATTGGTTTAATTCTATCTTTTCTCCTAGCTTCAGCATTAAGCCGTGGATTAAAAGGTACAACCTTTTTCCGAGTTATTTATTATATCCCAGTTATTTCTTCTCTAGCGGCCATCGCAATTATGTGGCAGTGGGCCTATAACGGTGATTATGGTTTAGTTAACCAAGTACTAGCTTTGGTCGGCATCAAGGGGCCTAACTGGTTACAGAATGTCCACACAGTTAAACCAGCAATTATTGCAATGAGTGTATGGAAGGGATTAGGTTATTCAATGTTGCTCTACTTAGCAGCTATTCAAAGTGTGCCTAAATCATTTTATGAAGCTGCTGATTTAGATGGAGCTAACGCTTTCCAGAAGTTTAAGAACATCACATGGCCAATGTGCCGTCCAGTAACTTTCTTCTTAATCATTACAAATGTTATTGGTGGGTCACAGATCTTTACAGAAATTAATATCATGACGCCAACTGGTGGTCCCGAATATAGTTCAGCAACAATTGTTTGGTATATTTGGCAGAAAGCATTCAAGAACTTCCAGATGGGTTATGCTTCCGCAATGTCAATGATCCTTGGTATTCTGATTTTTATTATTACTGCATTGCAGTTTTATGTTAATCGGAAATCAGACTACAAATTAAGCTAGGAGGAACTGTACAGTGGCAAAATCAAAAAATACACAACAAAAAGTTAAACGTCAAAGTACAGGCGCCAACATCCTGATCTACATTATTCTGATCCTTGGTGGCATTATCATGGTTGGACCACTAATTTGGATGATTTCAACGTCATTGAAGGATAAAATGGGCGTCTTCCAGTTACCACCACAATGGATTCCTAATCCGATTCGTTGGGATGCATATAAGCGACTATTCTCGCTCAGTGAAATGTATGCTGGGTTTAAAAATACAATAATTGTTTCCTTTACAGTAACAATTATTGGGTCAATCACTTCAAGTGTGGCTGCATTCTCCTTTGCCAAATTACGTTTACCTTTTAAAAATACAATTTTCCTGATTCTTTTAATTGCTTTAATGGTGCCATATCCAGCTGTTATGATTCCTCAATTTATGATTTTTTCAAAAATTGGTTGGGTCGATACACTGAAGCCATTAATTGTGCCAGGATTATTCGGAAATATCACCATGATTTTCTTCCTTAAGCAATATTTACAAAGTGTTCCTGACTCAGTTATTGAGTCAGCAAAAATTGACGGAGCTGGCTATACAAAGATTTTTACTAGTATTATTTTTCCGCTGATTCGGCCAGCAGTTGCAGCGCAATTTATTTTATGGTTTATGGGTGCGTGGAATGACTATTTAGCACCATTGATCTACTTAAATTCGCCAGAAAAACAAACATTGCAAGTTGTTATTGCAAATCTTTCAGCAACTTATGCAACACAAACAGATTATCCACTAATTATGGCGATGTCATTCGTTGCATTGCTACCAGTTTTGATTATCTTCTTGATTTTCCAGAAACAAATTATTGAATCAATCGCATTATCTGGTACTAAAGGATAATAACTATAATTCTTGGAGTGTGAATACTAATGGGCTGGGCACAAAAAATAATGGTAGTTCTGCATTTCATTGAAATTACCTTTTTACTTAACATTTTATGGATAATTGGTTTTTTGATGGGGCTAGGAATTTTTGGTGCCTTTCCCAGTACTCGATCGGTTTTCGTACTTATTAATCAAGGTGTTTTAAGGGGAGATAGTGAATTAACCTTAAGAGAAATATTTGGCGAGTATTTTACTGTTTATCGAGCGAACTTTTTCACTACAAATAAATTCACAATCATTTATGCATTGATTTATTTAATTATGTTGTTTGATTTTAACGTCATTTCAGTGATGCCAGTAAAAATAAAAGTTTTTACATTAACACTTTTTGTTATATTGCTGTTTTATGTGTTCTTGACTAACACATATCTACTGATGAATGATGATATTTCTTTTAGTAAAACTACATTTAAGAAAATTATGGTAATGCCAATTGCGTTTCCAATTGCATCAGTAATATTTTTTATTTTTACTTTTGTAATTACTTTATTGGCAATTAGATTTTCCTTTATATTTGCTGTTTGTTATTTCAGTGGGATTATTTTATTTCAAGAATATTTTCTCAATGAAAATATCAGAAGACGATTAGGTGAAAAAAGTTAATCGAATTAGGCTTTAAGTCTTTAAATTATTAATAGGGAGTTAATTATGCAAGAAGTGAATCAAAAACAGCCAATCGTCCTACAACGTGCGGATCCTTGGATATATTATCATACAGATGGTTATTATTATTTTACTGGTTCAGTGCCGGAATATCAGGAGATTGAAGTACGACGTGCACGAACACTGTCAGGACTAGAAGATGGCGAGCGCATGACTGTTTGGCAAGCACCGGCAACAGGTTTAATGAGTCGGCTAATTTGGGCACCAGAAATTCACTATCTCAACGGCAAGTGGTACATTTATTTTGCGGCTGCAGATGATGATTCAGTGCGTAATGCCCAACATCATCATCGGATGTTTGTCATTGAATGTGGTGACGAATCGCCGCTGACGACGAATTGGCAGGTCAAGGGGCAGATTAAAACACCACAGGATAGTTTTAGTCTGGACGCGACTGTTTTTGAGCTTAAAGATGAACTTTATTATTTATGGGCCCAACAGGCACCTGCAATTCCTGGTAATTCTAACTTATATTTGGCGAGAATGGCTAATCCTTGGACTTTGGCAACGGCACCAACGCTACTATCCATTCCTGAACACTCGTGGGAAAAAATCGGGTTTAAAGTTAATGAAGGCGCTGCTGTCTTAATTCGTAATCACCGAGTTTTTATTACTTATTCAGGTAGCGCGACTGATGAAAATTATGCCATGGGCTTACTTTGGGCGGATATTGATAGTAATTTATTGGATGCCTATTCTTGGCATAAAATTGATCACCCAGTCTTCAAGAGTTCGCTTAAACATCATTTGTATGGTCCAGGCCATAATAGCTTTACCACTACACCTGACGGTAAAACCGATATTTTAGTTTATCACGCACGGCCTTATGATAATCAAGGGATTAATGGTGACTCACTTGCTAATCCTGACCGCCACGCTTATGCCCAGACTTTTACTTGGGATACCCAAGGTTTTCCCGTCTTTGGTGAACCCGGCGACAATTAGAAAGGATTAATTACTTCCATGTCAAAAATTACTGTTCATAATCAACAACTTAGCAAGATCAGCAAATATCTTTATGGTCAATTTTCGGAACATTTAGGCCGTTGTATTTATGAGGGCCTTTGGGTTGGCGAAGACTCAGACATTTCCAATGTTAATGGAATCCGTTCTGATGTGGTCCAAGCCTTAAATGAAATCGATGTGCCAGTTTTACGTTGGCCTGGAGGCTGCTTTGCTGACGAATATCATTGGCGTGATGGTATTGGCCCACGTCAAAATCGTAAGAAAATCGTTAACACTAACTGGGGCGGTGTTGTTGAAAACAACCATTTCGGTACTCATGAGTTTTTTGAGTTAGTTCGTCAATTAAATACTGACGCTTATATTAACGGCAATGTTGGCAGTGGTACTGTTCAAGAAATGTCCGAGTGGGTTGAATACATGACCTTTAATGGCATTTCACCAATGGCCGACCTTCGTGCCAAAAATGGTCATCCTGATCCATGGCACGTGAAATTCTTTGGCGTTGGTAATGAAAGCTGGGGTTGTGGTGGCAACATGCGGCCCGAGTATTATTCTGATTTATATCGTCGTTACCAAACTTTTGTCCGCAATTATAATGGTGCTGAACCAATTTACAAGATTGCTTCTGGCCCGAATATTGATGATTATAATTGGATGGAAGTCCTAATGAAGAATGCGGCGCCACTAATGGATGGCATCAGTTTGCATCATTATGCTTTAGCATCTGAATGGGAAGATAAGCGCCCCGCATTAGGTTTCCCAGAAAAAGAATGGTTCTCGCTAATTAAGAGCGCGCAAAAGATGGAAGAACTAGTTACAAAGCATAGCGCAATTATGGATAAGTATGACCCTGAAAAACGGGTTGGCTTGATTGTTGACGAATGGGGTTCTTGGCTTGCAGTTGAACCAGGTACTAATCCAGGTTTCTTGTATCAACAAAATACAATTCGCGATGCCATGATTGCCGCAATTACCCTGCATATTTTTCAAGATCACGCTGATCGGGTGCAAATGGCTAACATCGCTCAAATGGTTAATGTTTTGCAAGCTATGATTCTAACCGATGGTGCCAAAATGGTTAAGACACCAACTTACTATGTTTTCAAGATGTTCAAGGACCATCAGGACGCCATGACCATGGCGACTGATCAACAGTTAGCTGATACAACCAGTGTTTCGGTTTCTAAAAAAGATGGCGAGTATCTGGTTTCCTTATGTAACTATGGTTTAGATGCGGCCGACGATGTCCAAGTTGATTTTGATGAGGCAATTTCTGCAGTTACTGGCGAAGTGCTAAGTGGCCAAGTGATGGATCAGCATAATGACTTTGAGCAACCGGATGCGGTTGCCCCGGAAGCATTACAGCAGCTCCAACTTTCTGAACAATCGATAACTGCGACTATTCCTGCAATGAGTGTTGTGACCTTACATGTCAGCACGGCAGAATAATTGTGTCCGTTGTGACCTTTTGGAAGGGTTGGATCGTCAAAATACGGATGCACTAATTGATGACCAACTAGCCTTGGAAATTGGCCATTTGGTCACTGAACGAGTACGTGATTCGCGGTTGGCAATTTGTCGCGAGTGTCCATTCTTTCAAAATGGTCTTTGTCAACAGTGTGGTTGTTATTGTCGCTTTCGTGCTAGTTTAAATAATAAAAAATGTCCGCTGGATAAGTGGTAAGCAGTAACTAAGATACCCTCAGAAATTGATTCTTCTTTCTGAGGGTATTTAGTTAACACTAAATTAAAAGGAGAGTTTAAAACAATGATGGAACAAACCAATTGGGTGCAAGACCAGTGGGGGTTAGTCGGGGTTCATGATCCCACAATTGTTAAAGATCAGGATAAGTATTATATGTTTTCCACCGATACTAAAATCCATGGTCAGGTGACAGCAGGTGCCCAAATTCGTGAATCTTCGGATTTACAGCATTGGCAATATTTGCACACAGCACTTCCTGGAATACCAACTCTGGCAGAATCTTGGAGCCATGCGAGCGGACTCTGGGCCCCAGAAGTTAAGCAAGTTGGCGCTAAATTTTTTATGTATTATTCTGCTTCGACTTTTGGTAGCCGGACTTCCTGTATTGGCTTGGCGACGGCTGATCATGCTAGCGGTCCTTGGACTGATCAAGGAATTGTGGTTAAAACCGACGGTCACCAACAGGGGCAAAATGCCATTGATGCTAATCTGGTGATTGATCGCAATGGCGACTATTGGCTAGTGTATGGGTCATTTTTCGGAGGTATTTATATCGTGGCCATTGATTCTCAGACTGGTTTTACCAAAGAAGCTAATGACCAAGGCCTACAAATTGCCCAACGACCTGCACGCATCCAAGATGGGGCCATTGAAGGCTGCTTCATTCAATATCAGCCTGAACAGGATTATTATTATCTGTTCATGTCATATGATTCACTGACTTGGTCTTATAATGTCCGCGTTGCTCGTTCTCGAGAAATTACGGGACCTTATTTAGATTTCAAAGATAACAATGTTATATATCCACAGGGAACTGATTATGGTCAAGTTGGCACCAAAGTTTTAGGCAGCTACCAATTTGCCGAACATGATCCTTGGGTAGCACCAGGCCATAATTCTATTTTCACTGAGGGCCAACAACAATTTATGGTTCATCATGTCCGCAGTCATGCTTTTCAAGCTGGGTCCTACGGTTTTATCCGCAGAATTTACTGGTTAAAAAATGGTTGGCCAGTTGTATCCCCAAATTTCTACCATCCCCATGAACAAAAAATTCATCTAGAATTAGATTTAGCGGCACAAAAGCTTGGCGAAATTATTCGTTGGCCAGCAACCTCGGAATTAATCCCTAGTCATCAAATCATTCTCGACCAGGCGGTGCTGGATGACTTGGTTGATTACTTAGTTGTTCGCAGTTATGACTGGGAAAAAGCTTCTTGGCGGAATTACTTACTTGGTCAGGATCAGCAAGGCAGTGCTGTTTGGATAAAACTGTAGGTTAGGGGTTAAATAAAGGAATCAAAAAGAGAGCGTGACACAAGTCTCTTTTCTAAAAAATAAAACGAACTTGAACTGCTGAAACGTGTTCTCAAAAGGCAACCGGCTCCGCTTAACGCGAAAATAGCGATCAATTCTGACGAATTGGTCGCTATTTTACGTTAATGCTCACCGGCTGACCGCCTTTTGTCACACTCTGCAGCCTGATGTTATATGAAGAAGTTAAGCGGTGGCTGTTCTAATTTAGAAGGGACTGATGCTCGTGGAAAAATCCTAAAGTAAACAGACTTCGATAAAAGGAGCAGCAAGTGTCTGTTAAAGATGCGCTGGATTTAATGTTGTGCTTTGGCATGTTCGTTATTGCCTTGCTAACGGCCAGCGACAATCGAAAAAAATAGCAAAAAAAAACCGCTGATAACTTTGACCAGTTAGCGGTTTTTCCAAAAAAATAACAGTCACCGTTTTAACGGCTTCATGTGGAGCGTTCGGTTATCCGCCCGAACGCTTCTTTTAATACTTTAATTGTAGCACGATTCAATCATTTGACCAAATAATTCGTTGCTTTAACATTTTAGAATGAAAGATTATCTGCTAATGATCAATATTAAGCTTGATCTGAAAATTTTTGGCGATACTCTGTTGGGGATAAGCCTTGTTTTTTCTTAAACAGAAAACTGAAATAATTAGGATCATTGTAACCAATATCGAGTGCAATTTCTGCTAATCGCTTATTCGAATTTGTAAGTAGTATTTTAGCATATTTTATTCGTTGGGCAGTCAGATATTCAATGAACGTTTGATTTAAGGATTGGGAGAATATTGTACTAAAATGTGCAGGACTAAGTGATACGGTATCGGCCACCGAATTAAGTGAGATATCCGGATCGGTATAGTTAGCGTTAATGAAGTTGATTGCTTGATTGATAACACTTTGATATTTGGACATTGACGGCTGAATTTTTGTTTTACTTAAATAGTTAATAGCCGACACTAGAACTGCTTGATATTTTTCATTGTGGTTAGCAATTGTGAGTAAATCGTCTAAGTTGGATATTTCGGTTGAATAAGATTCATCAAGATCACCCCGACGCTGGATTAACCCGCGCAGTTCAGTCAATATGAAGAAACGAAACATTCTGGTACGATCATGACTTCCTTGTGTTTGCATTAGCTTCCTGATCAAGTGTTCGTGATCATTGGTAGATATTTCTGCAATCTCTTTAGCGAGATCCATCTTGAAGGGATGTGTAGGCGAAAGCTCTCCTTCCTTCATATCATCTTCAAAACTAATAATTTTTTCGGTTCGAACATCACCATAAGTAGCCAATAAATTTTGGGCATTTTCAAACGAAAAAGCAATATCGCTGAGTCGATCAACAACCGGTCCAATACCGACAGCAATATTATCAGCCTTATTTTGATCCAACTCATGAATTAAGGTGTTGGCAATTTGGTAGCTTGTTTCTAGAGTACTAATTCGATTATTTGTGAAAACAAGAAATTTAATATAATGAGAAGACATACTGGAAAAAATGACGTTTGGATTGGCAAGAAATAAGTAATCAAGATATTTATTAAATTGAGTGTAATCGGCAAGAGAATCATTGTAATGATTATTAGCTAATAGAACAGTATAATTTTTTCCTGCTAGTTGACACTGAAATAATTTGTTGGCGTTATCTAGGATTTCGGAGACAGTCAATTCATTTTTAAACAACTCATCAAGAAAATTATTCTTTTGTACATCAGAAAAAAGGGAACTTTCTGATTTGGACAGCTTATTTTGTTTTGCCAAATCTAAGTTTTTAATTGCTTCAATAATTGTTCTAGTTAATTCTTCATTTTTGATTGGCTTGAGCAGGTAATTATCGGCCTGTACTTGAATGGCTCCTTTAGCATATTCGAAATCATCAAAACCGCTGACAAAAATAATTCGACACCAAGGAAGAATTTTTCGCGCCTCTTTAGCAAATGAAATACCATCCATAAATGGCATTTTAATATCAGAGATAATAATATCTGGCTGGAGTTCAATTATTGAGGCCAATGCCATTTCGCCGTCGCTGGCCTCACCAGCATACGAAATGTTATATTGTTGGCTTAATTTCATTATTTGAGTTCTTAAACTATCACGAATTAAGTGCTCATCTTCAACAATAAAAGTTTTATACAATATCAGTAGCTCCTTTCTTGGGAACAGTTATTGTCACAGTAGTTCCCTGACCATAATTACTTTTGAAATTAATTGCTGCATCTTTGCCATAGTAAAGTAATAATCGTTTATTAACGTTAAAAAGTCCGTAGCCGATATTCGTATCTGATTCAATACCGCGGTCTAATTCCGTCTTAATTTCTTTAAGTCGATCGGGCTTTACGCCGATACCATTATCGGTGATTGTAAAAATAATATTAGTGCCGACTACTTTGGCGGAGAGTGTAACTAAACCAACTCGTCGTGTAAATTTGGTGCCGTGATAAATAGCGTTTTCAACAATTGGTTGTAAGATCATTTTTAATATATGATAGGATTTTATTTCTGGTGGAATATTAACCTGATAGTTAAGCATTTCACCGTAACGTATTTTTAAAATCTTTAAGTAATCAGTTGTATGGCGTATCTCGGTATCAATGGAGATCCAATCTCGCCCCTTACTTAATGAAATTCTAAAGAAGTCTGATAAGGCAAAGGTCAATTCTTTAGCTTCTTCATATTGCTGTTGTTCAATGAGCGCAATGATTGCATCTACACTATTGTAAACAAAGTGGGGTGTAATTTGCGCCTGTAACACTCTAGCCTCACTTTGTGCCAAATAATATTGCTTTTGAGCGTTCTCTTCGAGTAATCGGACTAAATTGTCAGCCATATTATTCAGGCTGATTGTTAAGGATGCTAATTCAGGAGTTTGTGGAATTGCTAATCGATAATTAAAGTTGCCCCTTGATAATTCAGTGGAAATTTCGGCTAAGTTATGCAAGGGGTGTTCTACATTTTTAACTAGAAAACGGTGGTTTTTTTGAGAGATGTAGATAGCGATGATCACAATCACAACTTCAAGCAGGGTCAAGAAAATAAACGAGTGAATTAATTCCTGGTTTTTATTATTCGCCATGTTAATTTCGATTCTAACAAACTCTTGCAGTATCGTTGATAAAAGCGTGGTTGCAGATTTAACCTGAGTCATTATTTCTGTATTCGCATCGTAAGAGTTATCATGCGCTAAGTTAGTGATGATTTCGTTTTGTTGGTCATTTAAGGTATCAACGATTCGTGATGATACGTCTAAGATACTTCTTTCTTCGCTGGTAGTAATATTTTTTTGGAGCGTCTTGATTTCACTTTGCAATTCTTGAACAATACTTTTTCTCTCATAGTTGCTGACTGTGATTTGCCCAGTGACAACATCCCACATTTCTTCTAAAACGTCATCATCCACCTTGGCTGCAATATTGTTAGCATTTTGAATATTAGTTAATGTGTGCTGGTAGGCTAATATTTGCCTTGAATACATAATGGCGCTAAGTAGCAAAGGTAGAATCGCGAAAACAAGCATTAGTCGATTAACTTGAGAAAATATTTGTTTAATACTTAACTTTTTATTTGCACGCATGAGTACCTCTAATAATTTCTAGTTGGAATTTTATTAATATTTGATTCAGAGAAAGTCGTTTCAGAGATATAGATCTCATGGGCCAATTGGTGTCCGGAGAAGTGCCGATTAATGGCATTGACGACATACCAACCCACATCTGGATTGCATTCAACAACACAGTTCACTTCACCTTGGGACAACTTTTTAATGATGTTTTCTTGTCCATCAATTGTGATAATAACAACGTCATGTCCTGGTTTAATGTGGTTTTCTTTTAGGGCAGTAAGCGCTCCTAAGGTCATCTCGTCACTGTGACTGTACAGCAGATTAAATGGCTTACTCTTAGGAGAATGCAGGTAGTCGTTAACAACGTCATAAGCCTTATTTCTGGTGTAGTTTCCAACTAACGTTGAGCTGATCTTCATTCTATGATCACAAGAGATTGTTTCGAGAAAACCATCGTGTCTCAATTTACTTGGTGAAGTTCCAGAAAGTCCAACTAATTCTAAAATATTAATTGAATCAATTCTTTTGTCAGCAAAATAGTTGGTAGCGTAGAGTCCAGCTCGATTTCCTTCTGCTTTAAAACTTGGTCCGATGTGCGTTAAAAATAAGGTTTGATCTGCAGTGTCAATATGACGATCAACGATGATTACTGGAATATGCGCTCGCTTAGCCGCACGTAATACTGAATCCCATCCTGATTCTTGTAATGGCGCAATAATAATTAAGTCAACTTTATATGAAATAAACGTTCGGACATCTTGAAGCTGCTGTTCCTGATTCATAAAGGCATTCCGATAAAGTACTTCATAGTCGCCTTTTTTTAGTTCGGATTTAATCGATTTAGTGTGCGCTTTTCGCCAGCTACTTTCCGTACCAGATTGCGAAAATCCAATTACTGGGTTATGTGCAACTTCTGTATCAGGAACTTTACTACAACCGGCCAAAAGAAATATAGTGAGCAATAATGGTAGTAATATTTTTCGCACAATGTATATCCTCCCGAGTAACCCAAGTTCTATTTAATTTCATTTTAACAGAAAAAGCGCTTTATTTATTGATGTAAGGGAATTTTAGAATAAAAAATCAAGAATTTCTAAAAAAAATCAAGATATAAAATAAAATTCAAAAGAAAATACTAGTTGTTAAAAAGATAATTAATGAAACGCCAAAATGTAAGCGCTATACTTACGGAGTAATCAAACAGATGAGATGGAGGTTTCAGGTGCATGAAAATTAATTTGAAGAAAGCAGTAATTACCATGGCCGCTCTGTTATTGGGATTTGGTGCGTTAACTGGGTGTAGTAAAAAGTCTAGTTCGGGTGATAGTGCTGGAAATAAGGGGTATGTGGGGATTGCTATGCCAACTAAATCTGCAGAGCGTTGGATTGCGGATGGCAATAACATGGTTAAAGAACTCAAAAAATTAGGATATAAAACAGATTTGCAATATGGTGAAGATAAAGTCGAAAACCAAGTTGCGCAAATCGAAAATATGATTACTAAGGGTGTAGATACGTTAGTAATTGCTTCCATCGATGGTTCTGCATTAACTGATGTTTTGGAAAAGGCACATAAAGAAAATATTAAAGTAATTGCTTATGATCGATTATTGATGAATTCAAAATATGTTGATTATTACGCAACTTTCGACAATTTCGGTGTTGGTGTCTTACAAGCTTCGTATATCGAAGATAAGTTAGGACTGAAAGATGGCAAAGGTCCTTACAACATTGAATTGTTTGGTGGTTCTCCAGATGATAATAACGCTCTAATTAATTATAACGGGGTAATGTCTGTATTTAAGCCGTATATGAAGAGCAAACAATTAGTTGTACCATCTGGTCAAACTAAATTCAATCAAATTGCTACGCTTCGTTGGGATGGTTCGACAGCTCAAGCACGGATGGACAACTTATTAAGCGCAAACTATACAGATAAAAATTTAGATGCAGTCTTGTCACCATATGACCCTATTAGTTTAGGAATTATTTCTTCACTTAAAGGTGTTGGTTATGGATCTGACAGTAAGAAGTTACCCGTTATTACTGGTCAGGATGCAACAGTTGCTGGTGTTAAATCTATTATCGCAGGTGAACAAACTGAAACAATTTTTAAAGATACCCGTATTTTGGCAAAGAATACAATCGAAATGATCAAGGCTATCAGTGCTGATAAAAAAGTGCCAGTTAATGACACGAAAACATACGATAATGGTGTGAAAGTTGTGCCAACCTACCTTTCTAAGCCGGTTTCTGTTGATAAGGAAAATTACAAGGCAGAATTAATCGATACAGATTATTACAAGGAATCACAATTAAAAGAATAGTTGAAGTGGGTAGGGATCGAACTGGCTTCGGTCCTTTCTCTATTTAACGAAAATGTTGTCAGAAAGGCAGAGGTTATATGGCAGACTACATTTTAGAAATGAAGGATATTATTAAGGAATTTTCCGGATTTCGCGCCCTTGATCAAGTCAATTTAAATATTGAGCGTGGTGAAATTCATGGCCTTTGTGGGGAAAATGGCGCTGGGAAATCTACTCTAATGAATGTTTTAAGTGGCTTATATCCGTATGGTAGTTATGACGGAGACATTGTCTATAATGGCGATACTTGTAAGTTTAAAGATTTAAGCGACAGTGAGAATAAAGGTATTGTTATTATTCATCAAGAATTAGCCCTTAGTCCTTATTTATCAGTTAAAGAAAATATTTTTTTAGGTAATGAACAAGCAAATCATGGGGTAATTGATTGGGACTTAACAGAAAAGAAAACCGTCAACTTGTTAAAAACGGTCGGCCTAAAGTTAAGTCCTAATACCTTAATATCCCAAATTGGTGTTGGACAGCAGCAATTAGTTGAAATTGCAAAAGCATTTTCTAAATCGGTTAAATTATTGATTTTAGATGAGCCCACAGCAGCTTTGAACGAAGAAGAGAGCGCCAACCTATTGGATCTTATCCGAGAGTTTAAGAGACAAGGCATCACTTCGATTATCATTTCACATAAATTAAGTGAAATTGTTAATGTCGCTGATCGAATTACAATTATTCGGGATGGTAAAACGATTGAAACATTGAATCAGGGAGAAATTAGTGAAGATCGTATTATTCGTGGAATGGTTGGACGTGAATTAACCAATCGTTTTCCTGATCGACATCCAAAGATTGGCGATGTACATTTCGAAGTTAAGAATTGGATGGTGCATCATCCGGTCGATAGTAATCGAGTAGTTGATAATGTGAAAGACTTTAATATTAAGCGTGGTGAAATTGTTGGTATAGCAGGTTTGATGGGTGCTGGCCGAACGGAATTTGCGATGAGCGTCTTTGGTCATTCTTATGGTAACGATATACAGGGAAATGTTTATAAAGATGGTCAAGAAATCTCTGTAAAAAATGTAGCCGATGCAATTAATAACGGTTTGGCATATGTATCAGAAGACCGTAAAGAGTTAGGGCTGGATTTGTTAATGGATATCAGAGAGAATACGTCGGTTGCAAGTTTAAATAAAATAAGTAAGAAGGGCATTCTTGATAAGGACCAAGAAATAAAGTCGGCAGAAAAATTAAATAAAAAAATGTCAACAAAATATAGTTCGATTTTTCAAAATGTTGGTAGTTTAAGTGGTGGTAATCAGCAGAAAGTTGTTTTAGCAAAATGGCTGATGACTGAGCCAGATATCCTGTTTTTGGATGAACCGACTCGCGGGATTGATGTCGGTGCTAAATATGAGATTTATACAATTATTGAAGAAATGGCAGCTTCGGGTAAGAGTATCTGCATTATTTCCTCAGAACTACCTGAAATAATTGGGATGTGTGATCGAATCTATACAATGAGTAATGGCAAGATGACAGGTGAAGTCATTAGAAAAGACGCAAATCAAGAAACATTAATGAGTTTGATGACCATGGAGGCGTAAGTAATGGAAACAACAAATGAAGTCAATGAAGTGAAAGTAGATAAGAAGAAATCAAGTATTAAAGATAAAGTCATGGATATTTTTAGCCGCTATAGTATGGTTATCATTTTAATTGTTTTATTGATTGCATTTCAGGTGATGACCGGTGGTATTTTCTGGCGCCCATTAAATGTGACTAACCTAGTTTTGCAGAATAGTCATATTCTGATATTAGCGGCGGGAATGTTGTTAGTAGTCTTGCTTGGTCATGTTGATTTATCAGTTGGATCTGTTATGGCATTTGTCGGTTCGATTGCCGGAATCATGATGGTTAATAATAAGATGAATCCTTGGGTAACAATTATTGCTTGTTTAGCGGTTGGTGCTTTAATTGGTGCTTGGCAAGGGTTTTGGGTTGCCCATGTTGGTATTCCGGCATTTATCGTAACTTTAGCCGGCTTACTAATGTTTCGCGGGCTAACACAGGTCGTTCTTGGCGGTCAGTCCTTGGCGCCTTTTCCAAAGGTTTTCCAAAAAATGGCAACTGGATATTTACCAGATATTGCTGGAGGAGAACATTTACATTATTTAACAATGATTATTGGCGTTCTGCTGGCAGCAGTATTAATTTATAACCAATGGCGGGCTCGGCAACATCATAAAAGTAATTTATTCGAGGTAGAATCAATTTATGCTTTTATTTTTAAGGCAATTTTTACTGGCGTTATTGTTATTGGTGTTACCTATATCTTTGCTGCATACTCTGGCTATCCGATTATTTTAATTATTTTAGCTGTTATTGTTGCGGCGTACGGATTTTTAACGAATAAGACAGTTCCTGGACGTCAAATTTATGCAACTGGTGGCAATAAAAAAGCAGCTGAACTTTCCGGTATTAAGACCAAAAAAATCACTTTTTGGGTTTTTGTAAATATGGGTGTTATGGCCGCATTAGCGGGATTAGTGTTAGCAGCACGATTAAATGCAGCTACGCCACAAGCTGGTACTTCACTTGAACTAGATGCTATGGCTGCAGTTTATTTCGGTGGTGCTTCAACCTCAGGCGGTATTGGGACAATCCTCGGTGCTATTGTCGGGGGCTTAGTTATGGGTGTGCTAAATAACGGAATGTCAATTATGGGCGTTGGTGTTGATTGGCAGCAAGCTATCAAAGGTCTGATTTTGCTGTTAGCTGTAGTGTTGGATGTTTATAATAAGCGCAAGAAAGTTGCATAGGTGAGGTGAAAATGAATGGGAGAAACACAGAAGATTAAACATATTTTACTCATTTGTACGGCGGGAATCACAACTGGACTACTGGTGAAGAATGTACAATCAGCTGCTGATGCACATCACTTAGATGTCCATGTCTACTCGGCACCGGCAATTCTTGCTGATCAAATTATCCAGAACGAACCAGTTGATGCACTATTGATTGGGCCACAATCAAAATATGAGATTGAACGATTAAAGGATTATTTAACCTATAAAAAAGTGCCTTATAAGTTAATCTCTAACGAAGATTATCAGACACTTAATGGTGAGGCAGTATTAGCTGATAGTATGAAATTGTTACAGATTGAAGTGTAATTTGAATGATTCTGGATCAAGTTAAGAAAATCAGACTTGGTTCAGAATCTTTTATTTATCCGTATAAATATTGAAAGATAATAATTTATTGAAAAAAAGATTTTTCCCGTTTATACTAACCTTTATAATTAATAAATTTTGAAACGTATAGTCAGGAAAAAATATAATGCCAACTAAGTATGAAAAAATCAAGAAGAAATTGTTAGAAGATATTCTTGCGGGAAAATACGCAGTTAATGACAAGCTACCTACTGAGTCTGAATTAATGCAGACTTTTAAAGTTAGTCGCTACACTGTGCGTCGGGCAATTGGCGACTTAGAGAATGACCACTATATCTACCGTATTCAAGGCGGGGGTAATTTTGTTGATGACTGGGAAAAGCAAGAAAGTCGAACGTTGAAAAACAAAATGATTGGTGTCATCACGACCCACATCGCTAATTATATTTTTCCAAATATTATTACTGGAATTGATCGAACAATTTCAAATAATGGTTATTCGTTGCTTCTCAGTAACACACAAAATGATCCTCGTAAGGAACGAACCAGCTTATTGAAGATGATGGAGAATAATCTCTCAGGTTTAATTATTGAGCCAACACAAAGTGCAATCAATCAGGAAAACTTTGATCTTTATCGAAAACTCCAAACTTTAAATTTACCAGTATTATTTATTAACGCCCATTATGAGGAATTTAAGTTTCCTTATGTTGAAGTTGCCGACACACAAAGTGCAGAACTATTAACCAATCAGTTATTTACAGAAGGTCATCAACGAATTTTAGGAATTTTTAAAACCGATGATTTACAGGGAATCCATCGAATGAATGGCTATATCAAGTCCTATCAACAGCACTCGGCACAGTCCGCCTTTAGCGAAATTCTGATGTTTCAGACCAAGGACAATATGCAAACTGTTTTTAAACGAGTAGCAGAGATTCTACAACGAACTGATCGGCCGTCTGCAGTTGTTTGCTACAATGATCAATTAGCAATTCAATTGATTGCTTTTGCTAAGTCGCTACATCTGAATGTGCCTCGCGATTTATCGATTGTTGGGTTTGATGATTATCAGTTATCTGTGTTTGTAGATCCGGCATTAACAACTATGGCTCATCCTAAAGAAAAGATGGGACATGATGCGGGTGCACTGATGTTAGAAATGATAAATCGCAAAACGGTTAAGCCCATTATTTATGCACCTGAACTGATTTTACGAAAATCCATCAAAAATATAACGGATAAATAAAATAGTCATTGACTTATACGGACAAATATTTTAGAATCTTTATGTAAGCAATTACATCAGGATTCTTTTTTATATCCTCTTGTAGCGAGTTAACCAATTATCAGTTGATTAAAAATTCGGTGGGTTAGTCTGCTAATTCAGCCAGTAAAGGAGTTAAAAAATTGCTAGAAAATTTAAAAAAAGAAGTTTATGAAGCCAACATGCTGTTACCCAAGTATGATTTAGTCACCTTCACTTGGGGCAATGTCAGTGCAATTGATCGTGACAAGGGTTTGTTCGTCATTAAGCCATCTGGTGTTGATTATGATAAATTAACCCCTGATGATATGGTCGTGGTTGATTTAAATGGCAAAGTTGTCGAAGGTGATTTGAATCCTTCCAGTGATACCCCAACTCATACCGTTTTGTACAATGCCTTTCCAGAATTAGGTGGCATTGTTCATACGCATTCACCATGGGCCGTTTCTTTCGCTCAAGCTGGCATGGACTTACCGGCCACTGGTACGACGCATGCTGATACCTTTTATGGTCCAGTGCCAGTTTCAGATGCCTTAACTAAAGAAGAAATTGAAAATGACTATGAAGAAAATACTGGTAAAGTCATCGTGCGCACATTTAAAGAACGTGGCTTAAGGCCAATGGATGTGCCTGCAGTTTTAGTTCAAGATCACGGTCCTTTCACTTGGGGCGCGACTGCTGAAAAAGCTGTTTATAATGCCAAGGTCTTGGAAGTTAGCGCTGAAATGGCTTATCACACTTTGCAATTACAAGGTCATGGCGATGTTTCAGTACCCCAGTATTTACTAGATAAGCATTATTTCCGGAAACATGGTGCTAATGCTTATTATGGTCAGAAAAAATAATTGAAACGTGTTCGGAGCAAACTTGCTAGGTAACTGTGGCATAAATCGAGTCTTTGCTGCAATCATACAGTGACTGTATTGATTACTAGCAAAGATAAAGTGAATCACTTCAATTCCAGACGGCGTGGAGGGATCTTGGCGTCAGCCGCCAAATTGTTCTTAGTGGCTAGGCCACTTAGAACAAGACCTAGATTGATGACAATTCGATTTGTAATTGGCATCAATTAGTGTCGGCCGCGTTCCACGCCAAGCAGCCCGGAACAGAGACAGACACTATTCTGTTTTTGCACGTATGTCACGGACGAAAGCCCACTGCCCCTCACAACTTATTTCAAAAAGGAGTTTTTTATATGTTAGCTGTACCTGAATATAAATTTTGGTTTATTGTTGGTAGTCAAGCGCTTTATGGCGAAGATGATTTAAAAGCTGTTGAGAAGGATGCTCGGCAAATTGTGGCTAGTTTAAATGATAGTAAGCAATTGCCTTATCCGGTTGAATTCAAAGAAGTGGCTATTGATGCTGAGACCATTACTTCGGCAATGAAAGAAGCTAACTTCAATGATGAAGTGGCTGGGGTCATTACTTGGATGCACACATTCTCACCGGCTAAAAACTGGATTCGTGGGACTAAATTATTACAAAAGCCGTTACTTCATTTGGCAACTCAATTCCGTAATGATATTCCTTGGTCAACCATTGATATGGATTACATGAACTTGAACCAAAGTGCTCATGGTGACCGCGAATATGGTTTCATCAACGCTCGGTTACGTAAACATAATAAAGTTGTCTACGGTTTCTGGGGCGATGAAGAAGTGCAACACGAAATTGCCGACTGGATGGATGTGGCTGTTGGTTACAACGAAAGCTTCAAAATCAAAGTTGCTCGTTTTGGCGACAACATGCGGAATGTGGCCGTTACTGAAGGTGACAAGATTGAAGCCCAAATCCAATTCGGATGGACCGTTGATTACTTCGGGATCGGCGATTTAGTTGCTGAGATGAAGCAAGTCAGTGAAGCCGATATTGACAAAGAATATGCTGATTTGGCCAGCCGCTATGATTTAGTTGTTGGGGACAACGACCCTGAATTCTTCAAGGAACATGTCCGTTATCAATTACAAGAAAAAATTGCCATGGAGCGTTTCTTTGAACGTGGTGGCTACTCTGCCTTTACCACGAACTTCGAAGATCTTTGGGGCATCAAACAATTACCTGGTTTAGCTGTACAGCTCTTAAACCGTGAAGGGTATGGTTTTGCTGGCGAAGGTGATTGGAAGACAGCCGCTTTGGATCGGTTGTTGAAGATTGTTAGTCATAATCAGGCAACTGGCTTTATGGAAGATTACACTTTGGACTTGCGGAAAGGTCACGAACAAATTCTTGGCTCCCATATGTTGGAAGTTGATCCAACCTTGGCCTCAACGAAACCACGGGTTGAAGTTCACCCATTAGGTATTGGTGATCGTGAAGATCCAGCTCGTTTAGTTTTCGATGGTGTTAATGGCGATGCAATTGATGTGACGATGTCTGATTTTGGTGATGAATATCGCTTGATTGGTTATCCAGTAACGGCGATGAAGCCAGATCAACCAGCACCACATTTACCAGTTGCGCGGCAATTGTGGGTACCTAAAGCTGGCTTGAAGCATGGCGCGACGGAATGGATTGAGAATGGTGGCGGCCACCACACGGTCTTCTCAACTAAGATTACTAACCAGCAATTAGCCGATTTAGCCAAGTTATTCGAACTAAAATTTGTTGATATTCAATAATTCTCTTTGGTAATTCTCCTCCTAGAAAAGCGAAGATATTTGTCGATTATGAATATTAACGAAGTTTAGCTTAATAGAAAAATGGGGCTGGTTCAAAACACTTCGTTTTGTACCAGTCCCATTTTTATCCTGATAATTAAGAATGGTGAATAGGTGACGAAAATGATTGATTATAAAAATGAGTTAAGCAACGGACAAACGACTTTAGGAATTGAACTTGGCTCGACGCGGATCAAAGCAGTTTTGATTGGCTCTGATTTCTCCACGATTGCCGCGGGTAGTTATTCTTGGGAAAACCAATATGTTGATGGCATTTGGACTTATTCCTTAGATCAAGTTTGGCAAGGCATTCAGGCCAGCTATCAAGAATTACAACAAGCTGTAGCCACCAAATATCAAGTAAAATTACAAAAAATTGGTGCTATTGGTGTTAGTGCCATGATGCATGGTTATTTGGCCTTTGATGCTAATGACCAGCTGTTAGTGCCGTTTCGGACCTGGCGCAATAATACAACCGGTGAAGCCAGTGAGCAGTTGACCAAATTGTTCAATTTTAATATTCCTCAACGCTGGAGCATCGCCCATTTATACCAAGCCATTTTGAACCAAGAAGTCCATGTTAAACAAGTGGATTTCCTGACGACTTTAGCCGGTTACGTGCATTGGCAACTTTCTGGCGAGAAGGTGCTGGGAATTGGTGATGCTTCGGGGATGTTCCCGATTGATGAAGCCAGTCATGATTATGACCAGACAAAAATTGAACAGTTTGAGCGCTATACCAATGTTTTGGGCTATCAATTCAAATTGACCCACTTACTGCCAAAAGTTTTGGTCGCTGGCACCGTTGCTGGCCACTTAACAGCGGCTGGGGCAGCCAAACTTGATCCTAGTGGTGATTTACAAGCTGGTGCAGTGATGGCACCACCAGAAGGAGACGCTGGTACGGGGATGACCGCCACCAATAGTGTTAAGAAACGGACCGGTAATATTTCTGCTGGCACTTCGGCTTTTTCAATGGTGGTTTTAGACCAGCCGTTGCATGAAGTTCATCGCGATATTGATTTGGTAACCACTCCTGAAGGCGCACCAGTTGCCATGGTTCATACCAATAACTGTACTTCCGATATTAATGCTTGGATCAGTTTATTCGGCGAGGTTGCCCAAGCTTTAGGTCAAAAGGTGACGCCAGATCAGCTGTATGCCACTTTGTTTGCCACTTCAACGGCGGGGACTGCAGATTGCGGTGGTTTAGTCAATTATGCTTATCTTTCCGGTGAAAATATTACTGACGTGCAGGCTGGCCGACCTTTATTTGTCCGGACGCCGAATAGTCAGTTTAACTTGGCCAATTTTATTAAGACACAATTGTATTCAGCTTTCGCACCATTGAAAATCGGTATGGATATCTTGACCAAGGAAGAACAGATCAGCACTGACGTTTTAATTGCCCAAGGTGGTATTTTCCGCACGCCAATCATTGCTCAGCAAGTTTTAGCTGATGCTTTAAATACACCCATCATCGTTATGAAGAACGCTGGTGAAGGTGGGCCTTGGGGTATGGCGGTCTTAGCCGCTTACGTCCTAGCTAAGCAACCGGACGAAGATCTAGCCGATTATTTGGATCGTTGTGTTTTCAAGCAACCAGCAAGCAGCACTTTGGCACCCCAAGCTGCTGGCGTCCAAGGCTTCGATCAATTCATTGCCCGCTATCAACAAGGCCTAGCCATTGTTAAAAGCGCCCAAGTCTTACCTGATCAGAAGTAGTTAAATTCGATCCAATACAGGGGCGGGAGCTACTGGCTGCACATAATCTATAGAAATGGGTTGAGTAAATGAAACGAAAAATAAGTTGGCAATTTATTCTAGTTGGGCTAATTGGGAGTTTATGGCTGTTAGCTGGATGTCAGCAACAACCAACTGCCGTCAAGCAAAAACTAACAGATCCAAAATTTACTGATATTTCCGTTCACGATCCGTCAGTGATTAAGGCGGCTGGGCAATATTATGTGATTGGGTCTCATATGCAGACGGCTAAAACAAAAGATTTTATTCATTGGCGGCAATTATCGACTAGTGTCGCTGATCAGACGATGTTTCCCGACATTCAAAGTGATCTCGGCGATGTTTTCAGTGATACCAATAGTGATACCTTATGGGCCGGCGACATTGAACGGCTCGCTGATGGTAAATATTATATGTATTATTGTGCTTGCGAGGGCGATAATCCCACATCAGTGCTAGGATTAGCCACTGCTGATAAAATTACTGGCCCATATCACGACCAGGGGGTGTTCCTTCGTTCTGGCAACGCAATTAAGGATGGTGCCAGTTACGATGCCACTAAGCAGCCCAATGTCGTTGATCCGCACACTTTTCATGATAAGAATGGTAAATTATGGATGATTTATGGCTCTTATTCTGGTGGTATTTTTATTCTGAAGATGAATGAAAAGACTGGCTTACCAGAGGCTGGTCAAGGTTATGGTAAACGATTATTAGGTGGTAATCATCTGCGCATTGAGGGCTCTTATGTGTTGTACAATGCTCAGACTGATTATTACTATCTGTTCTTATCATTTGGCGGTCTTGCCGCTGATGGTGGTTATAATCTGCGAGTAGCTCGGGCCAAGAATCCAGATGGTCCATACGTTGATGCTCAAGGCCATGATTTCCGTAAGCTTCGGGGTCCTAATGGCACCACCTTCGACGACGAGACTATTGCCAAGTATGGGGTCAAATTAATTGGTAATTATACCTTTGATACTAAGAAACCATTTCATAGCGGTTATGTTTCACCAGGACACAATTCAGCAATTTATCAAAAAAGCAGTCAGAAGTATTTTATGATTTTCCATACGCGTTTCCCTAATCAAGGTGAAGTTTATCAAGATCGCGTTCATCAGTTGTTCTTTACTAAAGCAGGTTGGCCCGTTGCAACGCCGTTACGTTATGCTGGTGAAACTAGAACTAAGTATGATTTGCAGCAAGTCATTGGTGACTATCAAGCCATTCAGTTTAATAAAACAATATCAGCTAAGATCACGACACCTAACGATTTAACTATTAAGAGTAACGGTCGGGTGAAGGCAAACCAAACGGCAAAGCTGGCATTTCAAGCAAATGGACAAGAGAGTATTTTAACGCTAGGAAAACATCAATATCATGGCTATTTCATTTCTCAATGGGATGAGTATACTAAGAAACAGACCATGTGTTTTACCGGCACTGATCAAGCTGGAGAACCGCTATTTCTCGTTCGTAAAGCAACAAAATGATTCTGTTATAACGCCGTGCACAACGGTAGCATTAAAGGAGAAAAATTAATCATGTCGTATTTAGATTTTGCTAAAACACCACCAATGGGTTGGAATTCTTGGGATGGTTATGGTGCTTCCATTCGGGAGGATGAAGTTCGGGCCCAAGCCGAGTATCAAGCTAAGCATTTAAAAGACTTTGGTTGGAATTATTTTGTCATTGATATTCAGTGGAGTGAACCTACCGCTGATTCAATGGCCTATCACCAATTTGCCCCTTTACGAATGGATGAATATTCGCGCTTGATACCGGCTGTCGAACGCTTTCCTTCAGCAGCTAATGGTCAAGGATTTAAGCCAATTGGCGATTATCTCCACAGTTTAGGTTTGAAATTTGGGATGCACATGATGCGTGGGATTCCGCGGCAGGTAGTCGTTCAAAATACTGCTATTTTAGGCACAGATGTACGCGCACGTGAGATCGCCATGAATAATATTTGTGAATGGAACTCTGATATGTATGGCGTGGATGTCAGTTTACCAGCGGGTCAGCAATACTACAATTCTTTATTTGACTTGTATGCGAGCTGGGGTGTTGATTTTATTAAAGTTGACGACATTGCTGATGCCAAATTGTATCACGACGCGCATAAGCCAGAAATTCAAGCTATTCGTCAAGCTATTGATCAAACTGGCCGATCAATTGTCTTATCGTTGTCACCAGGGCCAGCCGCTTTAAAGAATGGCACCTTCTTCCAGAATAATGCCAATATGTGGCGGATCACTGATGATTTCTGGGATGATTGGGCCGCGTTACGCAATATGTTCGACCGCGCGGCTGAATGGTCACCATTTATTCGCCCCGGTAACTGGCCAGATTGCGATATGATTCCTTTTGGCCATGTTCGTCTGCGTTATGGTGAAAATAACGTTAGCCACTTTACTAGAGCTGAGCAGTACAGCTTGATGACGCTTTGGACCATCTGCCAATCACCATTAATGTTTGGTGGTCGGTTAACGGATTTAGCTCCAGAAACGTTAGCCTTATTAACCAATCGGGATGTACTAGCCATGCACCATTCTTTGATCGAGCAACGGGAAATCATTAATCAAGATGACTGGCGCGTTTGGCAGGCCCATAGTCAGACCGACACCTATTTAGCAATTTTTAATTTGGCTGATCAAAATCGCCAAGTGCCACAAACAATTATCGACCACTTAAAGGCAACCACCGCCACTGATTTATGGCGTGGTCAAACGCAACCATTAACTACTGATTTACAGGTTGCAAGCCACGGTGCTTTTTTGGGTCGGGAATAACTAGCTTACTCCTGTGAATCATAAAGTGTTATCTAAAGAGCGCTCAACTACTTCCAATTAATGGAAATTAGTTGAGCGCCTTTTTGCGATAATTTTTAGTTTTCAGTTGTATGGTTGATAAATAATTAGTTCTGTTATGCGTGGTTAATTTCTGAAGAACAGTCATCAGAGTCTTGGTAAGCACGACGATATTCACCAGGAGTAAAACCAGTAAGTTTTTTAAATTTACGGGTGAAATTTGCAACGTCATAGTAACCATTTTGCTGGATAATATCTTTGATTGCTAAATCGGTTGTACATAACTCATGCTGGATTTTAAGAATCCGCCGTTCGGTAACAAAGACAGTAAAAGTTTTACCGGTAATTTCTTTAATATAGCGGCTGGTGTGAGAAACAGAAAGCCCAAAATGATCAGCAACATCAACTAAAGAGATTGTTGGTGAGCTAACGTTCGCAATAATATATTGTTTCAAAAGTTCTCCATCAGGCTGGTTTTGAAGTAGATTATCTGGAGCAGAACTAGTTGTATCAGGCTGATAGCTAGTAATTCGACGAATTGTTTTGAGCAAAATGCCATGTAATTGACTGGTTGATTCGATATTCAAAAGCTGGCGGATCAACCGATCATTGAAGGCAGCATTTTGTTGATAGTCTGCCCGAATAATCTTGGCAATTAAGCTGGACATTCCTAAATCAAAACGTGAATTTGGATCATAGTTTTGACAAGCGAGGTTAAATAAGATTTCGAAAGCTTCTTGAGATTGTTCATAATCTTGATGACGTAAGCTATTTTCTAATTTCAACTCAGCATTAAAATCGAAGAAGTCATCATTACTAGCTGTTGTGGGTTTGACCTCATTATAGAAAATAGTTTTGCCAGATTCTGGTGTCACCGCAACAATTCCTGAGATAACTTCAATATAAGTGTCATGAAGGTCAGCCAAGTTAGTTAATGGTTGGCTAACAACTAATGTGGTACTTGGTTGAATAAAAGTAAGTTGTTGTCGTAATTTGGCAATAATGGGTTTGATTTCAATCTCATCGTCATAGTTAATCAAGGTCACGATTTGGCTGTGTTTCTCGTAGAAGATAAAGGCAACGGTGTAGTCAGCTTTGATTGTTGGTTCGTGTGGGACATGATTTTGCCATTCTGCGTCGCGATCACTGAGAATAATAACCGTATTAGGATGTGGTAATTTTAAGTCGACAATATCTAGAAAATGTTTGATTGAAGTTATGCCGCTAACTTTACCATTCAAAATGAGTTGTAAAATTTGATTGCGAGCGAATGGTAATTGCATTCGTGAGTTTTCAATTAAATCTTGATGTTCAGCAATATAATCCTCAATGGCATTTTGCAAATTTAAAGCTTCCGAAGTACTACCACTAAGTTCAGTTGAAAATGGTAGTGATTGTTCCAGGCGGGCAATTAAATCATACTGTCGATTGCTAAATCGCCAAATCAATAAACCACCAATTAAGAAGACCGTCAGAAAAAGCCATAAGTAGCGACCTAAAAAGCCAAACAGCGCAGCAGCTCGTGGCGCTGGTAGCGTATATGATGTTAACCGAAATAATCCTAAAGAGCTTCGATTAGTGAGCACTTTTATTCGCGAGTGCGACACTGCTGTTGGTTGATCTAACGCAACATTAGCCAACTTTGTCTGGGGCAAGATTAGATTATGCGTAGTAGTTTGTAGACCCAGAACTTGGCTAGCTGAACTGGCATTTGCAAGAAGATTTTGAATTTCGCGAGTATTTAAGGAGAAGAAGACCTCACCCATCTTGCCACCAGAATATGGAATTAGTGGAACAACCAATGTCATCTGATCAGTTGAACTATTGGTGGGAACAGTTAGTAAAGTTGGGGCATTATCATGTAAGATATTCAGCCGCTGATTAGAATTGATACGTGTTGGTAAAAGCCCGTATTTATTGCTAGCTTCTGAGAAGGTGTAAGTGCCATCTGCCGAATAAAGTGTGTCCGGAGTACTATCCATATGAATGAAAGTTCGCGTGATCAATTGGCTACTTAAATTGTAGCGGTCAATGGCCTGCTCAATTCGTTCAAAATCTGGATACTCTTGGGGCGCGCCAATAAAAGCTGTGTCCAATGAAATCTGATGGGCAGTTGTAATTAAATGGGAAATTGTATCATCTAAGTTAGCCGTAGTCTGTTTAAGCGCTCGGTCATGGGTGGCGACAATGTTCTCTTGTTGACGATTCAGCTCATTACGCATCCAATTGCCTGTTAAAAGCAGCACCGGTAACAAAAAAACGGCAATAAAGAAGGCTAAATACATGGACATGATTTTCTTGGGTTGCCAGTGTACAAAGCGTCGTAAGAATTTAGGCATGAGAATCATTAGAAATCACCGCCTCAACGGCCAGACAGGAATGAAGTGAAAACCAAATCATTGGTGTCAGGTAAAGCGGAACTAAGGCAGTTAAGGTCAAAATTGGAAAAGTCACGAGTAAAACTGTTACGAGAATAGTACCCACCAAAATAGCCAAAGTATTTGTAAATTTGGCTATTGAGATAATCAAAGATTGCCGAAAATATTGCCAAAAGCTAAGTTGATAACGACCATAAATTGTAAAAACATAGAGCCAATAAATCATAACCATCAAGAGCAACACAATTAAACCGTATTGTAAAGCGGCCGATTTAATAAAAGCACGATTCACGGCTAAGTCAACGATTAACGTGGTACTAATCAGTCCACCCAAATAACCAATTGCATTTATTTCCCAGAAAGATTGTTGATAAAATTCTTTAAATTCACGGTTTAGGGTGGACCAAGAAAGTTTATCATCGGTCAGTTGTGCTAGTAAACCATCAGTGGCGTTAAAACGTCGTTCTAGTAACTTGACACAGCTAGCAATTGCTGGAAAAATCCCCAAAATAATTAAACCACGAAAAGTGTAGATCAACCAAAGAAATTGAAGTTTTAGGCCTAACAATAGTATTTTCCCTAGAATTAGTGTGTAACGAACAATACCGCGTGGTTCCATTCTTTGCATGGTGATTCCTCCCTTATCATACTAATGAACTAAACACCAGAAATTTTGCTAACAGTCACTGTATCTGCATATAGACCTCGTCCAAGCGAAGTTTGACTAGTTTGCCCAAGTGGTAATTGTGGTTCCTCAAGTTCAGCCAGTTCATTTACCTGGCCGTTTTGCCATTGTAATAAGCGCCATTTAGCCGAATCACAACGACTGATCAGACCACCATATCGGATATCTAAAACTTCCCAACCGAAAGGTGAATACAATTGGTACCATATTTCTCGGTGGTAATCTCGAAGTTGAGTTAATAAATCGCTTAGTTTTGTGATGGCTTTTATAGCAGTTGTCATGATTTCATGGTTGTTAGTCTGGTAGGCCGTGTGAATTTGTTGAATTACGGTTAATTTCAAACTAATGACTTCAGCTAATAAATGATAGAAGTTAAATAATAGTGATGGTTTTGACAACTTAGCAATAGCACCTGCTAATTCATTAGTCAATAGTTGATAGTGTTTAATGATTTGCGGATTGTCTAAATTTTTGGCATATAACGGATATAGTAAATCTTCATACAGAATTATTTTACTAGGATTGGTTGCATCTGGATTGCCAGCTGTCAAAAATGGTAATTGATCGAATTTATCTAGGAGTAAATAAATTTGGCTAGATTTTTCTTGATATTGGTGGAAACTTAACGCTAATTGAGACATGTCGGGAGCCTTCTTAGCATAAACTTGATCTGCAAAATATTGAAGTCCTAAAGCCGCCGCGGTAAAAGGTGTTTCGCCGCCATCATCACCCCACATGGTGACATAAACTGTATCAAGTTTAGTCACTTTAGCCGCATTCATTCCAGCCTTCATAGTTGCCAAGGTTTTTCCATAATTTGGTGCAATGCCGTTCCATGTCCAAACACCAGTAGCAAAGGAGACAGGTTGGCCCAGTTCCTGATGAATTTTGAAGAGCTCTTCATAGTGCTCTTGATTGTCGTTGTAGTAATCCCAATACATTTGTCCAACTGCAGGAATTTGCTTTTTAAGTTCTGGCGGGAATTTAGTCTTTACATCACCGTAATTGTAGCCAGCTGCTTGAAACCACATGTCACTCCACATGACTGGTTTTAGTCCAAGAGTCTCAGTAATAGCCACCACTTTCTTGATGTGGGCTAACATGATTTCGGTTTGTGGTACCAGTCCATGCTGATCAAGATAGCGGCCACGGCCTAAATCATGAGCCTCATCCATCCCAATATGAATTTTATTTGTTCGAAATGGTCGGCTAGCAGCTTGGATCAATGCAGTCAGAAATTGATAAGTTCGAGGGTCGTCAACAAGTAAAATGCCAGGTGTATCCGCTAAACTTTGCATAAATGGCCAACGCATTGGATTCAAAAGATGGCCGAGGGTTTGAATACAAGGAATTAATTCGATTCCTAGATGATTCGCATAATCATCTGCCTCGCGGAGTTCATCTTCACTTAAACGACCACGTTGGTAGCCCCAATAAGGATATTCTGGTATAGCGAAGACATCTTCCATATACAGCAACATTGAGTTGAGCCCTAGTCGCGCTTGCAGACGAATTAATTTTTTCAAACCAGTGAGATGTAGGGCTGCGTTACGCGACATATCAACCATTACACCAGTAGTGGTGAATTGAACAGTTTCACTGTGGTCAAAAGCTTCTTGTTGTTTAATTTGATGAATAAGCACAGTTAGATTTCTAAAAAAGCTAACACGTGAGGTATAACTTATTTCCCCAGTAATTCCGTTATAGTGAACGTGATTAGCAGTCTTAACTGCATTTACTTGAATCGCAATACCCTGTGAATCAAGTTGGAAATTCAATTCGGAACCCATAATCGCTAAACCAGGTTTCAAATCTTCTGGTAATGGTATTAAGTTAAGTTTAATCATGGCTAATATCAAATCACCGGCAAAGAATGATTTGATATGGATTCACCTCCGTTAATTTTAAAGTCAATTTTTGATTGTCCTGTACGAAAGAATAGCTTTGGTCAGTTTCTAAATTTTTAATTGTTGTTATGTTTTTATTGATCAACTTTTGTGGTAGCCGTAAATCACCAATCAAACAGTTACTGCCTGGTTCAACGGAATAAGTATATTTTCCAGTTTTTTGTAGCCAATAGTTTAATAAGTGTAAATACAGATCACCGTTATCGGCCTGTCGTAGTTCAATTCTAAGATTATTTGGTAGATCAGTTTGAATAAGGTATGACGGTATTAGTGCCGTCAGGGCGTCCTGAAAGATTGCTAAAATCCAGTCAGGCGCATAATCGTAATACATATGAAAAATTGGGTGGGTGAAATATAGCGTTTGGGGCGTGCGCCAAAGAGCTGGGCAGCCGTCTTGTCCGTTGCTAGGGGCGTGTTGGTGTGACGTAAAAGTATGACCATGACGATTAAAGTAGGGCCGTTTCGTTTGTAATTCGGCGCTAGCTGTCGTTGCTTCAACTTTAGTTCCAGTCTCATACATCACATATTCTTCAGGCACTAAGGCTTTACCATAAGTTTGGTTGGGAATAATGAAGTCGCGGTCCCAAGAAGCAGGGCCTAATGAATTGACCCCTAGTATTGAGCTGAGCTGGTTTTCAACTAACGCTTGATCACTGGCCAATATGAACCCACCATTAGCCACAAATGTTGTTAATTTAGCAATTAAATTGTCACTAAAAGAAGCAAGTCGATCAGGAATAATAATTAAAGTATAGGGAGTGAAGTCAGCAATTTGGTCAATAATATTAAATTGTTGATGTAAGGTTTCTAACAGGCGAACCGCACCGGTTAGTGATTCTTCGTTAGTTGCTGGTGTCACTAAAGCTTGTTCTGCACTTAGAATTGCAATCGGCGTAATTGGCTTAGTTGTAGGTAAAACTTCGCTAATTTTGGCCAATCGCTGATAAACTGGGGTAATTAATTTGCTTGTTCCTTTAAGGAGACGACCGCTGGGAAGTAGTTGATCGCCAATTGAACAGCCCGCGCCTAATGAGACCATTTGGTAGCATTCATATTCTAGAGCTGCAGGTCTTTTTAGCGAATGAAAATCTCCCCAATAAGTATGGAATTTACCAGTCATTCCTAAATACGGCTTACCTAAGGTTCGAGCGTAACGAGCAACTCGACTAAAATTATCATATCCCCAAGCACCATTTGGTAAACTCTCAATTTCTAATTGTGAGTAATCAGCAAGTGTTCGGCGAATATCAGGGCCGACATGAGAGGAATTGAAAAAGATTGTAGCAGCTGGTAACTGTGACTTGATCAAGGCGGTGACGGTATCTTTAAATGCCGCTAGGACATCGGCACAATTTTGTAAACAATCACTGGTTTTGTGCCAGTCAAGTTGATTAGCGGCCATTCTTTTTTGACAATAAGGGCAAGTACAAGGCACATTGTTAACAATATCAAAGAAGAAGCCATCGATTCGTTGTTTTCCAATCGAATCAATAATATCTTGAACATGGTCTAAAAGAAATTGCTGATAAGGGGAGGCTAAGCAGAGAAAATCATAGAAATTTGGTTGAGGAACGTCCTGATTATTAATATGCTGGCCGTTTGCTGCACGGCAAAGCCATTCAGGATGTTCTTGAGCAATCCGATGATCCCATTGAACCGTGGTATAAATTGGCGCCCGAAGATGAAATTGGTGGAGCGCATCAATTTGTTCAGATAAAAGATTAGGATGGGCATTGTGGGGATGCATGGCTTTTGGATCGTGCTTTGATTGATAAAATAACCAGCCATGATGGTCCCTAGCAAATACAGTAACCGAATCAACCTGCATTTCGGCAAAGTAACGCCCAAATTCAGTGGCGTTAAAGTCTTGAGCAACATCGTTAATTTCGGGACTAGTGTGAAAATCTAAGTGAATTTGACGTTCAATCATCAGTGCACTCCCATCTACTTAATATCCATAATGTTGTAAAGAATAGATTTGTTAATAAACCAACTCTGACCATCTTTAGTGAATTCAACATTTGTTTCGATGATTTGTTTTTTCTGTGTACGTTGATTTACTTGCAACTGCGAGACCTTAGCTAAGGCATGCTCGTTCTTGACCTTTTGCAATTTAAAACTTTTTAAAGTGACTTGAGTTTTTTGACGTTGGAGGTCTTGCCCAAGTTCTTTTTTTGTTTGTCGACGTTTATCAGGTGTGATTGTCGCCAGATAGGCTGATAAATCGCCGGCATTGATTGCCGAAATGTTTTTATTTAGAACCGTTTTTACTTGGGTACCGGCAGCACGTTCTTGGTCGTTAAAAGTGAGCTGACGATTATTGAAATAGAAAAAAATACCAAAGATCAAAATGACACCGATTAAGCAAGTCATCATTATTTTGCCCTTTTTGTGCATAGCGTAACACCTCCGATAATGATTTATCTATGTAAATATAACGCTTACATTTTCCTAAAGCATAGCATCTATTCATTGCTACAACAACCATGGAGCAAGATTTACATACTGCAAATATCACATATTGAAAGCGCTATTTTTTGATGGTACGATTTTGCCTGTCAGAGAGGAGGAGCAAGATGACAACTGATGATAAGCGTGCTGATATTGAATCAGCTAAGAATATCGCTTGGACGCCAACTGACTTTGAAGGTTATCCCGAATATGACTCTTTACAAAAAAGTTGGCGACGGTTTAATCAACAAAAGATCGGTGTCCTGATCCATTGGGGGTTATATAGTGTTGCTGGAATCGTGGAGTCATGGCAATTATCTGATGAAGATACTTGGGCTCGTGGCAAACATCCATTTCGTCCCAATATGTCACAACTAAAAAAAGATTATTGGGGATTAGCTCAGCAATTTAATCCCGTGCACTATAATCCCGATCAATGGGCTCGTTTATTTAAGCAGGCAGGTATTCAGTATGCCATATTTACAACTAAGCATCATGATGGTTTTACTTTATATGATACTAAGTACAGTGATTTTAAAATAACCAATCCTAAATTTCCTTATGCACAACAACCGCGCGCTGATTTATTTGGTAGTTTTACTGCTGCGATGCGACAAGAAGGAATTACTCCAGGAGCGTACTATTCTAAAGCCGACTGGCACTATCCAGCATATTGGCGACCAGATGGTAAACCTAAAAGTCGCCATGCAGATTATCAACCAACGACTGATCCTCAGCGATGGCAACAGTTTGTTAAATTTGTCGATCAGCAATTGTTAGAAATAACTCACAATTATGGATCTTTGGGTATGTTGTGGTTGGATGCTGGTTGGGTCAACGGTCCAGATGAACCACTTAATTTTGATGAACTAATGCCTGAGATTCGCGCGCAACAGCCTGATTTATTAGTTGTTGATCGTACTTTAGGC
The DNA here is from genome assembly GCF_003946675.1 of Lapidilactobacillus gannanensis. Classification (GTDB taxonomy): domain Bacteria; phylum Bacillota; class Bacilli; order Lactobacillales; family Lactobacillaceae; genus Lapidilactobacillus; species Lapidilactobacillus gannanensis. The sequence goes on along the minus strand of NZ_RHOT01000001.1, from coordinate 140,701 downwards.
GGCCGTTATGAAAACTATGTAACGCCAGAGCGCCAAATTCCCACGCCGGATAAATTACCGGTGATGCCGTGGGAGAGCAATGTTCCCTTGTCGAATGATTGGGGTTATGTGCCACATGCGGATTTTAAGTCAATTCGCACGATTATTCTCGATGTACTCAAGGTTGCCAGTTTGGGTGGCAATATCGTGCTAGGTGTTGGCCCCAAGCCAGATGGTTCAATTGAGCCACAGGCAACAAAACTATTGCAACAATTAGGCGCTTGGTTACAAATTAACGGTCAAGGAATCTACGGTACTACTGGCGTTGGCGCCAAATTATTTAAAAAAGCACAGCAATTAGGGTGGTTGTTAACTGAAGACGCGGATCATTATTATTTATTCCCACGTAAGAAAGTACCTGCCCAGTATTTGAATTTAGAGTATTTTGGTTTTCCAAAGCAAATTTCGCAGGTGGCGTTACTGGGCAGCGGGGAACAATTACCTTTCCAAAATGGTTCTCAGAAATTTGTGCGATTGCCAGGCAAGCTACGGCAACAATTATTTCCAGGTATTATTTGCAAAAAAAGTAAGTAAGGAGGAGATGTAAACATGGCCGCTAATGCTGAAGCTGTTTTGCCGACTAAGCGGAAAAAAGCGCCGTTATTTTCAGCACGACGTCTCAAAGAAAACTGGCAATTATATGTATTGATTTTACCAGCTTTTCTGACTTTATTAATTTTTTCGTATTTTCCAATGTATGGTATTTTAATCGCGTTCAAAGATTATGTGCCAACACTTGGTATTTGGGGTTCACCTTGGGTGGGAATGAAATATTTCAACCAATTTTTTAATTCATATTATTTTTGGGACTTAATTCGTAATACTTTAGGCATCCAGATTTATGGCTTGGTTGTTGGTTTTCCGTTACCAATTATTCTGGCCTTGGCTTTGAATGAAATGAAGGATGGCTTTTGGAAAAAATTTGCCCAAACCGTGACCTATGCACCTAATTTCATTTCAATTGTTGTACTTGGTGGGATGTTGATTGCCTTTCTGGATCCATCCACAGGTATTTTAAATCATCTATTGGGTATCTTTGGCGTTAAGCCAATTGCTTTTATGTCCGATCCTAAATGGTTCAAGACAGTTTATGTGCTTTCAAGTGTTTGGCAAGGTACTGGTTGGGGCTCGGTTATTTATTTAGCTGCCTTGGCTGGAGTTGATCCGGCATTACACGAAGCCGCAATCGTTGATGGTGCTTCCAAAGTTCAACGAATTTGGCATATTAACTTACCGGCAATTGTACCAACCATGGTTATTCTATTAATTTTGAATGTTGGTAGTTTATTCTCAATGGGCTATGAGAAGATTTTGCTATTACAAAACCCACTGAATATGTCATCATCCAACGTGATTGCAACATTTGTTTATAGTCAAGGTTTGATTAATGGTCAGTATAGCTATGCAGCTGCAGTCGGTCTGTTCAATTCAATTATTAATGCAGTTTTGTTAATTGTAGTTAATTGGATTGCTTCTAAAGTTTCTGATAACAGTTTATGGTGAGAGGAGAATAAATAATGACCAATACTAATCATTTGATTAAAGACACTCGGGCTGACCGAATCTTTAAAATTGTCCTCGATATCTTCATCATTCTTGCTGTGGTAATCGTGCTATACCCACTGATTTATATTATCAGTGCATCTATCAGTGACCCTCAGCTAGTAAATTCTGGTGAAATGTGGTTATTGCCCAAGGGTGTTACGTGGAAAGGCTACGAGGTCATTCTGAAGTACAAAGACATTTGGCGAGGTTATGGGATGACAATTTTCTATACCTTTGCTGGGACAGCTATTAGTTTGATTCTAACGATTCCTTGTGCGTATGCATTATCACGGCCAGATTTTTCCGGTAAGAAGTGGTTTACGACATTTATGTTGATCACCATGTTCTTAAATGGGGGACTTATTCCGACATACTTATTGGTTCGGGCATTGGGAATGGTTAATACTGTTTGGGCTATCTTGTTACCAGGGGCAGTATCTGTTTATAACATTATTGTGACGCGTTCGTTCTTCCAGAGTAGTGTGCCTTGGGAAATGCAGGAAGCAGCTAAGATCGATGGTGCTTCAGATTTTCAAATTTTCTTCCGCATTGTTTTACCATTATCAGCACCGATTATTGCCGTAATGGCTCTGTTTTATGGGGTTGGTATTTGGAATTCATACTTTAGTGCATTAGTTTATTTACAAAATAAGGCGCTATATCCATTACAAATGGTTTTACGACAGATTTTGGTGTTACAGGATCTGCAACAAAGTGCCGCAACAGGAGGTGGCGTAACTGCAAGTGCAGCTGAAGCAGCTTACAATAAGAGTGCCTTGGCCGCAATTATCAAGTATGGTGTCATGATTGTATCATCATTACCAGTTATTATTGTTTATCCATTTTTACAGCGTTTCTTTGTTAAGGGTGTTTTAATCGGTTCATTGAAGGGTTAAGTAACTATTGGAGAGGAGCATTACCATGCATTTATCAAAAATTATTAGAAATGTCAGTATCATGACTTTAGCAGTTTTGACTTTGACTGCTTGTGGTAATAAAGCGAAAGATTCTAGCACCGCTAGTACTGAAGGAAATGGCAAAGTTACAGTTGAAACAACCGGTTTTCCAATTGTCAAAGATAAATTGAAATTGACTTTAATGGCACCAAATGTTGGTGAGGCCGAGTGGAAAGATATGTCAGTCTTACAAGATTATGCTAAAAAGACTAACGTGAATTTTAAATTCAATACACCACCGCAAAGCGATTTTGGTACCAAATTAAATTTGGCCTTTGCTTCACAGGATTTACCAGATATTATTTTCGCTGCAGGTAAAGATAATTTAACCGCTGCTAATGAAGTTACGTATGGTTCCCAAGGATTATTGGTGCCACTTGAGAAATTAATTCCTAAATACGCACCTAACTTTAATAAGTTGATGAAAGAAGATCCGAGTATTAAGAAGTCAATTACCGCACCAGATGGTCATATTTATAGCTTACCAATGATTCAACGTGGTGCTAATTCAGCTTGGTATCTGGGACCATTATGGTATAACGGTGAATGGTTACAAAAATTAGGTGTTAAGGAATTACCTAAAACTGCTGATGAATTTTATGATTTATTAAAGCGCTTTAAGACTGAGGATCCTAATGGCAACGGTAAAGCCGATGAAATTCCTTTAAGTGACGTAAAGCTCGATACCACTCGGCCATGGCTGATGTCCATCTTTGGCCTATTGAGTAATGATGTGCAAAATGATGGGGATAAAGTTTTCTATACACCAATTAGTAATCAATACAAAGCTTACTTGACTTACATGCATAAGTTATATGCCGAAGGATTGTTAGATAAGGATACTTTCTCACAATCTAACGACCAAAAGAAGGCCAAGGGTTCTGCTGATCGTTTAGGTGTCTTCCAAGACTATTATTCATACTTCACTACAGGACGTTCTACTACTGAAGCAATCAATGATCCAATGTGGCAACCATTGACAAGTTCAGTTTCTAAGAAGGCCGTAGTACCTTTGAATCCAAGAATTAGTCGTGGTAACTTCTCAATCACTAAAGAAAATCCATCACCAGCTGCTTCATTACGCTGGGTTGACTACTTCTACACAGAGGCCGGTGACTTCTATCTAACCAAGGGACCAGCAGGTAAGATTTGGGTTAATGCTAAGAACAAAGAAGGCAAGAATGTCAAAGTTTATGCATCAGGTGTAAATGCCGATAACGTTGAAGACAAACGTGCGAAGATGACACCAGCATATGGCTTAACACTACCAGAACTTTCAGGTACTGAAAATACAAACTATATGATTAGAAGTTCAGCTGATGCACCTGCCATTGATGATTTCACTAAGTTTGTTAATCAAGAGACAAAAGAAAAGATTGATCCTTATGGTAAAGTGCCATTCCCATTAATTTATCTGAAAAAGTCAGAACAAAATTCAATTGATGCGACTGCAAATGATTTAAAGACTTATGTCACTCAATCAGAAGCAAAATTCATTACCGGTGTCACACCATTATCTGACTGGGATAAATATGTTAAAACGATTGAGGGCATGAATGTTAAACAGTACGTCAAAGTTTATCAAGCAGCTTATGATCGTTGGAAGGCAGCTAAGTAATATTAGCTAAGCGTTTAGTGAGTGATTTCTTAGTTTTAATTAACTTAGTAGTATTGTGAGAAAGTTAAGGCTGAAAATATCGACTGTGGTATTAATATTTTTAAGTTCTCCAAAACAGTTGATTCCGCTTAGCACAAAAATAGCGAGCAATTCTGACGAATTGTTCGCTATTTTACGTCAATGAACACTGATTAACTGCCTTTTGTCACAGACGATATTTTAGGTCAGTAGTCAGCAAATGATTTTCTTTGAGGACGTTTAAAAATTGATAGTGAGGCATCAATTGGTTTAATTTGACTTCAACTTTGGTAAAGGGAGTGTTTGTAGTGAGACCGGAATTAATTGCTTATTTGGATGATAATCGACCTTGGCAGCAGGAAGATATCGCTGCTGACAAGTTAACTTGTATCAATTATGCGTTTGGTAAGATAGCCGGATTAAAAATTATTCCTAAATTGAAAAAGATTCAATTAATTAATAATTTGAAGAGGACTTATCCACACTTGAAAACTTGTATCAGTATTGGTGGCTGGAGTGTTGATGGTTTCTCTGATGCGGTTAGTACTGATCATCATCGGCAAATTTTCGTTGATAATTTAGTGGCATATATGCGCGAGTATGATTTTGATGGGATAGATTTAGATTGGGAATATCCGGGGATGGATTTGGCTGGTATTAAAGCCAGTAGTGCGGATGCACAAAATTTTTTATTATTGGTTCAATTATTACGAGCTAAATTAACTCTTTTTGGACAACAAGATCATCGTTATTATCGGCTAACGGCTGCAGTTGGTGCTGCACAAAACTTATTAGTAACCATGAGTCCAACGACTGATTATCAATATGTTGATTATCTCGATTATTTAAATGTTATGACTTACGATATGCGTGGTAGTTGGACTAAACAGGCTGGTCATCATACTAATTTATATTCATACGCAACTTCGACAGGTCAATTAAGTGTTGCAGACACAGTTGATCGACTAGTACGCAACGGTGTTAGTCCAACGAAAATTGTGATTGGTGCTGGTTTTTACAGCCGCGATTGGTTTGGTTTTGATCCGCAAGTCAGCAATCCTGTTGGCGCGACAGCCAGCACGTATGGAACTCAAGCAACTAATTATGTTGACTTACAACCGTTATTGGCATCAGAACCAGAAAATTTCTTTTGGGATGATCAGGCGCAAGCGCCGTATTATTTTAACGGTTCACAATTTTCGTCATTTGATAATCCTCGTTCTATGAGCGCCAAAGCAAAATATGTGTTGGAAAATAATTTACGAGGTTTGATGTTCTGGGAATATTCGCTAGATCCTAGTCAAACTTTGCTTACTGCGGCTGCTCAGGAGTTTGTCGAAAAAGATAATACTTGAAATATTTTGTCCGCAATAAAAGGCCTAGACAAGTAGTTGTCGTATTTGGGCTTGATGTTTTGACATTGATTAAATGATAACAATATACTCATTATGAATTAGTTATTTTCGACGATGAGTATTTTGTTGTCATTTTTTATTTATCAATAAATCATGCTTCTGGGGGGAAGACTTAATGATGAAGAATATTAACCGTTTATTAGCGTATAGTTCTGGCAGTGAAAATAAAGTTTATGAACGTTTCTTTGATGTGGATCACCAACAAAAATTTGAATCAATTTTTTGTATGGGGAATGGTTATCTTGGGTTACGTGCAACTCACGAGGAAACTTATCCTGATCAAGTGCGGGGCTTATTTGTTAATGGGACTTTCCAGTCGGCTAGTGGCAGTACCGTGCCAGAGCTGCCTAATTTTCCAGATATTGTTGGTAATGAAATTAATCTGGATGGACATTTATTTGATTTGACGCGGGGGAAGCTGAGTCACTATAAGCGTTATTTGAATCTTAGTAATGGTGAGTGTGTTCGTAAAGTTGATTGGGAGCTGGCTGGGCAGAAGTACCATCTAGAATTTCGGCGCTTCGTGTCCTTTGCTGAGAAGCATTTGATTGCTGCCCAGATTAAAATAACTCCGGCTCAGGCAACGACCTTAACGTATACAACTTCGATCAATGGTCAAGTCGGCAATCATGGCACGCAATATTTCGCCGATGGGCAGCAGCGTCATGAAAAGGATGATGGGCTATCTTATCGCTTTTCGGGGTTAGATAAGAATTTGGATGCGGTGATTTATCAGTTGAACACCATGAGTCAGGATCCAGAAAAAGTGACGGCCTCAGTTGATCGCCGGCGCATTGATAAAATTTATGAGTTTGCTTTGGCCAAAGATCAGACGTTTTCCTTCGAGACTTATTCTGCAATTACGACTTCCCGCGACCGTGACGCAATTTATCATGATCCTGAAAGCTTATCCCATCGTGCGCGTCATGTGGCCAGAGCCGGAAAAGATAATGGTTATCAGAAGAACCGGTTGCTAAATAGTCGTGCTTGGAAGAAGGAAGTTTGGCAAGTCGTTCCCATTGAAATCACCAGTACTAACTCACTGGATCAGCTGTTACTTAATTTCGGCCGCTATCATTTACACGTGATGACTGCCAGTAATGATGATCTGACCAGTATTGCCGCTAAAGGCTTATCTGGCGAAGGTTATAAAGGCCATGCTTTTTGGGATACGGATATGTTTATTTTCCCTTATTTCCAGTATGAGTTTCCTAAAATCGCACGCCATCTGATCAATTATCGCTATCAGCAATTGCCAGCTAGTCGGCGTAACGCCGTGACGAACGGCTATCGTGGTGCGCAATATCCTTGGGAATCAGCGGATGTCAATCATGGTGAGACCACGCCGAAATGGGCCAGCTTCAACATTGATACTGGGAAACCGTCGCGCATTTGGACCGGTGAAATCGAAGTGCATATTACGGCAGATGTCGCTTATACATTAATGCAGTATTGTGCTGGTTTGCCAGAAGACGATGATTATTTTATGACCCATGGTTTAGAAATTCTATTTGACACCGCCCACTTTTGGACGAGCCGGGTGCGTTATGATCAGCAGCGACGGCGTTATGAAATCTTGGATGTGATTGGCCCGGATGAGTACAAGGAGCACGTTGATAACAATGCCTACACCAATTACATGGCCTTCTACAATATGGATAGTGCCCTCCAGTGGATTTTTAATCTAAAAAATAATCCAGTTGCTTATGCGCGTTTTGATCAAGATTTCAATTTGACTCAACTTCAAGCGGATTTGGAACGCATTACTGCTAATTTTTATTTGCCTAAAGTCAACGAAGATAATATTTTGCCTGAGAATGATACTTTTTTAAGATTGCCTGACTTCAATACTTCGCAATTTCAAAATCCGGCTGGTGATCACTTGTTACGCGATATGAGTATTGACACCGTGAATCAATATCAGATTTGTAAACAAGCTGATGTGGTACTGCTATTACAGGCTTTTCGTAAATACTTCACGCAGAAATCAGTCACGACCAATATCGATTATTATGAGGCCCGCACGCAACACGACTCGTCGTTATCATACGGCAGCTATGCGATTGTTCGGGCGCGCAATAATCAAGCAGCGCAGGCCTATGACTTGTTTCATCAAGCCGGCTTGGTTGATTTGAATGACAATCCCAAGGCATCCGACGTGGGCATCCATGCTGCCGCCATGGCCCAAATTTGGAATTCAGTTGTCCAAGGATTTGCTGGCGTGCAAATTGAAGATGGTCTGCTGAAATTAGCCCCCCACTTACCGAAAGAATGGACCAAGTTAACTTTCCCAATTTTCTGGCGCGGCGAGAAAATTTATTTTGAAATCACGGATCAGGAAATAGTGATCAATAATTCCGGTAAAGCAGCAATTTCAATCATCCAAGATAAGGGGAATATAGTCGAAATACCAGGATATAAAACGATAACTTGTAGATATTGAATTTTGAGATACACAGTATTCTTACTGAGTATTTTAAGATAGAAAATGTTAACTGTAAAAGACTAAAGAATGGCTTTGCCATGATTTAGTCTTTTTTAGCTCGGTCAATAATATTAAAATTGATTTTTCATAAGGGAGTGTAGTTGTTACCCAACAAATTTACATAGTTCCAAATTGCATGATGATAAGGTAAGAAAATGTATGTACATAAAGGATCAAATAAAATTTCAATTACATTGAGATATTAACTTGCTATTTGATTTAAAGAAAGAGTGAGTCTAAGTGATTACGTAAGGGATAGAATGAATTTAAACTTGGGAGATGGCTGCCTAAGGGAAATATTGATGGATATTAAGAAGAAAGGATGATGGCTTCAACTAGAATGTCATATGAAGTTGTTTAGGAGAAGCTGTCCACATAATAAAAAATTGGTAATTACAGATTTACGTCAAAGTGTGTTTTAACCATATAAATTAATGGCTATTTGAAGATATCTGCAGCAAATAAATTCAAATTTTAGGAAAAGCAATTGATTTCTAAATGGAAACGCTATATACTGTTAATCGAAACGTTTCGATTAACAGTTTTAGTGTAAATTAGCTAAATATATTTGGACTTGCTAGTAATTTTGTCCTGAGAAGATTGGAGTGACTTAACACGGTGTTAGAGAAAGCAGAAAATCAATTACGCGTTGCTAGCTATAATTTAAGCTGTATGTCCCAGCAAAGTAAAAGCGTTGCTCAAGCAAGGTTATTGGTTGAAGAGGAGATTGATATTGCCGGTTTGCAGGAAATTAATTGGCGGAATCATCGTTTCTCAGGAACTTGTTATAATACTTTGGATTATTTTGATTCATTTCCAAATCATGCCTTTGGTGAAGCTAGTCCGTTTGGTGGCGGAAGTTATGGTAACGCGATTGTTAGCCAATTGCCGTTTCAGCAAATGGATAATTGGCACTATGATAATGGCAAATTAGGGAAAGTTCATGAAGCTGAATTAATATCTGCTTACGCTAATATTAATGCGTCACAACCCGAAACAGTGCAGTATCGGAATGATTTATTTGATCAATATGGTTTAGCAATGATTGAACCAAGAGCATACCAACGAACATTGTTAAGTGTGGCTCATCAGCTGATTGCATTTTATAATACGCATTTAAGTTTCGAATCAGCAGAGTTGCGACGTAGTCAAATGAAGCAATTGCGTCGGGCTGTCTTAGCTGATTCAACGCCTTATAAAATTATTACTGGTGATTTTAATGCGGATCTAAATACAACAGATTGGCAAATTTTTCAACCAGAGCTTGTTTTAGCTAATGGGTATCATGGCGTTTGGCGAGATACATTTATTGGTATTGATCCAGCAGTTCAGGTGAACTCGATTGACAATATTATTGTGAGTCCGAATATTAAAATTAATAAGGTATGGACGATACAATCGACAGCATCAGATCACTTGCCACTTGTTGCCGATTTGGAATTAAAAAAATAAACGTTTCACTTAATGTTAGAGAGTGGGTTTTAGTGTGAGTTCAGAAAAAGTACAAAAATTAATGCAACAGATGACGATTGAAGAAAAAATTGGTCAATTAATTCAATTAAGTGCCGATTTTTTCCAAGATGGTCAAGCGGTAATTACAGGGCCAATGAAGGCGTCAAAACTGACTTTGAAGACAGTTTATACAGTGGGCTCTGTCTTAGGTATTTCTGGGGCTAGCCAAGTTCGAAAAATTCAGCATGATTACTTGGCTAACAGTCGATTAAAGATTCCTTTAATGTTTATGGCCGATGTGGTCCATGGTTACCAAACAATCTTTCCAATTCCCTTAGCTTTGGGAGCAAGTTTTAATCCAGAAACGATGAAAATAGCTTCGCAAGTTGCTGCTCAAGAATCCGCAGCTGGTGGCATCCATGTAACTTTTGCACCAATGGTTGATTTAGTGCGTGATCCTCGCTGGGGTCGGGTCATGGAGTCTACCGGTGAGGATCCATACTTGAACTCAGTAATGGCAGCTGCTAGTGTTCGGGGATTTCAAGGTGAGAATTTGGATAATCGCCATGTTGCTGCATGTGTAAAACATTTTGCAGGTTATGGTGCACCAGAAGCAGGTCGCGAATATAATACAGTCGATATTTCTGAATGGCGTTTTAGAGAACAATACTTACCAGCTTACCAAGCGGCAATTGATGCACAAGCATTATTAGTTATGACTTCCTTCAATACACTTTTTGGCGTTCCGGCTACGGCTAATCAGCATTTAATGCGTGATATCTTGCGGAAGGAACTTAAGTTTGATGGGGTTTTAATTTCTGACTGGGATGCCATTGCGGAATTAATAAATCATAGTGTGGCTGGGGATTTACAAACTGCTGCTGATTTGGCTTTAAAAGCCGGCGTTGATATTGATATGATGGCTTTTGCATACTCTAAGTATTTACAAAAGGCTGCTAGTCTTGATGCCAAAACTGCCGAGTTAATTGATGAGTCAACTCAACGCATTCTTGAATTAAAAGATCAGCTTGGTTTGTTTGATGATCCTTATCGTGGTGTGAGTGAAGTACGTGAGCATAATGAAATTAAAACTAGCGAGAATTTAAAAGCTGCCCAAACGGCTGCTGAAGAGTCTGTCGTATTATTGAAAAATCAAGGACATGTATTGCCCTTGACTAATACAACCAATGTTGCCTTGATTGGACCCGTGGCAGACACAGGTGATTTGCTGGGAAGCTGGTCATGGCAGGGACGAACTGATGAGACCACCACGATTCGTGAAGCACTGACAGCCCAGATGCCCCATCTTAAATACGCAATGGGAAGTCACTATCGAGCCATTAATCTTGCCGATATGAAGAATGCAATCAACATTGCTCGTCAACAGGACGTGATTGTTGCAGTGTGGGGCTTACCGAGCTCAGAAAGCGGCGAGGCAACTAGCTTAACTGATATTAAATTACCGGCAGAGCAATTGCAGCTCCTCCATGAATTAGCCAAGCTTAACAAACCGATTGTTAGTGTAATCATTGCTGGTCGACCGCTGGACTTAACGGAAGTTACGGCGTTGTCAGATGCCATTTTATTTGCATGGTTCCCTGGTTCTAAGGGAGCTAATGCTGTCAGCCGAATTTTACTGGGACAAGTTAATCCAAGCGGTAAATTACCGATGACCTTTCCACGTTCAGTTGGCCAAGTGCCGATTTATTACAACCATTATCGTACTGGTCGCCCAATTACCAATACACCTGAAGATGCCGAAAATAAATACCAATCGAAGTATATTGATGAACTAAACTCACCACTATATCCGTTTGGCTTTGGCTTAAGTTATGCTGAAATTATGATTGATTCAGTCAAACTTGCTGCAACAACTATTGCGACAACCGATCAGTTACAAGTAAAAGTTACTTTAACTAATCATTCAGCAGTCGCTGGCAAGACAGTTATTGAGACTTACGCACATCAAAATGTTGCTGAAACTGTTCGACCAGTTGAAAGTCTAATTGATTTTGAGAAAGTTTCTTTAAATGGAAATGAATCTAAGACGTTCACATTAACTATTCCTTGTTCGCGCTTAGCGAATATTCATCTTGATTTAAGTAAACAAGTTGATGCTGGACAATATAGTTTATTAGTAGGTCTAGATTCAGCTAATCTGATAACAGTGCCATTTACGCTGGAATAGTAGTTATAATCTGTAGAAAAGAGGAATATAATGCCCCAGTTAGAACAAAATAAATTAAAAGTAACCTTATTACAAAACGGTGCGATTAGCCAAATCATTGATGATGGCATTATGGTTAATCAAGTCAAAGGTAATGCTTTAGATGGTAGTTTAAATAATATTTATTTACGGATAAAATCAGCAACAACTGAAAGCTGGGACTATCAGCCCTTGATGGGACCACAGGCCAATAATAAAGTTAAATACAGTACTAATACAGTTGTGTGGCAAGGTAATTTTCAACAGGTTGACTATGTTGTTAAGCTGTTACTTGCTGACGACGCCTGGTTTTGGCAGATAAAATTAACGAGTGTCCATGAATGTATTGCTGACTTAACTTATGTTCAAGATTTGGGATTAGGTGAAGAAGGATTTGTTGCCAGTAATGAAGCCTATGCCTCACAATATCTAGATCATTTCATCAGTCGTCAAGACCATGCCATTGATATTGCGACTCGTCAAAATCAAATGCAGCAAAATGGTTATCCATATTTGCAAGAGGGTTCATTAGGGGAACTGAGTAGTTTTTCAACCGATGGTATTCAGTTCTTCGGCACTAGCTATCGACAAACTAATGAACCAGAAGCAATGAAACAATTGAATTTGGCTAATAAGAATTATCAATATGAAATGGGTTTAACGGCCCTAAGAACTAAATTAATTACTGTGGGTCCGAACGTCAGTGAAACAGTATTTTATGCCGCTTTTAAGTCAGATCAGCCCAATGCAAACCAGACCTTATTAGTCTCAAACCAGACTGTAAGACAAGCCTATCAAACTGCTTGTGCCCAAGAAGTGGTACCAACTAAGTTACTAGTGATGACACAACCAGCCGTAACTATTGGGAAACCGTTGGCTGGGGCTGAATTAACAACTGCAGAATGTCAAAAAATGTTCCCAGTCCAAAGTCAGGTAGAAACCCAGGATGATCAGGTGCTTTCATTCTTTACGTCAAATAATGCGCATGTTGTATTGCCAAGTAAGGAAATTCGCCAGCAGCGGCAAACAGGCAATATTATTTTGGCCGGGCGAACAATTAATCCGGGAACACCATTATTAGCGGCAACGCAATTTATGTCTGGCATTTTCCAATCGCATATCGTTTTCGGTAACACTAATATGAATATTCTTGAAACGAATGTACGTGATCCATATAATTTGTTTAAAGTTACCGGGACACGAATTTATTTAAAGATCGCTGATCAATATCGATTACTGGGGCTACCTTCTGCATATGTGATGAATTATAACGGAGCTGACTGGTATTACAAACTGGCTGATGATGTTCTGATTGTCAGTAGCGATGCGGATAGTCAACATCAACAAATTAATTTACGTTGGCATTCACTTAAAGCTAAAAAATACGATCTTTTGGTAACCGCACAGTTAGATACTGCCACATTAGGTGACACCCCTCAGATTTCGACCAATCAATCTAAAGTAAGTATTACGCCAGCAGCCGATACGCTAATGGCAGAACGAGTAGCTAAGTTAGGTTATCAATTTGATTATCATGAATATCAAGGTAAGACATTGACCCTAGGTGATGAATCGTTGCTTTTAGGGAAAGGCCAATACGAACCTACACAACAATTAGTAGCAGTTTACCAAGCAACTTCAAGTTTTGAGATTATGACGGGTTTGAAAGGGGCAACAATTGTCCCGATGAATCTTAATCAAATTCGACAAGATCATGCGGCCTATACGGAGCATTTACTGCATCATTTTGAATTGAGTTCAGAAGATAGCCAGCAGCAAGATGAAATTGCGCAAACAAATATCATTATGCGTTGGTTTGCCCATGATGCATTAGTTCATTTATTGTCACCACATGGTCTAGAACAATATGGTGGCGCCGCTTGGGGAACTCGTGATCTTTCTCAAGGACCAACTGAATTTTTCTTAGCAACAGGGCATTATCAGCAAGTTCGCCAGATTATTCTTAAATTATATAGTCACCAGTTCGTTGAAAATGGTAATTGGCCACAGTGGTTTATGTTTGATGAGTACCGCGATCAATTTGCCGATGAAAGCCATGGCGATGTCATTGTTTGGCCTTTAAAAGTGGTGGCTGATTATTTATTGGCCACTGATGATCAGGCCATTCTGACGGAACCTTTGCCATATATGTCATTAACCGAGAAAAAGTTTACGGCTGAAAAAGTTACTTTGGCAGATCATATTAAAAAGCAAATCGCGTATATTAAAGATCATTTTCTATTCGATACCTATGTTTCTGCGTATGGTGATGGTGACTGGGATGACACTTTACAGCCAGCAGACCCCAAGCAAAAAAAGGTTATGGCCAGCACATGGACAGAAGAGTTAACCATCGAAACGATGCGTAAAGGTCAGGCAGCATTTACTAGTAATCAAGACTTAGTTAATTTGACTGCTGATTTAGCAACTAAAATGAAAATTGATTTCGATAAATATTTCGAGCAAGATCAAGTATTACCTGGTTTCATTCGCATGAATTCGCAACATCAAGTGACACCATTAATTCATCCTAATGATGGTATTACGGGGATTGATTATCGTCTATTGCCATTATCACAAGGAGTTTTAAGCGGTATCTTGACTGATGAAAAAGCAGATCAAGCATTGGCGTTAATTAAAAAACATCTTTTATTCCCAGATGGTGTTCGTTTAATGAATAAACCGTCGACATATCATGGCGGGACAAGTGTTATTTTCAAACGTGCGGAACAAGCTGCTAATTTTGGTCGGGAGATTGGTTTGTTATACGTTCATGCTCATATTCGCTATGCGGAAGCTATTGCCACACATGGTGATCGCGCGACTGCTTGGCAATTACTAAACCTCGTGAATCCAATTAAATTACAAGATCGGGTCGAAAATGCAGCGCTTCGCCAAGCCAATACCTATTTTTCTAGTTCTGATGCAGATTTCAGTGATCGTTATCAAGCACAAAATGAGTTTGAGCGACTGAGATCACAGACCGTACAAGTTAAGGGTGGCTGGCGTTTATATAGTAGCGGGCCTGGAATTTATATTGGTGCGATGTTAAATGATATTTTTAATGTTTCCTCAAAAAAAACGTTTAACCAAGAAGCTTTTTCGAAAAAAATAAGTTTTGCATCAGGCGTTAGGACAACAATTAGCCGTTGAAATCAAGGCATTTCAGCAATTCATTTTAAATTAATTAGTAAACACTATTGAAATCGGTTGCAAAATGCGTATAATAAATTTTAGAAACGTTTCGATAGATTGTATTAAGAGGAGGATATAAAATGCATTTCAAGAAAATTCTAGGTTTGGCTGCTGTTGCAGCAAGTGCAATTTTATTAGCATCTTGTGGCAATAACTCATCTAAATCTTCGTCGAAGGCAAATGATACATTAACATTTTGGTATGGTGGTGACGCTGATACTGCTGTTAAACCAATCGCTAATGAGTTCACTAAAAAAACTGGGGTTAAGGTTAAGATTCAAAGTATTCCTTGGAGTCAATACAACGACAAGTTATTAACAGCTGCTGCATCGAAGACGGGCCCTGATGTATTAGTTGTTGGGACAACACAAATGCCTAACTTTGTAGGTTCTAAGACATTGATGGATATTACTGACACTGTTAAGAGTGATAGCAGTATTGCACCAGATAAATTCTTTACAGGTTCTGAAAATACAACTAAATTCAATGGTAAATATTATGGTTTACCTTGGTATGTTGAAACACGAGTTCTTTATTATCGGAAAGATTTACTGAAGAGTGTTGGCTATAATCAAGCCCCTAAGACTTGGGACGAGCTTTATGATGCCGCTACTAAGTTGTCAAAACGTGGTAAGAATATGTACGGATTCAACGTTGATGGTGCTGAACCAACTTTTGGTTTTATGTTTGCTCGGCAAAACGGTGCCACTTTACTGAAAAATGACAAACCACAATTTAACAAAAAAGCAATGGTCGATTCACTAGAATATCTTAATAAATTTACCAAGAATGGTGCTTCACCAAAGCAAGATACTAAGTTATCAATTGGTCAATCATTTGGCGGTAATGGCCCTGTGCCAATGTTTATCTCTGGACCATGGATGATGTCAAGTATTAAAAACGATGCTGGCCTGAAAGATAGTCAATGGGGTGTTGCTGAATTGCCTAAAGGTAAAGTCAGCAATATGTCAAGTACCGGTGGTGGTGATTTAGCCGTCTTCAATTACACTAAGAATAAAAAGAATGCCATCAAATTTGTTAAGTTCATGTCTAAGAAAGAAAATCAATTGAAGTATTACAAGAATAGTGATTCAATGCCAACCTTGAAAGCTGCTTGGCAAGACGAGTCTCTTAGCGATTCACGGATTCAAGTATTCCGCAAGCAATTAAATAATTCAGAACCAATGCCTTTAATTAAGCAATGGGATCAAATTGGTCAAAATTATTTGAAGGCTTGGGAACAGATTGCATTAAACAATGCGGATGTTCAAAAGACAATGGATACTTTCAATACTCAAACAGAAGAATTAATTAACAAATAGCAATGACATCGTCCCGTTGGAAACAATGGGACGTTTTGCTAAGTGAAAGGGGATAATGAGTATGGGTAAATCAATTCGGAATCGTTTGATGCCGTATACTTTCGTGTTACCGGCTTTATTGCTGCTGTTTTTGTTCTCATTAATTCCAATCTTGATTGCACTGGTGATCAGTTTTACTGGTCTTGATATTACAGGGTTAGGAAATTGGTCAACTGTTAAATTTGTTGGCCTGGATAATTTTGTTAAACTTTTTCACGATTCACAGTTCTTACAATCAATAGGTAATACCTTGTACTATGTTGTGATTGGGGTGCCGTTAGTTGTACTATTATCGTTAACTGTCGCAATTCTAATTAATTTTGGCAATAACAAATTCTTTTCATTTTTGCGGTTAATTTTCTATACACCTTCAATTACTAATACTGTAGCAGTTGCCGTTGTTTGGACATACATGTACAATCCTAATATGGGCTTGTTAAATAATATGCTTGGCAAAATTGGCATTGGCCCATTGCAGTGGTTAAATGATCCCGCAACAGCAAAGATTTCTTTGATTATTTTAGCTGTGTGGAAAGCCATTGGGTTAAACATGTTGATCTTTTTAGCAGCATTACAAGGAATTCCACGTTCGTTGTATGAAGCGGCTGAATTAGATGGCGCTAATTGGTGGGAACAAACCCGACACATTACTCTTCCTTCACTTCGTTTCTCAATCTTCTTTGTTAGTGTGACAACTTTGATTGGTTGGTTCCAGTTCTTCGACGAACCATTTGTCATGACCAAGGGTGGACCATTGAATAGTACAAATTCAGTTGCCCTGTTCGTTTATCAGAATGGTTTCCAGAATAGCAACTTTGGTTATGCCGCTGCTGGTTCATTTATTATGTTTGCAGCAATCATTGTGGCAACTTTAATCCAATTTAAGATTCAGAAGAAACAACAAGGCGAATAGGAGGCGGACAAGTTGGATACAAATTTTCGTAGTGAAAGAAAATTATCAAAAGGTGTTGTCGGCTTGATCTTAGCTTTCTGGGGGTTAATGACGATTTTGCCGTTCTTATGGATGTTTTTATCTTCCTTCAAGAGCAATGCGGAAATCTCACAGATGACTCAGAATTTCCTACCGCAACATTGGACACTAATGAATTATAAGAACTTATTTGTCAGCGGTAATTTTGGCGTTTATTTAAAAAATACTTTGATTATCACATTGGCATCATTTGTTGGCTTATTGTTTAATGCGATGGCTGGTTATGGTTTTGCTAAATTTAAGTTTAAAGGCAAAGCGTTCCTATTTATTGCAGTTTTATCAACAATGATGATCCCAGGCCAAGTCACGATGATTCCTGTTTATTTAATCTTGAATCAATTACACTTAACCAATACTCTATTAGGCATTATTTTGCCCGGATTAGTCGGTGCCTTTGCAATTTTCCTATTTAGACAATTTATGTCAAATATTTCTGATTCGATTATTGAAGCAGCCCGGCTTGATGGGGCTAGTGAATGGTACATTTTCTGGCATATTATTTTGCCAATTTCAAAGCCGGTTCTGGCTGTTCAAGGTATTTTAACCTTTATAGGTGGTTGGAATGCATTCTTATGGCCATTAATTATTGCCAACGATCAGAAGTACTATACGTTGTCAGTTGGGTTACAATTATTACAGGGTCAACATACGACTGATTATGGTTTACAAATGGCTGGTTCTTCATTCATGGTTATTCCAATTATTATTATCTTTTTAATTTTCCAAAAATATATTTTACAAGGCTTCAATGTTCAAGCTGAAAAATAAATTAAGTTGGGAGTAATTTAGGTGGTAGGCATTCGAGAAATTGCAAAAAATGCGGGTGTTTCTATTTCAACTGTTTCGTATGCATTAAATGGTAGTTCTAAAGTTACGGAGGAGACCCGTGACCGGATTCTTGCGATTGCTAAAGAGTTGCACTATACACCCAATATTGCTGGTCGAACTTTAAAGAAACAAAAAACAAATATTATTGGCATGTACGTCACTGATTTTGGTGGTGAATTTTATAGCCATATGATTGATGGCGTTGCCAGCGTGCTTAAGCAACATCATTATGAGTTGATTGTTGGTACTGGTGGTGGTCGTTCGCGCTCGTTTATCTCACAACGATTTGTTGATGGCGCGATTATTTTGGATGCTAATTTTACTGATGATTTAATTCATAATTATGCGGATGATGGTAGCAAACTCGTGGTGATGGATCGCGAAATGAAGAATAAGAATGTGCGGCATGTATTGTTGGACAATGCTGAGGGTGCCCGGCAAGCTATTGCTGCTCTAAATGATGCGAATGTTGACCACTTTGTTTTGGTAACTGGCCCAACAGATTCATTTGATTCGCGAATTCGATTGCAAGCAGCAATTAAACAAGTTGAGCAGATGACAGGTAAAACAATTTTAGTGATTCCTAGTGACTTCACAATTGCTGGCGGGCATCGCGCGGCAAAATCAATTATTGAAATGAGCTTGCATAACATTGGCATTTTCGCCTTAAATGATGAAATGGCAATTGGCCTTTACGAGGAATTCACTGCTAATCAAGTGATCGTTGGTCAATATGTTAAAATAATTGGCTTTGATAATGATATGTTAGGTCAGTATTTGCGACCACAATTAACAACGGTCGATTATTCTAAACATCATTGGGGTGAAGTTGCGGCTGAAACGTTAATCAGTTTGCTGGAGGGTGATAAGGTGGATAATCAATTCATTCATACCAAAGTGATTCATCGGGGCTCATTAGGTGAGAGCCAGAATTAGTTTTTCATGAAAAGTCCCCACAATCAATTTTTGATTATGGGGATTTCTTCTGTTTATGATAGTTAAAAAGAGTTTATAAGGAGTATCGAGAAAGTGGCATTAAATCATTTGGAATTTTATGCAGAAAGTTTAGGCATGAGAACCAGGGTAAATTTAATCTTGCCGGAGCGACCTAAGAAAAATTTGGCAGTCTTATTGTTGTTGCATGGATTAGGTGATGATGAGAACGTTTGGTTAGAACAAACAAAATTAGTCGCTTATGCTAGTGAACAACAAGTTGCGATTGTGATGCCTCGCGTTGATCGTAGTTATTACACGAACGAAGTCAATGGGAGTCGCTATTTTGATTATCTAACAGAACTTCTAAATCGTGTTCGGCAGTGGTTTAATTTGACAACTGAACGTAATCGTACATTTGTTGCTGGCGTGTCTATGGGGGGATTTGGCGCCTTGAAAGTCGCTTTAAATCATCCTGAGCTATTTGAGCAGGCCTACTTACTTTCTGCTATGGTTGACATTCAGGCAAGCTGGCAAGCACATCCAGATCGCGATGCGTGGTACAGCAGTCTTTTTGGTTCCGAAACTGCAATTAAGGAGACCAAAAATGATTTAACAGGTTTGGTGCGGTCTTGGTCGGCTGATAAGCCTAAACCGGAAATCTATCAGATTTGTGGTGATCATGACCCCTTTTATGAAATTAACCTCAGACTAAACAAAAATCTGCTTGCAAGTCACTTCAAGAGTAGACTTAAAATTGTTCCAGGTGCTCATGAATGGCGAGTTTGGGATGATGCCATCCAAGATGTTTTGGCTGATATTAGGAAACAGATAAGCTAAGAATTAAAAAGAATCTTTGAGAGTAGCTAATGCTAAATTCTCTCAAAGATTCTTTTTTAGTTTTTTGAATAAAAACAAGAAAAGTTAATATCTTGTTTGTAATTACCAAAGTCATGTCCGAAAAGGGTTAAACCACCTTGATTGATCGATTGAGGGTCAATGCCAATTTTTAAGCGAATGGTTTTTGAATGGTCCAGGTTTAAATCATTAATTGTAACATCGGAAATGTGCTCTCCGTCCATGGCCGTGTCGCTTTTTAAAATTCGTAGGTGTTTTAGAAGACCATATTGACTAAATTCTGATCCCCACCACTTAGGCGTCAATACACCGCGAACGTCAGAGTAATTACCAGATACCGTCCAGGTGCCGAGTTTAATACCATTTAACCAAAAGCTAATATCACTGGGCCAATTATTATTAGATTGGGGAAATTCTGAAGAAATTTCAAAGGAAATATCAATTAGCTCTGGGTTACTAACGTCAAGCAATTTATTAGGGATAATGTATTCAACAAAACCTGATGAAAACCAAAGCAGAGTAGCCGAAAAACGATCGTTGGATAAAAAGATATTTGGGTCATCAAATTTACCAATAATTTGTTTATAGTTCGCCATACCACAAGTTGGCCGGATGTTGTCAGTATTGAAATAGTTGCCAAGTGGAATATTGTAGCTGAATTTTTCGAATTGGGGATAAATTCTTTCGGGCATGTTGATTAAAATATTATCAGTTTTTAAAAATAAAACACGGCGACGTTTATCTGAAGCAACCATTTCAGATTGCTGAATCAAGCCAGCTTGTTCCAAAATACGGGCATGTTTTGAAATGACAGCCTTACTGTAATGCAACTTCTGAGAAAGCTCAGTAATCGTTGCTGGCTGGCGAATCAATAAATTAATAATGTCAATTCTTGTTTCCGAGTCAAGCGCATGTAAAATTGGCAAATTGTTTTTATCTAAGTCAATCTCCAAGTTAATCACTCCTTATTGTTTCCCTAACGGCTAACAACATTATAGCTAAACTGTTAGATTTAGTAAACTTATTTCGAGTTTTAGTTAAAAAGCCGAAAAGTTACTAAACTCTCTTGATAACAAGGATACACGAGTTTATAGTGCTACTTGTAAGCGCTTAATGAAACGGTTTTGGGTTTTGCAATCAAATATATTAGTAAACGTTCGCGTTGACTATAGGAGGAATATGTAATGAAGGCAAGAAAACTAGTTTTATCGTTATTGGCAGTAACTGCAGCGTTAACTTTAACCGCTTGTGGGAAATCCTCAAGTAGTTCCAGTAGTTCCAATTCTAAGGAAATTGTTTTTTTGGAACCCATTCACTGGCCCTGATGGTAAGAACATGCAGGCAATGGTTGATCAATACAACAAGACCAACCCCAAATATAAGGTGAAGAATATCTCCATGAAAGAAGGGGATATGTATACTAAGATTCCAACCGTCGTGAATTCTGGTAAAAATATTCCTGATTTGAATATTGTTCATGCCGAACGAATTAAACAGTATAAAGACAATAATATGTTGATTTCTTATGATAAGTACTTAGGCGATTATCCCGAGATTAAGGCTAGTAATTATGTTACTGAGGCATGGAATATTGGCGATTTAGATGGTAAACGATACAGTTTGCCCCTAGACATTCATACATTCCAAATGTATTACAACAAGGATTTAGTTAAAAAGTATGCGCCTAAAGCGCTGGATGACAATATCGTTACTTTTGATGAGATTCAGGCTGCTGGGGAAGCTGCGAAGAAAGATAAGATTACGGGACTAGGTGTAACTTGGTTTAAGCCAAATTTTCTTTCTCTATATGCCCAATATGGTGGCAAATTAACTAAGAACGGTACTGATGTCACGTTAGACAATGCTGATGGGAAAAAGACCTTAGAAAAATATGTTGCCATGTATAAATCTGGCATTACTTCTCGCGATGGTCAGGATCCAGCACAGCTATTCCAAAGTGGTAAAGAAATCTTCTATCCAGAGGGTATTTGGATGCAAAATCAAGTTAAAGCCGCTAAATTTGAATGGGGAATGATTAATGCACCACAATTATCTTCCGACCTAAGTAAAGCAGTTAACTGGTCGTCTTCACATCAATTCGTCATGTTCAAGAGTAAAGACCGGGATGCTGCTAAGACAAAGGCAATTATGAAATTCATTGCTTGGGTTCGTACACATTCTCAAGAATGGGCAAAATCCGGACAAAATCCTGCTTCTTTGGCAATTAAGGATGATGCAGCTTATAAGAAGATGGGACAGTCATTCTTGATTAATACACCTGAAGAACAAGCTACGATGAAGATTTTTGATTATAAGTATAATGGTTTTGTCGCTGATTCCTTGGACAAGCACGTTGGTGATGCTATTTTCGGTAAAGTTTCAATAGAAAAGACGCTTCAAACAATGCAAAAAGAAGTTCAAGGAAAAATCGATAAAGATCAAGCAAATAAGAAGTAGCCAATTCATAAAAGGGGGCAGTTTATCATTGACGAACGGCCTTCTTTTATTAGTTAGGGAGACAAAACATGGATGCACAAGTCGAGAAAAATAATATTAAACACGTAAAAAAAGATCGCCATCTAACACCGTGGTTATTTGTTGCACCACATTTAATTATTTTTGCTATTTTCTTTTTGATTCCTGTTATTTTCGGGATTTATATCTCATTTACCAATTGGGATTTAATGGGATCGCCAAAGTTTATCGGTCTGGCAAATTATAAAGAACTACTTTTTGATAATAGTTCCGTCTTTTATGAACAATTACGAACTGGTTTAAAGAATACCTTTTTATTCGTAGTTATTTCAGTGCCATTTTGTATTATCGTGCCCTTGCTGATGGCCTTGGCATTAAATGTAAAACCTAAATTAGGTAAATTCTTTCAAGCACTATTTTATTTACCTTCACTCTTTGCAATTTCTGCAGTCGTTATTATCTGGAATTTAATGTTTAACGTGGCTTATGGCCCAATTAATAATATTTTTCATTTAAAGACGGTTTGGACTGGGACTCAGCCATACGCTTGGATTGCCATTGTGGTTGTCACAATTTGGTGGACTATTGGCGGTAACATGATTATTTATCAGGCTGCGCTAAATGGCATTTCTAAAGATTATTATGAGGCGGCTGAAATTGATGGTGCTACGCCAACTCAGCAGTTCTTTAAAATCACATTGCCAAGCATTCGTAGTCAAATTCTGTACACAGTTGTGATGACCACAATTGCCCAATTCAATATTTACGGTCAACCATTAATGTTGACTAATGGTGGTCCTGACAGTTCAACGTCTGTTCTTCTAATGTACATTCAGCAAAATGCGTTCGGCTCGGGTCAATCAATTGCTGGGATTGCTTCGGCTATGGCAATTATTTTAGGCATTTGTATCATGATTGTTTCCGCAATTCAATTCGTATTCTTACGGGATAATTCGAGGTAAACGAAATGAGAAAAAATAAATTAGGTTCAAGAATTATCGCATTTACCTTTTTACTGATCTTGGCAATTATTTGGGTAGTGCCGTTGATTTGGGGTATTGTTACTTCGTTTAAAAGCGAGGCTGAATTCTCGACGATAGGTTTCAAATTTCTACCAATCAACTGGGTATTAACCAACTATACGGAATTGTTGGTTAATAATGCTAGTACACCTTTGTTTCATTGGTTTGCTAATTCGATGATTATTTCAGTTTCAAATACTGTTTTAGTCTTGATCGTGGTTTCGTTATCTGCTTTTGCGTATGATCGGCTACAATTCAAAGGTAAAAATGCCTTGTTTTATTTTCTGCTAGCGACAATGATGTTTCCTAGTGTTGTTAACATTATTCCGCTTTATAAAATTATTGATTTACTGGGTTGGGTTAATACGAAATGGGCGATGATTGTACCTGGCGCTGCCGGTGTTTTCAATATCTTTTTAGTTCGGCAATTTATGTCAAATATTCCCATTTCATTTGATGAGGCAGCCCGAATGGATGGTGCCAGTGATTTTACTATTTTTAGAAAAATTATTTTACCGCTAACTAAGCCAGTTCTTTATGTGGTCGCATTATTTACTTTTACGGGATCTTGGAACGATTTTTTGTGGCCGTCAATTGTCTTTAATGATATTGATAAAATGCCAATTACGCCGGGACTACAATTATTACAAGGTATGTATCAATCTCAACCGACTTTATTAATGGCAGGTGCTTTTATCGCGATTGTGCCAACGTTTATTTTGTATTTATTTGCTCAGAAGTACTTCCTACAATCAATGTCACTTTCTGCCGGTGTTAAGGGGTAAGCTATGAAAACACAATTAAATCGTAAATTTGAACGGGTACTAATTCGAGTTTTAGGCGGTTGGCAAATCGCCGATGGATTAATTACTATTTTAATTTATGGTACTTATTTGAAATTAAATGGATCGACCCATGGATTGAAACTTGATCCCCGAGTTAGTCAGGCTATCTCCGCATTATTTGGTAGTCTATATACTTTCAGTGTCATGTTTGGCGTACTGCTGATTGGGTTAGGTATTTTTAATCTTTATTTAGCAAAAACATGGTTTAAAGATAGTTATGTTTCTTATAAATGGCCGATTTATTTATTGATTTTGGGAATTTTAGCATACTTTTGTATGGATATTATCTCAGTAGCGCTAGCAATTGTTGCTGGTGTTGTTGCCTTATCAAAAAACAAAGCTTTAAAAAATAAAAAAGATGGAGCTAAAAAATGTCAGAACTGGAACATCCACAACCACAATTTAGACGAAAAAATTGGCAGTCTTTAGACGGTCAATGGCGATTTATGTTTGATGATCAGAACTTAGGCACCGAAAAAAATTGGGCAAGCGGATTACCAAAAGACGCCCAAACAATTATCGTACCTTATGCGTATGAAACAGAGCAGAGTGGGATTCATGATGAGGTGTCACATCGTTACGTTTGGTATCAGCGGGAAATTGAGTATCAGAAGGACAGAAAGCTAACATCAACTATACTGAACTTTGGTGGAATCGATTATATTAGCACGATTTATTTGAACAATGAGCAGGTTGGTACTCATCAAGGTGGCTACACCAGGTTTGCGTTCGATATTACGAAGTATCTTCATGAAGGATCTAATCAGTTAGTCATTAAAGTCGAGGATAATAATGACACAACTCAACCACGTGGTAAACAGCGTTGGCGCAAGGAAAACTATGAGTGTTGGTATGTTCAAACTACTGGCATTTGGAAATCAGTTTGGTTAGAAAAAATTCCAGGTAATCAGCGAATTAGCAATTTTAAGGTGACGCCGAGCATGGACCTTAAAACAATTGATATTGAGCTAGAGACTAAGACTAGTGCTGTAAATAATTATCTGGCTAATGAAGTACGAGCGGTTATTCGTTATCAAGGGCAGGTTATCAATTCAGTGCAAAGTCCGCTAACGTCAACTGGATGTCAATTTGAAATGTCTGTTGAGCAAAGGGACGAACCCTTTCCTTGGAGTATCAAAGCTTGGACCCCAGAACAACCAAATCTTTATGATCTTGAACTAACCTTAATAAATAAAGTCGAAATTGAAGATCAAGTTCAAACTTATTTTGGGATGCGGCGAATTGATATTAAGGGTCAAGAAATACTTTTAAGTGGTCATCGACTATATCAAAAGTTGGTCTTACATCAAAATTATTGGCCTAAGAGTGGTTTGACACCGACCGGAATTTCAGAAATCACAAATGATATTCACTTGATTAAAGCAATGGGTTATAACGGTATCCGGCTGCATCAATCGATTGCTGATCCGCGGTTATTATTTTTGGCTGATAAATTAGGACTATTGGTTTGGTCGGAAATGGCAGCAACATATCAATTCAACAACCGGGCAATGAGTAATTATTCCCAGGAATGGACTGATATTGTTAAACAAAACTATAATCATCCGGCGATCATTACTTGGGTGCCGTTTAATGAATCGTGGGGAATTGGCAGTGTCGAAACTGACGAAAAGCAGCAATCTTTTGTTAATAGCATTTATTATTTAACTAAAGCATATGACAACATGAGGCCCGTGATAACCAATGATGGTTGGGAACATACTATTTCTGATATTTTGACGTTGCATGACTATGAGCTTAGTGGTGAAAAATTCCTAGCAAGATACCAAGATTTTACGAAGCTGACGAGTGATGACTATCAGCCGAATAATGATCGGTTTGCTTTTGCAAATCACTACCATTATCAAGGACAACCAATTTTGGTGACTGAATTCGGTGGCATTTCATTCAAACAGGATCATGGTTGGGGCTATGGCATGCAGGCGGAAAGTGAGGTAGATTTCT
This sequence comes from Lapidilactobacillus gannanensis, assembly GCF_003946675.1. Taxonomy (GTDB): domain Bacteria; phylum Bacillota; class Bacilli; order Lactobacillales; family Lactobacillaceae; genus Lapidilactobacillus; species Lapidilactobacillus gannanensis. Next base: position 114,494 of record NZ_RHOT01000001.1, on the reverse strand, counting down.
TTAAACGGTTTGCTACTATCCATCAAGCAATTAAAAAAATTCCGTTTATTCAAGGATACTGTTATACGCAATTGACAGATGTCCAGCAAGAAACGAATGGTTTGCTGACAATTGACCGTAAACCAAAAGTAAGTATACAACGAGTTAAAGAAATAAATGATCAGGATTAATGGAGTGATTAAATGACAAGAACGGAATATCCGCGGCCACAATTTAAGCGAGAAAATTGGCTTAATCTCAATGGGAAGTGGCAGTTTACCTTCGATGATCAACAAGAAGGACAATCAGCAAAGTGGTATCAAATAACATTACCTAATTCACATGAAATCATTGTTCCTTTTGTTTTTCAATCAGAGACGAGTGGAATCAATGATCAAAACGTCCATGATGCGATTTGGTACCAGCGTACTTTTGAAATTGAACCAGTTGCCCCTGATGAACAGGTGATATTACATTTTGGTGCAGTAGATTATCAGGCAAAAGTATATCTTAATCAGCACTATATTGGTCAGCATATTGGTGGCGATAATTCTTTTGCGTTTGATATTACTGATGATTTAGTTGTGGGAGAGCAACAATTGACAGTAGCAGTTTGTGACCGTACTTATGATGAGACCATTCCCCATGGCAAACAGTCATGGACAGGCAAATCAGAAGGAATCTGGTATACCAATACAACGGGCATCTGGCAAACAGTTTGGGTTGAAAAAATTAATAAACAGCATATAGCTGATATCCAAATGACACCAGACTTGGATCGGACGTCAATTGGGTTAAAGATTCAAGTACCTGATGTTGCAGTGGGACTTAATTTGGCCTATCAAATTTCCTTTAAAGGCGAGCTAGTTGCTAAGGATCAATTATTAATTACGAGTAATTGTTTGGAAAGATCAGTTGAATTATTTCAGCAACATATCTTTAGAACTGAATTTCATAACGATGGGTGGACTTGGACCCCAGAACATCCTAATTTATTTGATATCGACTTTCGGTTAGTTGATTCAGATGGTGTTATTAAAGATAACGTAAATTCTTATTTTGGTATGCGAAAAGTAAGTACTGAAAATGGCATGATTCAATTAAACAATCATCCCTATTATCAGCGATTGGTTCTGGATCAGGGATATTGGCCAACAGGCTTACTAACAGCGCCATCTGATGATGCTTATAAGGTTGACATTGAAATGGCGAAAAAGATGGGTTTTAATGGTTGTCGTAAACATCAGAAAATCGAAGATCCACGATTCTTATATTGGGCTGACAAACTAGGTTACTTAGTTTGGGAAGAGGTCGCCTCAGCACCGTATTACGCAACGGAAACTGCTAATCGCTTAATTGATGCTTGGCAAGAATCCGTTGTGCGTGATTATAATCATCCAGCAATTATTGTTTGGGTACCATTGAATGAAAGCTGGGGCGTCGATCGAATTCATTTAAATAATCAGCAACAGCATTTCTCAGAAGCACTTTATCATATGATTCATGCTTTAGATGATTCAAGATTAGTCGAATCAAACGATGGTTGGGATAATACTGCGACGGATATTGTTGCGATTCATAACTATAGTCATGGAACTAGTGCTGATAGTAAACAATATCAGTCATTCACTGAAACATTGTCGCATATTGGAAATTTAATTAATCAGGCACCTGGGAAATGGGATATATTTGCTAAAGGATTTCGTTATAACGGTCAGCCAATTGTATTGAGTGAATTTGGAGGGATTGGCTTTGCAGTTAACGACGTAAATGGATGGGGCTACACAACAGCATCCTCTTCCAAAGATTATTTAGGTGAATTAGAACGTGTTATTACCCCTGTAGCAGCGTCTAAAGGATTATGGGGATATTGCTATACTCAATTAACTGATGTCGAGCAAGAAATTAACGGTTTATTGACCTATGATCGGCAACCCAAGGCTGATATTAAAAAGATAAATAAAATATTTGATTTTGACTGTAATACACCACTTTCCCATAAAGAAGTGGAGATTAATAATTAATAGGATACACGTTTTTTGGTCGTCATTTGATTAATAGTGTTTTATTGTCGAACTTTAATAGATTGAAATCTTAATTTAAGTAGTATTAGAGTAGTAAAAAAGGCAATAGCCGAGAAATGATTTGTCTGCATAAGTTGAGGTTTAATTATGTAATTTTTTGACTAAGTAATAAGCACGTAAGCAGTATAAAAAGAGAGTCTGGGACATAAGTCTATTATCCAAAAAATAATACGAACGTTCGTTGCTGAAACGTATTCTCAAATGGCAACCGGTTCCGCTTAACGTAAAAATGTCGAGCAATTCTAACGAATTGTTCGGCATTTTACGTTAAAGCTCACCGGCTGACCGCCTTTTGGCGCACACTCATTTTTGCTAAATAAAAATTTAAGAGTGTACGGTATTACATGCTCTAGCCAGGCCTTATAAGAATTATTCTAGTATTCAATTTTAGTAATCAATACTTAGAACTTTTGCCACTATTTTATTGATATAGTACCAACTTACTTCCGTCGACCAAAAATTAATGAGGCTAGGGCGACTAAGATGATGGCACCTAAAATTGAAGGCACTAAGGCCATCCCTGCTAGTGAGGGACCCCATGAGCCAAAAAGGGCTTGGCCAAGTGTGGATCCTAAGAGCCCGGCAATAATATTTGCGATCCAACCCATGCGATTACCTTTACCAGTTAAGGCGCCAGCAATAATACCAATAATAGCACCTACAATTAAAGTCCAAATCCAACTCATGTTCTTTCCTCCTTTTGTTCAATTACTGAACGCGCGTTTCCTGATCATCAGTGATGGTTTCTTTTAATTTAGCGGCACCATCTTGTACAGCTTCTTTAGCCTTATCTGATTGTTTCGTAGCAAATTTTCCAGTTGATTTAGCCGCGTTGGTGACTTTATCTTGAACAGTTTCAGTAGCGGCTTCATGCTCTGCTTTTGTTTTAATATCCACAACGTTAATATTAACTTCGATAACTTCAAGATGAGTCATTTTGGCAACTTCATCATGGATGACATGCTTCATTTTATCAGCAATTTCAGGAATATCGCGACCATACTCAATGATGACATCCATATCGACAGCGACTTGTTTTTCGCCAACTTCTGTTTTAATACCAGCGGTGATATTGTCAGTGTTGACCAATTTGTCAGCAATGTTGGCAAAAAAGCCACCATCAATGTCTAAGAGACCATCAATATTTTCAATTGCGGTGCCAACAATTTTTTGGACAACTTTATCATCATAAGTGAGATGACCTTGAATTTGTTCCATAGTAGTTGACTGTTTTTGAGATTTAGATTGCGTCGTAGTTTCAGTATGTTTTTTTTCTAGTTGATTATCTTTTGTCATGTTAATGCATTCCTCCTAATGATTGTCAGTGTGTTTTAATAGTTGTTGGAAAATATCACTTTGCTGTAAATAAAAACCGATGATCATGCCAACAATTGCTAGAATGATGACTAACAAGGTTTTGAAAAAGCCAAGTGAGATAAATAGAACGGCCAAAATTATACCGAGGATACCGCCAATCATTGGAAACATAAAACGCTGCCAGAATGTTCTCATCTTGGGCCCTCCTTAAACTACTCGAGGGTTATTAACTGATTGTTTGTGATCTTGGTAGTCGATAAAGTTAACATCAACAACGACTTTTTCTTTAATACCAAGCAATTGCTGTAATTCTTGTTGAATCTCCCAACGAAAAGTATCAGTTTGATTAATTAACGATGAAGTTCGTTTTAACTGTGCTTTGATTAAGACACGAATTTTGTGCTTAGTGGCTCGCACCTTAATTTTCGGCTGACCAACGAAATCATTACTTGATAATTTAGAACGGATAAATCCTTCAATCGCCTTTTTTTCTAATACTAGCTGTCCACCCGATGATTTTAGGATAAATTGTTGTTGTAGTTTGGGATAAAAAAGGACGATTAGAAGGCTAGTAATTAGTAAAACCATTAGGCTGGCTGCTAACCAGAATGAAGACTGCCAGAAGTAACGGTTTAAAAATAAACTGTCGAAAAAATGAGCTGGCTGTAAGTCAAGATAAGGTGCGCCTAAAATCATGACAATCAGTAGTAAGATTGCTAGCAGTAGACTTAAAATGATACAAAGTGCTTTTACAAACCGGTTCATTTACTAACCCTCCTTAGATGACGGTTATTATTAGTACAATGGCCTCACCAACAGTAATTATGAAGTTGGCTGGCATTGAAATTACAGGTTCTGGGCAACATAATTCGCAGCTTGTGGTCGGTTAATTTAAACAGATAGACTTGCGTCGACGCTATTTCAAGTAAAAGGTTAACTCGTCCACTCGAATTTTGAATCACTACCAGTGACTATTTTGGCACGGTTGGTCTGTTAAAACTGATCAGCGTGTTGCCACCTAAATCTGCAATCGATTAGGCATTTTTTGATACGCTGGTGTTGCTTGCTTTTAAGATGGAATTTCAATCATTACTGATTGATTCAAATCAAGCAAAGTGGTTCTGTTGTCATCAACCCTCCTTATGATTTGATTATATGATAACAATTAAAAACGACAACTTTTATGCCTGATTATTTTTAATGGATAACTATATAATCCTTGCTACACAATTGATTGAGCAATTATTAAAAAATATTTTTAATTATAATGGTTATGATGATGAGTAGCTAAAACTAATTTAAGCAACTATGTATAGTGTTTCTAAATATGATCAATCGTGCTCAATTGATTTGGTGAATGAGTTAATAACCTTCTCTATCTAGTTAGAATTATTGTCAAATTGCTCTCTAGTAACCTCGAATGGCATTCACAGAAAATGTTGTTTAACAGTGAAATTGTTAAAACAAGACTGGCCCCGCCCATACTGCGGCCTGCTAGTCGCGGTATGCACTGACTGTCGATTCGAGCTTTTCTACGAAATCTAAAATTCAAGGCTTATTGTAGGTACTGTAGCGCCGACGGTCATTTCTACAACCAAATAAGGACAATTCTAACATTACTAGCTGTTCAAATTGTATTCAGTTTGGAAGCGCTCTATACTCATAAATGTTATGACAGATTAAGCAGATTAATTATGATCTGACCATATTGTTTAATCAAAAAAATGAATGAGTAAATATAGAAAGCGGGCTTTTAAGTGAGTTCAGAAAAAGTTGATCAATTAATGCAAGCAATGACGATTGCCGAAAAAATCGGTCAGTTGATTCAAACGACGGCGGATGTTTTTCCCAATGGGGATGCAGTTGTGACTGGGCCAATGAAGTCGGCGAATATGTCAGCAGAATCGGTTTATACGATTGGGACCGTCTTAGGGATTTCGGGTGCTAAGAAAGTTAAGCAAATTCAGTATGATTACTTGCAACATAATCGTTTGAAAATTCCCCTGATTTTTATGGCGGATGTGATTCATGGTTATCAAACGATTTTCCCAATTCCCTTAGCCTTAGGGGCTAGCTTTAATCCAGAAACAATGAAAATCGCTTCGCAAGTGGCGGCACAAGAATCAGCTGCTGGCGGGATTCATGTTACTTTTGCACCAATGGTTGATTTGGTTCGTGATCCACGTTGGGGCCGAGTAATGGAGTCCACTGGCGAGGATCCATATTTGAATTCAGTGATGGCAACAGCCAGCGTTCAAGGTTTCCAAGGTGACAGCCTAGACGATCATCATGTGGCTGCTTGTGTGAAACATTTTGCAGCCTATGGCGCCGCTGAAGCAGGCCGTGAATACAACACAGTTGACGTTTCAGAATGGCGGTTCAAAGAACAATATTTACCAGCTTATCAAGCAGCCGTTGATGCTCAGGCAGCGCTGGTGATGACGTCCTTCAATACTTTATTTGGCGTGCCAGCTTCAGCTAACCAACACTTGATGCGAGATATTTTGCGCCAAGAAATGGCATTTAATGGTGTCTTGATTTCTGACTGGAGTGCCGTGGCGGAATTAATTAATCACGGCGTTGCTGGTGACCATCAAGCTGCCGCTGATTTAGCCTTAAAGGCGGGCGTCGATATTGATATGATGGGCTATGCTTATGCCAAATATCTAGAAAAAGCTGCCGACCTTGATACAACCACCGCCCAATTAATCGACGAATCAGCACGGCGAGTTTTGGAATTAAAAGATAAATTAGGCCTGTTCACAGATCCATACCGCGGTCTTGACGACACACGTGAGGCAACTGAAATTAAAACGACCGCGAATTTACAAGCTGCTCAAGCTGCGGCTGAAGATTCAATTGTTTTGCTGAAAAATGACCGCGCGGTTTTACCATTAGTCCCAGAAACTCGGGCGGCACTAATCGGCCCAGTTGCTGATAGTGGCGACATCTTGGGTAGTTGGTCCTGGCAAGGTGATCCAGCTGCAACAGAAACCATCAAAACAGCATTGTCAGCTGCCATGCCTAATTTAACTTTTGCTGCCGGCAGTGATTATCGAACAAGCAGCGTGCGTGATCTCAAAGAAGCAGTGGCTCTTGCGCGGCAGCAAGATGTGATTATTGCTGCCTTAGGGTTGCCAGCCGATGAAAGTGGTGAAGCTACTAGTTTGGCCAACATTCAATTACCGGCTGAACAATTAGTCTTGTTACGAGAACTAGCCAAGCTAAATAAGCCAATTATTAGCGTGATTGTGGCTGGCCGTCCCTTAGACTTAACTGAGGTTGCTGATTTATCGACCGCAATTTTGTTCGCCTGGTTCCCAGGTTCTAAGGGTGCTGCTGCACTTAGCCGTATTTTGTTAGGTGAAGTCAATCCTAGCGGCAAACTGCCAATGACCTTCCCTCGTTCAGTGGGCCAGGTCCCAATTTATTACAACGAATATCGCACTGGTCGTCCCAGCACTAATCCCTTTGGCCGCGATGATATTAAATATCAGTCGAAGTATATGGATGAAGTCAATGCACCATTATATCCTTTTGGCTTTGGTTTAAGTTACGCTGATATTAGCGTCAAGGCGATTGAATTGGCTCAAACAACTGTAACGCCAGCCGACACCTTGGCAGTCACTGTCCACCTAGAGAATCAATCGACGATTAGTGGTAAGACCGTCATCGAGTGTTACACGCATCAACAAGTTGGTGAAACCGTCCGACCAGTTAAGAGCTTAGTCGCTTTTGAAAAAGTCGAAATTGCCGGTGAAAGTTTAGCTGACTTTACGATTGAAATCCCCTGCGAACATTTAGCATCAGTCCACCAAGATCTCCATCAAGCAGTTGACTCCGGGGAATATCAATTAATGGTCGGTTTGGATTCTGACCACTTGATTACTGTACCATTTACGATTGAGTAATAATAAGACGGCGCCAATAATCTCTCCCAAATAAGCCGTACTGATTAGGTATGATAGCTTAAATGGGCTATATAAATCTACCAACGAAAAATGCGATTACCTGCTGCTCTAATTAGAGTTAAGCAAGTAATCGCATTTTTAATTTGCACTAGCTTGATTTAAGTCGCTCCTTAGCTGAATAACGGTAGACCCAGCAATTTGCTGGTCTGAAAACTAAAATGATGCCAAGACTTCTCCAATTAGGAGTCAGTGGTGGCTGGGCGATTAAGAGGGCGTGGAACGACGTGGCCGTCGATTTGAGCTTTTCTGCGAAAATCTCAAATTCGAGGCTTATTGTAAGTGCTAAAGCGCCAACAATAATTTTACATCTGACGCCAATCGCCCAGCCACCACCGGAATAAACTAACAGAACTCATTGCCACTATTTGGAAAAACAGATTGGGGTGAACTAGTAGTTTTATTGACAAGTTTTCTGGCGTTGACTAAATCCATGTGCTAAAGAATTAAAAATCAATTATCAATTAGACTATTTTGGTCTTACTATTCAAATTCAATATTAGTCTTACAGAGTTGATTAACTCCACAATAAGTGCCTTAACCACTGACAATAGTAAAGTGCGCCACCTCAACTCCAGACGGAATGGAGGGCGTGGTTGTCAGCCGCCAAATTCTTCTAAGCAATTTATTGCTTAGAAGAAGGCTCGTATTTGAAACAATTGTGGGTTTCAATTGGTTCAAATCGATGCCGGCAGCGTTCCACGACCAGCAAGCCCGCAATGGCGTCAGAACTAATTCTGTTTCAAAACAGTACTGGGCGTATCATATTTGGTTAGAAAGGTTCGTTTAAATTGTTGTTAGAAAAAAATTCTAAATTAATTTTTATTGGCGATTCAGTTACTGATTGTGGCCGTGATTATGATGCTGAACCAGCTGGCTGGGGATCATTAGGTAATGGCTATGCCAACTTGGTCAATGCTGCTTTAACGGCGCTTTATCCTGAATATCGAATTATGGTGATCAACAAGGGTGTTAACGGTAATGATATTTTGAAGCTATCTGCTCGTTGGCAAAAAGATGTTTTAGATTTAAACCCTGATTATGTGTCGGTTTTAATTGGGGTCAACGATGTTTGGCGCCACTTCGATAATGCGGTTTTCCAGCAGCGTGATGATTTAGTTGACTTGGCCTTGTATCGCCAGAAGTACCAAGATTTAATTGATCAAACTAAGCCTCAAGTCAAGCAGATGATGATTATGAGTCCGGCAATGTTTGAACCGAATCGTCAAAATCCGATGCGAGCTCAGGTTGATCAATATCGCCAGGTTGCTGAAGAGTTGGCTCACAAAAATGGTTTACTTTATATTGATACGCAAAAGGCAATCGATCATTTTCTTGAGACAACTTCAAGTTATATTTTGACACAAGACCGGGTTCATCCCGGAGATTATAAAGGTCATATGTTAATGGCCAACACATGGTTAAATGCGATTGATTTTGATTGGAAACGAGGACAATAATGGTTACTACTGTTGAAGAAATAAAGAAGTATAACGAACAAGGGCCGTTTAAGGCTAATTGGGAATCACTTAGTCAGTTTGAAGTGCCGAAGTGGTTCAAACAAGCTAAGTTTGGTATTTTTACGCATTGGGGACTTTATACCGTTCCTGAATATCGGAATGAATGGTACTCCAGAAATATGTATATTCAGGGTTATCCTGAGTATGAGCATCATCGTAAAACTTATGGCCCTCAAGATAAATTTGGTTATAAAGATTTTATTCCAATGTTCACGGCGAAGAAATTTGATCCTCAAGAATGGGTTGATATTTTCAAACGTGCTGGGGCAAAGTATTATTTCCCAGTTGCTGAGCATCATGATGGTTTCCAAATGTATCGTAGCGAGATTTCTCATTATAATGCTTACGAAATGGGGCCAAAACGCGATATTATTGGCGAGTTAAAAACAGCTACCCAAAACGCCGGCTTACACTTCTGTACTTCAAATCATCGGGCTGAACATTGGTGGTTTATGAGTCATGGTCGTGAATTTAAGAGTGATATTCATGATCCAATGAAGAAGGGTGATTTTTACTGGCCAGCAATGCCTGAGCCTTATAACCAGGCGTTGTTCAGTGATCCCTACCCGACAACAGAATATTTGGATGACTGGTTAATGCGTGTGGTTGAAATTATTGACCGCTATCAGCCAGAGATGTTGTATTTTGACTGGTGGATTCAACATGATGCTTTCAAACCATATATCCAGCAGTTAGCTGCTTATTACTATAACAAGGGCCGCGAGTTAGGCTTCCCAACTGGAATTTGCTTCAAATATGATGGGATGGCTTTTGACACCGGGATTACTGATGTCGAACGTGGTGGTTTTGCGACAGCTAAGCCGTTCTACTGGCAGACTGATACGGCTATCGCTAATAATTCTTGGTGTTACACCAATACCTTGGAATATAAATCGGTTAATGAAATCTTGATTACTTTAGCTGATGTTGTTAGCAAGAACGGGAATCTTCTATTAAATGTCGGTCCTAAAGCGGATGGTTCAATTGCCGATCATGATCGCCAAATGCTTGAAGAAATTGGTGATTGGTTGGCTGTTAATGGTGAAGGTATTTATGGCAGTTCCCCATGGAAGCTTAGCAACGAAGGACCAACCAATATTAAAGAAGGTATGTTCCAAGATTTGTCAGCTTTACATTATGGTGTTAAAGATATTCGTTATACCGTAAATCATGGCAGTGTATATGCTTACGTTTTAAATCCAGAAGGTCAAAAACAGGCCACTCTGACAGCCTTCCATGAATTTGATGAAAAGAATGAACCACCGTTCCATGGTGTGATCAAGTCTGTTGAACAATTAGGACAAGGTGAAACGACTTGGCAAATTAAACCAGAGGGCATGGTCGTGAACATCAAACCTGATGCAGCTAATCATCCTGTTGGTATTAAAATTAATTTAAAGTAAAGGATCGCGACAATCATGCAATTAATCGAGAAAACAATTAAAACAAAATTAACCGACAATGCTAAATTTTATGGCTATGTATTAGATAACTCTCCAGAAATGGATATTAATCGGCGCCGGCCAGCAATTTTAATTATTCCTGGTGGTGGTTATGCTATGACCTCTGATCGGGAAGCTGAACCAGTGGCCATCAAGATGTTATCCAAGGGCTACCAAGCCTTCATCTTACGTTACAATGTTGCTCCAGTTCGTTACCCAGCTGCTTTATTAGAAATCGCTAGCTCAGTGAAATTAATTCGGGACAATGCTGAGGCATGGCATGTGGATCCCGACAAGATTATTCTAGCTGGTTTCTCAGCTGGTGGGCATTTAGCCGCTAACTTAGCGACTGCTTGGAATGGTCAATTATTGCAAGGTTATGGTTACAAACGTGAAGACATTCAACCCAATGGCTTGATGTTAGGCTACTCGGTAATTACTTCTGGCAAATATGCTCACGTTGATTCTTTCAAGAATTTGCTGGGCGATGATTATAATAATGAAGTCATTCGCGAAAGTGTTTCATTAGAGAAGCAAGTGACCGCTGCCACACCAAGAACCTTCTTGTGGCATACTTACACCGATGATTGTGTGCCTGTAGAAAACTCATTGTTGTTTGCTGATGCGCTTAAAAAAGCCAATGTTCCTTTAGAGATGCACATCTTCCCACAAGGTGGCCATGGCTTGAGTTTAGGCACTGCTGAAACTGCCATTGCGGAAAATGGTTATGGTATTCAAACAGATCTCAGTGTTTGGCCAGATTTATTCGCAACTTGGGTCAACAATTCTTTCAATAAATGAACTAATCAATGAATAGAAAATGGTGGTGACTAGCAATGAAATTTTTATGTTTTGATGTCGGTGGTACTTTTGTTAAATACGCGCTCTTCAACGAACAAGCAGATTTTTTAGCCAAGGACAAATACCCAACAGATTCGTCGACGCCGGATAAATTCTTTACGCAAATGGCCCAAATTGCCAGTCAATATGATGATTTGACGGCCATTGGTATTAGTTTTCCGGGATTTATTAATACAGAAACTGGTGTGGCCGTTCGCGCTGGTGCCTTAGGTCAACTGGACGGGCAAAATATTGTAGCGGCTCTACAAGCTAAACTAAATCACCCGGTACCAATTGCGATTGAGAATGATGCTAAGTGTGCGGCCCTGGCTGAAAAATTAAATGGTAATGCCCAAGATGTTCATGATTTTGCGGTGATTACTTTAGGTACTGGCGTTGGTGGCGGCATTGTGATCAACGACGAGGTACTTCACGGCGAGGGTTTCCGCGCCGACGAGTTCGGCATGATGGTGACTGATTATACATCACGTGGGGTGGCAACTTTACACGATTTAGCTTCGACTAGTGCGCTAGTCAAGAGTTATGCAACTGCTAAAAAGTTGCCCGTTGACCAAGTTTCTGGCGAACAAATCATGGCTGATTTAGCCAATCCAGAAACAAAAGCGATTGTTGAGAACTGGGCAGTCCACGTAGCCATTGCTATTTTCAACTTGGTGGTCACCAATGCACCACAACGGATTTTAATTGGTGGCGGCATTAGCCAAAATCCATTAGTCATGCCGTTTATCAAAGCTGCTTTGAAAAAGATGCCATCTTGGTCAGATTTTCATGCTGATGTGGTCGTTTGTGCACATCATAATGATTCGGGACTGATTGGTGCATTGGCTTTAGCCACAAAAACAGTTAAGGAGGCTTCATAAATAGTATGTATTATCAAAAATTAGATGATTTTCCCAAGAACTTCCTCTGGGGTGCTGCTTCAGCGGCTTACCAAATTGAAGGTGCTTATAACGAAGATGGTAAAGGCCCTTCAATTTGGGATACTTATGCCCATACTGAAGGTAATACTTATAAAGGAACCAACGGGGATGTAGCGATTGATCATTATCACCATCTTGAAGAAGATGTTGGGTTAATGGCCAAAATGGGCCTGAAAGCTTATCGTTTCTCCGTTGCATGGAGCCGCGTGATTCCTGACGGCGAAGGTGAAGTTAATCAGGCGGGGTTAGATTTCTATATTCGCTTAGTGAAATTATTAAAAGAAAATCAGATTGAACCAGTTTTGACGTTATATCATTGGGATTTACCGCAAGCTTTACAAGACAAATATTTAGGCTGGGAATCACGGAAGACCGTTGCTGCTTTTGCCAAATATTGCCGTGTATTGTTTGAAACCTTTAAAGATGACGTGAAATATTGGGTTACTTTCAATGAACAAAACGTCTTTACTGGCCTAGGCTATCGTTGGGGCAATCATCCACCTAAAGTAACTGATATTAAGCGAATGTACGCCGCTAACCACATTGTTAACTTGGCTAACGCGACGGCAATCAATTTGTTCCACGAAATGGTACCAAAGGGTTTAATTGGCCCTAGCTTTGGTTATGGCCCGGTTTATCCATTAACTGGTGATCCTAATGATGTTTTGGCCTCAGTTAATGCTGATGATTTCAATAATAATTGGTGGCTAGATGTTTATTGCCGTGGTGAATACCCATACTTTATGATGAAACGGCTACAAGCCATGGGGATTGCTCCCGAGGTAACGGCTGCTGATCAGAAACTATTGAAGAGTGCTAAGCCCGACTTCTTAGGAATCAACTACTATCATGGTGGCACCGTGCAAACTAACCGGTTACAGAAGAAAGTGGCTGCTGATGACAAGAAAGACTTCTCATCAACTGACCCATACTTAATGCAGCCTAAAGAAGATCAAGCACAATCACCTGAAATTCCCATGTTTAATTCTGTTTCTAGTCCATATCTTGAGAAGACGGAATGGGGCTGGGAAATTGACCCAATTGGTTTCCGGGTAGCTTTGCGGCAAGTTTACGAGAAGTATCGGTTACCAATTTTCGTGACTGAAAATGGCTTAGGTGCTGCTGATCAATTAGTCGACGGTCAAGTCAATGATGATTATCGGATTAAGTATTTGGCAGATCATGTGTTGACAATGAAAGAAGCCATCACTGACGGCGTCGAAATGATTGGCTATTGTGCATGGTCCTTCAGTGATTTACTCAGCTGGTTAAACGGTTATCGCAAACGTTATGGTTTTGTTTATGTTGATCGTGATGACGACGGTCCTAAAGAGCTGAAACGGATCCCTAAGGCTAGCTATTATTGGTACCAGAAATTGATTGCTGACAATGGCGCTGATGTTCAGGAGAAACATGACTAAAAAAAGTCCGCTATTTCTGGGTAATTTAAACAAACTTGATAGCGTTTGCACTAATTAGTTGATTCTCGCCGCATTTTAGTAGACAATATGAATAAAGTAGTTAGTTAGGCTACTCAAGTAACTTATTGTTAAACGCTTTATTTTTGAGTAGCAATAATAATGATGATAACGTGAAATGCTTCTGTGGCAAGTCCGCTGAGGTTTTCGTTGTCAAATTAAAGATAAAAGTCTGCATCAACTTGACTGAACTGATGAGTGGAAATAACGATAAATTATTTAAAGGTTGGTACTGCCTGTGATAAGTTAGCAGTCAGCCTAAGTAAGAGGCGGTTCCTACCAGCAGTAAACGACTTGATAATCTCTTATTAGAGTAAGCAAAAATCGCGGATTAAACAGTGAGTAGCCGCGATTAAGGCTTAACTTGATTGCAGACGCTAATGAAAAATCAGAATAATCTGGAGTAGGCGTTATGATGCAATCAAATAAAAATTTAGTGCGCGTTTTAAATGAACAACGGGTTTTACAGCAGGCCTTTAATTATGGCCCGATTTCCCGTAGTCAAATTTCGAAGAACTTAAATCTGAATAAGGTCACTGTTTCTGATATTGTCGCTAGTTTAATTGACCAAGCCTATTTAATTGAATTAGGTCAAGGTGATAGCACTAAAAATGGTGGTCGGAAACCGACTTTATTGAAATTCAACGCTCAGTTGGGTTATGTGGTGAACTTTGATTTAGGGTACGATTATATTGATCGAATGTTTAACTTGATGGATGGTCGGGTAATCAGCGTCGAACGCTATCCCGCTAAGGATATGTCGATTGAAGATCGGTTGGAGCTAATGGCAAGTTTAGTGCACACCGAACGATTGCAAACTGATGTGCCTTTGTTAGGCGTTTCAGTGGCCGTTCATGGGATTATCGACCACAATCAAGTTTTATACACGCCATTTATTGATTTTAAAGGGTTAGATATTGCCAAAATTCTCGAAGAAAAGCTGGAAGTGCCTGTTTTACTTGAGAATGAAGCCAATCTCTCGGTTATTTACGAACGCGATTTCGAAAGCCGCGATGACATTGATAACATTGTTTGTATCAGTATCCATAAAGGGATTGGTGCTGGGATCATCATTAACAATGATCTTTATACTGGTAAGCACGGTGAAGCCGGCGAAATTGGGCACCAAATTATTTATGATCAAGACTTTATGAATCATCGCGAACCAAATACAATTGAAAAATATTGTTCAGAGGATTCCGTTTTAGATACTATTCGCCAAGTAACGAAGCAACCGGATATTCAAGCAGCCGATATTTCCAAGCTCTATTATCAAAATGATGCTCAGGTGCATTTAATTGCTGATGATTTCTGCTTCTATATTGCCAATATTATCTACAACACCATTGTCACCTTTGATCCTAAACGGGTAGCCTTAAACTCAAGCTTAGTTTCGGCAATTCCCGAGCTGTTGACCAAAATCAAGCTGAATATTCCGCATTTAACTAATGATGAAACCCAAGTGGACGTGGTTGATAATGTCCGCAATGCCACGATGCTTGGTGGTTGTTCTATGATCATTCATCATATTTTGGAGTTAAAGAGTGGTCAGTTGTTCTTTAGATAAAAATGAAACCATTTCCGATTAATTTCGGGAATGGTTTTTGTGTTGAATAGGTACTAAGTCTTCCCCAATTGGCTTGGTGGTTGCTGGGCGATTTTTAGGGCGTGGAACGGCGTGGGCGTTGATTTGAGATTTTCGAAGAAAAGCTCAAATCGATGGCCGCACCGTTCCACGACAAGCAGCACGGAATGCAGTCAGAACTAATTCTGTTTCAAAAACTTCACTAGGCTTTAACTTTTTTAAACTTGGATTTGTAATTGGCATCAATCAATCCCGGCCGCGTTCCACAACCCGCAGCCCGGAATGCAGTCAGAATCAGGTCTGTTTCAACGCCTTCATCAGGTTTTTGAGCACCATTATAATGATAAATTGGCTTCTAAAAAAGCTGGATATTTTTTTAAATTGTTGCTTACAAAACCCTTGTTTATTTTTTAGGAAAGCGCTATACTATTTTTGTAAGTAAGTTAATTATATAAACAAACTAAATAAAGTTCTGGAGGCTTTTCATAATGGCTAAAACATACTTCCCTAACGAAGGTAAAATTCCTTTTGTTGGGACGAAAGATTTAACATCTGGCTTAGGCTATCATTATTACAATGCTGACGAAGTTGTCGGTGGTAAGAAGATGCGTGACTGGTTACGTTTCTCAGTTGCTTACTGGCATACTTTTGGTCAACAATTAAACGATATCTTCGGCGATGGCACCGCTGTTCGTCCTTGGAATGGTTTAACTGGCATGGATCTTGCTAAAGCTCGGGTTGAAGCATCATTTGAATTCTATGAAAAAATGGGCGTTGATTTCTATTGCTTCCATGATCGTGACGTTGCGCCTGAAGGTTTGACTTTACGGGAAACAAACAAGAACTTAGACGAAATCACGGATATGTTTGCTGAATACCAAAAACAAACTGGGATGAAAGTTCTTTGGAACACAGCTAACATGTTCACTAATCCTCGTTTCGTTTCTGGTGCGGCTTCATCACCATTCGCTGACATTTTTGCTTATGCTGCTGGCCAAGTCAAAGAAGGTTTGGACATTGCTAAGAAAGTCGGCTCTGAAAACTATGTTTTCTGGGGTGGCCGTGAAGGTTACGAATCATTATTAAATACTGATATGCAACGTGAACAAGAGCATTTAGCTAAGTTCTTCCACATGGCTGCAGATTATGCTAAGGAAATTGGTTACGAAGGTCAATTATTGCTTGAACCAAAGCCTAAGGAACCAATGATGCACCAATATGATTTTGATGCTGCTACCACCATCAACTTCATGAAGACTTATGGTTTGGATGGCACTTACAAGTTGAACCTTGAAGGCAACCATGCTAACTTAGCTGGTCATACTTACCAACATGAAATCCGAGTTGCTCGTGAAGCTGGTTTGTTAGGTTCATTGGATGCCAACCAAGGCGACAAATTAATTGGCTGGGATATTGATGAATTCCCATCAGACTTATACGAAGCTACTTTGGCAATGTACGAAGTTGTTGAAAACGGCGGCTTAGGTCGTGGTGGTTTGAACTTTGATGCTAAACCACGTCGTTCATCATTCACTGTTGATGATATGTTCTATGGTCATATTGTCGGCATGGATACCTTCTCAGCTGGTTTGAAGGTAGCTTTGAAGTTGAAAGAAGATAAAGTCTTTGAAAACTTCATTACTGATCGTTATGCAAGTTACGATTCAGGTATCGGCGCTAACATCGAAGCTGGCAAGGAAGACTTCAAGTCATTGAATGATTACATCATTGACAAGCCACAAACTGCTTTATTAGCAGCAACTAAGTCAGGCCGGATCGAAGAATTGAAAGATACTTTGAACCATTATATCGTTGAAACATTACACTAATCATTAAATAAAAAACCAGAAAAAGAGTAAGGCAATCACATTGCTTTGACACAAAGATGTGGCAAAGACGGACTTAACAGTCAGGTGTTTGCCTGGCTCTTTTTTTATGGAAAAAGTGAGGGAAAATCATGAAGTATGTTATTGGCGTTGATTTGGGTACTAGCGCAGTTAAAGTACTGTTAGTTGACCAATCCGGGGCTGTGACCGCTCAGGCTAGTGCTGCTTATCCATTACAACAACCACAACCAGGTTATAGCGAACAAAATCCCGAAGATTGGGTCAGCGGTGTTAAGGACGCGATCGAGAAATTATTTGCGACTAGTAAAGTTGCGGCCAGTGATATTGAAGGGCTCAGTTATTCCGGTCAAATGCATGGTTTAGTATTACTAGATGCTGCAGGTAAAGTTTTGCGTCCAGCAATTCTTTGGAACGATACCCGAACGACAAAGCAGTCTGAAGAAATCATGGCTAAAATGGGTGATAAGTTCCTAGAAATTACTCGTAATCGACCACTCGAAGGGTTCACTTTGCCTAAGATTCTTTGGGTCAAAGAAAATGAACCTGAAATTTTCAAGCAAGCAGCAACGTTTGTTTTACCAAAAGATTACGTTCGTTATCGCATGACTGGCACACTGAATATGGAATTATCAGACGCCGCCGGGACAGTGATGGTGGATATTGCGAAGAAGGCTTGGAGTCAAGAGGTTTGCGATGCTTTTGATCTGCCAATGTCAATTTGCCCTCCATTAGTTGAAGCAACTGATCAAGTCGGCATGATTTCAGCCGATTTTGCAAAAGAAAGTGGTTTAGCAACTAGCACTGCTGTTTTTGGTGGTGGTGCTGATAATGCTTGTGGTGCCATTGGTGCAGGCATTTTACGGCCTGATCAAGCAATGTGCAGCATTGGTACTTCAGGCGTTATCTTGGCTTATGAGCCCGATACGCAAGCTGACTATCATGGTCAATTGCATTTCTTTAATCATGCTGTTCCTGGTCGATTTTATTCGATGGGGGTTACGTTAGCTGCTGGTTATAGTTTGAGCTGGTTTAAGAAGACCTTTGCCCCAGAAGCATCGTTTAACGATTTCGTTGGCAGTGCCTCAACTTCAACAATTGGTGCTCACGGTTTATTGTTTGCACCATACATTGTCGGTGAACGCACGCCTTATGCTGATGCGAAAATCCGCGGTAGTTTTATTGGGATTGATGGCAAACAAACTCGCGCTGATTTTGTCCGCGCCGTGCTAGAAGGGATTGTTTTCTCGTTCCGCGATATTTTAGACATTTACGAAGCTAATGGTAAGAACTTTAAGCAATTAGTTTCCATCGGTGGCGGTTCTAAAAGTGAGCTCTGGTTACAAATTCAAGCTGATATCTTCAATAAGGAAGTTGTCCGTTTGGAAAGTGAGCAAGGACCTGGCATGGGCGCAGCTATGATTGCCGCCGTTGGCTTAGGTTGGTTTGCAGACTTTAGTGGTTGTGCAGAGAAATTTATCGCCGTCAAAAAGGTTTATCAGCCAAATCCAGAACATGTTGCCGAATATCAGCAGTTACATCAGATTTATCAACAGATTTATCCCCAAACGAAAAAAATGACGGGTGCGCTACTAGATTTCGAAGAGTCACATCAAGTATAATTCAGAGCGTAAACGCTTTATTCAAATTGAGAGGTCTTAATTTTTAGTATGAAAATTCTGGGTTATCAACCACGAGAACTCGCTATTCGCAGTGGCTTCGCACTAATTGGTGTGACGATTCAAGGCTTTGGCGCCGCGACTTTGCGAGTTGCCGGTGTTGGCGTCGATCCCTACTCCGCTTCAAATATTGGTGTTGGTAAATTGCTGGGTATGAGTCTGGGCATTTATCAACTGATCATCAATGCGGTCATTTTAATTGCGATGTTAATCTGGGGCCGCAAGTATATTGGTACTGGTAGTGTTTTTAACATGGTCTGTGTCGGTTTCTTCATTGATTTATTCACGGCGATGTACCATGATCAGTTTCACCTGACTAGTGTCTCACTACCAGTTGAAATTGTGATGTTAATTATTGGTACGCTGATATTTACTTTTGGTGCATCATTTTATATGGCAGCCAAAGTTGGCACCTCACCTTATGATGGTATCTCGCCAATGATTGTTGATCACACTGGCTGGCATTATCGACCAGTCCGGCTGATCCAAGACATTAGTTTCTTAGGATTGGCTTTACTAGTGGGTGGTCCCGTGGGCATTGGTACGATTGTCACTGCCTTTTGTTGTGGTCCCTTTATTGTCTTCTGGGATGAAAAAATCGGCTCACCACTGATTGAACATTACAGCCGGCCTAAGGTTACTGAAGTGGAATAGAGCTGTGACTTCTTAATGTAAACTAGTTTTGGCGGAATAGTGCCAAGTCTCCCCCAAATTTGAGAAGGTGGTTGCTGGGCGATTTTTAGGGCGTGGAACGGCGTGGGCATTGATTTAAGCTTTTTCTACGAAAAATCTTAAATACAAGCCTTATTCTAAACGGTAAACCGTTAAGAATAATTTCACTGCTTCTCGCAAAATCGCTCGTACGCAAAGAAACCCCCTTACCTGACGCCAATCGCCCAGCAACCACCAGATGAAACTAACAGAATTGAGCACCAATGTAAGCAAATCAGATTGCAGTGAACTACAAAGCCTGTGTGACAATCTTTCGAGATGGAATTGAAAGATGTCATACAGGCTATTTTTGTCTTACTATTCAATTATTATTGCTGAATGAATTAAGTTGCTCAATCCTACTAACACTGCCTTAACCACAAACAACAGTGAAAGTCACTAACTTAACTCCAGACGGAATGGAGGGACCGGGTTGTCAGCCAATGGTTTTTATTTGCGCCCGAGCTTGCGAGTAGCAGCCAAATTTGTCTTACTGCTTTAGCAGTTAGACAAAGGGTTGTATTTGATATTGTTGCGTAGCAATAAGCTCAAATCAATCTCGGCCGCGTTCCACAACCCGCAGCCCGGAATGCAGTCAGAACCAATTCTGTTTTAATAACTTCACCAGGTTTTAACGCTTTTGAACTTGGATTTGTAATTGGCATCAATCGATGTCGGCCGCGTTCCACAACCCGCAGCCCGGAATGCAGTCAGAACCAATTCTGTTTCAAAAGCTTCACTAGGTTTTAGTGCTTTTGAACTTGGGTCTGTAGTTAACTAAAATCGATGTCGGCACCATTCCACAACCCGCAGCCCGCAATGGCGTCAGAACCAATTCCGTTTGATGCTGCACAGACAAAAAAACAGTCGTCCAAGTTATCAACAGGTAACATGTGACGACCGTTTTTAAATACTGTGGATTATTGTTGTCGTGTCCAAACTTGCATCTCGCCTGGCTGACGGTTAGCCCAAGCAAAGTAAGGGATAAACGTTAATTCTGCAGGAATTGTTGCTCTTGCAGTGGCGGCTGATTGGTAAAGTTGCTCGGAATCAATTGCCGTGAGTTTTGCACCAGTTGTGGAAACTGTGGTTAATTTCATTGGTAAACCTAAATCATGATTATTTTTAACTTCAAAAGTGGCCTCAGCAGCTAGGCTTAGCTCAGGTAAATGTGCACCGTTATCAGCTTGTTCCAAACAATAAACTAGCGGTCCCCGCTCAATTGCAACTTTGCCCAAATCAGCGCTGACCAGCGGGTTGGCTTGCGTAGTGCGGACGCTCATGTCCAAGACTAGCTCAATTGTCGTGCTCGCTGACCAAGGACCCATAAATTTGAGGTAGCCTCGATCCAAAGCGATTTTTTGTGGTTGACCGTTAATTTTAACAGTGTAGCTGGCTTGGGACCAATTTGGCACACGAATGGCAAAGGTGAACTCAGGATCATTTTGGGTTTTGATGGTGTAGTTGATGGTGCCTGACCAAGGATAGTGCCCCACTTGTTCAACTTGGATGTCGTTACCAAATTTAGCTTGGTGGGCGATAAATTGGTTGCTGTAAATCGTGTCACTTTTAACGGTGTATAAGTATTGATCCAGGGAAGCAATTAGGCGCGCCAAGTTTGGTGGACAGCAGGCACAACCAAACCAGGCTGGCCGAGTTATCTTAACGTGTGATTTGTTGGGATCAAGCGCACTGGCTTCAGGATTAACGGCTAGAGGGTTAACGTAGAAAAAGTGTTGACCATCAAGCGCCATGCCACTAATGGTGCCATTGAATAATTCCCGCTCCATCACGTCTGCATATTCACCGTCAGGATTATTCTCCAACATTTGTTTGGCAAAAAAGACCATGGCACAAGAAGCACAAGTTTCACAGTACATCGTATCATTAGGTAAATCATAGTCAAACGTGAAAGCTTCGCCAGCGACGGTTGCACCGATGCCACCAGTTAAATACATTTGCTTATCCACAATGTTTTTCCACAGTCGTTGACAAGCCGCTTGTAAACTAGCGTCATTAGTTTGTCGTGCCACGTGCGCCATGCCAGTCAGCAAATAAGTCATCCGCACGGCATGTCCCTCAGCTGCCTTTAGTTCGCGAACCGGGACATGGTTTTGAAAGTACTTTTGACCGTTGTCATCTGGTTCACCAAAAGGAAAATCAGCGGGTAGTGGTTCATTATTGGCGGCTTGTTCGGCAAAAAAGTTAGGTTTGGTGCCACGTTGATTGATCATGTAAGCTGCTAAATTGCTGTAACGAGTTTCGTTAGTCAGGTCAGCTAATTTAGCCAGTGCCAGTTCTAGTTCCGGATGGCCAGGATAGCCGTGCATTTTATTGGCTGCGGGACCAAAGTGAGCATCAATACAATCAGCCATTTTAGTAGCAATGGTCAAGGCTAATTGATTTCTGGTAGTTTCATAATAAGCCACCCCAGCTTCAATATAATGACCCATACAATAAAGCTCATGGCTAAAGGAAACATGCTGGAACTTTAATTGTGGCGCGCGAATTTGAAAGAAAGTATCTAAATAGCCATCGTCTTCTTGCGCTTGGCTAATTAATGCAACGACGCCATCAGCGGTTTGTTGAAGTGCCTGATCAGGAGCATACCGCAGGGCATAAGCGACTGCTTCCAGCCATTTGTAAACGTCAGAATCTTGGAACCAAAAGCCATAAAAATCACCTTTGGCCAAGCCGGCAGCAATTTTTAAATTCTGAATCGCATGACTTTTTTCACTTGCACGAAAAGCATTAGCATTTTCTCGTTCAATATCGATTTTAACGTCGTCATTGATCACTGACCACTGATAAGGAATCATCACGTCTTTAACAATTTGACGATATTTCGACCAAAATGAATCCGTAATTTGAATTTTAGGTTGTTTCATTTCAACAAGCTCCTTTATTGGCTTAACTGTTCTAAGTGTAAAGGCTTTCTCTAATCGAAGAAACTGTCATAGTTGTAGAAAAAGATGGACAAAACCGACTATCTTATTTTGAAGTAGATTTTTGCCAAGTCTTCCTCAATTTGAAAGGTAGTTGCTGGGCGATTTAAGGCTAGTCTTACTATGACTGTCAATTATTCAAACCCAGTTAAGATTCAAATGATGACTACGGCGTTCCATGTCACTAAAATCACCCAGCAATTATTGGTGGAAAGTAGCTGAACTCAGCATACTTCTCAGAAAAAAGATGGCACTAACTAACAAAGCCTGCATGACACTTTTTCTGGGAATTCAGAAACTGTCATGCAGACTTTTTGGGTACAACTATTCAGTTGTTACTGCATTTTGAATCAAGTTGATTAGTCTTACAAAAATTGCCTTAACCTGTAACAATGGTGAGATGCACAGAATCAATTCCAGACGGAATGGCGTCAAAACTAATTCTGTTTCGACATTCTTTATCTGTTTTAGCGAGATTCAGATTTTAATCTGGTAGTGATTAAAATTCAACCAAGTAATGGGTTTGATAATGTTTGGTCTCACCATCGTGTAAAGTTAAATCTCCATAGGCCGGATCGAAAATCGCATTAGGCGTGATTTGTGATTCCAAGGCAACACCAACATATGGCTGACCAGTTTTATCAATGTAAGGTTGGTCGGCACCAAAACCATTGGCAGTGAAACAAACAATTGCATTTCGCTGGCTGAAAATTTTGACGCGAAGATTCTCGTCCGGGTTTGCTAAAATAGCAATCGGCTCATTGTCAGCATGTTGGTCAATTAAGAAAACATCGTCCAATCCTTTTTCAGGAATGTCTTGCAGGCCATCGATGGCGGCGCCTAAAGCTTTAGTGGTTTGGAAATCATACGGTGTCTCCGTATTTGCCAGTGTTTTACCAGTTGGAATTTTAGCGTCGCCCAACTCCAAACGCTGACTACTGCGCAGGAATAGTTCTAAATTCTTAATATTTTGATCGGCATGGTTCAGGTTGAAGTAAGCATGATTTGTTGGGTTAAAGACTGTTTCGCCATGACTAACTACTTTGTAATCAAGATAGATGCGATTGTCATCAGTTAGGGTGTAAGTGATGGTTACATCAAGATCTCCAGGGAAACCATCAGCTTGGCTAGTGACGGTGTGGGTGAAAATGATCTGATTGGCAGCAATTTTACCAGCCCAATTAATTTCATTAAAACCATGAATGCCGCCATGCAAAGTATTGCCACTTTCGTTGGTCGGTGCTTTGTATTCATGCTCGCCAATTTTAAATTTACCAGCGCCAATTCGACCAGCCGTCCGGCCAATTGACATGTTCAGATAAGGATTAGTCGTCACGTAGTCATTGATTTTTGGAAAATTCAAAATTAAGTTTTGGTCGCCATTAGTTGTTGGAACTTTGAGTTCATACCAGTTGGCACCATAAGACAGGCATGATAAAGTGACGCCATTGGTATTGGTTAGAGAATATTGATTGATATCTTCACCATTTAGAGTATCGAAAACTGTTTGCTTAGCTTGCATATTCTGCAAAACTCCCTTCAAATAAGACTCTATTTCAGAATACGCCATATTTGAAGTTAACGTCAACGCTTTCATAAGAAAAATAATTGATTTTGTTAAATCTGAAATTGTTTTAAGTAAAAAAATGATAACTCCGTTGCAGCCGGCGGAATGCGAAATGTTGCGGGCGTTAGTTGAAGCTTATTACTTTACAACAAAAAAAACGACAGTCAATGGGCCTGTCGGTTGATCAATTTGATTTTTGTTTTAACGAATCACATCAATGATTTCAGCTGGGCGTGAGAAGTAGTAGTCCATGTCGCCAAATTGACCGTGGTTATGTGCACCCCAGCCAGCGACACCGAATTTAGCACCGGCGCCTTTAGCAGATTGTAAATCGAAAATAGTATCACCAACGTAAAGCGTTTCGTTGGCGGGAATTTCTGAAATTTCAATCATTTTGAGCAGTGGTTCTGGATTGGGTTTATGTTTCTTCGTATCAGAAGAAGTAATAATATTGCGGAAAAATGGTGTTAGGCCACGTGGTGTGAAGTCAGCAGCCAACTCATCATTAGTTTTGGAAGTCACTACCCCTAATTCAACATCATACTTTTGCAGTTCTTTCAAGGTGTTAATGATTCCTGGAAAAACAGCAACCAAGTCTTGATACTTGGCAAATGCCTGATACCAAGCCTGTAAAACTTCAGGAACCTCTGCATCAGTGAACCCTAATTGTTTTAGGCCGGCAATTCCGGGAATACCATAAATCGCAACAACTTGATCATAGGTGAAATCTAGATGCCGTTGGTCGTTGGCAACATCTAATAAGGCGTTCATATAAGCTTTTTCAGTATCAATTAAGGTGCCATCAATATCAAAAACCACATTTCTAATCATGACTGAGTCCTCCTCAAATCTATCTGCTTCTATTGTAACATAAAGGCTTTTGCAGTCAGAAGATATGGCTTTTTCAGTATATTGTAGGCGTAAGTGAAATTCAGATGATGATAAAAATAACTCGATAAAGCTTTTAGACAGGTCAAAGATTGAATAATATGGTTCGCTAAAACCTAATATTCTGGCCATGATGTAAGGGGATATTGATGAAGCAATATATTTTGGTATTAAACAAAGTATAAATTTCTAATTATCTTTTTATATTTTCTTAAATGCTCGTAAAGCCTTATTCTATGTGCTTTCGAGTATTTTTACTGTAGGAAGATACTTCACGTTTCTTTGCATATTTCCTCATGTCTTAGCTGTCAGAAGTGGTAAATAAGTAGTAAATTCATTTGTACTACTAAGCAACAAGACGCTCCTGTTGCTTCTCTTTATTCAAGCGTTTCATTTCTGCCATTGCAGAATCGAATGTTGCATGTGCGTAATAGTTCAGCGTCATGGCTATATTAGCATGTCCCATAATGTACTGTAATGCCTTTGGATTCATTCCTGCATTTGCATAGTTGGTACAGAATGTATGTCGCAAACTATGTGGAGTGATGTGTGGCAATTTATCCTCGTTATACTTATTGTATTTCTTAACAAGACCTTTCATCATGCCGTTGTAATCACTTGCCACTTTTGGATAGTTCTTTCTATTAAGAAAGAGGAAATCACTATATCCATCAATCTCAACACGCTTATCATTCTTTCGATTCGCTAACACTCGCTTAAATGCTTGATAGGCTTCTTCAACCATAGGAACTTGACGTTCGCCACTTTTGGTCTTTGGTGTTTCAATGTAGTACCCAATTTCAGTATCTCTCAATAGCTGATGGTCTATATTGACAAGACGATTCTCAAAATCTAAATCTGGAAGTGTCAAACCACCAAACTCTGAAATACGAAGACCTGTTTTTAAGAGTATCAGAATTTCATCATAATTTTTGCTGTAGGTTTTATCAGCTTTTGCAAAGGCTAACAGTTTTTCTTCCTGTTCTTCTGTTAGTACGGTCTTAGGGACAGTATCATCATCAAGAACTGCTTTCAGTTGAAAGTCAAATGGATTCTTCCGAACACAATCATCTTGTATAGCAATATAGAATGAAGCCTTTAAAGAACGTTTGTAGTTATTGATGGTTTGATAAGCATAACCATTTTCACTCATTCTAATAGCCCATTCTTTAGCGTCTGATGGCTTAATACTGTCAATACTTCTTACACCTAACTTGTCTTTCTTCAAAATATCCATAAGATATTTGCGTCCAGTTTCAGTGTTTTTTCTAACCTTTGGTCTTTGAGCGTTCTGTTTTGCGTAAAGCTGGCAGAGTGTCATTTTCTTTCCTACAACATCAATACCATCATGAATGTCTTTCTGTAACTCTGCGATTTTCTCTCTAAGTGAGATACAATCACGCTTTCCTGCTGGTACTCGGTCTGTAGCCACAAGTTTCCACGAGTAAACAAATTGCGGTTCTCCAAATGAATCTATATATTTGTATAAGTATCTTCCGTCTTTTCGTTGGCTCTCTCCAGTCTTTAAGATTCGACCTTTATTGTCACGTCTTTTTTCTGACATGGCATTTGCTCCTTTCCTTTATGGAAAGAGCCTTGATACGACTTAATACTATTTTATCATATACAAGACCCTTTGGCGACGCTAGATTGCGTCCAATGTATCTATAATTTTTTCAAATTGTTTTCGTTTAATCTGAATACGATTGCCATTCATAATCAGCCAATTTGCATTTTTATTTTCCTCTGCCAAGCGTCGTAGCTTGTTTTCGCCAATACGAAAATATTTTGACGCTTCTTCAATGGTTAGGGTATAACGTTCCCAAATAGGAATGTCAGTCTGCTTCATAAAATCCTCCTTTCCAAATCACTTATTTGGATTTCATAAAAGTTGTTTTACCAGCAATCGAACAGCTTTAGCAAAGCTCACGGGAGTTCCACCCCTGCATGGTTCTCATGTAGCCATACTCATTGCCTGCGACGGTTTTATCACGCTCGGACTATTGACTGTATGGGAGTATCATTATCACGATAAGAATGTCGTTGCAGGCAATCCTGCTAAAGATTGCTTCTCGGATCACTAACATGAATCGCTCGCTATCTTTATAAGATAGGTCATGGCGGTTAGTTCCGTTGGCTCTTTTCTTATCGAAACGTATTCGATTACTTTTATTCAGTTTTCAAAGAACAATGGCTCGTTAGCCTATCAAAACACATTGAAAGCTCAATATGCTTTGGTGGAATAACAAACCTCCCTGTTCGGGAAGCGTGGAATGGTTTAGCACGCTTCCACGAAAGGAGAGAGGATATTACTTAATTTCAAATGACAAAATCTTTGTAATCAGTCTGGTTTCCATTCTTCCACGTAAGACTTCATCAACGACCATACTTTGATTGCCATATTCATCTTTCATAAGTCGTAGGGAACGCTTCGTTATGTACCCTCTGTAATGATGTAGAATCTGGTTAATCGCTTCGGTATCGCCATCTGTTGCCTTTACAATGAGAGGAAAGGGAATCATAGGATATTGTGTTTTCATTCTTCAAATTCCTCCATAAACTTTTTAATTAAGGCTAGTCCACTGGTTCTATGCCGATAGACAGTAGAACGGTTCAATTTCAACAGGTCTGCAATTTCTGAATCGCTCATGTCCATAAAGTAAAACAGCAGTAGAATTTCACGTTTCTTGTCTGGCAACTCACGTAATGCTTCACTCAACAAATCATTTTCAACGCCTACTGATAACCCATTGAGTGTAAAAATCTGAAAGTCAGTTGAATAGTTATCTGTTGTCGCAAACTGGCTAACAAGATAATCGCCAACATCCGAAAAGGACACCTCACGCTTTGCAATCCTTGAAAGATAAAGCATATAATTCTTTCGCTCGTCTTCCATAGCACGTTTACAGATATAGTCAAACTGATTTTCTATTGTGGTCTGAAAAGAAGATGGTTTCATGTTTCTCACCCCCTTTCTGTCTAGGAAAGGAAGTGAGCCTTGCTCGTTTATCTCCTTTCACTCTTAGTCCCAATGTGAAAGGGGGATTTGTTGCATTACTGATAAATAAACTTTGTAAAAAAGTTCTGAATAGCCAAAAAAGCATATAAACAGATTTATTTCTCTGTTTACATGCTTCTGTTATTCTATCTATATGATTTATAAAACCACATTGGTGGACGTACTTATCTATTGCAGATAGACGACTTTTTTTGACAAGAACCCAATGTAAGGAAATTTATTGTATATGATGTACTTCATGGCGACGTTGACCTCCAACAAACCGCCATTTGGAAGTAATATACAATATTTTAACAGCGTAAATAGCACTACCATATAACGGTTTTTTTTATTGGCGTTTAGTAGTGCTTTTTATTAAATATAAACCTATAAACCATATAACACGTTTTTCTATACCTGTTTTTAATTCAGTAGGAACAATAAAATGTATAGAGGTGGTCTACTATGCGTAAAAAAGAAGATAAATATGATTTTAGAGCCTTTGGTTTAGCCATTAAAGAAGCTCGATTGAAACGAGGTTTAACTCGTGAACAAGTGGGAGCATTGATTGAAATTGACCCACGGTACTTAACTAATATTGAAAATAAAGGGCAACACCCCAGCATACAAGTTCTTTATGACCTTGTATCGTTACTTCATGTTTCCGTTGATGAATTTTTCTTACCTGCTAATAACTTGGTAAAAAGCACCCGACGATTACAGATAGAGAAATACATGGATAGCTTTACAGACAAAGAACTATCCTTAATGGAATCTTTAGCCAGCGGTATCAACGAAGCAAGAAACATCGAAGACTAATTAAAAGAATCCATACATAACGGAAAGAGCCGATAAAATGAGATTGTATTAATCTCATTTTATCGGCTCTGCGTCTTTGCGTCTGGCTCTGTAATCACAGTTACTTTGAACTGCTTTATTTCAATTAAATTTTCTTGTCTGCATTTCGGACAATAGAGGGGGAATTTTTTTAATTCAGTATCTTCCCTTATCTTTAATCGTGTTTTATTTCCACATACAGGACACAATATCCACTTGTAGTTTATAATAACTATCTCCTCCTTTACACTTTAATTCAAATCTTTATTAAAAAATATTTCATCTTATTTAACAAGAAACCATATTTATATAACAACATAAAATACACTAAGTTATTTTATTGAACATATATCGTACTTTATCTATCCGACTATTTGGACGACGGGGCTGGCAAACAGGTTCACCGGTAGTAACATGGTACCCTTTTAACTCTGTTAAACAAACACTACGTCCATTTGTAAAGAAAGTTAAATCACTACGATATTCTTGAATACACCGAGCAGGGATTTCTCCACTAAGAATGACCTCATTATTTTTCAATTGAGTGTCTACGATGTTCGCACAATATTTAGGAGCATCGTTGTATGCTCGTGAAAGATATTCCTGTGGCGCATAAATTTTAAAACTAAGATATGGCTCTAACAATTCTGTTCCAGCTTTTTTTAAGACTTGTTCCAATACAATAGGAGCAAGCATCCGAAAATCTGCTGGGGTACTAACAGGGCTATAGTATAAGCCATACTTAAAACAGATTTTACAGTCCGTCACATTCCAACCATACAATCCTTGTTCACAGCCATAGCGTATCCCCTCCATAACTGCATTTTGAAACGATTGATTTAAGTATCCAAGAGAAACCGAGCTCTCATACTGCACTCCGCTCCCTAATGGAAGCGGTGATACAGATAAACCAATGGAAGCCCAGAAAGGATTTGGCGGCACTTCGATGTGAATGGTATATTCTGCATTTTTTAACGGTCTCTCCATATAAATGACTGTAGGCTCTTTTAGTTCTATCTCCACATGATACTTTTCTTGCAACAGTGCACTAATCACTTCCATTTGTACTTTCCCTAAGAAAGAAAGTATAATTTCATGTGTCGTAGAATCCACGTAATATCGTAGAAGCGGATCACTATCTGAGATTTCCAAAAGGGCATCAAGCAACATTTCCCTTTGTTGAGGTTTGCTCGGTTCAACAGTCGTTTGCAGCAGAGGGAGGGGATTTTCAATTCTCTCTCTCTGTGGCAATAGCTTTGTATCTCCAAGAACACTATTTAACTTCAAAAACTCATTCTGCAAAATAACAATTTCCCCGGAATAAGCCTTATCGATTTTACATAATTCACCATTTATTGAAGTATACATTTCTGTAATTTTTATTTTTTCCTTTTCCGATATTCTAACCGAATCTCGCAAATGCAGTACGCCACTATAAAGACGTATATATGCAAGACGTTGTCTTTTTTTTGTATATTCAATTTTGAAAACATTTCCGCAAAGTTCAGACTGACCTCGATGTGTTGATGAATAAAATTTATTCGTAATCACTTCTATAAGGTTATCAATCCCTATATTGTTTTTTGCACTTCCGTGATAAACAGGGAACAGGGAACAATTCTGAAATCTTATGCTTTCCTCTTGTTCGAGTTCCAATGCTTCTAATGATTTACCGGACATATATTTCTCTAAAAGGTCATCGTTTCCCTCTATTACCGTATCCCATTGTTCAGATTCGGTAAAGTTCGTCACACACATATTAGGATACAGTTCTACCTTCTGTTTGATTACAATTTCGGCAGAAAGTTTCTCTTTAATATCCTGATAAACCGTTGATAAATCAATTCCATTTTGGTCAATCTTATTGATAAAAAAGATTGTGGGAATCCCCATTTTCCTAAGTGCATGAAATAATATACGAGTTTGTGCTTGTACGCCATCTTTTGCAGAAATCAGTAGAATTGCCCCATCTAAAACTGATAATGAACGATATACTTCTGCTAAGAAATCCATATGTCCTGGCGTGTCTATGATGTTCACCTTCGTATTTTCCCACTGAAAAGAGGTTATTCCTGTCTGAATTGTAATTCCTCTCTGACGTTCTAAAAGCGTATTATCCGTCCTCGTTGTACCTTTGTCCACGCTTCCTAATTCTGTAATCGCTCCACTGTTATATAATAAGCTTTCTGTTAAGGTAGTTTTTCCCGCATCAACATGAGCTAAAACTCCAATATTAATAATTTTCATGTGATTTTCCTCCATTCAAAAGCCCAAAAGGGCATAAAAATCCCAGTGATAAATACTCTTATCACTGGGATTTTTATGCATAACCATAGGCATACAAAGCATACAGATATTCTCCGGATACTTTAGAATCACATGATAAAGGTATTCTTAAACTGGGTACAAAAAACTAAGCCCTCCTAAAAAAGGACATCCAATTATTTGTTCCCACTATCAAATTGACAGTTTATTTAAGAATACCTTGCCGCATATTTATTAACTCCTTTTAAATAGATACTTAAATAATAGCACGTAAGAGCATATTTGTAAAGGAATCTCCAATTTTTTATCAAAGAGAGTACGTGATTACAAAATAGCTGTAATAATGTACCAATATTTGTTATTCTATAATCTTCCAATTACTCCCGTTCTTTTCAAGTACCAAATCAAATTGAGATACCTGCGTTGCTTTGGTCTGCTGGTCGATATACTCCACTGTCAGCGATACCGTGACTTGATTATCCTTACGATTGTGAATAGGATTTACCAGTTCTTGAAAGATGTACTCTTTTCCGATTGGTTTTAATATCCCGTCATTCACATAGTAGGAAAGTTCACTGGCTGTCGCTGTAGGATAGAGCTTGAAGAACGTCGTTAAAAACTCATTGATTTCATTGGTTGTAATGGAATCAACCGTCCCCTCACTTTCAATGGCTTTTGGTTTATAACTTGATTTCTTAGGTATGTTGGTAATGGTCGGATTCTTAACCAGTACCATATTTCCAGAACCATCTACATAGACACTCACTATATAAGCAGAGTGGACGGTCTTTGTATTTTCTCCCTCTGTAATGAGCTGGTCTACACTGTAGGTTACATTAAACTCATTGTCGCCAGTTGGCTCTACCGTCCATATCTGAAATCCTCTTACAGAAGACGATACAGGAATATCTTTGCGTACTGTATCAACATTGAGAGCTTGAAGTTCATCTGTCAGATAGCCTTTTAGACTTTCCATTCGATTATCAATGGACTTATCGGATTGCTCCCATGAATAGTAGACTTTCGCAAAGTTCTCTACAAAATTTTCTACATGATGAGTATCAACGTATTCCTTTTCTATGATAGTTGTTTCGTGAATAGTATGAGTATCTATAGCTGTAAAGTGCTTGAATATCGCAAAGCTGAAACTAAGCCCTAAAAGTACCCACAAGGCAATCACAACCTTTTTATGAGGATTGACCTTATAGACACGAGGTTTCTTTTCCTTTGGTATCTGTTTTTCTTTATTCTGATTTTTTCTAAATTTCATCATTAAATCTTCCTTTCTCATTGTTTGATTCGTCCTGCTCCCACTAAATGCTGTTGCCAGTAGGGGCTTGTTAAGTCGGCATAACCGATTGGGTCGCCTGCATGAAACATACGGTTATTGCCAAGGTATATCCCAACATGAGTAATATAAGAGCCAGCGTTATAGGTAGAATGAAAGAAAACCAAATCGCCAGCTTGTGCTTCCGATAGTGGGATATGCTGGGTCACATCATATTGCTGTTGTGCGGTTCGTGGTAAGTTAATTCCAGCTTTTCCATACGTCCATTGTGTCAGTCCGCTACAATCAAAAGAAGTAGTCGGGGAAGCTCCACCGTAAACGTATCGCCAGCCCTCATATTTCAGTGCTTCGTCCATGATGGCTTGTACCGTATCATCATCAAACTCTGTTGTGACAAGATACTGCGTTACCAGTTGCACATAAAACATATTGCCATAGTTGTATCGCCAGCCCCCATTGATAGGTATGGCTATGGGATTGGGGTAAGACACTTTTTCGCCACCTGAATACTCTTTTGAGAAACTTTGAGCCAGTTCAAAGGTATATTTATTTCCACGATTAGCCACATACCCTAAGAAACCACCACCATAATTGTAGGACTGGATAACCGATTCTAAATCTACACTGAGCCTTTCGCTACTGGCTAATAATTCACTGAAATACTTCACACCTTGCTTAATGGATTCTTCTGTACTCAATGAATTAGGTGGAAGACCGAGGGATTCCGAGGACTGCATAACATCTTCCGCAGTACCGCCCGATTCCACCTGTATAATCGCAAGAAGTATGTTGACATATTCTTCAACGCCATATTCTTTGGCATATTTTTCTACCATAGGCTTATGAGCCAGCACTTCTGCGGAAACATTCACACCTCCATAATGAATATTGGAAATTCCGCTGTCCTGTTCATCTGAAAATAAAATGGCAACAAACAGAAGCAGTGAGAAGACCATCAAGAATAATCCAGAACCACCAATCACTAAAGTTTTCAACTTCATGGTTTCTTACCGACTTTCTTAATGGTGGCGGTTTTGATTGGTGGTCTACTTCTTGTATTTTGTAGTGGTACTCTTTGAACAGTAGACGGACGTTCTTTTGTGATTGGACGTTGTGAAGTTCTATCTGCTGTAGTGGTTGAAGTTGCTGGCTTTTGAACGGTTTTTTCTTGAACGGTATTGCCTTGGCGTTCCACTTTTGGACTTGAAAAATCGGACTTAACTGCTGGACGCTCTTGTTTGGCTTGTTGAGATTCCTTATATGAAGTCTGAATATTAGACTGTTTTGAGGTCTGTTCATCATGATATTGTTCTTGTCTTGTAGTCGGTCTTTCATGAACAGAAGAAGCAGGCTGTTTTTTCTGTTTGACCTGTTCCATTTCAGAGCGACGCTTCGCAATGGTTTTTCGCCTTTGTTCCTGCTGTTCCTTGCGTCCACTGGCTCTGTCCGCTTTGGTTTGAGAAATACTACTGGTTAAATCACGGACATTCTCTTTTACTTTGGATTTTCCTTGATATACTGCATATCTTGCATTGGTCGGCAAATCTTTAACCTGTTCTTTCAAACCACTAGCAGTGTCTACCATTCTGTCTTTGGTATCAGCTACTGTACCGATGGTTTGACCGATACGTTTTCCAAGTGTTGATTTTTCCTTTCCGTCTGGTCGGGAGTGATCTGCTTGTGTCCTTGCAGAACTCCCCGAACCCGACTGTCCTTTTTTACCTGTAACAATGGCAGACCCAGCCCCTAG
Source organism: Lapidilactobacillus gannanensis (assembly GCF_003946675.1). Classification (GTDB taxonomy): domain Bacteria; phylum Bacillota; class Bacilli; order Lactobacillales; family Lactobacillaceae; genus Lapidilactobacillus; species Lapidilactobacillus gannanensis. The sequence continues at coordinate 80,568 of NZ_RHOT01000001.1, read as the reverse complement.
AGTAGTCATGGAACGTCCAAGTTTCCGCTGTAGACGGTGCATGTGAGCGTGCATAAGCATACGAGGTTTTCTCATCACACGACTTCCCACACTTTGAGAATCGTTACTCTGTAGAGAAAACATACTCATTAAATCGCCCAGCTTGAAGTAGATTCCTGCAAAGGTCACAATCTGTAGAAAAGCAATCAAAAAGAACGGATAACCAGCCGATAAGGTATAGAGCATGGTTGAAATACTAAATGCTGTCGTAATAATCAATGTGATTCCAGCTCGTGTCAAAATGGTATTAAAGAGCTTTGTTATGGCTCGTTTTGACATACCATCAAATGATGGAATCATGCTTAAAATAAAGCTCACAGGCAGAAACATAGCATAGATGATAAAAAGTACCTGCGAGAAAATCATGATTCCTGTTAATAGGAATACAAATATGGAAATCCCAATATTGAAGACAAATAGGAAGAAGACTGTACCTAAACGGTTAATGGTCTTTGTAATGGTTAGATTGGTATTGCTTCTGTCTTCAATTTCTTCCGCAACAATTTTTTCTCTGTCTTCGCCATTGTTGGAATCTGGGCTGGTGGAGAGCAGGCTTTCCACACGGTCAATACCGATACTTTCAATGTCTGAACTGTTGTATTGAAGCAGTAGCCACGGTTGCTGAACCTGTATGGAAAACAGGCTATCTCTGATTAAGTCCACGCTGTCCTTGCCTTGACTATCGGAATGGGGCATGACAATCTTCGTGCCAAGTGATAAACTGGCATTACTGATGTCTGATGAAAAGTCATTGATTTTTTTAATGTAGTCGGGAGCGTAGGCAATAAAGGAAGCCGATAGGATAAACACCAGCACAAAATTCATAATGGCATGAATTGCCTTTGTGGTTTCTCTCTTTATCAGTCCCGTATAGGCAACATAAACCCCAAGAACCAAAATCAAGAGTAAGAGGAATCCAACATAGAAACCCTCTGTTGAAAATCCGTTTGCACTCACACCAGCTAAGGTCTGCATATTCTTACCAATGGAATCTGCTGTAGCGGAAATGAAGTCTAAGGAATAGGCTTCCTGTACTAAGTAACCTGTCGCATTGGAAACATACAAACTGATTGTCCAAATAAAATTGGTAATGGCATATAGTCCATACATGACCTGTTTTCCAATCCCGTCCGACCAGTTCCACGGAAGCCAGCCCCAGCTATTATCCACATAAAAATCCAGTTGATAGTTTTCAAGTGGGTATCGGCTGTATTCATTTGCCACATTGACCGTATCATCTACCAAGCCCGCAGCTTGAACCACCGTTCCCAGCATGGCTAAAAGAAAAATGGCAATCACAAGTGTGAAAGCCACTGTCATTGCCACTTTACCTAGACGTTTCAGCGTCCAGTTTGATTTTATTCTGTTTACTATTGATGGTTTCACATTTACACCTCTTTTCGCACAGGTGGTCTGGTATCAAAGGCATGGAGCAGTTCTTCAAATACAGGGTGGAACTGTATCACACCGACACGACCATATAAATCACTGATAAGGCATTGCCCGTTTTCCAAATCACGCAATCGCTTCTGATTGTTTTCGTCCTCTGGGTCTACACCAAAAAAGGCTAAGGTCTTTTTAATCTCGTTAAGGTCAGTGGAACGAAATGCAAATTTTAAGCCGAGGTTATTTTTCAGTTTTTCATCTAAGAGGTCGTCTGTATTTTGGGTCACGAAATATACCCCAGCGTTCATAGCACGACCAGCCCGAACCAGCTTCATAGATAGTGTTTTTCCTTGTGCTACCTGTAAAAAGCTCCATGCTTCGTCTAAATCTACAATCTTGAAAATGCTTCGGTCTGTATGGATAAAGTCTAAAGCAAAGGTACTAATGACAATCAGCATAGCAACGGATAAAAGCTCCATAGTGGTATATTCCTCAAAGGAAGTTTCCTTGTCGGGAAGTACCAAGTCCGCAACCTGTATAATGTTCAGTTGTTTTTCTAAGCTGATAGACTGCTCCACATAACCATTACTGAATAATAAATGTGCAAAGTCATAGTCTGTAAAACTTTCGATATGGTCGGCTATACTGGTACTTAGTGGCGTATTCTCAACCCGTAATTCCTCAATCACTTTCATCAACCCTCGTACTTCACTATTGGTTACTGCACGAATGGCTTTTCTAAGGATTGGGAAGCGTTCCCCATCACGAGAGGAAATCCCCGTAAGGAATGTCAGAATATCAATAGCCAGTGATTCAGAATCTTTGGGATTTTTCATAATCACATAAGGGTCAAGTAAGCCTTTGTTTTTCTCATCAGAAGTCAGAGTGACGATATTGATTTCATGGGAAATCTCTGGCAAGGTTTCTTTCCATCTGCCACGTTCTGCTTTTGGGTCTACAATCACTGCTTGTGCCCCATAAAGCACCGCATAATAGACGATAAGGTTATTCGCAAAGGATTTACCACCACCCAGCGAACCAACAAAAGCCGACGCTAACGCATTGGTTACTGAACCCTTAACCCCTTGACTGGCAAGAGCAGGTTTCAGATAGACATTGCGTCCAGTATCTAAGCTGTAGCCAACATAAATCCCCTCATTTTCCCCCAGCATTTGAGTAGCACCAAAACCTAAACCAGCGAGGAAATCAGAGGTCACGTATTGAATATAATCATTCATATAACGCTTGCTGGCAGGTAAAAATTCTTCATGTAAGCCGAGCATATCCCCAAATGGTCGTACCAGTTTTACGCTTAAATCGTCATAAAAATCTTTCACTTCATTACAACGACGTTTGAGTTCGTCAAGATCATTTGCTGATACCCTTACCACATAAGACAGCTTGTACATAGATTCCTTGCTTTGGTCTAAATTGGTTTCCAGCTCATTCACACTTTCCAGAGCTTCCGCCACATTGGAGCTGGTTTCATTATCACTTTGCCAAGCGTGGTTATCCAAGTCTTTCAGTTCTTTCTTTTTATTGCGGACAGTAGATAGGGCTTTACGATTCGCTACAATTTCCACATTCATTGACGTATCAATCGGGAATGTAAATTGCTGTTGCTGGTAGTAGAAGATTTCAGAGGACGGGAAGTCCAGTTCTCCGACAATGCTGTTAATGGTAAAGTAAGCTACATAGACGGTTTCATCTTCCTGCTGGATTTTCAAATATCGCTGTTTTTCTTCCACCAAACAGCGAGTAGGCTTAATCAAGTCATAGTATTTAATCAGCGTTTCATTATCCAGCTTTTTCTTTGATAGATGGTACTCATACTCTTCATAGGCAGTGCCTGTCTGTCCGTAAAGGTGTTCAATCAGATAGCCGAAGTCGTCCTTATCTAACCTGCGGATTTTGAAACGACGAGAGATTTTATTTTCTAAGAGCTTTTCCATCTTCTGAAAACGCAGGATTTCATCATTACTCATACTAACAAAATCGCCCATCAGCTTATGGTTCACATCATAGACAAAATCAGACAAAGCATTTTTTGCTTCAACGGTAAGACTTTTCATAGAAAACTCCTGATCGTTGAGAAGCAACTTAAAGCCGATAAAGAAACGGTAGTTCACTTGATTTTCGCCAATCATGGATATTAAAGCGTCTGTCTGTTGGTCGATTTTGTCATAGGCAACCGCTTTGAGCTTGCCAGTGACTTCATTTTTGGAACGCTCTTGTGCAGAACGTATGCTGGATTCTGTACTGATTTGTAAAGCATGAATTTTGCCATCACGATTTTGTGCGATAAGCTGTCTGAAAGAATCATGCACTTGTATTTTCTGTTCTGGACTTAGAAATGAGTAATTGTAAGGAACAAGCTCATAGTAAGCATAACATTCCCCGTCTTTATTCCAGACGAGATTGTTTTCAATGTATTTAATTGGATATGCCATAAAATTCACTCCTAACTGCTGTAATGGCTTCTTGTGGCTGGTTTCTGCCAAGCGTTACTTTTTTTCCTGCATAGGTCAGCTTTGGTCGCAGTGCATAAGCAATGACAGACTTCAAAAATCCATAAGGCTTTTTACCATCAAAAGTTTTTGTAGACATAAACCATGTGAAAGCCACAGGAATCCCAAAGTATTTGAGAAATGCTCCCTCTATCATGGAAAGAGGGGGCAAGTTGCCAAGTATCATCACTGCAAAGAGTGACACGACAAACCATGTCATTTGCGTAAAGGTTATGGGAAACGGAAGTCTAAAATCATTGATAGAATACAGTACCTTTTCCACAGACCAGATACTGGTATAGCTTCGTATTTTCTTCATGTAATCAATCCTTTCATAAAAAATAGGGGTAGCTGATTGAGCCACCCCGTAAAATAGAAAATCTGCCAGTAGTAATGTACCGACAGATTTAATAGACGATTTCAAAAATCCCATGATTGGTTGAGATAAACGTTCCTGAAAGGTCTAAATCCCGACCATAGGCTTGATAATCAATATAGTTTTGAAGACTAGCTGGTACTTCGCCTAAAGCACCCGTTTCTTCAATGTAGTAGCGTGCCACGTCATACATATCATCACAATCGGAATGAATGATAATATCCTCTTGATGTTCGCTTAGTTCTTCAATGCTTGAAAAATGAGTGAGCAGAGCAGATAGCTCCGATTGTAATTCTTCGGGTAATTCCGATACCATTTCCCATAGTCGATTGAGTTCGCCAATGGAAGTGTATTCGTCAACCGTAAAGGGTAACTCGTAGTCATGAATGGCGTATTCCTCATATTCATCATTCAAGCCGATTTTCTCTTTGACTTCCTCAAAGTCAATGGGAAAGGTAAACCACGCACCGACCAATTCGCCCTCATTGTATTTGCCTAAATTCGCAATATAGACTTGCATATCGTCCATATATTCACGTCCTTTCTTTGTAGAGATTCAAAAATCCCTACCGCACTTCGTTTGGTGTACCATTCCTTTGCGGAACATAAGAAAACCACTTATATTCCACAAAAGAACGGTTTTATTTAAGCACCAATAATGCGATTGAATAGCTCTAGTAAAATGTCTTTTACTCCAGCAGCGTTGAAGACTAAGCCAACCGCAATAATCGCAATAATTAAAAAGCCAATCAGTTTGCTAAACTCACGCTTGAAGCCAAGATACAAGCCAATCACAACGATTGCTAAAAGCACCAGTGATTGAGCGTTTGATAGAAACCAGTTATAAAGGTTTTGTCCAAAATTCATAAAAATGTTCTCCTCTCTATATTCAATGAATTTGTATTTGAGTTATTTTTTTGTTGTTATCACGTCCTGTTCTTTTACTGACTGTTGCTTCAAAATCTGCTTGTGTCGGTCTGTCAGTTTCGCATGGTCGAGAATGTCTTTTACAACCTGCGTCTGGTTGATTTCATCAAGTTTAATCGCAACCTTTAAGGTCGGGGCAACTTGATGAGATAGCCAGTTCAGCGTCCTTTGGAAGGAGTAAGGCTCTGGTTTTGTGGTTAGTTTTAATCGTTCACGATTGTTCCCAATAAACCAAGCCCATTCTTCATTCAGTTTCCAATCAGAACGAGGTTTGGAATCGTCTTTATCTACAAAACGGATATACCGATTGATAATTTTAAAGGCGGTATGCTCTGGATTGTCATAGACGAGTAAATCACGGACTGCATAATAGGCACGCTCATTTTTCAATCGAATCTCAAAACGGTTTTTTACTTCTGCGTCTTCAATGGGAATATCATTTTTCTTGTACTGCTCGTAGTCCTTTTCATAGATACAGAAATAAACTTCACTTTGTAATGAACCGATATAGAGGGTGTTTCCCATACATTCCTTTTCCTCTTTGCGTACCAGTTCGCCACTGCGATAGCTTTTAAAACTGCGGAAGACGGAGATACATTCTTCCTGTTGGCACTTTTCAGTGAGTACAGGGATATTTAAAATCCCTGTCTTATCGTTAATGGCAAGGTCAAGGCGTTTCATCACACCGCCAGCCACCAAAACGTCCATAAAGAACTCATACCAGCTTCTTTGTTGTGCCAGAAGATAGCTTTCAAATTGTCTGCACCCACGACCTTTCAATTCCACCAGAACTCCTTTGTCCAGTTCATGGGAGCAAAGGACGAATATGTCGCCTAAAGCATAATGCTCTGAATAAGAATAGAAACCATAGTCCTCATGAAGAAAATAGGACAGTTTCAGTTGTAAGATGTTTTCGACCACCTGCTGTACGTCTGTTGTCGGAAAGCGAATTCTTACATAATCAAACAGCATTTCAAGGGGAGCGTCGGGATTGAAGCGTTCCAGAGCTTCCCAAAGGGACTGCTGTAAATCCTCTGATGGCTTGACTTTTCCTGTTTCAATATCGCTTAGATACTGCCTTGTAATACCAGTCGCAACAGCTAAACGGTTTTGAGATAGTCCATAAGCCAAGCGTTTTTCTTTTAAATGCTGTAACCAAGTTTGTTCATTCAGTAAAAATCCCTCCAATCAAAAAGGCGTATGTCAACTTTTAAAGCCCATTTGACATACGCTGAAATTTTGTAAATCCCTTGTAACCAAAGGATTTTCTAATGTTTTTTTGACTGTTTCCTGTCGATTTGTACCCCCCTGTTAGATACGGGGGGTTAAGTGCTGGCGTGGCTATTGCCACACCAGCCAGCAAGATCAGTCCACACCTGCGACTTCCGCTTCGCACGTCGCCTGCGTGGACTGTCTGCTGTTGGATAACTTTTTAATTTCCTCCAAGAAATCATATCCTTTTGGTACAAGGGGAGTATAAAACTCTGATATGACACTTGTTCCTACATCAACATAGCCACGACCTTTGATTCGCTTTAAGAAGAAATCCTTTTGTACGTCACTGCCAAACATCATGCCATAGCCCATTTCAGACATACGACCTAAAGCCACTCTGAAATTAAACTGATCACGGATTCCGTCGCCTAAATATTTTGCGTCTGGACGTTGACAAGCCAGTATTAGAAAGAAGCCAGCTTGACGACCTAACATGACAATCTGTTTCAGCTTATTCATAACTGCGGTGTTTTCTTTTGTTCCCAGCATTTCCATGAAAGCGACGTATTCATCAAAGATTAAGAAGTGTGCCGGGAGACCTAAGTAAGCATAATTTTTGCCAGTCTTATAGTTCTTCATCTGCTTCATTTCCTCACTACGTTTCATCATTTCTTCATAGAATGTTTCAATGCAAGAAAGCAAGTCTTCTTTTCTATAGTAGACATTTGCCATCACAGAACCTAAGTCCGCAAGATCAGCATTTTTCGGGTCAAGAATATACAGTTTTGAATCTGTATGAAGCAAGGCTTCAATCAGTGTCAGTATAAAGTAAGTTTTACCGCCACCTGTACCACCAGCAATCAACATATGAGGGAGCTTATCATATTCCCACCATACGTTTTTCATTAAGCGAAGTTTACCATCTTTAGCTTCTACTTCATCAATAGAAATACGACTGGCTATGGTGTCATAGAGCAAAGTATATTCCACATAGGAATCCTTTAACTCTTTATCCGTCAGCTCACAGTACAAGCCACTCTCTAATTTCTTTTCCAAGTGTAAGAGTTGGTCTTGATATTTTCCCAGCGTGATTTCCACCCGTATCTGTATCAAGCCATTTTTAAGTCGATAATACATTTTAGGGAAGTAGGTTATCTTTTCCTTTGTACGACCAGCACTATCTTTAAAGAAACCCTCTGTTTTGACCTGTTCAGATTCATACCACTTGTTTTCAAGTATCATCTTTGCCAGTTTTTGACGGTGGTAAAGTTGTTTAACCGTATCATAGCGAACCCGTTTGAATACAAACGCTACCAGCAAGCAGATAAGAATTGCGACACTGAAACTGATAATTAAATAGGGAATGTCAATCTTATCTGCTTGTGATAGGTTAAAATCCTGCCAGTTGATCTGCTGGATTGTCTTCACATGAAACAGTCCGACAACCAGCAGGAAAACAGGCAGGAGTGACGCTATCGTAAAATGAAAGACTAAATCTTTACCAGATGGGCGAATCCTTTTACCACGCTGTTTCATGCGAAAAAGTCTCCTTTCTACCTAGCGACTATTTGTCTTGTGTCGGTTCTTTCTTTGCTTGTGGTTGAGCTTTGAATGAACTAGAATCCTTTGTCAGCACAATATCGTCTGCCTTGATATACCAGTCAACATCTGCTCCTTGATAGGTGGCAGTAGCAACGGTGTCCGCAATGGGATTGATAAGTTCCACCCGTGCGTTATAATCAAACTCTTTCAAAGGCACGCTGGCAGGAATACTTACTTGAATCATGCGTCCTTGTCCTTTGGATTTTAAGTCATAGGTACGTTCCTTGATTTCATCTGAAACCGACCCGTCTTCATTTTGGATTCTCACTTCACGACGTAGAGCAGAGAATTTCAATTCTCCAAAAGTCGTGTCTTTATCTAATACAATGCCATTTGCTAATCTCATCATTTTTCCTCTCTTTCTTTATTCTTTTATCATGTCGTCAGCATGTAAAAGGTAATTTGTAAAACCACGAGTGCCGATTTTGTAGCCCTCTGCGGTAATACGTGGATTGACTAACTTCACACGTTCCTCAAAGCCGAAATGTTTTTCGCCAGCTTCAGCAGGAAGCACCACCACAATATCATCTGCTCTTTGAACATCAGAATAGAGATTATAGCTTCTTGATAAGACAGTTAGCCGTCCGTTGATTCTTCGCTGAACGACTTTATCCTCGCCAGCAAATTCTAAATTGCCGAATGTTTTTTCCATGTTGGGAATCACAAATTTAAGTTCCATATTTTTACCTATCCTTTCTTTTTTATTGGCTGAATGAATGTTTGATGGTCTTAAAGAGTGGGGAACGACCTTTTGATTCTTGATTTTTTGTTTTCATAAGTTCACTTCCTTTCAAAATCGGGTAAAAAAATAGACACCTCATTTTTTGAAGTGTCTACCTATTAAATATTCAAATTTTATTGGAAGTATCTTTATATCTTCACTTTTCAAGGATAAATCGTCGTATCAAAGCTCATTCATAAGTAGTAAATTAGTAGTAAATTGAGTGGTTTTGACCTTGATAAAGTGTGATAAGTCCAGTTTTTATGCGGATAACTAGATTTTTATGCTATTTTTAGTTTAAAAATAATTAATTTAATGACTCCAATTTTAAAATATCCGTTATATCAACATATGATGTTAATCTCACTTCCTATTACAGGTATTCCTTAACGTAGTAATCATTTACGAATTCATTTGTAAATAATTCTCAAATTACTTTGACATTGTGTAAAGTCATGAATAAAATAAAGGTATCACATGGGGTGGTGGAAATGAGTTCGAGTAAAATCAGCTCAGATACCAATGTTGCAGCGCAAGCAATTGCTAAGTTGCGACAGATACAGGTTTCAAACTTCAAAAGTCAGCAGGTTGCGTTCAATTACACTAGGGGGATTAGTGGCATGAGTCACGCCAATCAAGTCACAAGCAAAATATATCAAACCACGACTAGTTTGGTGACAGCTACTAAATTACAGGCGGATAATTTCTTCAATATTTCCCAGACCAATGAACAGCGGGATGCCCAAGATGCACACATGCTGAGTGGGGGCTGAGTGGGGCTGGCAAATGAAAGCAGATATTAACGAAGAAAAGCGTGCTCAGTTGAAAGCGGCAGCCTATCGCAAAGAACAACAATTGGAAGAGTTTCAACAGGTCAAGAATGGCTATCTGCAGTCACTGGAGAACTTTAATACGACTTTCAATGATCTGGCTCGTGATTATGAAGAAACTGTTAATGATGATCTTGCTCATGGGGCAGCTAACGAAGATGAGTTAGCCGCCAATCAAGAATTGAAACAACAAACTAATCGAACGATTGCTGATCAATATGATGCGACTAATCAACTTTATAATCGAATTCGCCGTCAATCAGATGATGAAATTGATGACTTAAATAAGCAAAGGAGTCGTTTGCCATGGGCGTAAAATATAGTGTTGCTGAAGCAGAAGAACTAATTATTGCCTCAGAAAAGAATCTAGCTGCAGCGAATCAACTGTCTAATCAAATGGTGAGTGGTATTAACAATGTCACTCAATCCGTGAATAGCGGTCAGTTATCTGGTGCCGCTCATGAAGCAGCGGTTGGTGTCTTCGAGACGATTCTTAAACCAACGATTAATCGCTTAAATGACGCTTGTAATGATGTTAAAGGCGACCTAAAAACTTTCGAGCGGGCCAATAATGAAATTGCCCATTATGTCACTCTCGACCAGGATTCATTAGATAAACAACTGGCGATTAAGAAAAAGCAACGTGAACTTATTAATCGGCAACTTGATCAGAATCGTGGTTTCTTTAAAATTGTTGATTCAATGGCAACTGGGAAATTAGACGATCTCATGCGTCAGGATCGCCAACTAAAAACGCAACGGGATTATATTCTGGAACCAGAAATTAAGGGTATTCAAAATAAGTTAGATCAATTGGAAGAGTTCACGACCGTCGTTTCACCACTTTTCCAGGATAGTCTGACTGTTTTTATGACCGTTGCTAAAGGTGCTCAAGAAATTAGAAAGATTACATTTAATAGCAATGGGACTTATGTCAGTAATGGGGCTGATTTAACTTTCTTAGCTGATTTAGATTCTCAGAATTTAGATGACGGCGAAAGTTCAGAGAAGGTTAAAATGTTGAAAAAGGCCATTAATCATCTTCAAAAGCCTGATAACATGACTCAAGCTGAATTTAAGAAGTATCGTCAAAAAGTTTATGTTCAGTTAGAAGAACTAGGAACTGATGGCTGGGTCGCGAAAAGCCTAACTGTTTATGTAACTTCACTAAATAAGAACGTGAAGAATGGTAAGTGGCAGAAGGATTTGACCTCAAGCTGGGATAAGGCACACAATATTGGCTCAAAACTCTTTACTAGCATGTTAGACAAGTCAAATGAATCTGACCAATTTGGTGCTAAGAGAAAAATTAGAATGCTTTATCAAGTATTAGATGCGTCTGTGGATAACCCAGATACGACTAATTTTGTACAATTAAAGAATGTTGCTAATGCAAAATATCATTTTCCAAATTCAAACGAAATTGCTAATAGTCCAAGGGAATATTATGATTTTGTTGATCAATATTCTAATTTGATATCTCAAAAGTATAAAAATAAAGTTCTTAATAATCCAATTGACAATCAAATGCGTTATTGGTTAGATAAACCAATTGTTGAATTTATAAATGATAAAGGATTGGATCAAAATGAATATGAAAGTTGGCTAAAAACAAATAGGATTTCAATCGATCATCCAGATTCGTCGCTACACAATAGAACTTTATCTGGGAAAGGTAATATCCCCAATAATTCAAAAGTAACAGCTGCGAACAATCATGTCGAAATAATATTTAATAATAAAGGGAAGACCGTCAGCGTTTGGAATGTTTTAGACACATATGTTTCTGGAAGTAGAAAAGGTGAGGTGATTTCCGATCCTAGACAATACGAAGATGTTCAAAGCCCCAATAGTAATCTTTGGAGTCAAATTGCTAATACTGATTCTGCAAATTACGCCATTCCACACAACGGTTTTAATCTTGAAACACCCTTTGGAGTTATTGATAAAGATTACTCCGGGAAACAGCATGAGCCTTTGGATGTCAAACCGGCAGCATCAAATAAAGGACTGGAAAGCCAAATTAGAGTGATGGCAAAAAAATGGTATCTGGTAAAGGAATGAAATAGGTAATGAATATGTATGCTTTTTGGTCATGTCTGTCCACAATTCTTCAAATTCAAATTTTATTAATCCCATTTGCTGCTTTAACGGGAGGTATTGTTTCATTATTTATTTTGTTCAAAATTAAGAGTAAAAAGTATAAAACCAGTAACTTAGAATTTACTTCGCTAGGAATTTTTTTTGTGTTGTCATGGGTAACAGTTATCGGAATAATAGTCCTAAAACTTTTCGATATAACTGAAGGTCCTCTTTTCCAGATAATATATTGGTTACCATTCATATGTATACCATTCTTGGCAATTGGACTTTTAATAGAAATAATCGTGTTTTGGATAAAAAACCGACAAATTCTTACTAAAAAACAAGAGATGGTTCTAGTTATTCTCTTTCTTATTCTTTTATATTTTGTAGGGTTAATTATTGTTTCAGTTTTACAATCTATACTCCAGACTAATCTTGATAAACAAGGATTTGATTTACGTTTAAATTAATCAATTAGAAAACCGTTTGATAAAAAGATCAAGAATGCCATGGAATTCCTACTGATCTTAAATCTGATCCTGAAGCATTTGATTTGGCTAAACAAACTCATCAATTTCGTTACTATCTTGATAAGAGTAATAACGATGCCTTACGTAATTCATATCCTACCGCCAAAAATGATTTGGAGAGAATTCAGAAATTAAATCAGGATTATCCAAAGTCACTGGCGGGTGAAAAAGCACGTTTTCATAATAAGTATCCTAAGGGTTCGGACTACAAGCAGTATATTAAAGAAACTGGCGAAAATATTAAGTTCGTTACATCACCTGAATTTCATAGTGAGTGGATCATTAATATGAAGACCAAATCTCTTGTAACTCAGTGGAACGTTTATTCCATGGACGATAAAGGGACAATTAATTCTGATTCTAAACAACAACTTACTGAACAACAGCAAGCTCAAATTGTGGATGGTAATTCAGTTCACTATGCGAATAATTCTACTGAATCACACATTCTTAATAATATAAAAAATGTTCATACAAGTTATGATAGTAATCCTGTAACTACTTATGACCCCCAAATTAGAAAGGTTAGTAGTAAAGGGTGGATGATTCCTGATGCAGATGGGACATTGAAGGAAAGTCTGAAAGATAAGCCTTTTTTTGATGTAAAAAGATCTAAAAGACTTGCTGATAAGGAATTAGGTATCGTCAAAAATGGAAAATAAAAAAATACTCAAAGGTGTTTTTATAGTTCTAATTATTTTGGGTTTAATAATAATTGGATTTAAAGTTAAATATAAAAAAGATCATGCAATGACGTTTGAAAGTATTCAAAAGACAGTAATTTATGGTAAAACAACGAGAGTAGATTTGGAGAAGAGTTTTGGTGAGTCAGAAAAGATTGAGAAAAATCAGAAGTTAGTTCATAAAAAACACTATCAACTGTTTACTTCAGAATCGACATTTATGGACTCAATGCCACCGACTTACTACGATAAGATTAAAATTGATCTTCCTAAAGAAGAAATGAAGAAGGAGAGAGAACAAAAGAAGCTTTCATACGTGAGATATTCGTTCAAACAGATAGGAATACAGCATGTCTATTTCTTTTTTAACTCTGAAGGACTTCTTTACGCAATAGGGTTTGATTTTCCGGATTATTCATCAGATAAAGAGCCTTACGAACTGATAAAATATCTCAATAAAAAATTCAATTGATTTTTCTGAAAATTCATTTGCTATCCTTGATTTAACGTGCCGAAACCAAAAAAATTAATTCAAAACGCTTTACCAGCATGTTGGATAAGTCAAATGAATCTGACCAATTTGATGTTAAGAGAAAAAATTCGTATGTTAAATAAGATCCTAGGTTGCACGCTTGATGAGAATGGCTTTTTACAGTTAAAGAATGTCAATTTGGGTACTTTAAATGGCGTTACTGACAAAACAGGCAGTTATACCTTTGATAAAAACATCAAGAATGTCATGGAATTCGATAAAGCTTATTCGAAGATTGTTCAGAGTGCCTATCCAATTAGTTAGCTCTGGTTGGGCGGTGCCGAGTTCCCATTTAGAAACTGATTGACGAGAAACTTGTAATTGCTCAGCCAATTCGGCTTGGGTGTAACCGTTTTTTTTTTCTGAGCGTTAATAATTTTTCGGAAAAATTCATTGTTATCACTCCTCATAGTAAGTCTAACTGAAAGCTTAGTGATAATAAAGCAAGTACTGGTGGCAAAAGCGCAACTGCCGGTTGCAAGTTGCTTTTTATGGCAAGAATTGCTGACAGTCTTGACTTTTTACCGTCAGCTGGTTATGATGATGTCAATATCTTGCCGAGAGGTCTAGGAAGTAGTAGCAGTCACGAAGTTTCGTTTAGGAAATGGCGCTCAGCTGAAACCGTCATCGAACTTTGATTGTGAATGGAGCCTAGGGTGGTCAGCGGCGCAAGTCCTGGCGGTGTGTGAAGCCTTAATTCATTCGAGCTGATCCTTAGATTTTGTAAGGGTAATTTAGGTGGCACCGCGATAAACTCGTCCTATTGTATTTTGCAATAGGGCGTTTTTTGATGGCTAAATTTCGGCGTTATTAAAAATGGAGGTTATGACAATGGCAAAGAAAGTTATTTTGACAGCAGATCGACCAACAGGTAAATTACATATCGGTCACTACTTAGGCTCTTTAAAGAACCGCGTAGCGTTGCAGAATTCTGATGATTATCAAACTTATGTCATGATTGCTGACGTGCAGGCATTGACTGATAATGCCCGCGATCCAGAAAAAATTCGGCGTAGTTTGATTCAAGTCGCTTTGGATTATTTGGCGGTTGGCATTGATCCAGCTAAGTCGACTATTCTGGTTCAATCACAAATTCCTGCCCTGAACGAATTAACTATGTATTATTTGGACTTGGTCAATGTTTCACGGTTGGAACGGAACCCCACTGTTAAAGCAGAAATTAAGCAGAAGGCGTTTGGTCAATCAATTCCAGCAGGTTTCTTAGTTTATCCAGTTAGTCAAACAGCGGACATCACTGCTTTCAAGGCGGATACAGTGCCAGTTGGCGATGATCAAGAACCGATGATGGAACAAGCTCGAGAAATTGTGCGGACTTTTAATACCACCTACAAGACTGATGTATTAGTTGAACCTCAAGGCTATTTTCCACCAAAAGGTCAGGGTCGTTTACCTGGGTTGGATGGTAATGCCAAAATGAGTAAGTCATTAGATAACTGTATTTATTTGGCCGATACTGCTGATGAGCTGAAAAAACGTGTGATGTCAATGTACACCGATCCTGATCATATTCATGTGAGTGATCCCGGTAAAGTTGAGGGCAATATGGTTTTCACCTATCTTGATGCCTTTGACACTGATAAGGATAAAGTCGCAGAACTTAAAGCTGAATATCAACATGGCGGCTTAGGTGATGTCAAAATTAAACGTTATTTAAATGATGTTCTTGAAGGCGTCTTTGGACCAATTCGTGAACGTCGTGAGGAATATGCGAAAGATATCCCAGCTGTTTACGAGATGTTGCGACAAGGCAGTCAAAAAGCTAATGAAGTGGCTGAACAAACGTTACAGGAAGTTCGTGACGCGATTGGAATTAATTACTTCAAATAAATACAGAAACCGATGATTAAATGACAAAAGATCTTGCAAAGCTGATGAAAAAAGAATTACTTGACGTTGAACCGTCGTCAATTTTGCAATTTGACAAGGACGTTTCACAAATTCCTAACATCATTAAATTAACTTTAGGAGAACCTGACTTTAATACACCAGACCATGTTAAGCAGGCGGGGCAGGCGAGCATTGCTGCCAATCATAGTCACTATACTCAATCTCCGGGTCTACCCAGCTTGCGTGTTGCTGCAGCTCAATTTCTAGCTAGCAAATATGGCACTGATTATGATCCGGCAACGCAGGTTTTAACGACGGTCGGTGCGACTGGCGCTATTTATTCTGCACTAACAGCAATTTTAAATCCTGGGGATGAAGTGATTATTCCGATTCCGATTTTCCCATTGTATATTCCAATCGTGAAATTAAACGGCGCCACACCAATTTTTGTTGATACTAGTCAGGATGGGTTTAAATTAACACCTGAAAAATTAGCGAATACTTTGGCTACGCATCGTGATAAAGTCAAGGCGATTGTTTTCAATTATCCAACTAATCCAACTGGCGTGACTTATCGTCAATCTGAGCTTGAGGCTTTCGTGGCAATTTTAAAGCAATATGATATTTTTGTTATTAGTGATGAGATATACAGCGAATTGACTTACGGTGAACCTCATGTTTCCCTGGGTAAATTGTTGCCAGAACAGACCTTGCTGATTAATGGTGTATCAAAATCTCATGCCATGACTGGTTGGCGAATTGGCTTTATTGCCGGACCAGCGGCGGTGATCAGTAAAATTAATATGGTCCATCAATTTACTGTTACGGCAGCAACAACCATGTCGCAGGAGGCTGCTTTGGAAGCGATGCAGCATGGTTTGGATGATGGGCAAGCGATGAAGCAAGAATATTTACAACGTCGTGATTATTTGGTCGCTGAATTAAATCGTTTAGGGATGGCGACGGCTGTGCCAGCCGGTGCATTCTATGCCTTTGCCAAAATTCCAGCACGCTTTGGCAGTGATAGTTTTGCGTTTTGTCGAAAATTAGCACAAGAAGCGCAAGTCGCTTTGATTCCTGGTGCAGCTTTTCCAGCTGGCGAAGGTTATGTCCGAATTAGTTATGCGGCTAGCATGGCGAAGTTGACCGAAGCATGTCAACGCTTGGATAAGTTTTTAGCAGTTAATTAAAACGTGTTCGGGGTGCCAGACTGCTAAGCCTAACTTAAATAATTGCCAGATCGGTTGCACCGCTCAGTCAATTATTTGAAGTTATGCTACGCAGTCTAACCGGCACCCCTCACACTCTGATTTTAATGGAGGTATTTTATGAAGATTCAAATGTATTCGGTTCGTCCTGATGAGCAGGCTGCAATTACTGCTTGGGCTGAGCAAAATCAGGCTACGATTACGACTAGTAATCAGCCGCTAAATAGTCAGACTGTTAGTTTGGCTAATGGTAGTGATGCTGTAGTTGTTGCGCAACATGGGGCTCTAACAGCAGATGTTTACCAGCAATTAGCTACTTTTAAAATCCATATTCTGGCTTTACGGATCACGGGTTACGATATTATCGATTTTGCCGCTGCTAAGCAGTATGGGATTCAAGTGACCAATGTGCCAGCTTATTCACCACGAAGTGTGGCTGAAGAAGCATTAACGCATACCATGGTTCTTTTGCGGCATTTGAAAGCAACGCAATTGCGAATGGCTCATCACGACTATAGCTGGGGTGGCCTGGAAGCTTATGAAATCCATCATTTAACTGTCGGTATTTTAGGCGCTGGCAAAATTGGTGGCACTGTTGCACGCATTTTTAAGGCGTTGGGCGCGAAAGTAATTGCGCATGATTTAGTTGAACGTCCAGAACTAGCGGACACATTGACTTACGTTAGTTTGGACGAGCTCCTGACTCAAAGTGATGTTTTAACGATTCATACTAACTTAACCGATTTAACCACGCACATCATTGATACAGATGCCTTAGCAAAAATGAAATCAACCGCTTTACTGATCAATTGTGCTCGGGGTCCCATCGTCGATTTGGCTGCATTACTTCATGCGCTGGATACTAATGAAATTGCTGGTGCAGGTTTGGATACAGTTGAAGGTGAGGCCGGTGTATTTGGGGATGATCTTTCGCACGCAAATCAAGATTTAAGCATTTTTGACAATTTACTGCGTCGGGAAAATGTCTCGTTGTCGCCGCATATTGGTTTTTACACCGATCAGGCCGTAAAAAATATGGTTGAAATTGCTTTGAACGATGCTAGTTTATTGTTCCAAGGTAAGAAAAGCCCTCATTTATTGCCGGAAAAGTAATTGACGTTTAGTTGAAAAGTAGCCACGTTTAATTAACTAACGATAATGTGCGGCGTTTTATTTAAGTCACTGCCTATTTAAGCAATGACTGAGGCCCGTAATTTTGAGGATGTGGTTATCAGCCAATGATTTTTGCTCGTGCTTGTGAGCAGCAGTGTCGGCAGTCTGCTCCAACCAATAAGCCTACACTGCAATTGCAATCGAACGTAATGCTGTTTAAAAAACTTTAGCCAAGCGCTAGTCTATCATTATTATCTGAACATAATAAAATCCCCACTTCTGGGCAGGAAGTGGGGATTACTCATTTTAAAGGGGAGGAATAAAATGAAGAAAATTAGCAATTTTTTGGGTTTTAGGGTTTTAATTTTGATAACGATCTAGGTGGTAATTCCTAGACTCCGTTGGTCGGTACCACAACGAAGATTTTCATAAAATTCATTTGCATCACCGCTTGCTTTCTATGTTGTTAACTATAAGCTAGGACTATGAAAAACTAATGCCAAAAAGGTGGCGCTTCAGTAAATAATTTGTGATGAAAAAATGAAGTTGCTGTTGGAATTTCTTCAAGATAGGTTGCCTTAATTGAGCACAGTAAGTTAGTGGATTGAAGAAAAAAACACTATTTTTAAGTTGTTTTCTAGTGAGTCGCTTTCTTTTATTCAGTAACATGCTAAAATATGGTACAAGCTCTACGAAATATTAGGATAGTTTCCGTCAATTTGGAAGGAGTTTAAAATGAAAAATTCAGCAAATTCAAAACGCAATTGGCTCATTGGTATTATTGTGGGCGTTGTTGTGGTTATTGGACTTAGTTTTATTGGGACGTACAATAGTTTGGCGCGCAGTTCGCAGGCAGTTGATTCACAGTGGGCTCAAGTTGAAACGGTGTTACAACGGCGTTATGATCTGATCCCCAATTTGGTGAGCGCTGTTAAGGGCAGCATGAAGCACGAAACA
Organism: Lapidilactobacillus gannanensis; assembly: GCF_003946675.1. Lineage (GTDB taxonomy): Bacteria > Bacillota > Bacilli > Lactobacillales > Lactobacillaceae > Lapidilactobacillus > Lapidilactobacillus gannanensis. The sequence goes on along the minus strand of NZ_RHOT01000001.1, from coordinate 62,009 downwards.
AAAGTTTTTGGTGAGATCAGTGCCGCTCGTAAGGCCTATGGTAGTGCAAGTACCGCCAGCGAAAAAATGAAAGCCAATGCACAACTAGATCAGTCGGTTGGCACTTTGGTCAATGTGATTGGCGAGAATTACCCTAGCTTGAAGTCTAATGAGAATGTTCAAACTCTAATGACGCAATTAGAAGGTTCGGAAAATCGTATTTCCGTGGAACGACGTCGCTATAATCAAGCGGTTGAGAAATATAATACCTCAGTGGTCACGTTCCCTAAAAATATCTTAGCAAATATGATGGGAATGGGTAAGAAGGCTTACTTCAAAGCAGATACCAATGCGAGCAAGACACCTTCAGTTGACTTAGATGAATAGGCGAGTCCTGAAGCAAGGTCGTTCTTGGTACTGGTTATTGAGTCTGTTACTATTCAGTGTCCTGGTAGTTTTTCAACAGGCACAACCAGTGGCAGCGGCTTTACCTGGCCGACCTCAGGCTAATTTCTATGATCAATTAAATATTCTTGATCAGACCACTAAGAAATTGGTTAGCCAGAAGAATATTACTTATGACCAAACCAAGCAACGGCCACAAATTATGTTGGCAACGATTAAAAGTACTGATGGCGATAGTATTGATAGTTATGCGCCGGATCTTTTTGCTCATTGGGGATTAGGCCAACGGCAACGTGATAATGGCGTGTTGATTCTGTATGCTTTGAATAATGGCAAGCGTAATGTTCGAATCGAAGTAGGTTACGGTTTGGAGTCGGAATTGACTGATGCTTTATCAGGGCGAATTCTACAACAAGCCAAGGCGGATTTGAAATCAACTGATGCCACTAAAATTAATCGCGGGCTACGGCAGGTTTTCAATAGTGTTGCGACGGTAATTGATAAGAAGTATGATTTCAAGGCTGATAAAAACACTTTGTCTGATGAAGCGTATCAGAAAATCAAGGGCAAACAAGAAAGCAGCTGGACAGATAATATTGGTACGATTATTGTGATTTTGATTCTAGTTTTGCTCTTCATGGGTGGCGGCCATGGTCGCGGCGGTGGCGGTCTTTGGTGGCTCTGGGCATTATTAGGAAGTGGTTCAAATCGAAATAACCATTGGGGCGGTGGCTCTGGTGGTTTTGGTGGTGGTGATTCCGGCGGCTTCGGTGGCTTTTCTGGTGGCGGCGGTTCATCCGGCGGTGGTGGCGCCTCAATTTAATGGTTACGCTAGCAATAGCTCATGTAACTATTGAAATTAGCCAAAGAGCCGCCACCTCTCACAACTTGTTTTTAGGAGGATTTATCTTGCACGATTTAACCAAAGGAAAACCAATTGTTCAGATCATTTATTTTACGATTCCCTTATTGATTGGTAATATCTTTCAGCAGGTTTATACATTGTCGGATACGATTATTGTAGGGCGAACAATTGGCGTGCAGGCGCTAGCTGCGGTTGGTGCTACTGGTAGTTTATCATTTCTTATTATTGGGATTGCCCAAGGTGCGACTAATGGTTTTGCCATAATTGCTGCGCGAAGGTATGGGGCCGGCGATTATCGAGGCATTAAGCGGAGTTTTGCTACGGGGATTCTGATTAGTTTGGCCTTGTCGTTAATTTTGTCGGCGATTAGTATGACTTTTTGTGGTGAAATTTTACGATTAATGCAGACGCCCTCAGATATCATTCAAGATGCTTACACATTCTTGATTATCCAATTTGGTGGAATTTTTGCGATTGTGGCTTATAATTTGTTTGCCAATATGATTCGGGCTATGGGTGATAGTCGAACCCCACTGGTCTTCCTAATTATTGCGTGTGTGATCAATATTGGCTTGGAATTGTTGTTTATTGTTGTCTTTAAATGGGGGATTGCTGGTGCGTCTTTTGCCACCTTGCTGGCTCAATTCATTTCCGCATGTCTCTGTTTAGTTTTCATTTATCGACATTTTCCGCTATTGCAAGTTTCTAAAGCTGATTTTAAAATTTCCAAGGCTGAAATTTCAGAGCATTTAAAGATGGGCTTACCAATGGGCTTTCAGTCGTCAATTATTGCCCTTGGTCAGGTGATTCTTCAATTAATGTTGAACACCTTAGGTTCTACCTCAGTTGCTGCCTATACAGCTGCAGCGCGGATTGATGGCTTGGCGACGATGCCTGCGATGTCATTCGGGATTACCATGGCCACGTTTGCCGCTCAAAACTTAGGTGCGCGTGAATTTGCGCGAATTCGTTCAGGGGTTAAGCAGACTTTGGCAGTTTCGCTGACTTTTTCCACGGTTACCGGGATTTTAATTATTATCTTTGGCCATAGTTTGGTTAATTTGTTTGTTGGTAATGGTCAGCCACTAGTAACAAATACAGCTCAGACCTATTTTTATTTTAATAGCAGCCTGTATTGGTTATTATCGATTCTGTTTGTGGTTCGCTATACTTTGCAAGGATTAGGTCAAAGTTTGGTACCAACTTTAGCTGGGATAATGGAATTGATTATGCGGGCGTTCGCCGGGTTAGTTTTGATCAACGCTTTTGGTTTTGCAGGTGCAAGTATGGCCAATCCTTTAGCCTGGTTAGGGTCGTTATTAGTTCTGATCAGTTCGTATGTTCGAACCATGCGTCATTTGCGGACGTTAGAGACTGCACCAAATGAGCAGTTTGTTAAGTAAGACGGCTAGTTATTTAGTTGAAAACAAAGAAGAACCCCCTGAGTTGAGTAAATCTAAACTCAGGGGGTTCTTCTTTGTTCTTTTTACGTTAATGCTTATCGCGATGCACTATTATTGAAACTAGTTAGTTTCATGATTAGGGGTGTCGTTTTGGGCAAAATAGCCAATACTGAATTCTTCAGGAATAAAATGAATTTCAGTATACTCAAACAGTTTACCTAAATCATTGTAGACCAGATTTTCAAGGACGCCAACGCAATTATTGTCGTTTAAGTCAAGCTCATGGTAGTCCTCTTCGCTCGCGGAAATAACCGAGAAACGGCGTTTTGCCGCAGCAATTTTAACACCATTACTAGTTAAATACTCGTAAATTGAATGTTGAACAATGCTGGTAGTCAGTGGTGGGATTTGATTAGCCCGAAAGTAACTATAATCCATTGTTAATGGTCGTTGATCAATGATTCGGACGCGAACTACTTCGTAAAGAACTTCGTCGATGCCAAAAGGTGTATGTGTTGCCAAGTCAGCATCTACAAGGATTTTTTTGAAACGGACGACTTTAGTGACTGTTGCTCGTTTGTTATTACCATTTAGTGCTAACAATCCAGCAAAGCTATCTGCACCAATTGCCCACTGGAATTTGTTGAAGTTTTCGAGAATAACCACACCTCGCCCTTTAACGCTGTACACATAACCGTGTTTTCCCAGTAACGTAATGGCCCGTCTGATTGTATTGCGGCTAGTTTGAAACTCTTGGGTCAGAACACTTTCAGTCGGAAGTGTCCCTTGATAGGACCCATCTTTAATTCGCTGTTCTAGTTCTTTAAAAATTGCTTGAAATTTTGTCGCCGCCATAATAATCTCCTAATGTTGTTTGTCATATTTTATTCTACTGGATAACATTAACTGTCACAACATCAAGTTATGATATAAAGACGAAAAAATTATCACAATAAAAGTTAAAGTACCTCCGCGTTTCTTAATTCATGATAAATAAACTGACTAATTTGGCGCGCCCCGGAAGCTGAGAAATGCCAATGATCACCGCTATCAAATTCAGGCGCTAATGCTGCTGAATTTGATTTTGCAGTCACATAGTTTGCTAAATCGATGGCGTTCGGGAGCTGCATGATCCAATGATTGGTTAATTTACGCACGTGTTCTTTAAGCGGTTGCCAAGTAGCAAGACCTAAATTAGTGGCGCCTTGAAAAGGTGGCAAGGTCAAGGGGACAAAGATTGTTTTCCGCCATTGACAAATTTTAGCCAAACGTTGAATACCACTAATCAGTTGTTGGCTGTTAGGCAAATCGCGGTTAGGACAGCCAGCACCAGCAGTCATCAAATCGTTACTGCCAGTTAAGGTAATGACAATTTGCGGTTGATCATAAAGTACATCTGGATTAAAACGTTGATTCCCAGCTTGGCTAAAGCTTGTCGGGTTTTGACTCATGATTTGGCCTGAATGTAAGAGCCGATTTCCAAAAATACCAGCATTGCAAGTGGTAATTTTTTGGGGCCAATGATGATAAAACAATCGACTAATATTTTCTGATAAATAACCTTGACCTATAATAGAATCACCAAAGAAACTGACTAGAACTGCAGGATCAGTTGATTGGCAACGAAGGGCATCAATGCCATAATAATAATCTTTCAGACTTGAATTAGGCGGGGCAGTTAGTTGTTGATAAATTAAATGTGCGGGCGCGTAACCCAGACTATTAATTGTACCACTAATATTAGTCGCTTTTAGGCTTAAATAATAAGTTTCACCAGCAGTTACTGGAAATTCAGCGGCATCAGTCCATAAACTTTGTCCGCCAGCCACTTGAAAGTGGGGTTGATTTTGAAAAGTTAAAGTTTGGGCAATCTGGCAATCAGGATAGCGGCTAATCATTAATTCATGGATGATCAGAGCGTCTTCATTGGCTTGATTATTAAGGCGAACCTGTAAATAATTGCCGGTCAAATTGCAATAATATTTAGTGATTTGTTGCGGCAGTAAGGGGTAATGAAGCTGCGGATAGTTCGTGAAGACTTGTTTCCAAATAAAAGTTGCTGTCATGAGCGCCTCCAGATTAATTAGTCAAGTTCCGCCGGACGAGCTATTTGTGCGGCTCGTTGGGTGATAATTGTGCCAGTGACAAAGGTTGAAATAAAGCCAGCTAAGAATGAGATTAGCAAAATAAGACTATGGATTTTCCAAAATTGTACTGGGATGATCACTAGAGAAAGTGGTCCAGCAGGCCCTGCAGATACAGCATATTCCTGGCTTAGTGCTACTAAGATGCCAGCTAAACCGGCACTGCCCATCACGCAAAGAAACGGGTAACGATGGGGAATAGTCACACCAAAAATCGAAGGTTCTGTGATACCAAGTAAGGAGGAAACAGCTGCTGATAAAGCCACTCCACGCCGATTATTATTTCTTTCTAACCGCGCAACAGCTAAGTCGGCACCAACCTCGGCCATACAAATTGTGGCAATGATGGCAATCATTTGGCTTTGTTGATTGCTGGCGATTAGTTGCAGATTAACGGCAATTAGTGCGTAATGTAATCCCGAAACGACTAAAGGTTCCCAAAGTAGTCCAAACAGTAGTCCGGCAATAATTGGTTGTGTTTTGAAAAGGTTAATTAAAGGTTCAGCAATCCAGGTCGAAATTTGATTGGCAATCGGACCAATTACTAAAAAAGTAAAGAAAGCGGCAATAAAGATGGCAATTGGGGCCACTAGAATGGTTTGTAAGACGGCGGGTAAGTGTTTCTTCAGAAATTTTTCAATTTGAACCATTAGTAGTGCAGCCAGTAATGGCGCAAGCACTGAATTTTGATAACCAACTTGCATAACTCGGAGACCAAAAATCCGCCAATAAGTTGGTTTGACGGTACCTGCCAATATACTGGAGACCTTAGCACCGGATAATAATGTTTCATTACATAGAACTAGCCCTAAAGTAATTCCTAAAACAGGATTACCACCAAAACGTTTTGTTGCCGACCAAGCAACTAGTACAGGAATATAAGTGAACGCAGTATTAGCGACTAGGTGAATCATATCTGTGAGGCCGTCGAGCTGAGGAAAACGGCTAGTCAGGGATTGAACGCCAAATAAATCACTGGCAGTGAGCAGATTACCTAATCCTAATAAGATTCCTGCACCAACAAGTACCGGGAGAATTGGCACAAAAATATCCGCAAAAACAGTTAAGCCATGTTGCAGCCAATTCTGCTGACTCTTTTGGACAATCTTTGAACTAACCTGAGTTAACTTGGTGGGTTGAAGCTGTTATTGGAGATAACGGTACAGTGGATTAACCAGTGCTGGACCAACGACTAATTGCAATTGACCTTGCGCACTGACCACGCCACTGATGCTGCTAATTTCTTTCAGAGCAGCTTGATTGACTTGATTTCGATCAAGTACGGCAATACGAATTCGGGTTAAACAATGCGTCATCAATTTAATATTTTGTGGACTACCAAGTGCGTCAATAATTTGGTGCGCCTGTTGCTTCAAATCTTGTTTCATGGTTGCCCCCTGCAATCAAATGAAAGCCGTTGCTGATTTATTACTTGAACAGCAGCAAGAATTTGTCTAAGCAAACAATATAATCGTGAACCAGCAAAGTCAAGTAAAGTCAACTGTATCAAGCATTTCACAAGATAGCAAAGCGATTTTATGGGATCAATTAAGTGCCGTTGGTGCTAGTAATTGCTTAGTGCGGCAAAAGGCGGTTAGCCGGTGAGCATTAACGTAAAAAAAACAAACAATTCATTTGAATTGTTTGTTTTTTGCGTTAAGTGGCACCAGCTGCCTTTTGAGAATATGTTTGGCAACAAAAGTTCATTTGGTTTTGTATTAGGACTGATGCATAGCTCATTGTTGTTAAGTGCCTGTTTAAGGCAAATCATTGCCCGCAGCTAAATATAGTTCATACCATTCTGAACGGGTCAATTGAACTTGGTCCGCTTCACAAATCTGTTTTAAACGTTCGGCATTTGTAGTGCCCGCAATAACTTGCACACTAGTTGGCAACCGTAAAATCCAAGCTGCTGCCACTGCGTTCACATTACTATTATATTTATCGGCCATTTTTTGTAGCACGGCATTAAGTTTAGGAAATTTCGGATTATTGATGAAGACTCCTGAGAAGAATCCATATTGGTAAGGACTCCAAGCCTGGATGGTCATGTTATTTAGGCGGGAATATTCATAAATACCGCCATCATGATTGACACTTCGATTGTCAGCCATATTGGTATGGAAGCCAAAGTCGATCATGCCAGTATGCATCAGACCTAATTGCAACTGATTAATCACTAATGGTTGTGCGACTGCTTGCTGTAATAATTCGACTTGCATGGGGTTGAAGTTGCTGACACCAAACTCACGTACTTTGCCGGTTTTTTGTAATTCGAAGAAAGCTTCAGCAATTTCGTCTGGTTCCATGAGGGCATCAGGTCGATGTAACAATAAGAAATCAACATGGTCTAAGCCCATTCGTTCAAGACTACCATTAAGTCCTTCTACGATATGTTCTTTAGAGAAATTGTATTGATGTTGACCAATCCCAACTTTCGTTTGAATCAGAATATCATCGCGATTAATTGTTGAGGCTGCTAGAGCATCCCCAAAACGTGTTTCAGCGTCGCCACCACCATAAATATCAGCGTTATCAAAGAAATTAATTCCTTGATCAACAGCTGTTTCTAGCAGATTAACCGTTTCAGGAATTGTTTTATCAGGAATTCGCATTAGACCTAGGGCAATTTCTGAAGCGTTAATATTTTCGAGTCCGATACTAACTTGGCGCATAATAAGTCCTCCTATGCACGACCAGGCAACAAAAAGGTTGCCGTCGTAATAATTTGTTGATCAATTGCTTGATGAAATTCGTTGAACCAGAAGCCAGATTTAAGTGCTAATGGTTGTTTAAGTGCATAAACAGTGAGTTGATATTGATGAGTTTGATCAGGTGGTTGGGGGCCAACATAATGCTGATAAATGGTTGGATCAGTTTGATGAATCAACTGACCGGCATTACTATTACGTCCCTGAATAAAATCAAATTGCGGATGTTGACTACTATCTTCAGGAATTTCAGTAATATCAGGTGAAATATTAGCCGCCAACCAATGAATCCAAACAAAACCACCAACTGGGACGGCATCATAATCCAGCAAGGTCAACGCTAAACTTTTGGTGGTTGCGGGGATGTCGTCAAGACTAATCGGTGGTGAAATTATTGGATAGCCTTGATATTGAGCGCTCAATGGTGCATGTTTGCTATAACGGTCGGCCAGAAAGCCTGCTGCGGTCAATGGTACTTTAATTTGCAATCAATCGTCTCCCTTAGCTGCAATTATCAGTGCTGCTTGCGTTATACTAGAACTAGCCATATAAATTATAAAGTAGAGGACAAATCAATGACAGACACTTTACCTTTAAATTCAGAAGTTCAAGCATTATTACAACAAGAACGTGAACGAATCGCCCCACAAAAACTTACTTTGGAAGTAGCTGGGCCAGATTCCTTAGTACTTGATCCCACAGCTTCGAAAATTATTCGAGATCCGCAGAATGGGTTACATTTAATGATTCCTAATCCACGTTTTGCTAATTTTATTGTAGCTCATGAATTGCTTCATTTACAACAAGAAGGCCGACAAAGTATTAAAATTAGTTCCGCCCATCAAGATCATTCAGAAATCGATCAAGTATTACTGACTTTAGGGCGGATTATGCTGGAATCTGCAGTGCATGTACCGATGCGGTCATTGCTTGTTAAGCTTGGTGCCCTCGATCAACCAACTCAATTAGTCATGCGCCAATATTACACTCATAATTTACTACATGACCCGCAACAAGCTGGGGAAGGATCAACAGTGATGGCAAATAGTTTGCAGCTATTCGACGCACGAATTTTCTTAACTGCTGATCAAGTCGCTGCGACTGACTGGGCGAATGATTATCCGCAGGCTTGGCAACTAGCTGAGCAATTATTACAAATTGTAACTGCTCGTGACTTGAAGACGAACCGCGATTTGCGCGGCACTTTATTGAAATTGTTGAAATTATTTGCTGAGAAGCAGGCTGGTTTACCAGTTGAATTTAGTCGGGAATTGTTGGTAACGCCAGTGCTTTCCTCACGAGAATTAAATTTACGTGTTGACCAGTTGTTTCAATTATGGCATGATTCAGCTAAAAAATCGGATTATTTGGTAATCAGTCAAAAAGATGATCAAGCAACTTGGCGTTTGTCACTAGCACCACAACAACAGACTCAAGCAGCCATGTTGCAACGTTACCAATTAACTGTTGCTGAATTTTGTCAGCAGTATCACTTCGATTATGCGCCACGAGATGCTGCTATTTTTGCAGAGGAGGCCGATAAATAATGGCGACTGTGCCGGCGTTAGCAGCAGCAATTAAAAAGGCCCGTAAAATTGTTTTTCTAACTGGTGCCGGTGTTTCGACGCACTCAGGTATTCCTGACTATCGGTCCAAAAGTGGGTTGTATGCCGATCAAGCTGACCCAGAATATTTGTTGAGTCATGAGAATTTACAAGCACATCCGGCTGACTTTTACGATTTTGTGATGCACAAAATGTATTATCCACAGGCACAGCCCGACCTGATTCATCGCGAAATAGCACAAATTTGTCAGCAAAAAGGACAACTAATTACCCAAAATGTTGATGGCCTCGATAAAAAGGCTGGTAATCAAGCTGTGATTGAATTTCATGGTAATCTGTACGATCTATATTGTCAGAAATGTGGTCAAACAGTTTCGTATCAGGATTATGCGCAAGATTATCATCATCAATCTGATCAGGGGATTATTCGGCCACGGATTGTGTTGTATAATGAAACAATTGATCCAGCAGTTTTAACGGCGGCAGTTGCCGCAATCGGGGCGGCTGATTTGATTATTATTGTTGGGACTAGTTTTCGGGTTTATCCTTTTGCCCAGCTTTTACAATATCGACAGGCTAATGCGGCGGTGTTCGTAGTAAATCAAGAGCCAATAGCTGCTGCGGATCAGGTTCAGATGATCCAGGATGACGCATTAGCCGTTTTCCAAGAATTAGCGGAGGTTTTGAAATAATGTTGGAACAAGAACGACAGGAAATTGACGAAATTGATCAACAGTTGGTTGCTTTACTAGTACGCCGACTGGCTACCTCAGAAAGAATCGCTAACGCTAAGTTAGCTAATAATATGCCTTTATTAGACCAACAGCGTGAGCAATTAGTTTATCAACGAGTAGCAGCCCAAACACCAGTGGATAAACAACCTTATTTAAAAACACTTTTCACTGATATTATGTTGGTCTCAAAACAGTACCAAGCAAAATTAATGAAAGCTTGGCAAGATGACCATGATGCAACCGACAAATAAAAACTGGTCGCAGAAAAACCACCACGCCAAAAAACAGCGCGGTGGTTTTCTGAAAATTCGTGAAGGCCCCTTGAAACTCTCAATAATTTCTTTATACTAATAAAAGATTATTAATCGTGTTTGAGGTGGCAATGGCTATGCCTAATTTAATAAGTTGCTCGATCTGGCTAACACCAGCTCAATCAACTTATTGAAATTAAGCTACGCCAAAAAAACGCCCCTCGCACAACTTATTTTTAAGGGGTAGTGTTTGATGGATGATTTAGAACCGAAAAAGAAGTTTATTAGTTGGCCAGTTATTGCGTTAATGGATTTTGTGACGGTGATTGGCTTTGACGATATTATTTATAACTTTCGTAATCAAGGTTTGGGTACGGTTACGACTTGGATTTTAATGCTATTTTTATTTGTGATTCCGTATGAAATGATGGTTGGGCATTTAGGTTCAGTTTTCAGTAAAGAAGGCGGTGGCTTATCTTCTTGGGTTCGCGGAACTTGGGGTGATACTTGGGGTTACATCGCTGCTTGGGTTTACTGGGTGGTTGGCCTACCTTATGTTGTTGATGTGGCGAATTCGATGGTGATTTCCTTTGGTTGGTTGATCAATGGTAATCCTTCAATGCAAGATCATATGAGCAATTCAATGTTTGCTTTGTTGACGGCAGTTATTTTCACGTTGTTTATTTTTATTCAACACCATTTACGTAATTCTTTGCAGTGGTTAGGAATTATTGGTGGTGGCGCCATGTTTATCATGACGATTCTGTACGTCATCATGACTTTTGCTTATTTAGGTAAGGGCAACATGCCACATACAGAGCCTTTTACAATTAAATCAATGATTCCGAAGTTTAATTTTACTTATTTCACGACCTTAGGTTTGTTTATTTTCGCGATGAATGGTTCTGAATACATTGCGCCATATGTTACGGAAATGAAAGATGGTAAACGTGATTTTCCTAAAGCTATGTGGATGCTAGCAATTATGACTGGTTTCCTAACGGTATTAGGTTCCTTCTCCTTAGGGGTGTTCTTCAACGCCCATCATTTACCAAATGATTTGAAAATGAATGGTTCTTACTATGCGTTCCAATATATGGGTGAAGAATTCGGCATGGGTCGTTTCTTCTTGTACGCCTTTGCAATCACTCAAGCAATTTATATGATGGCCCAATTGGCGGTGCTGATCGATGCTGGAACACGAATGTTCCTCTCAGATACGGCCAAAAAGTACTTACCACGTCAGTTAACTAAATTGGATAATCGTGGCTTGCCAATTAATGGGTACTGGCTAACAACTGGTATTTGTATGGTAATCATGGTGCTAAGTGCGACTTTACCAAATATGAACTCAATCTTTAATCAATTGTTGAATCTTAATGGGATTGTTTCGCCATTTGCCACTTGCTTCTTGTTTACTTCCTTCATTTGGGTGCGGTTGAAGCAAGACAAGTATCCTTCAGAATTTGTTTATATTAAAAATCGTAAGTTAGCCCTGACTGTTGGTTGGTGGTGTTTGATTATTACTTTTAGTGCTGCCTGCTTGTCAATTTTCCAAGTTGATGAACCTGTGGGCTCAACAGCTTATTGGCATGTTATCGCTTTGAATATTATCGAACCGATTATTATGATCGGAATTGGTGCGATTCTTCCATTGATTGCACGGATGCAGAAACGTTCAGGGAAATACGCTGATTAAAGTTAGTTTGGGGCAAAATAGATAACAACTCCGTTGCGGCCGGCGGGTTGTGGAACGCTGGCATTGTTAATTTAGATAGTGCCAAGTCTTCCCCAATTTGAGAAGGTGGTTGCTGGGCGATTTTTAGGGCGTGGAACGGCGTGGCCATCGATTTGAGCTTATTGCTAACGCAACAATCTCAAATACGAGGCTTTGACTAACTGCTAAAGCAGCAAGTCAAATTTCACACCTGACGCCAATCGCCCAGCAACCACCAGATAAAACTAACAGAATTGAGCACCACTAAATAGAAAACCAGATTGCAGTGAATTACAAAGCCTGTGTGACAATCTTTCGAGAGATGCCGCACAGGCTATTTTGGTCTAATTATTCAATTATTACTTCTGCGTGAACTACGATGATCAGTCCCATTAGCATTGCCTTAGCCACTAACAACAGTAAAAAATCACTAACTTAACTCCAGACGGAATGGAGGGATCTTGTCGTCAGCCGCCAAATTTGTCTTGCCGCTTTAGCGGTTAGACAAAGGCTTGTATTGAAGACAATTTGGTTTGTAATTGGCTTCAATCAATGCCGGCAGCGTTCCACGACAAGCAGCCCGGAATGGAGTCAGAACTAATTTCGTTTCAAAGGCTTCACTAGGTTTTAGTGCTTTTGAACTTGGGTCTGTAGTTAACTAAAATCGACGGACGTCGCATTCCATAACCGGCAAGCCTGTAATGGCGTCAGAACCAGCTCCGTTTTGACACCTTCTGCTAGGTATCAAAGAGAATATTTAAATTGTTGTTAACTGACTTAAAATAAATCCAGTTGTTCACCACCAGGGCGCTGGTAATTCAAACCTAATATTTGACTAAATTCCAGTGCATTGTCGGCAGCATCACCATTAGCATTATTATTGAAAATCACATAATTGGTCGTCACTTGACTAGCAACTGCCTGCACCTCGGCCGCCAGTTGCTGCAGCTCCGTTGTTGAATAACGATATAAAGTTCGGCCCTCTTTACTGCCAGCGCCCTTTTTAGCCCAGTTTTCGGCATTACGACCGTGGAAACGCCAGAAGCTGATTGGTGGCGTAGTTATGAGCGGTAGTCGTGGGATACTTTCTAAACCAATATTTGGCTCGTCAATGATCCCCCAAGTTAATTGTAATTTTTGTAAACACTGAGTTATCTGACCGATGAATTGTGGCTCGGACCAACTACGGTGACGAAACTCAAGCAAAATTGGGAGTTTTGGTAAATTTTTTCGGGCCAAGGTTAAATAATTAAGATGCTGTTCTGTTAAATCAAATGCCGGTGGGAACTGCATCAACACGCCGGCTAATTGTTGGCTGGCAATAATAGGGGCGATTGTCTGACGAAAAGCCATGAAGAGGTCACTGAAGGTTGTTGTCGGCGCCAATTCTTGTTGCCAGGTAAGTTCACTAGGCACTTTGACAATAAATTTAAAATTTGCTGGAACTTGTTGTTGCCAATTGGCCACGACGTTGGCATCTTTTAACGCATAAAAGAAAGTATCTAATTCGACGACCGGAAAAATATGACTATAGTCCGTTAAAGTTGGTGTTTTGATTGTCGGTAATAAATGGGGATGGCGGTTCCAAGTGGTTAAACCAATTTGAATATTCATGACACTGGCACCTCACCTTAACATTGGGATAAGGCTATTATATCTCAATATTTGGTCATTAGACCACTATTGACTGTCAGCTTTCGGCAGGTTGCACAATTGCGAAAACGCTTTTTTGTGCGGGTTGGGCTGGTCGTGGTAATCGTTTTCTTTTATGATGTATTTGTACTCCAAAAGGAAAGGTGTTTTTCGAAATGGTTAAAGTAGACCTAGATCACATTTACAAACAATATGCAAATGCAGAAGAAAATGACTTCGCAGTATCAGATTTTGACTTACACATTGATGACCATGAATTTATCGTATTTGTCGGCCCTTCAGGCTGTGGTAAATCAACCACATTACGGATGATTGCCGGTTTGGAAGATATTACTAAAGGCGATTTGAAGATCGGCGGCAAGATCATGAATGATGTTGCACCTAAAGACCGTGACATCGCCATGGTATTCCAGAACTACGCTTTGTATCCACATATGACAGTTTCTGATAACATGGCTTTCGGTTTGAAATTACGTAAATACGAAAAAGATGATATCAAGAAGCGTGTTGAAGAAGCCGCTAAAATTTTAGGCTTGGAAGATTACTTGGATCGTAAACCAGCTGCTTTATCTGGTGGTCAACGTCAGCGTGTTGCCTTAGGCCGTGCGATTGTCCGTGATGCTCCTATCTTCTTAATGGATGAACCCTTATCTAACTTGGATGCCAAGTTACGTGTCACGATGCGTTCTGAAATTGCTAAATTACATCAACGTTTGAACACAACTACTATCTATGTAACCCATGACCAGACTGAAGCCATGACTATGGCTGACCGGATTGTTGTTATGTCAATGGGCCAAGTTCAACAAATTGGTACTCCTCAAGAAGTTTATGATACACCTAAGAATAAATTCGTTGCCGGATTTATTGGTTCACCTGCAATGAACTTCTTTGAAGTTCATTACGAGAATGGTGTCTTAACTGACGCTAACAAGGACATCAACATTGTTGTTCCTGAAGGCCGGGCTAAGATTCTTGATGAAGACGGTTATAATGGCAAGGACTTAACTTTAGGCGTTCGTCCTGAAGATATCCATACTGAACAAGCCTTCATCGAAACATTCCCTAAGGCTGCTGCTAAAGGCAAGATCGTTGTTTCTGAATTACTTGGTGCTGAATCATTACTCTACTTAACAACTGGTTCTAGCGAATACGTTGCTAAGGTTGATGCACGCGACTTCCATCATCCTGGTGAAGAAGTACAATTAGCCTTTGACTTAAACAAGGCTCACTTCTTTGACAAAGATACAACTGATTCTATCGTAGAAAAAGCTAAGGCCGAAAATCGTGCCGACGCTAACGCATAAGCTTACTTCTCCTAAAGAAGGAAAATAAGGCTCACTTGAGCCTTATTTTTTTTGCAGCTTGTGACTAAGGGCGATCAGCCGCTGAGCATTAACGAAAAATCCCGAACAATTCATGAGAATTGCTCGGGATTTTGTCGTTAAGCGGAGCCGATTGCTTTTTGTGAACACATTTCAGCAATTAAAAATCGACTTATGTACCCAACATGAAAATGTGGTACCTTTGAATTAGTTATAACTGTTGAAGTAGCTTGTGGAGGTAAAATGATGCAAAAGTTTTCATTAAAGGAAGCAGCAGATACCCTTTCCGATGTTGCTGATTCTGAAGAGTATTTCAGATTTTATTATGATCGCCAAGAAAATGAATTTTCTAACATTAGCCAAGAAGATGTCAATGATATCGACGATGATGACTATGATGAAACGGAATTTGATCCAGATTTAGTCGAATGGATTAATAGCTCGGCTGTTGCGGACGAGAGATATATTATGATTCAAAAGGATGATTTGCCAGATTCCTACCAGGTCCGCGTTGATTTCGCCGATGAAATCAATAATCAAACTTTACAGGGCATTTTACAACGGGCCAGACCTTATCGACATTTCTTGGATTATGTTCAGAAGCATGATCTGGCTAATCGTTGGTATGCTTATGAAGCTGCTGGCTACGCGCAAGCAGCCCGCGACTGGGCCCGTGGTTATGATTTGCAGTATCAGGAGGATATGCAATAAGCAAAGCTAAAGCTGTTGCTGTTTACCAAGAATAAGGCTTGTATCTGAGACCGTTCGCAGAAATGTCTCAGATCAACGCCCACCATGTTCCACGCCCTCTAAATCGCCCAGCCACCACCAACCCCTAATTGGGGAAGTCTTGTCACCATTGTCGTTACCAACTGAGAAATTTCGTTTGAGCACATCATTAGGCTTTTCGCTATTGTTAATAATCAATTCTAGCGTTGCCTCACAACTTGTTTTCGTTATGCTATAATATTCTCTGAATATGCTTTGCATGTTAAATTTACGCTTAAATGTCGTTGGAGGTTTTTCTTGTGGCAAAACCAACCTATTATATTACAACACCAATTTATTATCCCTCTGGTAAATTAACAATTGGGAATTCATATACTACGATTGCTGCTGACAGTCTAGCTCGTTACATGCGGCTACAAGGCTATGATGTCTTCTTCTTAACAGGAACTGATGAACATGGTCTTAAAATTGAACAAAAGGCTGAAGAACAAGGCATTACGCCGCAAGCCTATGTTGATAAAATGGCGGCAGGAATTCAGAATCTTTGGAAAATGCTGGAAATTACCAACAATAAATTTATTCGGACGACGGATGAATATCACGTTAAAGCCGTTCAGAAAATTGTTGAGCGCTTGATCAAGCAAGGTGATGTTTACCTTGGCAAATATACTGGTTGGTATTCTGTTTCAGACGAGGAGTACTTTACTGAGTCACAATTAGCTGAAGTCTATCGTGACGAAGCTGGTAAAGTTATTGGCGGTAAGGCCCCTTCAGGTCATGAAGTTCAGTTAGTTAGTGAGGAATCTTATTTCTTCAAGATGAGTAAATACGCTGATCGTTTGTTGAAATTCTATGAAGACAATCCAACTTTTATTCAACCAGAATCACGGAAAAATGAAATGATCAATAACTTCATTAAACCTGGTTTGGAAGATTTAGCAATGTCGCGGACTACCTTTAATTGGGGCGTGCCAATTCCAGAAAATCCTAAACATGTGGTTTACGTTTGGGTCGACGCTTTGTTAAACTATATCACCGCTTTAGGCTATGGCAGTGACGATGATAGCTTATTCAAGAAATATTGGCCAGCTGACGTTCATTTTGTGGGTAAGGAAATTGTCCGCTTCCATACAATTTATTGGCCAATTATCTTAATGGCTTTGGATTTACCATTACCTAAGCAAGTTTATGGTCATGGCTGGCTATTAATGAAAAATGGTAAAATGTCGAAATCTAAGGGCAACGTGGTCTATCCAGAAATGTTAGTCAATCGTTACGGCTTGGATCCCTTGCGTTATTACTTGATGCGCGCTTTTCCATTTGGTCATGATGGCGTCTTTACCCCAGAAGATTATATTGATCGGATTAATTTCGATTTGGCCAATGATTTAGGTAATTTATTGAATCGGACCGTGGCGATGATCAATAAATACGAGGGTGGCGTGGTGCCATCAGTGTTAAGTGAAAGTGTTGCGGCCGATCGCGAGTTAGCTGAAACAGCAACGCAAGTGATTGCTGATTATCAAACGGCAATGACCCATTATCAATTCCCAACTGCTTTGGAAAAAATTTGGCAACTCGTTAGTCGGGCTAATAAATATATTGACGAAACTGAACCATGGAACTTGGCTAAGGATTCAGCTAAAAAAGATGAATTAGCTAACGTGATGGGTCATCTTGCGGAAAGCTTACGGATCATTGCCATTTTGATTCAACCAATTATGACGCATGCCCCTAAGAAGATTTTTGCTCAATTAGGATTACAAGAAGCTGAGCTACAAGTGGCTGATCCAAAATTTGGTGAATTCCCAGCCAATCATCAGGTCGTTAAGAAGGGCGAACCAATCTTCCCACGCTTAGATCGTGACGAAGAAATCGCCTATATCAAACAAGAAATGGCTAAGGAGCAAAAACCAGCGGCGACTGTTGAAACTAAAGCCAAGCCAGAAATCAATTTCAATCAATTTGATGAAGTTGAAATTCGCGTGGCTGAGATTTTATCAGTGGCTAAGGTCGAAAAAGCAGACAAATTATTGAAGTTTGAAGTGGACTTGGGTCACAATGAACATCGTCAAATTCTTTCTGGTATTGCTGAATTTTATCCTGAATATCAGGAATTAGTTCATCATAAAGTTTTGGCAGTGACTAATTTACAACCGCGTAAAATTCGTGGTGAAATTTCCAATGGGATGTTATTGTCCTCAGAAGATGAGCAAGGTAAAGTTCGTTTGGCTTTAGTTGGTGACGAACATCCTAATGGCTCATTGATTGGTTAGGAGTTATTTTTGGCTAAAATTTTTGATTCTCATACGCATTTAAACGATACGCCTTTTGCTGGTCAAGAGGCGCTTTTCGTTGAACGGGCCGCGGCACTAGGTGTGGTGAAGATGGCGATTGTTGGCTCTAATCCAACTTTGAATGCCGGTGCGCTCAAATTGGCTCATGAATTTCCAGAACTGTACGCAGTTGTTGGTTGGCATCCTGAAGATGCCAAAAACTTTGACGCTGCGGCTGAACAAGCTCTGCGGCAACAGTTACTGGATCCGAAAG
Organism: Lapidilactobacillus gannanensis; assembly: GCF_003946675.1. Classification (GTDB taxonomy): domain Bacteria; phylum Bacillota; class Bacilli; order Lactobacillales; family Lactobacillaceae; genus Lapidilactobacillus; species Lapidilactobacillus gannanensis. The sequence continues at coordinate 43,978 of NZ_RHOT01000001.1, read as the reverse complement.
TTGTTGCCGTTGGTGAGATTGGCTTGGATTATCATTGGGATAGTTTGCCGCGTGAGGTGCAACGTCAAGTTTTTGCCCAGCAATTGCAAATAGCGAAGGAATTCAATTTACCAGTCTCAATTCACAGCCGCGATGCTTTAGCAGACACTTATGAAATTTTGCAGGCAGCGCAACTGCCAGCTGGTCACATTATTCTGCATAGTTTTAATGCCACCCCTGATTGGGCTCCAAGGTTCTTGGATCTCGGTGCTTATCTATCTTTTAGTGGCGTGATTACTTTTAAAAAAGCTGCTTATTTACGTGAAACGGTTAAGCAGGTACCTTTAGATAAATTGTTAGTAGAAACAGACGCCCCATATTTGGCACCAATGCCTTATCGTGGACGGCAAAACGAACCTGGTTATACTTACTATACAGTCCAGCAAATTGCCACGACATTAGGTTTGCCAGTAGCCACGATTGCGGCACAGACTTATCGCAATACCCTTAAAGTCTTTGGCTTGGAGGCAGATAAATGATTAATGAAATTATTGTGGTCGAAGGTCGCGACGACACTCGGCGCTTGCGTGAAGTTTTTGGGCCAGTTGATACTATTGAGACTCAAGGATCAGCGGTTTCGGAAGCAACCTTGGCACGAATTGAAGCAGCTGCTGAAGAACGGCCGATCATTGTGCTAACTGATCCGGATTTCAATGGTCAGAAAATTCGCCAAAAAGTTTTGGAAGTGGTACCTGATGCCAAGCAGGTTTTCCTACCACGTCGGTTAGCTAAACCGCGTGGTAAAGGTAGTTTAGGTGTGGAACATGCTTCAGCCCAAGCTTTACGGGATTGCCTAACCAATGTTTTGACGACGGATCCTGATTTTGTTAGTGATCTGACCCAGCATGACTTGATCACCGCCGGCTTAATTGCCGGACCTGATGCTAAGGCACGCCGTGAACAATTAGGTGATTTATTGCATATTGGCTACGCAAATGGTAAACAGTTGTTGCCTCGTTTGACCATGCTGCGGATCAGCCGGGATGAGTTTTTAACTGCCCTTACAAAAATGAATCAGGAGGAAACTCATGAGTAGTGAACAGCCGCAACGTTTAGATATTGCCGATCCGATTCGGACTCAGGCCATCCTACATCAATTTGGCTTTAAATTTAAAAAGAGTTTGGGTCAGAATTTTTTGACCAATCGTAAAGTGCTCGGCGCAATTGTCGCTGCCGCTGATTTGGCAGCCACTGACACTGTGATTGAAATTGGCCCGGGAATTGGGTCATTGACTGAACAATTGGCTCGGCGCGTGAAGCAGGTGATTGCGGTTGAAATTGATCAGCGCTTGTTACCGATTTTAGCAGAGACATTAGCGCCTTATGATAATATTCAGGTGGTTAATCAGGATATTCTCAAAAGAAGTTTAGCCGAGTTACTTGCGCCTTATCAGCCAATTAGTGGTCAAATTAAGGTAGTGGCTAATTTACCTTATTACATTACCACGCCAATTATGTTTCAATTAATCAATGGGGTCGTGCAACCAGATCGTTTGGTGCTAATGATTCAGAAAGAAGTCGCTCAACGAATCATTGCGCATCCAGGACATAAAGATTATGGGGCATTAAGTATTGGCGTACAGACTAAAATGCATGCAGAAATTGCCGAGATTGTCCCCAAAACAGCTTTTATACCCCAGCCTAATGTTGATTCAGCGGTCCTAACATTAACGCGCTACGATGAATCGCCTTATCAAATTGCTAATCAAGCAATGTTTGATCAGGTTGTCCAATCGTGTTTCCAGCAACGACGCAAGAATTTGTTGAATAACTTACTACATCTCTGTGGCAAAAACCATCGCGATGAGTTAGTTAGTATTTTGGCAGATTTAGGCTTAGCGCCAAATATTCGCGGCGAACAATTATCAATTGAGCAGTTTATAGAATTGACGACTGCCGTTAGTAAATTCATACATTAAAAATTAAAAATAGGGAACAATACGGGAACACGTTGGTTTAATCCGAACGTTTCTTTTGCTGTATCATAAAAACCTTGCATAATTATAAACTTTATGATATAATTTCAACAAGGAGTGAGGCCAATGCCAATGTCACTAGCAACAATCAAACACCAGCTGGACGATCATATTGGTCAACATTTGACCGTCGTCGCACAGGTTGGACGTAAGAAGATTACAAGGCGTCACGGTACTTTGAAAGAAACTTATCCGGCTGTTTTCGTCGTTGATTTAAATCAAGAGGAAAATGCTTTTGAACGAGTTTCATACAGCTATACCGATTTATTAACCAAATCAATTGCAATTGAATTCGATGCTGCTAACTAAGCTTTGAATTGATTACATTTTCTAAAAAGTATGGTAGCCATTGGTTGCTATACTTTTTTATTATGCCAAAATAACGCGCCTTGAATGAATTTCTGTCTTTACTGGCATTGCAACGTGATTATTTTAATAATAAACGAACATTATTCAAAATAAATCTAGAATTGTCTAGAATTATCTGCAAAGTATCGGTATAATTGATGTAATAATTCGAGGAGTGAGTGGGTATATGAAAACACGGCGTAGTGATCGATTAATTGATATGACCAGTTATTTGCTGGATCATCCCCGGGAGTTGATCTCGTTACCTTTTTTTGTAAAGCGGTATGATTCAGCTAAATCATCAATTAGTGAGGATCTGGCAATTATCAAGCGAACATTTGCAGTTCGCGGTCTAGGTGTCATTCAAACGTTACCAGGAGCAGCTGGTGGGGTTCAGTATTTGCCTGGTGTTAATTCAGAAATTGCCGGTGATTTCTTAAAGTTGATGACATTAAAATTAGCTGAAAAAGAACGATTGTTACCTGGTGGTTATTTATATTTGTCTGATTTATTAGGTAATCCGCTGTATTTGAAAATGATTGGTCGTTTGATTGCAGCCCAATATGTTGATCAGCAAGTAGATGCAGTCATGACCGTTGCAACGAAGGGAATTCCAATTGCTCAAAGTGTGGCCACTTGTTTAGGGGTACCTTTTGTGATTGTTCGTCGCGATGCCAAAATTACGGAAGGTGCTACCGTTAGTGTGAACTATGTGTCTGCTTCTTCCTCACGAATTGAAAAGATGGAGCTGTCTAAACGCAGCCTAGCTGAAGGCGCGCATGTGGTCATTGTTGATGACTTCATGAAAGGCGGTGGCACAATTCATGGAATGCATGATCTACTAAAAGAATTTAGTGCGAGCCTAGTAGGAATTACCGTCTTTGCTGAGGCATCTTTTGCGGGACAACGAGTTGAAAGTGATTATACCTCATTGCTAAATGTGGTTGCTGTGGATACCCAAAATAGTGAAATCAAAGTTGAATTAGGTAACTACCTTGATAAATTAAGCGATTAAAATGAGTATGAGTTTGGTCAAGACTGCTCCAATCGCCTGACTAAATTAATAAAATTGAGCACCACTCTTTAGAAAATCAATTTGTAGTAAACTAATAGTCTGCTTGACAATTTTTCTGGAAATCAGAAATTGCTAAGCAGACTATTTTAGTGCTTAATTCAATTTTATGAAATCAAACGGTGTTGAGTGAACCCACTATAGCTGACTTATCATTTAACAATAATGAAGTGTACTCACATCAACTCCAGACGGAATGGAGTCAGAACCTGTTCGGGTCGGTAAATGGCTAGGTACAATTTAAATATTCACACGATCTGGTTGCACCAGCTCATGCAAATATTTGAAATTGTACTACGCCAAAAACCCACCAGCTCTCACACTCTGTTGAAACGTGTTCGGCGCGATAGACTGCTAGGCCTAATTTAATTATTTGCTCGATCGGTTGCACCGCTCAATCAAATAATTGAAATTATGCTACGCAGTCTGATCATCGCTCCTCACACTCTGTTGTGAATTAATATTGAGAATTAGGTGAAGTTAAGTTATCATAAACTTGATATCCTTAAATTTAAATTGGTAGTGTGAAGGGAAGCTTATTATGACAGGGCGTTATACTGTAATTCTAGCAGCTGGTCAGGGTACCAGAATGAAGTCGAAATTGTACAAGGTGCTCCACAAAGTTTGTGGTCGTTCCATGGTCGATCATGTGTTGACGCAGGTTGAATTAACTGATCCTGAGCAAGTTGTTACGGTTGTTGGCCATGGCGCTGAAGCTGTTGAAGACTTACTTGGCAATCGCAGTAAGTACGCTTTTCAAGAAGAGCAATTGGGAACTGGTCATGCGGTTTTGCAGACTGAAGCCCAACTTGGTGATAAGGAAGGGATGACCTTGATTGTCAATGGTGACACACCACTATTGACAGCTAAAACTTTCGAGAAGTTATTTGCCTATCATCAGGCCAAAGGGGCCAAGGCCACTATTTTAACGGCCCGGGCTGATGATCCAACTGGTTACGGTCGGATTATTCGCAATGACTTAGGAATTGTTGAGAAGATTGTTGAACAGAAAGATGCCACCCGTGAAGAAGCAGCGGTTCATGAAATCAATACGGGCGTGTTCTGCTTTGACAACCAAGCGCTTTTTAAAGCGTTACATCAGGTAACAAATCATAATGCGCAAGGTGAATATTATCTAACAGATGTGATTCAAATCTTGAAAAACCAAGGCGAGATTGTCGCGGCTTATCAAACGCCTGATTTTACAGAATCATTAGGTGTTAATGATCGGGTGGCATTATCAAATGCGACGCGGATCATGCAACAACGGATCAATGAAGCTCATATGCGTAATGGTGTGACGATGGTCAATCCAGATACAACTTATATTGATGTGGATGTTAAAATCGGCAACGATACAGTGATTGAAGGTCAGGTTAATTTAAAAGGTCAGACAACAATTGGTTCTGATTGTTATATTGGTTCCAATTCGGAAATTGTTGACAGTCAAATTGCTGATCACGTCCATGTCACTAGTTCGACGATTGAAGAAGCAAAGATGGCCAGTGGTTCAAACATCGGCCCCAATAGTCACTTACGTCCTAAAGCAAACATCGGTCATGATGTGCATATTGGTAATTTCTGCGAAGTTAAAAACGCCACGATTGGTGATCGCACTAAAGTTGGTCATCTAACTTATGTTGGCGATGCAACTTTGGGCACTGATATCAACGTGGGCTGTGGTGTGGTCTTTGTTAATTATGATGGTGTTCATAAGTTCCATACTAATATTGGCAGTCATAGTTTTATTGGCAGTAATTCTAATATTATTGCCCCGGTTGAGATGGCTGATCATAGCTTTATCGCAGCTGGCTCAACGATTACTGATGATATTCCTAAGCACGCAATGGCAATTGCCCGTGCCCGTCAAACAAATAAAAATGACTATTGGGATAAATTACCGCTTGCCCAAGACCCAGAATGGCATTAGAATTAAGGGAGTGCGTATTCTTAGGAGGAAACAATGACAACTGAATCAAAGCTCAAGATTTTTGCTTTAAATTCCAATAAGCCCTTAGCTGAGAAAATTGCCGCTGCTGTCGGGGTGCCCTTAGGCAAGTCGTCAGTAACGCGTTTCTCTGATGGAGAAATTCAAATTAATATTGACGAAAGTATTCGGGGAGCTGATGTCTTTTTAATTCAATCAACTTCAGCACCAGTTAATGATAATTTGATGGAATTGTTGATTATGATCGATGCCTTACGGCGAGCTTCAGCCAAGAACATTAATGTGGTCATTCCATATTATGGTTACGCGCGGCAAGACCGTAAGACGAGAGCACGGGAACCGATTACGGCGAAATTAGTCGCTAATATGTTACAACGTGCTGGTGCTGATCGAATTTTGGCATTAGATTTACATGCACCACAAATTCAAGGATTCTTTGATATTCCGGTTGATCATTTAGTGGGCTCACCACTATTAGCTGATTATTTCTTGCGGAATCACTTGAATGAAGATGCCGTTGTTGTTTCACCTGATCATGGTGGTGTTGGTCGCGCTCGTAAATTAGCAGAGTTCTTAAAAACACCAATTGCGATTATTGATAAGCGACGTCCTCGTGCGAACGTTGCGGAAATCATGAATATTATTGGCCATGTTGAAGGTAAACGGGCCATTATTATTGATGATATGATTGATACTGCGGGAACAATCACATTAGCTGCCCAGGCTTTAGTTGATGCTGGTGCAACTGAAGTTTATGCTTCTTGTACTCATCCTGTTCTTTCAGGTCCAGCAATTGAACGGATCACTAATTCACCAATTAAGAAATTAGTGGTGACTGATTCGATTAATCTGCCCCAAGATAAGATCATCGACAAAATGATTCAGGTTTCCGTTGGACCATTGATTGGCGATGCTATCAGTCGTATTTACAACGACGAGCCAGTTAGTCCTTTATTTGTGACTCGTTACCAACAGAAGTAAACTAGCACGGATAAAACGGCGTGTGACAAAAACGATCAATCGCTGAGCATTAACATAAAATACCGAGCAATTCTATCGCAGAATTGCTCGGTATTTTGACATTAAGCGATGCTGATTGCCTTTTGAGAACACGTTTTAGCTGTTAAAGCTCATTGTTAATTGTAGTGATTTAGCTGGCAATCACTGACTTAATCACGTTCAAAATAGGGTAGAGCCATTTCAACACCAGACAGAATGGCGTCAGGTTCTGTTCTGCTTGGTCAGCTGCGTTATTAAATCAAAAAATTACCATCAAAAAAGCACGGTGATTGCCTAACTATTGAAGTTAGTACAACTACCGTGTTTTTTACGATTGTTTAATTTTCTGTAAAACAATCAGAATCTTGCTATTGTTTATGGGCCGTTTCTTGTTGTGCTAATAAGTCACGGATTTCTTTCAGATATTGCTCTTGTTGGGTTACTTCAGCAGCTTCCTCTTCGGCTTTAGTCTTGCCAAGTTCCCGCAGCTTATTAAATGATTTAACAATCAGGAAAATCACGAACATCATGATTAAGAATTGAATTAAATCATTGAGGAAAGTACCAATGGTGAAACGAGCGGCACCAATTTTAAAACTAATTGATGATAAGTCAACCGAGTTAGTAAACATCCCGATTAATGGTCCTAAGATATTTTTAGTCAAGGAAGCCACTAGGCCGTTGAAGGCACCACCGATTAAAACACCAATAGCCATATCAACAACATTACCTTGCGAGACAAATTCACGGAATTCTTTAAACATATGCTCACCTCATTAAATGATTTTTAAAAACTAGCAATTATGCCTGCTAACCTAAATTAATAATTAACTACTTTAACGTATGGGACAAGTTTTTAGACTTCGTGCGGGTTAATCAAGGAATCGTTACGCAAATATTTCTGGAATTTTTCGTATAAGGGTTCAAAGAGTTGCAGGTCACTCGTTGGTTTGACCATTTCCCGGGGGAAGAAGAAGCGTTCATCACCAGTACTTTTACCACTGATAGCTGCTACGATTGGACTGACTGTGGATAATTCTTCCAAAGTACCATCCTGTTCGATGATTTCGATTTGTGTCTTAGGTTCTTTTGAAGATGGATCGTAAGCATCATAAGGGAGATCGTAACTGTCATTAATTGCCGTATAGTAATCAGGATTGAAGCCAGCCTCTTCAATGATTTGTTTGAGTTCTGGAATTAATGAGCGGGTCTCAGGCGTAAAGCGAACGGACTTTAGTGGTCGCCGATCAAGGAAACGTGATACTAAATCGCGGAGAATGTCGTCAGGATGATCACGCCATAAAGTAAAGTAAGTTGTTAACACACCATCATCTAAATGAAGGTAGTCAGATAAAGTAAAGTCGTTTTCTAAAAAAGGTATTAGCAAAGTTGGTTTTTGATCGCCAGTTAGTTGCCCATGTTCGTATAAGAATTTTGCTCGATGTAACAATTTGTTTAAGATGACTTCCATCGCGCGACTAACAGGATGGAAATAAACTTGTTGGTACATTTGGAAACGACAAACAATATAATCTTCAACAGCATGCATCCCATTTGCTTCAAAAGCAATGCCGTTACGATATGGTCGCATGACCCGAAGAATCCGGGTTAAGTCGAACATGCCATACTTTGTGCCAGTATGATAAGCGTCACGTAATAAGTAATCCATGCGATCGGCATCAATTTGGCTGCTGATCATTTGCACGACTTGGGGATTGGGATAAGTTTTGCCAATAACGCTGGCCACTTCTTCAGGAAATTCAGGACTAACTTGACGCAAGACGTGATTCACTTCAGTATCGGGTGAAGTCAGGATTTCACGGGTAATGGCCTCATGATCAGTATTAAAAATATGCTCAAACGTATGAGAATAAGGGCCATGACCAATATCATGTAGTAAGGCGGCACACATGGCGACTAGCCGTTCATGATCATCCCAAAGTTCTGTACTGCCATTAGTTGAAGGGTAATTACGAGCAAAATTATCACAGATTTGCCGGGTGATTTCATAAACGCCAACCGAATGGGTAAAGCGTGAATGTTCAGCTCCATGGAAAGTATAGGATGACGCGCCTAATTGCTTAATGCGTCGTAACCGTTGAAATTCTGAAGTATTAATTAAATCTAAAATAACCTGATAAGTGACATGAATATAATTATGAACTGGGTCACGTAGCACTTTATCACGAGGTAGCAGGCTGATTTCTGACATCGGTTAACTCGTCTCCTTAAAGAATTGATTGATTATAACTGGCTAAATTCTGCCAGGCTGATTGCTGTTGTTGCTTAAACTCTGGCTGCTGGACAAGTTTCTGTAGCCTTGAACCAACTAATTGGTAGCCATGTTGTTGCAAAGTACCGTTAATTTGTTGCTGAACTTGCGTGCTATTGCTTGCAGCCGGTAAAAAGTCACTTAAGTTAGCCATTACTTGCGGTTGAACCAGAGGAAAATCCGGTGATTGGCCTTGGCTTAACTGATAAAATTTGGCCATGGTAGCGCCTCGAGTTTGTTGTGAACCTGTCACACTAAGATAAAGCATGATAGCAGTAGCGCCGCGACTACGCCGTTGCGCAATGCCGGCAATTTTGCGTCCGTGAATACTTAAATCGTAAGTTCCGGGACAATAAGAGTGTTTGATTTCACCAGTTTCAATTGGTAATGTTGGCCAACTAGCCTGAATCAACTCACTTAGAAGTTGATAGCCTTGACTGATAGTCAGCTCAAAGGTGTTAGGCAATAATAAAGAGAGGTTTAGCACACCTTGATCACTGACCACACCAAGTCCCCCAGAATTACGATAAAAATAGGACCAGCCTTGCTGATGAAGAAAATCGAGACCAGCTTGAACATTTGGCAGTCGCTGATCACGTAACCCTAAAATGATTGTTTGTGGTAAAGTCCAATAATGGAGCATGGGCCGCTGGGTTTGATTCACTAATTGCATGAATAACTGTGTGTCAGCAAATGGCTGCCAACGAGTTGCGATAGCATAGTCGGTTTGATAAAAATCGAGTACTTGAGGTAATTTTGTCAGCATTATTTCACCACACGATTGAATAATTATTGGACTATGTATAGTATAGCTTAATAAAGTTAGCCTGCGCAAAGAAATTGCTAGGGAAGTCTACTAATTTAAGTGGCTGGTAACGCGCGCAACTTCAAATGGCTGATATTTAGTTAGGGGTTTACCCAGATTGGCCAGCAGGAAAGCTACCATGGTATCTTGCAGGCGCTAGTAATGATTAGCTGACTTGCAAGTTGCTGAGGCTACCCTTAGAATTAAGAGAGTGTCAGAGCTATTAAGGATGATGTAGAAAGAAATGAGGGATGATCGATGGTGCCACACACAGCCATCCAGGTCCAACTAACGACCAAAATTGACCAAGGGGGTGTCATTGAAACCCACCAATTCACTGAAACTGGTGAGCTAACGCAAAAAGGAACAACACTTTATTTGCGTTATCAAGAACATCAAGGTGAGCAGCCTGCGGTGCCAGTGACGTTCAAGCTTCAAACTGATCAGTTACTGCTAACTCGCGGTACAACGGAATTACGTTCACAACTATTGTTTCAGGAACAGCAAACGACCACCGGACAATACCAAACCGTCTATGGCAACTTGGCGCTGACAACGCAAACAACAAAGTTTCAAGTTGAGCTCGACCTGCCGCATTTAACCGGTCAAATAGCAGTTGATTATCAGCTGTTTAGTGGTGATAACTTGTTAGGAAAATATGAATTACGATTGATTTTCAATAAATAGGCGAGTATTATTAAGGATAGACTGCTGAAAGGATGTGTCCCCAATGGAATTAGACGTTTTTGCGGGCCAAAAAAAATCCGAATTATCGATGATCGAAGTCGCTCACGCCATCTTGGAAGTGCGCGGTGAAGCAATGCCTTTTGCTGATCTCGTTAACGAATTACAAAGTTATTTAGGTGCTAGCGATACAGAAATTCGAAGTCGCTTAGGCCAGTTTTATACGGATTTAAATATGGATGGTAGCTTTATTTCTTTAGGTGAGAACGTTTGGGGTCTCCGTGAATGGTACTCATACGAATCCATTGATGAAGAAGTCAACCATCCTGAAGACGATGAGGAACGCCCACGTAAGAAGCGTCGTCGTAAGGTTAATGCCTTCTTGGCTGATGTCTCTGATGATGATGATGTCATTGATTACAATGATGATGATCCTGAAGATAATGATGACGCCGACGATGATGAAGATGTTGAACCAACTGATGATGACGAAGATGATGATGAAACAACCACGAAATCAAATGACTTTAAGAACAATCTAAACCATCTCGATGAACCAAGCGATGATGATGAAGATGACAATGAGTTGGATGATGGGATCGAAGGTCAATTATCTGAATTCAACGATGATGAATTAGTTGATAATACTGATGCTGATTTCAGTTCTGATGATGATGAAGATCAAGATGACGATGACGACGAAGATGATTCGGATTCAGAATCAGACGATGATTCCGCTAACAAGTAAGATTAATTGAAAAATCTGCTAAATCAGCTTGACGCCCAGCTAATTTTTCGGTAGGATATTTTTTGGGCACCTTAGTTTTTATTTTAAAACGACGATTATGCTGCAAGCTCCCTATTCTCAGAATAGGGGGCTTGTTTTAGTTTTTGAGAGTGCTCAAGGTGACGGTTAGCTTCTGAGCATTAACATGAATTTTTTGATAATCAGGTTAATGATTATCAAAAATTACTTGTTAAGCGGAAGAAGTTGTCACTTTGAGCACGTTTCAGAAGTCGATTAAGCGGAGGTCACTGCTGGCCACAACACGTTTCAAAATCGTTGTTTAAATAATCGTTCTTAGGACCGACCTCGTGGAGAAAAATAGAAGGAGTGTCAAAATGACCAAATATATTTTTGTGACTGGTGGAGTTGTTTCATCTTTAGGTAAAGGAATTGTAGCTGCCTCTTTAGGCCGACTTTTGAAAAATCGGGGCTTAAAAGTAACGATGCAGAAATTTGACCCTTACATCAATATCGATCCCGGCACAATGAATCCTTATCAGCACGGTGAAGTTTTTGTCACCAATGATGGCGCAGAAACCGATCTGGATTTAGGTCATTATGAACGCTTCATTGATAATGATCTCAATAAATACTCAAATGTCACTACTGGTAAGATTTACTCTGAAGTGCTACAAAAAGAACGTAAGGGCGATTACAATGGTGCCACTGTCCAGGTTATTCCTCATATTACCAATATGATCAAGGATCGCATCATGCGCGCTGCCAATACAACCGATTCTGATGTGATTATTACTGAAGTTGGTGGGACCGTTGGCGATATTGAGTCCTTGCCTTATTTGGAAGCTTTGCGGCAAATGAAGTCACAAGTTGGTGCTGAGAATGTTATTTATATCCATACAACTTTGATTCCTTACTTGCGCGCTGCCGGCGAAATGAAAACAAAGCCGACCCAGCATAGTGTGAAGGAATTACGTGGCTTGGGAATTCAACCCAATATTTTAGTCGTTCGGACTGAACAAGCAATTTCTCAAGAAATGCGGGATAAAATTGCCTTATTCTGTGATGTTGATCCTGAAGCAGTGATTGAATCACGTGACGTTTCAACCTTATATTCAATTCCGTTAAACTTACAAAAGCAACACATGGATCAAATTGTCTGCGATTATTTGTATTTGGATACCCCAACTGCTGATATGACCCAATGGCAAAAGCTGGAAGATCGGGTCCAACATTTAAATCATAAAACCAAAATCACATTGGTTGGTAAATATGTTGAGCTGCAAGACGCCTATATTTCAATTACTGAGGCGCTTAAGCATGCGGGCTATATGTATGACTCTGATATTGAACTCGTTAAAGTTCAAGCTGAGGATGTGACCGAAGAGAATATTGCTGAATTAATGGGTGATACTCAAGGCATTTTAGTGCCTGGTGGTTTCGGTAATCGTGGCCTTGAAGGTAAAATTACGGCCATCAAATATGCGCGCGAACATAATATTCCTTTCCTAGGTATTTGTTTAGGGATGCAGATGGCTTGTGTCGAATTTGCCCGCAATGTCTTAAATTACCAAGATGCTGATAGTACCGAAGTTAATCCGGGAACAAAGCATCGCATTATTGACTTAATGGCTGATCAAGCTGATGTGGAAAACATTGGTGGTACTTTACGCTTAGGGTTATATCCATGTAAATTGAAGAAGGGCTCTGTTGCTGCGGCGGCTTATGGCAATCAAAGTGTTATCCAAGAGCGTCATCGTCATCGTTATGAATTCAATAATCAATATCGCGAAGAAATGGAAGCTCATGGGATGGTCTTCTCAGGCGTGTCACCGGATAACCGCTTAGTTGAAGTCATCGAATTACCAAAACAGAAATTCTTCGTAGCGGCGCAATACCATCCTGAATTTTTGTCCCGACCAATGCGCCCTGAAGGCTTGTTCAAGGCCTTCGTCAAAGCAGCTTCAGATTTACCAGAACATCCATGGTAAAATAGTGCCGCGACTTCCTCACCAATAGCGTTAGTGGTGGGACGATAAAACAGTCATAAATGCAATATCGTGTTGACACTTCTGCCATAGAAGTTGTTAACACGATATTTTTTTGTTTCAAACTATTAATAAATTCAAGTTTGGCTGGGCAAACTTAGCTAATTTAGTGAGCTTTTCTACGAAAATCTCAAATTCGAGGCTTATTGTAAGTGCTAAAGCACCAACAATAATTTCACTGCTTCTCGCAAAATCGCTCGTACGCAAAGAACTCCCCTTCTCTGACGCTAATCGCCCAGCCACCACCGGTATAAACTAACAGAACGGATTACCACTACTTGGAAAAGCAGATTGGTGTGAACTAATAGTTTGATTGACAAGTTTTCTGAAGCTGACCAAATCAGTCCGTTACAGAATTGTCGATTGATTAATAATCAGAAAGTCTTGGTTTTACTATTCAAACTTGATATCAGTCTGACCGAGTTGAGTAACTCCACAAGGACAGCCTTATTTACTAATAATTGTGAAAGGCACAAATTCAACTCCAGACGGAATAGCGGGCGTGGTTGTCAGCCAATGGGTTTGTATTTGCGTACGAGCTTGCGAGAAGCAGCCAAATTTGTCTTGCTACTTTAGCAGTTAGACAAAGGGCTGTATTTGAGATTGTTGCGTTAGCAATAAGCTCAAATCAATCCCGGCAGCGTTCCACAACCAAAACGCCCGCAATGGCGTCAAACGCAATTCTGTTTTAAAACAGTACTGTAGTTTGAACTTTTGGGCTCGTGGTCTAGCGGTGAATTTAGCAATTAGCAAGGTGAAAATATTTATTTACAGAAAGTTTAAGTATTTGGCAAGTGTATCAAGTCTTGATTTCAGGCGTTACGGCGTTATATCAAACTAGTTACAGACCAAGTGATGGCCCTTGTATTTTCAGTAAAAATTCTTTATCATATGTAGTGATGACTCGTTCGAAATTTAGAACGCATCTGAAGCTTTGGGCTTCATTACTCGTGAACGTTTTTATTGAACTGACTTTATAACCGAAATAATAATTAATTAAAATAAATGACTGATAAAAGACGATAAGGAACCTGCCGCATGAAAAAAATGATTATTCACGGGGGAAAGAAACTTTCTGGTGAAGTTGCTATTGATGGTGCTAAGAATAGCACTGTTGCCATTATTCCAGCTGCTATTCTCTCAGAATCCAAAGTGAAGTTGGATAGTGTTCCTCATATTCAAGATGTCGACAATTTACGGGCAATTTTGGCTGACATGAATGTTTCCTCGACCCTTAATGATTGTTGCTTAGAAATAGATCCAACACAAATTATCTCGAAACCATTACCAAATGGTAAAATTAAAAGTTTACGTGCTTCTTATTACTTTATGGGTGCGTTGTTAGGACGCTTTGGTCGGGCAATTGTTGGCTTGCCTGGTGGCGATGATATTGGTCCGCGACCGATCGATCAACATATTAAGGGCTTTGAAGCCTTAGGCGCAACGGTTAGCAATGAACATGGGGCAATGTTTATCCAGGCGCCAGATGATGGGCTTCATGGCGCCAAAATTTATTTTGATATGGCTTCCGTTGGCGCTACCGTCAATGTTATTTTGGCTGCAGTGAGAGCAACTGGGACGACCATTATTGAAAATGTGGCTAAAGAGCCGGAAATTATTGATTTAGCAACTTTTCTAAATAACATGGGTGCGCGAATTCGTGGTGCTGGGACTGACACTATTCGGATTGAAGGGGTGCCTCATCTGTATGCCACGAATTCTCATACGATTATTCCTGACCGGATAGAAGCAGGAACTTATTTGTCATTGGCCGCAGCTGTTGGTAATGGTATTACTGTTAAAAATATTATTAGTGAACATTTGGATTCTTTCCTAGCTAAAATGGAAGAAATTGGTGTTCAATTTGATATCGTAGAAGATAGTATTTATGTTTACCCAACTGGCGATTTAAAGATGGTTACCATTAAAACGATGCCTTATCCTGGCTTTGCAACAGATTTACAGCAACCAATCACGCCGTTACTTTTAAAAGCGCAAGGTGAGGGTATGATTGTTGATACGCTTTATCCACGCCGAGTTCGGCACGTACCGGAATTAGTTCGCATGGGCGCAAATATCTCTGTAGAAAATGATGTGATTTTATTACATCATACAGCTAAGTTGCAAGGAACTGATGTTAATGCTGATGAAATCCGTGCTGGTGCAGCGTTAATGATTGCTGGATTAATGGCGGATGGCACCACGACGATTCATAAAGTTGAAAATATTCTACGTGGTTATGGCGATGTTGTTCAGAAATTGCGGAAGCTTGGCGCTGATGTGGCAATTGTTGATGAAGAAAGTACTACTAGTGAGACAACTGATCCTGTCGCAGTTTTAGAGAAAAAAGCATTGTAATCATAGTTGCTTTATGCTAATATTATGTATTGTCAGGTTATTTACGTAAATTGGACTCTAGTGTAGCAAATACATTAGGGAAAAGGAGTAAGGAATTATGAAAAAAGGTATTCATCCAGATTATCATAAAGTAGTTTTCATGGACTCAGCAACAGGTTTCAAATTTGTTTCTGGTTCAACTAAAAACTCTAAAGAAACAATCGAATTTGAAGGCGAAACTTTGCCATTAGTTCGTGTTGAAATTTCTTCAGATTCACATCCATTCTACACTGGTAAGCAAAAGTTTACTCAAGCAGATGGTCGTGTCGATCGTTTCAACAAGAAGTATGGTTTGAACAAGTAAGCCAAACTTTGATGGTTTTAAGACTAGGTTCTTGGTATCTTACCGAGGGCCTAGTTTTTTTATCGCGCAATAATATGCTCAAGTTGATATTTGGCTTGAAAAAAATCTTCATTTGGAGTATTTTTATAGTTTCAAGACTGTCAATTTATAAATCAGATTATTGCGAGGTGACGACGAAACATAACCGGAGTAGCGACCCACTTCGGCTGATGGCAATACTGGGTCTTAGTAATAATAATTTATTTAGATAAAAGTATTAGGCTAAGTTAATTGCTAATTTCCTGATTTGATTGAAATGTGTTCGGGGCAACAAATGGCTAGGCCTAACTTAAATAATGCTTCGATCTGGTTGCACCAGCTCAAATCATTATTTGAAGTTAGGCTACGCCAAAAGAGCGTTGCCCCTCACACTCTTTTCTATTGGCTATTGTTTCTTAAAAGGGTAGAATAGAGCTTATATCAGGATTTTAGTAGTTGCTTTATCTATGCTTAGATGATTTTTAGGAGGTCAACAATTTATGAAACTTTACCTCATGTATGGTGGACGGACAGTTGAGCATGATGTGACGGTTATGAGTACTCGGTCCGCTTTAGGGGCAATTGATTATCAAAAGTATCAAGTTATTCCAGTTTACATCACTCATCAGGCTCAATTTATTAAGGGGTTACCTTTGACTGCGCCAGTGGCTGCTGAGATTAACTTGAAGCTTGAGGTTGCTGATCATGCTGAATGGCAAGCGGCGCCAGCACTGTCTTTAGGTACTAAGTTTGATTTTGATGAGATCACTAATGCTGACGATGCAGTTGTTTTTCCAATGATTCATGGGACTTTTGGTGAAGATGGTACGATTCAGGGTTTGCTTGAAGTATTAAATGTTCCTTATGTGGGGTCCGAGATTCGGGCATCAGCTGTAGCAATGGATAAAATTATGTCGAAAATTATTTTTGACGAATTTGGTATTCCACAAGTGCCTTATGTACCAGTTTTGGCCAATCATTTTGAAAAAGCGGCAGATAAACAAGCAATCCTTGATCAAATTGCTGAAAAGTTAGGCTTTCCAGTTTATGTTAAGCCTGCCAATGCCGGCTCCAGTATTGGGGTCAGCAAGTGTTTAGACAAAGAGGCTTTAGCGGCTGACATTGAGGCTGCTTTTAAATATGATGATCGTGTCATTGTTGAGTTTGCTGTTCATAAGGCGCGAGAACTTGCCGTCGGTATTTTAGGCAACAATCATCCTAAGGCATCGATTGCTGGTGAAATTGGTAAGAAACAAGACTTCTACGACTATGAATCTAAATTTGTTGATGGTACGACGAAGTTAATTATTCCGGCTGCTATTAATGGCGTTCAGTTAGCTGATGTTCAGAAGTATGCCATCACGGCCTTTAATGCTGTTGGTGGCGCTGGTTTAACACGGGCTGATTTCTTCTTGGCTGAAGATGGACAGGTTTATATGAACGAGATTCAAACGATGCCTGGTTTTACCGAGTTTTCAATGTATCCTTATTTGTGGCAAGCTAGTGGTGTTAGTTACCCTGAATTAATTGACCAATTGATTCAGTTAGGGTTAGAACGTTATCAAGTGAAACATCAGATTGCTGCTAACTTGTAATAATAAAAGTTGTAGTTGATTTGAAATATGGGTTTTTATTGTGAGGTTCCTAGTTTAAATGAAAATGACATTATCTGAAATTGCGCAGGCAATTGGTGCAGTGATTCCAGAACAACAAGCAACAAAATATCAAACAACAATTGTGACCAGCATTGCTATTGATAGTCGCAAAGCGCAGACAAATAGTTTATTTGCACCATTGAAGGATCAGCGTGATGGTCATGACTTTGTGGAAAATGCTAAAGCAGCTGGTGCTGTGGCAACATTTTGGCAAACTGGTCATCCGAATCAACCTAGTGACATTATCGTGATCGAGGTTGATGATGTTTTAACTGCTATGCAGTGTTTAGCTAAGTATTATTTGATGAAGGTCAATCCTAAAGTGGTGGCGATTACTGGTAGTAATGGTAAAACCACGACGAAGGATATGACGGCGGCCATTCTTGCAACCCAGCATAATGTGACGAAGACAATTGCTAATTTCAATAATGAAATTGGTGTTCCGCTAACCATTCTAGCTATGGAGACTAATACTGAGGTTCTTGTGGTGGAAATGGGTATGGATCGTCCCGGCCAACTGACCTTCTTAAGTAATTTAGTTGAACCTGATGTGGCGGTTATCACCATGATTGGTGAGGCACATATTGAGTTCTTTGGGACTCGCGATAAAATTGCTGATGCTAAGATGGAGATTACCAGTGGCTTGAAGGAAGATGGCCTGTTGATTATCAATGGGGATGAACCTTTGTTGACCACGCGGGCAAAGAAATTTGAACCGCGAACTTTTGGTCTTACACAGACGAATTATCTTTATCCAGAAAAAGTGGCGCTAACTCAAGATCACAGCGAATTTAAAGTAAATCGTTGGCCCGATGTCACTTTTACTGTTCCTTTGCTGGGTGAATTTAACGTGATGAATGCGCTGGCAGCTTTGTTAGTTGGTCGCCACTATCATGTCCATCCTGAGAAAATGGCTCAAGCCTTGGCTAATTTTCAGCCGACGGAAAATCGTACCCAGTGGCTTAAGGGCGATGCTGGAGAAATGATTCTAAGTGATGTTTACAATGCTAATCCAACGGCCACTAAAGAAGTACTACGTAGTTTTGTTAAAGTGCCAGCAACTGGTCGTCATATTGTTGTCTTGGGTGATATGTTGGAATTAGGTGAGCAGGCGCCCAAGCTACATGCTGAGCTGGCTGACGAGATTATGCCTCAACAAGTTCAAGAAGTTTATTTGTACGGTAATCTCATGGCAGCGTTACAAGCACGTCTGGTCAAGGTCTATCCTGCTGCCCAGTTGCACTACTATCCGCAAGATCAGCAGTCAGCATTAATCGCTGATTTAAAAGATAATGTTCATTTTGGTGATACGGTCTTACTTAAAGCTAGTAATGGCATGAAACTAAATCAAGTTTTAGCAGCTTTACGTTAGCAGCTGCTCCTGATAGCAAGTAATAAAAAAATACGAAGCGGCAACGTAAATTAGTTTTAGAGAAAAGTAATTAATAATTAAAGCTTTGGTTGCAAAAGTCAATCGTTTCCGCTCAATGACAAGCGATTTTAACAAAAGACAATCAGTCGCTGAGCGGTGGCATAAAATAACGAACAATTCTGCATTTTGCTAGAATTGCTCGTTATTTTTACGTTAAGCGGCGTCGGTTGCCGTTTGAGAACACGTTTGATCCGGTGGTGTTCGTTTTATTTTTTGGAGAATAGACTGATGTTCCAGCCGCCTTTTTTGCTTATGCCTATTAGATAAGCTTCTTTATGGCAGCTTGCACGCAGGTTTAATTTGGTCAGTGGCGATTCTTATGAAAGAATCCTGGCAAATATTGATGCTTAATAAAAAAATAATCTCTTTCGCAAAAAAATTGACGAGACAATCTTGCGCACGTTTTCAGAAAACACAGTCGAGTATTTTGCTTGTGGTTTTCACGTTAAAATGTTAGTATATGAAGAACGCCCTATAAGTAGCGTTGAAGAAAAAAGTGATTGCAAACAGATATGTAAGTAGATTCATTTGTCGAGAAATTGTCTGCTGTGTTGTGATTGTTTTTTTCAATACAGAGGAGGACCTTTCTTGAAATTTTCAGAATTAAATCTTGAACCCGCATTACTCAAAAGTGTTGAGCGTGCCGGTTTTGATGAAGCAACACCGATTCAAGCACAAACCATTCCTTTAGTTTTGGCTGGCGATGATGTTTTAGGCCAAGCTCAAACAGGTACTGGTAAAACTGCAGCTTTTGGTTTACCAATCGCTCAAAAAGTTGATTTAGATGAACCAGATATCCAAGCATTAGTCATTTCACCAACGCGTGAATTAGCAATGCAAACCCAAGAAGAAATTCAACGGTTAGGCGGTATCAAACGAGTCAAAGCACAAGTCGTTTATGGTGGCTCAGATATTGGTCGACAAATTCGTAACTTGAAGAACCATCCCCAAGTACTAGTTGGGACACCTGGTCGTTTGTTAGACCATATTAATCGTCGTACTGTTAAGCTAGACCATATTAAGACAGTCGTGCTTGATGAAGCAGATGAAATGTTAGACATGGGTTTTGTAGAAGATATCGAAAGTATCTTGACCCACGTTCCTAATGAGCATCAAACGCTGTTATTCTCAGCAACAATGCCTAAACAAATTATGAGTATTGCGGAACGTTTCATGAACAATCCGCAAATTGTTAAAATTAAGTCTAAAGAATTAACTGCTGATTTAATTGATCAGTATTATATTCGTGCAAAGGAATTTGAACGTTTTGATATTATGACACGTCTCTTCGACGTTCAAAATCCCAAATTAGCTTTGATCTTTGGTCGTACAAAACGTCGTGTTGACGAATTGACTAAGGGATTACAAGCTCGCGGTTACAATGCTGAAGGTATCCACGGTGATTTAACTCAGCAAAAGCGGATGAGTGTATTACGTCAATTTAAGAATGGTGAATTACAATTCTTAGTTGCCACAGATGTTGCTGCTCGTGGTCTTGATATTAGTGGTGTGACTCATGTGTATAACTACGATATTCCTCAAGATCCTGATAGCTATGTTCATCGGATTGGTCGGACTGGCCGGGCCGGTGCTACCGGGGTTGCAGTAACCTTTATTGCCCCTAATGAAACCAGCTACCTTCGTGGTATCGAGGACTTAACTCGGGTGCGCATTACACCGTTGAAGCCACCTACGGCTAAAGAAGCACTTCACGGCCAAGTTCAAGCAGCTTTGAAAGAAGTTGCTAATATTGCTGAAAATCAGGACTTGGCACGTTTTGAAGGTGCAGCTAGCGACTTATTGGAGAAGTATTCACCAGAAGAATTAGCAGCTATTTTATTGCGTTCGATGGTAACTGATCCAAGTTCAGTACCAGTTCATATTGCGCCAGAACGACCATTACCAAGCCGTAAGACGTCACGTAATAGTCGTGGCAATGGCCATGGCAACAGTCATGGTGGTCATCGTAATGGTGGTGGTTATCGTGGTAATCGCGGCGGCAATGGCCGTGGTGATCATCGTGAAGGTGGCTACCGTCATGATCGTGACCGCGATAGCAGTCGTCGTAATGGTGGCAATCATAGTAGTAATCACAATAGTCGTGGTAATAATAACCATGGCAATCGTGGTCATGAAGGTTCTGGCAAACGTCAATTTACAATTCGTAAAAATAACGACTAATTCAAGCTTAGTGTTATGACGACCATCAATTGTTAAATTAGAGCAGCTTCACTGACTTGTTAATTCAAGTTGGTGAAGCTTTTTTTTATTATTTTGTTGACTGTTAATTATAAAATGATGTTGGAGGGCTTGCTGCCGTTTGAGCCGAAGCAACGTCAGATTGTATTCCGAGCTATTTGCCGTGGCATCCAGGCTGACGCAATGCTGTTTCAAAACTGATCAAAGTACGGCCAACTACACTTTAAAGTTGCCGTTATTATTGGTGAATTGTTTTCATCTAAAAACAATTGATGTTTACTTAAGTTAATGATGAGCCCATGTTATAATGAAAAACGACTTCAGTGATTAAACTAGATTGGTTCCTAAATGAGGTAAATAGTCGCACTTAAGAATAGAAGCGTGTAAACTAAAAGTAAATTGAAAGTAAGGGTGGCTGGCGATGATTTATGGTTTGGGAATCGATTTAACTGAAATTGGGCGGATTCAACAGGCAGTTGCTCATAATGCCCGCTTCGTGACAAAAGTTTTAACACCTGCAGAAGTAACTATTTACCGGCAACTAAGTGGGCCGCGACAATGGGAGTTTCTTGCTGGCCGTTTTTCTGCGAAAGAAGCTTATAGTAAAGCCTATGGCACTGGTTTAGGACGTGTAAGTTTGCAGGACGTGACAATTCTGAATGACCAGTTGGGCAAGCCAATCATTACTGAACAGCCATTCACGGCAGGATCGGCATTTGTATCGATTTCGCACACAGCCACCTTAGTGATGACTGAAGTGATTTTAGAAGAGGAAAAGAGTAGAGAATAATGCAAACATCATATTTACGACCAACTTATGTTGAAATCGATCAAGAAGCAATTTATCAAAATGTTCATCAAGAAAAAGAGCGTTTACCAAAGGATACGGCCTTATTTGCAGTAGTTAAAGCGGATGCTTATGGCCATGGTTTGTTACCAGTAGCGCGTGTTTGTCGCAAGGCAGGGGCAACTGGGTTCTGTGTGGCCACTTTAGATGAAGCTTTGGTGTTACGAGACGCGCAAATCGTTGAACCAATTTTGGTATTGGGTATTACTAGTGTTCAAGAAGCCGCAATTGCGGCCAGTCAAAATATTTCGTTAACCGTTGCTGACGAGCAATGGTTAGTGACTGCGACTGAATTACTCGACCAGACGCCAGGTTTGCCACCGTTAGCAGTTCATTTGGCAGTTGACTCTGGCATGGGGCGGATCGGCTTTACGGAACCTGATGCTTTATTGGCAACTGCCGAGTTTCTGCAAAGTCACCAAGCTGAGTTTGACTTTGAAGGTATTTTTACTCATTTTGCCACTGCTGATCAAGTTGATGAAACCTACTTTAAGCAGCAGGTTGCTAAATTCAAAGCGATGGTGGCAATACTACCAGAACGGCCACATTACGTTCACGTAGCCAATTCAGCAACAAGTTTATGGCATACGGACTTGGTTTCTAATCTCATTCGTTTTGGGGTTGCTATTTATGGTTTGAATCCATCTGGGACGGCATTATCGGAACCATATCCATTAAAGCCAGCTTTGTCGTTATATAGTGAGTTGGTTTATGTTAAGCAGATTCATGCGGGTGATGGCGTTAGCTATGGCGCCACTCACATTGCTAAGCAAGATGAATGGATCGGGACTTTGCCGATTGGTTATGCTGATGGCTGGTTACGGCGCATGAGTGGGATGTCTGTTTTGATCAATGGTCAACGCTGTCAAATTGTAGGTCGAGTTTGCATGGATCAAATGATGGTCCTATTACCTAAGGAATTACCAGTGGGGACGAAGGTTACTTTAATTGGCAAAGATGGTGATGATGAAATCACGATGCAAGAAGTCGCTGATTATGCCCACACGATTCATTATGAGATTGCTTGTGGTTTGAAGAACCGAATTCCGCGACACTATTTACCATGTCGTGCCTAAAATGTTATATAATTAAACTAATGGTTAAAGGCCGCCAGACAAATGTTTGGCGGCCTTTATTAATTTAATGATTCTAACCAAGGGAGATTGTAGCATTAGGAGGTGAAATTATGGAACAAACAATTAAGCGTGGTGATATTTATTTTGCTGATTTATCGCCAGTGATTGGTTCTGAACAGGGCGGTATGCGACCGGTATTAATTGTTCAGAATGATGTTGGTAATCATTATAGTCCAACAGTTGTTATAGCCGCGATCACTGCTAAGATAACCAAGCCTAAGATGCCGACTCATGTGGGAATCACGCCAGATCAAGATGGAATTGAGCGGGATTCAGTAATTCTCTTGGAGCAAGTCCGAACGATTGATAAGCAGCGGCTAAAAGAAAGAGTCTCGCACTTATCAGCTGCAAAAATGATGGCAGTTGATCAAGCTTTGGCAATTAGTTTAGGCTTAGTGGAAAGCTAATTATTACATAGATTTCAGGATGAATTTATTTGGGAAAGGATGTTTGTTGTGGTCAAACGATTACTTAGTGCCAATTCTTCAGAGATTTTAGCAATGACAGCTTCTGAATTAAAAGCGGCGATTCAAGCCAATGAGGGCCGGACGATCCTTTCGGAAAATGTGGTGGTCCATGAACCCTTAGCCGAAACGATTACCAATGCTGAAGTTGCCAGTGCTTTTGGTGCTGACTTGATTTTGTTGAATCATTTTGATGTCCAGCATCCCTTTATCTTAGGCTTAAATGACGGCGAGAATAGTTTAGCCAATGTTCATGATGATTTGGCAGCAATCCAGCAGTTAAAGCATTTAGTTGGTCGCCCTGTTGGGATTAATTTGGAACCAATAGCGCCACAAGCTCAGATGTTATCTGAGAAGTTACCAATTGCATTGGGGCGCCAAGCTAATGCAGCCACTGTTAAAAAGGCAACTGAATTAGGAGTTGACTTTATTTGCTTGACTGGCAATCCAGGTACTGGTGTGGATAATGCGACAATTATTGCCACTTTACGTGAAGTACGGGCCAACTTCTCTGGCTTGATTATTGCTGGGAAAATGCATAGCGCAGGTGTTAATGAACCAATTATTGATTCCCAAGTATTAACAGACTTGATCGACGCTGGCGCTGATATTATTTTGGTTCCAGCAGTGGGAACAGTACCTGGTTTCGATGCCGCAACTCTAACGGCAATCGTTGGTCAGGCTCACCAGCATGGTGCTTTGGTGATGTCGGCAATTGGCACCAGTCAAGAAAGTGCTACAACGAGTGTTATTGAAACGATTGCCTTACAAAATAAAATCTGTGGTGTTGATATTCAACATATTGGTGATGCAGGTGCAGCCGGTATGGCACCGGTGGAGAATATTTTAGCATTAAGCAAGACAATTCGTGGTCAGCGTCATACTTTGAAACAGATGGCGCGGTCGATTAATCGATAAGAGAATTTGACTTGCGCCAAAATGTCCGTGAGAGAAATTTTCGTTTGCTTGCGCCTATTTAAATAAAAAAAGACAGGAACACGTGTGCTGACTTGATAGCATCCACACGTTCCTGTCTTTTTAATTAATGAATGAAAGATAAAAATTAAATCGCGTTTTTTTCGTTACGAATTGTTTCACCAGATTGTAAATCATCAATTTCAACGACCCGATATTCCTTACGCTCTAGACGTTCAACAATATCAGCCAAAGTTTTCCGTTTCAAACCGGCGGGTAAAGTAATTAACGTCCGACGAACGAAAGTGCCTTTTTTAGCATCTAAAGTTAAGATACCAGCAATTGAACTGTATTTAGAAATAATCTTTGACATTTCTAGTAAATCACCTTGCTGGCCAGTTGACATAATCGTCAAGACATAGCTGCCGATATCCAAGTTCCAGGCTTCCGATAACATTCCTAGTAATTTAGCATGAGTTAAGATACCATAGAAGTTGTGGTTTTCATCTAGGACAGCAATATAAGGTAAGTCTTTGATATTAAAGAAGACTTTGAAGAATGGCGAGTCAAGATCAATCGTCTTGGTGGCATTTTTCAGTAAAAAGGTGACGGGTAAACTCATATCGCCGCCTTGTGATTTATGACGATAGATATGCATTTTATAAATGTTACCACGGAAAATCCGACCACTTTCATCAAGGATCGGGACACAACGGTAGCCAGAATCCTCAAGAATTTTTAAGGCCTCAGCTAAGGTCGCGTTTTCTTTAACCGTCGTTAATTTATCTTTCTTCAAGACTAAACTTTTAATTAACATGGTGGTCCTCCTTAAAAAGACTTTCTTATCGTTGTTATCATACCATAAATAGCGAAACTTTAAAATATATTAGAGAATTATTACATCTTTTGATGAAACTAAACTGTGAGGAAAATTAGAAAATGCGTAATGAAATGATGTCCCATCCAGTGGTCCACGAAAAAGTTCAGAATTTCTTACGAAACCAACCGTTGCCAATCTCACCGAAACTTGCACAAATTGAACAATGGGCTAATGAACGACGAGTACCAATTATTCCGCGAGAAACAGCAGCTTATTTATATCAACTCGTTTCGATTCAGGCGCCACAACGTATTCTTGAGGTCGGTACGGCGATTGGTTTTTCGTCCGCATTATTTGTCGAGGCTGATCCGAAAAACGTCCAGGTCACGACGATCGACCGCTTTGACACCATGTACAACCATGCCAAGGAGAATTGGCAACAGCTCGGGTATCAAGACCAAATTGACTTATTAATTGGTGATGCCGCTGATATCCTGCCCACGTTACAAACTGACTATGACCTCATCTTTCTTGATGCGGCCAAAGCTCAGTATATTAAATTTTTACCTGATGCGCTACGCTTGTTGGCGCCTAACGGTATCTTACTAATTGACGATGTTTTACAGGGCGGTACGATTTTTGACGATATTACTACCATTCGTCATCGCAATAAGGGCATCCATCGTGGCTTAAATCAATTATTGACGACTGTTTATCAGAATCCTAATTTAAATGTCAGTTTGTTGCCACTCGGGGATGGTGTGCTGCAGATTACTTGGCGGGAACATTAATCAGGATACTGCTTGGTACTTAAAAATAAGTCAATGAACGATGTTTTTTTATGGGAGTGTCATAAATGGGCCTTTCCAGAATAAGTGTCAGGTGGGTAGTAGCAGAGAGCTTGTTGAAGTGATTTTTTAAATTGTTGACTGAAAACGAGATTATTCTTAGTCAATAGATTTTTTGCCAAGTCTTAATCCGGTAAAATAAAAAAGCTTGAACTGATTAATTCAAATCAGGTTCAAGCTTTTATTTGTCGTTGATTACTAAAAGACTAACACTGGTGTTCCAATTGGTACAATTTCATAAACCTTAGCCATTGTTTCTGGTGGGGTATTGATACAGCCGTGTGAGCCGTGTTCCTTGTACCAATCACCGCCATATTTAGACTGCCATGGCGAATCATGAATCCCAAGGCCGGTGGTATCAATTGGCATCCAATAAGAAACTTTAGAAGCGTAATCGGAACCATCATCGTTTTTACCTTTTAAGGTTGAATTACGTTCCTTGGCCCAGACAGACCAGACACCACTTGGCGTTGCTTGTTTTGGCTTACCAGTAACAATATCAGTACTAATTTTTTCTTCGCCGTTGATATAAACCCACATATGCTGGTTTTCTTTATCAACTTCGACGTAAGTATTACCAATATCAGTGCCGTCTTTGGAATAACCGCTGCCTTGAATCGTTGGTGTGCGAGTGAAGTCTTTGCCAGCTAAAATGGCGGCAGTCAATTTTGGTAATTCACTGGAAACGTTAATGCTCCAACCATAAATACCTGCTGGAACGGTCACCGTACCTCGTTTCGTTGATTTGAACTGACGATCACGGTTGTATGTCGCATATTGACTATTCAAACCGCTTAAATAATTTGTTAGGGCAGTTTGATCAACAACTACTTGGCCATCTTGATAAGAAATCCAGCTGGTGATCATGGCCGGTGTAATTGTAATTGTTTTACCAGCCAGGGTATAGGTACCAGTTGTTTGAGCCACTTCGTTTAGTGACTTAACTTCTGTTTTCAACTTTGTGTTGTCCTGGGTTATTGTTGGCTTAACGTAAGTTTGATCCAATTGTACTTTACGTTGGCCATTGACAATCGCCTTTTCAACTGCGGCTTTTACCGCAGCCTGATCAAGCTGTGTGCCTTGAACTTCAGGCTTGATCTTAAAACTAGTTGTTTCTTGAATGACCTTAGCATTGCTAGTAGCGGTTCGGCCTTGATTTGCCTGGTCAACGGTTTCTTTGACGAAAGCATCAAGTGAAGCTTGATCAACTCGAACGGCTGCTACCGAACTAGTTGTTTCAGTACTGACTTTATTTGAGAATGACCAGCTATTTTGGTTGGCCATTAATTTCTTCAAGTAACCGCCAGAGTTACGTGACAAACCCAGTTCTTTACCAGTAATAGTGGCCAGCGCTTTTTTGTCGTCATAAAGTTGATACTTAGCATTGACCAGTTTCTTGGTTAATTTACTTTGTGCCTGTTGGTAAGTTAATTTACCAATATTCACATTCTCAACTTGAGTGTTGGGTAAGTAGTGGCTTTGATAGAAGACACCACGGTAAATGTAGACTGCACCAAGAATCAAGATTGCACAGACACCACTTATTGTTAAAATCAATTTACTACGTTTCTTCACTTTGTTTCCACCTACTTGTTGTTCTAATCTGCCAGAAGTTACCCTTAGTATACCAGCAAAAAGATTGTTCACAAAACAAATTGTCTTTCCTTTAGTAAGTTATAAGAATTACTTTGGGGGAATGAGTGATAAAATTTTAAATCTGTTTAGTCAAAATTTAAAAGATGTTTGGCTGAAGTTAAGAAAGGAAAAAGCCCACCAGCCCTCACACTCTGTTGAAATGTGTTCGGAGCGACAGTGCATCGCTCTGAACACTCTCAAATAAAAAAGGCTGAAATAAAACGTGTACGTTTCATTTCAGCCCAATAATTTAATTAGTTAAACTAGGATTTGCGCAGATTATTGACGAGTTTCAATATCGTTTTGTGCAAAAGCGTTAGTCAAAACTTCCTTCAATTGCTTAGCAGAAGCTTGCATTGATTCTGATTCATGATCAGTCAAAGGAATTTCCAAGATGTTTTGGATACCGTCACGGTTGATAACGGCAGGACTACCAATATAAATGTCGTTCAAGCCATATTGACCATCCATGTAAACAGATAATGGTAAGACAGCATTTTCATCATCTAAGATAGCACGTGTAATCCGAGCTAAAGCAGTAGCGATACCGTAAAAAGTAGCGCCCTTCAAGTTGATGATTGTGTAAGCAGCATCACGAACGTTTTCGAACATTTCAACTAACTTGCTTTCATCAACTTCTGGATGTTGTTTAACCCATTCAGCAATCTTGATACCACCAATGTTGGCATGTGACCAAACGGCAAATTCAGTGTCACCATGTTCGCCCATGATATATGCATGGACCGAACGAGCATCAACGTTAACCAATTCAGCAACTGATTGACGAAGACGAGCAGTATCCAATGAAGTACCTGAACCAACAACACGGTTCTTAGGGAAGCCAGAAAGTTTCCAAGTAGCATAAGTTAAAATATCAACTGGGTTAGCAGCAACCAAGAAGATGCCATCGAAGCCAGATTCAACGATTGGGTCAACGATTGACTTCAAAATCTTCAAGTTCTTGTTAACTAAGTCTAAACGAGTTTCGCCAGGCTTTTGTGGTGCACCGGCAGTGATTACAACAACGTCAGCATCTTTAGCATCTGAGTATTCAGCTGAATAAATTTGCTTTGGTGAAGTAAATGGTAGTGCGTTAGAAAGGTCGATCGCGTCACCTTTGGTCTTGTTTTTAGCAATATCAACAATCCCGATTTCTTGAGCGATTCCTTGTAATACTAATGCATATGCATAACTAGAACCTACGGCACCATCGCCGACCAATAAAACTTTTTGGCGTTCTTTTACTTTAGCGTTTGACATTATATTCATCCTTCCTTGATCTAAACATATTTACTTTGTAAGTATAACACAATATTTACTGTTTAACAGCAAATTTACAACCATCTATGAAAAAATAGTAAGTGAAGCAATCAGCGTTGGAATAACGCTCTTTAAGCCACATGAAAGAAAAATAAAGCGCTTTAGTAAGCGATTTCAGTAAAAAGTATTTTTCTAACTGGTACACTTTTATCAATCTGTTTCATTGCAAACAACACAAACTTAATAGCGGTTTAGGGGCCGCCCCATTAAAAATAAGGATGTCCATCTGCAAGTGTATCAGGTATCGTGAAAAATTACATGAATTAAGTTCGAATTAGCTGATTCTGCAAAAATAGTGTGCTTATGCTATAATTTTGGGTGCTAACCTGGGGTTTGTTAAAACGCCAGCTTTTTGCGTTTTAACAAGTTATTACAGGTGTTAAGGTTGACGGGGAGTTATTAGCGATTTGGCTGACCTGTTCTAAATTAATTAATAGATAGAAGGAATTTATTGTGAGAATGATTGTTGGTTTGGGTAACCCAGGTGCTAAATACGAGCACACAAAACATAATGTTGGTTTTGATACTTTGGCTCATGTTGCCAAGGTTTTAAATGTTGAATTAACTAAAAGTGAATTTAATGCATTGACGGGCTCGACTAAAATCAACGGTGAAAAAATCCTGTTGGTTAAACCATTAACTTTTATGAATGATTCTGGTCGCGCTGTAGGACCATTGGCAAGTTATTATCAATTTGCGCCAGAAGAGATTGCGGTGATTCAAGATGATTTGGATATGCCTTTAGGCAAGCTGAGATTGCGAACTCATGGTGCTTCTGGTGGTCACAATGGCATTAAGAGCATTATTAGCGCCTTAGGAACGGAAAAGTTTAATCGCGTGAAAATTGGCATTCAACATCCCCAACGAGCTAAAGTTGTGGACTGGGTTTTAACGCCCTTTAGTAAAGATGATCGTCCTGTCGTGGAACAAAGTATGGATCGAGCAGCAGCTGCCTTACAGGACTGGTCGGCAGAAAAAGCTGATTTTGAAGAATTAATGAATCAGTATAACGGTTAATTGTTACTTGCCTAATCTTAATATAGGTAACCGAAATGAGTGTGGTTAAGATGGATTTAATTGATTTGGTGGCAAATCAGGTGCAGTTGGCGGGTCAATTGGCTGACTGGCAAGCACCTAAACGTCGATTAGTGACTGGTTTAAGTGGTTCAGCAGCGGCTGTTTATTTGGCTGGAATCGTACGGCAGTTAAAACAACCATTGATCTATGTGACTGATAATGGCTATCATGCAGGGCAATTTGTGGATGACCTGACTGATTTATTGGGGGATGACTTTGTTTATTATTTTCCGGTGGAAGAAGTTATTGCCGCTCAAGGTGCAACGAGTTCACCAGAATTTCAAAGTTTAAGAATTGAGGCGCTGAGCTTCCTGCTAAGTCAACGACCAGGTGTGGTTGTCACTTCAGTGGCTGGCTTGCGATATCAATTAGCACCAGCAGCCGACTTTGCGGCGGCTAAGTTAGTGATTAGTGCTGATCAAACCTATAATTTAAGTGAACTGCCAAATCAATTAGTTGAAATGGGTTATCGCCGTGAAAAACTAGTTGCTAATCCTGGAGAGTTTGCGATTCGTGGGGATATTGTTGATATTTATCCGCTGAACTTTGCCGATCCAATTCGGGCCGAGTTCTTCGGCGATGAATTGGATAGCTTACGGACTTTTGATCCTGGTAAACAGCGGAGTTTAAAGAATTTAGATCAGGCAATAATTTTGCCAGCTACTGAAAAAATAATTTCTTTGGCACAACGGCAGCATGCTGGTGATTTGTTGACAGCTGCATTAACCAAGCAGTTGGCCACTTTGCCCCAAAAAACAAAGGCCGATCAAGCAGCTCGTCAAACATTAACTGATTATTTTGAGCCGGCAATTAGCGCCTTAGCGGATCAAGCGTTGCCGGAGAGCGCGGGGCTGTTAGTTGACTTCTTATATGAAGAAACAACTACTTTGGCCGATTATTTGGCTGATTCGGGAATTTTAGTTTTTGAAGATTTTAGTCGGCTTTTGGAAAAGTCAGATGAACTTGATCAGGAACTTGCAGGCTGGCAAGCTGATCAATTGGCGGTTAATCATTTATTGCCAGAACAACAATTTCGACCAGATTTTCGCGATTTGAATCGTCAATTTAAGCAACGTCAATTACATTTAGCACTATTTCAAAAAGGCTTAGGTAATTTACGCTTTGATAAAATTATTAATATTGATTCACGCACGGTCCAACAATTCTTCAGCCAGATGCCGTTGATCAAAACCGAGTTAGATCGTTGGCATAAACAGCAACGCACAGTAGTTTTACTAATTACAGAAGCTGGTCGTCGGCAGCATTTACAAAGTGTTTTCCACGATTTCGAAGTTGATGTGGCGTTAGCTGAACGAGACCAAGTTATCCCTGATCAGTTACAACTGGTTCCTGGTAATTTACGTAATGGGTTTGAATTACCAGCGGCTAATTTGGTTGTCCTAACGGAACACGAATTATTTAATCGGGTTAAGAAGAAAGCTGCACCACGGCGGCAAACGATGGCTAATGCTGAGCGATTGCGGAGTTATAATGAACTGAAACCTGGCGATTATGTCGTTCATATTAACCATGGGATCGGCCGCTTTGAAGGCATGGAAACCATGACAGTTGATGGGGTTCATCGTGATTATTTAACGATTGCCTATCAAGATGATGCTAAGCTATTTATTCCGGTTGATCAGCTCAATTTAATTAGTAAATATGTTTCTGCTGAAGGCAAAACACCTCGAATCAATCGCTTAGGTGGCAGTGAGTGGCAGAAGACAAAACAAAAGGTTTCGAGCCGAATTGAAGATATTGCTGATGATTTAATCGCACTCTATGCTAAGCGACAAGCTGAAAAGGGGTTTGCTTTTGCTCCTGACGATGATTTGCAACGTCAGTTTGAAGCGGAATTTGCTTATGCTGAAACACCAGATCAACTGCGGAGCACGGCTGAGGTCAAACATGATATGGAACGTTCGCAACCAATGGATCGGTTACTAGTTGGCGATGTGGGTTTTGGTAAAACTGAAGTGGCATTACGGGCTGCTTTTAAAGCAGTAATGAATAATAAACAAGTCGCTTTTCTTGTGCCCACCACTATTTTGGCGCAACAGCATTTTGATACCATGCAAGATCGTTTCGCTGATTTTCCTATTAATGTTGCCATGATGTCACGCTTCCAAACGGCGGCTGAAAATCGCCAAACAATTAAAGATTTAAAGGCTGGCAAAATTGATATTGTTGTTGGGACTCACCGTATTTTATCAAAAGATGTGGTTTTTGCTGATTTAGGATTATTGATTGTTGACGAAGAGCAGCGTTTTGGCGTCAAACATAAGGAACGCTTGAAACAAATGCGGGCGTCAGTGGATGTGCTGACATTAACAGCAACACCAATTCCTCGGACATTACACATGTCAATGATCGGCGTTCGTGACTTGTCGGTGATTGAAACGCCACCAACTAATCGCTATCCAATTCAGACTTACGTGTTAGAACAAAATGCTGGTGCAGTCCGTGAAGCAATTCAACGTGAAATTGAGCGCGGTGGTCAAGTCTTTTATTTGCATAATCGTGTCGATGATATTGAACGGACGGTTGATCAACTGCAAGCGCTGATTCCAGAAGCAACCATTGCCTACGCTCATGGTCAAATGACCGAGAATCAGTTGGAAAATGTCATCTTTAATTTTGTTAATGGTGATTACGATATCTTAGTAACTACAACGATTATTGAAACTGGGGTGGATATGCCGAATGCCAACACGCTGATTGTTGAAAATGCAGATCGTTATGGTCTATCGCAGTTATATCAGTTGCGAGGGCGGGTTGGTCGTTCTAGTCGGATTGCGTATGCTTATTTCATGTATCAGCCGAATAAAGTTCTAACTGAAGTCAGTGAGAAACGGTTGCAGGCAATTAAAGACTTCACGGAATTAGGTTCTGGCTTTAAAATTGCTATGCGTGATTTATCAATTCGTGGTGCCGGTAACTTATTAGGTAAACAACAGCATGGTTTTATTAATTCGGTTGGTTTTGATCTGTATTCGCAAATGCTTAATGAAGCTGTGCAAAAACGGCAACATAAATCAGCAGCAACGGTTAGCGATACAGAATTGAATTTAAATGTTGAAGCGTATTTACCAGATGATTATGTTGACGATAGTCGCCAGAAAATCGAATTATATAAACGTATCCGCCAAGTGGCGACTGAAGATGATTTGCTGAATATTCAAAGTGACTTAATTGATCGCTTTGGTGATTATCCAGCGCCAGTGGCTAATTTGCTGTTAGTTGGTCATTTGAAAATGTTGGCTGACCAATTATTGTTACAACAGATTCGTCAGAAACAGCAACAAATCAGTATTCGCTTTAGTCCTCAGGCAACTAAGCAACTCAGTGGCGAAGATTTGTTCGCAGCTTTAGCAGTGCTAACTTATCACGCAGATGTTAAACTAGAGGATGAACAGAAATATTTAGTTAGTTTGACCTTACCTAAACCGTTGCCGGACGTGACCGATTGGTTGCAGGATTTAATTAAGTTTCTCCAAGCTTTACAACAGACGAAGCAAGTTGCCAAGAAATAGATGGGCAATTAAGCATGAGACTGATGATAGCAGTCATATTATTAAAATGATGAAGTAGTTAAAGGAGCAAAATATGCGATTAGATAAATATTTAAAGGTTTCTCGCCTAATTAAACGGCGAACAGTAGCCAAAGAAATTGCCGACAAAGGGCGAATTTCAATCAATGGAAAAGTTGCCAAGTCGTCTAGTGATGTTGCTGTTGGCGATGAGTTAACAATTTTATTTGGTAATAAAACATTGGTGGTTAAGATTACGCGAATCGTGGAAACGACTAAAAAGGCCGATGCTGAAGAAATGTATCAGGTTGTCAGTGATACGGCCCGCTAAACTAATCTGTAAACTTTTTTAAAAAAGCCAATAGTCAGTTAAAAAAATTGAAGTGAGTTATGCTATACTTCAGGTATGAACAAACGATTTTGCGGGGGTGAATCGCATGCAAGCGCCAAAAAAACCGAACACTAAAGTAACTAGTTTAAACAATGATTTTGTCATTGAATCACAACAACAAGCAGTCGTAGCTAAACAGCAGCGGAGCACACGTTTGGTTCATCGACGGCGGTTGCTGGCAATTTTTGCTATTTTCATTCTTTGCCTGATTTTCTTTGGGGTTCAAATTATGCGGGCTCAGAACACAAATCGGCAATTACAAGCGCAAGTTACGCAACAGCAGAAGGCACTGCGCGAGGTTCAGTCAACCAAGCAAAATCTGAAAGTTCAGGTAGACCAGTTGCACGATGATGACTATTTGAATAAGTTGATTCGCTATAAATACGATTATTCCAAGAATGGTGAGATTATTTTTTCATTACCTGAGAATGGTGGCATTACAAAGGATGCAAATCCAAAAAACTAGTTTTATTTGAAATTGTTCGGTGGTATACTAAGATATCGAAAAGAAGCACATCCAAGGAGGATTTACGGGTATATGGCAGTTGAAATTGGGTCGAAGGTTACCGGCAAAGTAACTGGAATCACCAACTTCGGAGCATTTGTTGATTTAGGTTCTGGGCAAAGTGGTTTGGTCCACATCAGTGAAATTTCTAATCAGTATGTCAAGGATATTCATGATGTTTTGAGTGTTGGCGACATGGTCACTGTTAAAGTTGTTTCAGTTCAGGCTAACAAGATTGGTTTGTCGATCAAACAGGCAAGCGAGCAAAGTGCTGCCCCTGCTAATCATTCCCACGCACCACATCATGAGCAGCAACATCATCGTGAACATCGTGAGAATGATAGCAGCAATAATAATTGGAAGCGTGGCAATAGTGGTGGTCGACCAAGTAATAACCATCAAAGCCATCAAAATCATCAAGACTTTGATAGTATGCTTTCCGGATTTTTAAAAGATAGTGAAGATCGATTAACAGCCATTAAGCGTAATACTGAAGGTAAACGTGGCGGTCGTGGCGGTCGTCGTAGTTAATTTTATTAAGCAAGTTTGGTACTAAGATAGTACCGTTGTTTAATTATGTTGTCGATAAGTGGGCCATCATCCAAGCGCGGATGATGGCTCATTTATTACGCTAGTCAATATTGTCAGGGAGGTGCTTAGTCAATGAATTTAGTTGACCAATTTCAGATTAGTTGGCAGCAACTACCAGTTGATTTAACTAGAAAAAAGTCAGTCTTAGTGGCCTTTTCTGGTGGCGCTGATTCAACAGCACTCGTTTCACTGTTACTACAGTTACCGGCGAGTAGCCGACCGCAAATAACGCTGGCGTATTTTAATCATCAATTACGGCGCGATAGTGTGGTTGAAGAACAGTTGGTCCGCCAGCTTGCGACTTCGTGGCACTTACCGCTAGTGGTGGGGCAGTGGTCCGCTGCTCATAAAAAAGATAATGAAGCTGCTGCCCGCCAAGCACGGTACGAGTTTTTAGCTAGGGCGATGAAGCAAACTGCTAGCCAGTTTCTGGTGACAGCACATCATGGGGATGATTTATTGGAAACCATGTTGCTACGGCTAACGCGCAGTGGTGCTAGTACCGAATTTCCTGGATTAAAACCGCTGACTAGTTGGCAGAATTGGCAAATTCTACGACCATTGTTACCTTTTGCTAAGCGAACCTTACTGGCTTATGTTCAGCAACAACAATTAGCTTACTGTGAGGACTATACCAATGCGCAGGACCTGACCACGCGTAATCGTTTGCGCCATCAGGTAGTACCTCAATTAAAGCAAGAAAATAAACAAGTTTTGGCACATAGTCAGCGCTTTGCCCAAGAGATTCAGGCCTTGCAAGAACTTGCAGGACAGCAATTTAGTTCACTGCAGGCCAAGTTAGGCTTAAATTGGCAGCAGGAACAGTTGCATGGCCGGCTTAGTTCTGAATTGCAACATTTATCTATGACAGCACAAGCACTTTTTTGGCAAGATCTCTGGCAGCACTATTTTAAAAATTTGCCAGCACTAAAAGCTCAGCAACTGCAAGCACTGGTACAGGCGACGCAAACAACTGCTGGGGAACAAGTACTAACTTTGGTTAAGAACTGGCAGTTTGTTCGTGAGTATCAGACTTTTGTTTTTCGACCATTGAATCAACGGTCAGTTGGTGTGGCATTACCTACAGTTGAGCTGACTTTGAATCATTGGCAAGACTATCAAAATCAAAAAATTGGTGTTTTTACGGCTTTACCTCAAGCTGAAACTGTTCAGCAAATTAGTCGCTTGCAGCTAGCACAGTGGCCAAAGCAATTGTGCTTGCGTCCGGCGCAAAAGTCAGATCAACTAACTTTAGCCAATGGTCATCATCAATTATTGCGACGACGTTTGATCAACCAGAAGATTCCACAAAGTCAGCGCTCGTCATTATTTGCCCTGGTAGCTGATAAAAAAGTTATTTGGATACCAAATATCTACAATTATAAATTGTCGAACCATAGAGAAACTGCTAAAATCATTTATGTATTGATCAAACAAACGGATAGTCAAAAAAGAAGCTAATCACTAAAAGGAGAGCAAAATGCGCGAAAATATTGAGAAGACCATTGTTTCCACGGAAGAAATTCAAAAAACTGTTGCTCGTCTAGGCCAAGAATTACAGACCGATTATCAAGGCAAGGTGCCTATCTTTATTTGTATTTTAAAGGGTGCTGTGCTTTTTATGACTGATTTGATTCGGGCCTATGATGCGCCAGCAGAAATTGAGTTTATGGATGTTTCTAGTTATGGTGATGCCCTTGAATCAAGCGGTGAAGTGCGTATTCTGAAAGATTTAGATATTCCGGTCAAGGGTCGCGACTTGGTTATCGTTGAGGATATTATCGATACTGGTCGTACACTAGAAGCACTGATCAAGTTATTACAAACACGGGAAGCAGCTTCAATCAAGATTTGTTCTTTCTTAAATAAGCCTGCTCGACGTTTGATTAACGTTCATGTCGATTATACAGGGGTAACCGTTCCTGATGAGTTCTTGGTCGGCTATGGTCTTGATTACAAAAATCAGTATCGGAATTTGCCATTTGTCGGCGTTTTAAAACCTGAAGTTTACGAGCAAAATTAACGCGTAAATTTAGGAAATAGATATTAGTCAAAAATGGTCAAATATGATATGATTACACCATTCGATTATCTTGATGAATCGATTATTTCAGGAGGTTGTCAATGAAAAATAACCGTAATCGGCTTTTAAATAGCGGTTTATTCTACATCATTATTTTTGTCGCCTTAGTTGGTGGGATTAGTTTCTTCTTCAATCGGGGAAACAGTGGTACCACACAAAATGTTAGTACAACAACATTTGTTAAACAATTAAAGGCTAACAAGATTAAAGAATTTAGTGTCCAACCTGCAAATGGGGTCTACCAAATTCGTGGGGAATATACTAAACCGCAAACTAAGAAAGCTACAAACAATAGTTTCTTCGCTGTTCCGGGACAAACCACTACAACTAAAGTAGATGGCTTTACGACTTCACTTCTGCCAAATGATAGTTCGTTAGCACAAATTACCAAAGTGGCTCAGAGTGAAGGCGTGACAATGCACACGCAAGAAGAATCTCAATCTGGGATTTGGATCAGTGTGTTGACCATGTTGATCCCTACAATTCTGATTTTTGTCTTTTTCTATTTCATGATGAATCAGGCTGGTCAAGGTGGCGGCAATGGCCGCGGTGTGATGAGCTTTGGCAAGACTAAAGCGAAGCCTGAAGATCCTAAGAAGAATTCAGTGCGCTTCTCTGATGTCGCTGGTGCTGAAGAAGAAAAACAAGAATTAGTTGAAGTTGTTGAATTCTTGAAGAATCCTAAGAAGTTTAATTCTTTAGGGGCACGAATTCCTAAAGGCGTTTTACTTGAGGGCCCTCCTGGTACTGGTAAAACCCTACTAGCACGTGCTGTTGCCGGTGAAGCCGGTGTGCCATTCTTCTCTATTTCTGGTTCTGACTTCGTCGAAATGTTCGTCGGTGTTGGTGCTTCTCGAGTACGTGACTTGTTTGATAATGCTAAAAAGAACGCACCAGCAATTATCTTTATTGATGAAATCGATGCCGTCGGACGCCAACGTGGCGCCGGCATGGGTGGCGGTCACGATGAACGAGAACAAACTTTAAACCAATTATTAGTTGAAATGGATGGATTTACAGGTAATGAAGGCGTCATTGTCATTGCTGCAACCAACCGTTCTGATGTGTTGGATCCAGCGTTATTACGGCCTGGCCGTTTTGACCGCAAGATTTTAGTTGGCCGTCCTGATGTTAAGGGTCGGGAAGCTATCTTAAAGGTTCATGCTAAGAACAAACCATTAGCTGATGATGTTGATTTGAAAGTTGTTGCACAACAAACGCCTGGATTCGTTGGGGCTGACTTGGAGAACTTGCTTAATGAAGCGGCCTTAGTTGCTGCTCGACGAAACAAGACCAAGATTGATGCTTCTGACGTTGATGAAGCTGAAGACCGTGTCATTGCTGGTCCTGCTAAAAAGGATCGCGTGATCAGCGACCGTGAGCGGAAGATGGTGGCTTATCATGAGGCCGGCCATGCTTTGGTTGGGGTTGTTTTAAGTGATTCACGAGTTGTTCGGAAAGTAACCATTGTACCTCGTGGTCGTGCTGGCGGTTATGCCATTATGTTGCCACGGGATGATCAATTCTTAATGACTAAAAAGGAATTAGATGAACAGATCACTGGCTTGCTTGGCGGTCGGACGGCTGAAGAATTAATCTTTGGCACGCAATCAACTGGTGCGTCTAATGACTTTGAACAAGCAACTGATATTGCTCGCAGTATGGTCACCCAATATGGGATGACTGATGTTTTAGGCACGGTTACTTTGGAACGTGAAGGCCAACCTTTCGTTGGTGCTCAATACGGCCAAGGAGCGCCATACTCTGAGAAAACTGCTGCTGCCATTGATGACACCGTTCGTGAAATCATCACTGCCGATCATGCGAAGGCTCGGGAAATCTTGGAACAACATCAAGCACAACATAAGTTAATTGCTGAGGCATTGCTGAAGTACGAGACGCTTGATGAAAAAGAAATTCTCAGCTTATTCAATGATGGTAAAATGCCTGAAGGTGACAACTCACTTTATCCAAGTGAACACGCCGCAACTTTCGAAGAATCTAAGCGAGCTTTGGAACGTAAAGATGCTCAATCGCAAGCTAAAAATGTTGACCCTGATGCCGATCACGATGCTGAACAGCGAGCAGATGCTAATGCCACTGCTGAAGATCATGCCGAAGCAACAGGTGAAGCGCCAGCTGATGCACCTAAGGAACCAGTTTCTGATGATCATCATGATGATGACGACCATCAATCTGATCAAAATTAGGTTGTTGATGCTAATTAATTTAAGCTAGTCATATAATCCTAAGGTTGATAGCACATTTGTTGCTATTGACCTTGGGATTTTTTGTCTTTTCAATCATGTAGGCAAATCTTCAAAAATGGTTTAGGTCACTATCCGGATTAAGAAACTTAATTCCGCGTACCGCCAGAAAACAAGGTTGTTATAAACTAATAGTTTAGTTGCTTAGCTTTCTGAGTTTAAAAAATGTTGGTCTGCACACTCTGATTTGAAACGTGTTCGGGGTGATAGACTGCTAGGCCTAATTTAAATAATTGCCAGATCGGTTGCACCGCTCAATCAAATAATTGAAATTACGCTACGCAGTCTAACCATCACTACTCACACTCTATTGAAACGTGTTCGGAGTGGTAAATGGCTAGGTACGATTCAAATATTCACACGATCTGGTTGGCACCAGCTCATGCAAATATTTGAAATTGTACTACGCCAAAAGACCACCACTCCTCACACTCTATTGAAACGTGTTTGGGTTGCCAAATGGCTATGGCTAATTTAAATAATCACTCGATCTGGTTGTACCAGCTCAAGTGATTATTTGAAATTATCCTATGCCAAAAACCCGGCAGCCCTCACACTCTATTAGTTATAGGCTGGTATTTTTTCTTACTTTAAGCTAGTATTATTTAGTATCTTCAAAATCAGCAGGAACTAGGCAAGGAGAATTAAAGTGGCAGATTATTTAATTAAAGCAATGACTAATGATGGTGCTTTTCGTATGTTGGCTGTTGATGCTAGTCAGTTAGTTCGCGAGGCGCAGCAACATCATGATACTTGGCCCGCTGCAACGGCAGCTTTAGGTCGGACTTTGATTGGGACGTTATTACTTAGCAGTGCGGTTTTGAAAGATCCCGAGAAATTAACAGTTCGTCTAGTTGGTGATGGTCCGGTGGGGGCCATTATTGCTGATGGCAATGCTAATGGAACAGTTAAAGGTTATCTTGCTAGTCCTCATGTGGAGCTGCCATTAAATCCGTTGGGAAAAATCGATGTGCGCCGAGCAGTTGGCACCAAGGGGTTATTAAGTGTCACCAAAGATTTGGCAATGAAACAGCCGTTTACAGGTCAAGTACCGATTACTTCTGGTGAAATTGCTGAAGATTTTACGTATTACTTGGCTAAATCGGAACAAATCCCTTCTTCAATGGGGCTGTCAGTTTTCGTAAATCAGGATAAAACGGTTCAGGTTGCAGGTGGCTTTTTAATTCAGGCTTTACCTAGTGCTACCTCAGCGCAAATAACCGAATTAGAACAACGGCTACAGCAATTACCGCGAGTATCTGATTTGTTACGGCAGGGCCAGACACCTGAACAATTGTTACAACAAATTTTTGGTTTAGAGCAGTTCAAGGTATTAGAAAAAATGCCGGTTGCCTTTAAGTGTGACTGCAGTAAGGAACGTTTTCGTAAGGCATTAGCAACGCTAGCAACCAGCGATTTGAATAAAATGATTACCGAAGATCATGGTGCGGAAGCTGTTTGCAAGTTCTGCGGTCAACACTATCAATTCACAGAGGCTGAGTTACAAGCATTAGTGGCCCAAAAATAATTTTGTGATCATTAACATAGTTGATCAGCTAGTCCAATGGTACTCATTACCTTAAAAAACGGGTAATTATTATTGGGCTGGTTGCAATCTTAGCGATTTTTTTGCTAAGATTAGGCGAATTAAGAATTAGGAGCGGTGTTATGGAGTGGCAAATTGGCAATGTGACAATTCCTAATCAGGTTGTAGTTGCACCGATGGCCGGGATTACCAATTCAGCCTTTCGGTTAGTTGCGAAAGAATTTGGTGCCGGTCTGGTCGTCTGTGAAATGATCAGTGACCGAGGTATTATGTATCACAATCAGCGGACACTAGATATGTTATTTGTGGACCCCAAAGAACATCCAATTAGTATTCAGATTTTCGGTGGGACCAAGGAAACACTGGTTAATGCAGCAAAGTTTATTGATCAGCACACACAAGCCGATATTATCGACATTAATATGGGGTGTCCCGTTAATAAGGTTGTTAAAACTGACGCTGGTGCGAAATGGTTACTTGACCCTAATCAGGTTTATGAAATGGTGGCCGCTGTGGTCGCTGCTGTGGAAAAACCAGTCACTGTAAAGATGCGAACGGGCTGGGATGAAAATCACATCTATGCGGTAGAAAATGCGCAGGCCGTTGAACGTGCCGGGGCCGCAGCCTTAGCAATGCACGGCCGTACCCGCAAACAAATGTATACTGGTCACGCAGATTGGCAGATTCTCAAAGAGGTTCGTCAGCATGTAACGATTCCTTTTATGGGTAATGGGGATGTTCAAACACCGCAAGATGCCAAACGAATGTTGACCGAATTTGGGGCAGATGCAGTTATGATTGGCCGTGCTGTTTTAGGTAATCCTTGGATTCTGAAATCGATCAATCATTACTTAGCTACTGGTGAAGAATTACCGGAACCAACACCACGGGCGAAAATCCAAACTGCAGAAGAACAATTGTCACGATTGGTGGCTTTGAAAGGCGAAAAAGTAGCGGTCCCCGAATTTCGCCAACAAGCCGCTTATTATTTAAAAGGAATTCCGCGAAGCGCCAAGACCAGAGCAGCGGTTAATCAGGCGTTTACTGAAAGCGAAGTTGATCAGCTGCTAGATGATTTTGTCACCAGCTATGAGGAACGGCAATAACAAGTAAAATGATTTTTTGAAATTTTAAAAAGGTGAGGGAAAAAGACGTGGCAAATAATAATGTCAAGAATCCAGATAAAGAAATGAACGATCAGTTGATTGTTCGCCGAGAGAAAATGCAAACTTTACGTGATGAGGGAATCGATCCGTTTGGCACCCGCTTCTCACGTTCACATTTGGCTAAGCAACTGCACGATACTTACGGTGAGACAGCCAAAGAGAGCTTAGAGGCTGACCAGCCAGTAGTTACCATTGCTGGCCGGATGATCTCCAAGCGTGGTAAAGGGAAGGTTGGCTTTGCTGATTTACGTGATCGTAGTGGTAAAATCCAGATTTATGTACGTAAAGATGTTGTCGGCGACGAAAACTACCAAATCTTTAAAAAGTCCGATTTAGGTGATTTTTTGGGGATTAAGGGTGAAGTCATGAAGACTGATACTGGTGAATTGACGATTAAGGCACTTCATGTCACTTTTTTGACCAAGGCTTTACGGCCCTTACCAGATAAATATCATGGGTTAAGCAATGTCGAACAGATTTATCGGCAACGTTATTTGGATTTGATTGCTAACGAAGATAGCTTTGATCGTTTTATTAAACGAAGCAAGATTATTAAGGCTGTTCGCGAGTATTTGGATAGCCACGAATTCACAGAGGTTGAAACTTCATCACTGCATGCTTTGCCAGGTGGTGCCTCAGCTAAGCCGTTTATTACACACCATAATGCATTGGATATCAATCTTTATTTAAGAATTGCTCTAGAATTGCAGCTGAAGCGGTTGATTGTCGGTGGGATGGAACGTGTTTATGAAATTGGCCGAGTTTATCGTAATGAGGGCATTGATACGCGTCACAATCCTGAGTTCACGATGCTGGAAACCTATGCCGCCTATTTTGACTTTAAAGATGTTATGGATGAGACTGAAGGTATTTTCCGCTTTGCTGCGCAAAAAGCTTTGGGTACTGGTAAATTCACTTATCAGGGACAAGCAGTTAATCTAGACCAGCCATTTGATCGGGTGCATATGGTTGATGCCATCAAGAAGGAAACTGGCGTCGATTTTTGGCCTAAAATGAGTTTGGAAGAAGCGCGGAAATTAGCTGATGAGCACCATGTTCATTATGAAGAATATTGGCAAGTTGGGCATATTATTAATGAGTTCTTCGAACAATTTGTCGAATCTACGCTACAAGCGCCAACTTTTGTTTATGGTCATCCAATTGAAATTTCACCATTAGCCAAGAAAAATGCCGATGATCCACGCTTTACTGATCGGTTTGAACTTTATATTTTAGGAACTGAGTATGCTAATGCATTCTCTGAATTAAATGATCCGATTGATCAGAAAGCGCGCTTTGAAGAACAAGAAGCGGAGCATGAGGCTGGTAATGATGAAGCTCATGGGGTTGATTATGACTTTATTGAAGCTTTGGAGTACGGCATGCCACCTACAGGCGGGTTAGGCATTGGGATTGATCGTTTGGTCATGTTATTGACTGATGCACCGTCGATTCGTGACGTCTTATTGTTCCCAACAATGCGTCCCGACGAGAACAAATAAAATAATTTGAAAAAGATTTACTGCGATTTGGCGGTAAATCTTTTTTATTGTTCGAAAAATGTTTCGGGTTTACTAATCTAATAATTAGTCAGTCCTGGTTAGCTAGTAAAATCCTAACTTTAATCGTAAATCATGCCAATTTTGTTAGCAAAAACCGGTTTTAAATTGGTTATTGACGAAACGGCCTGAAGTTGATAAGATAGTTTGTGTTGCAAAACGAGCTGCTAACTTGCTTATCTCGTTGAAAAATGTTTTCAATAAAGTTGTTGACATTGATTAAGCGCTTTGATATGATAGTTAAGTTGCTGTTGCAACAATGGTAGATCTTTGAAAACTGAACAAAGTTTCGAAAATGTGCAGGACTCATGACAACTTCGGTTGTTTTGATCAAGTA